>NZ_RYFV01000010.1 GCF_004104015.1 Actinomyces oricola | reverse complement strand
AGCACCAGCCCTACCTGACCGCCATCGCCGAAGAACACGGGTGAACGCCCCCGCGCCACCCTGAACTACCTCACCCCACGAGAAGCCTTCGAACGCCTCCTCGTTGCTTCCACCCCTTGACACCAAGGAGCAGCACCGACGCCAACGGGAGCAGCGCGAGGTAGAACCTCCCGACGGCGGTCCATGTGATGTGGCGCTCCACACCACCATCGACGCCCCGGTGCAAGTCACTGCAGAAAACAAAACTGCCCCGCCTGATGGCGGGGCAAGTTTCGATTTTCTCATCTTACGTGGAGCTCAGGGGGCACGTGTCGAACCGGTGGAGCTGAGGGCGTGGCGCGATCACCTCTTGCTGGTATGGCAGGAGCCCCAGGCCGCATAGCCAGAATGGCCATTAGCGAGTTCTCCACCCAGGTCAATCGCGCACTGAAGAGGGACTCACGAACGGGGCGATCTTCTCTGCGATCGTCGCCACCTCGTCGTCGCCGGTCGTGAAGCCGGCGAGGTCGGGAAGGATGCCCGAATACTCCTTGACGTCGTCGAACGTGACCCCGTGGAGCACGGGAATAAGGGTCGGCTTGTTCAGCAGCGCTCCGAGCTCGCGCTGCGTCCAGAAGCGCCCCGCGAGGTAGGCGGCGGTCAGCACCGCGATGCCCGCGCTAGCCTTGCGCAGACCTGCGTCCATCTGGAGCGACTGCGACTTCCCGGGCTGGATGGCCACCGCGTCGAACCACACGCGCACGCCGAGAGCTTCGAGCGCCTGCGCCAGCTCGGTCGCGACGGCCTCGCCGTCGATCCGGGCATAGCTCAGGAAGACGTCGTACTCGCGACCGTCGTCGAAGTTGATGGCGCTCTGCACGCGCTCGACCAGCACCTGCTCGGCCGGCCGGTAGCTCACCTTCCGGCGAGTTCCGGCTGCGAGCTGGCGGTTGAGGTCGTCCACCACCTTCTGGTTATGGCGGTCCGCCTCGCGGTTGTGCTGCTCGACCTTGCGGTTGTACTCGTCGACGGCCTTCTTGTTCTCGCGGTTGACGCGGTCGATCTCACGACGGTTGTGGCGCTCGACCTCACGGTTGTAGTCATCCACCGCCTTCTTGTTCGCACGGTTCACGCGGTCGATCTCGCGCTGCGCCTTCCGCTGGGCTTCGCGCACCTGACGCTCGAACTGGCTGCGGCTCATTGCCATGGGTCTCGTCCTTCTGCTCGGGATTGGCTCAAGCGTAGGAGCGAGGTCTGACCAAACCCGTCGACTCCGTGTCGGAGGGCCGAGGGAGTTGGCTCGGAGGCAGCAGCGGCTGTTGCCGCCTTCGCTGAGTGGCGGCGCTTGCGCCGCCGGGTTGGTCATGTGGAGCTGAGAAGACGTAGCAAAGTCTTCGTGATGTCCAACAACCTTGTTGAGTGTAACGACCTTGTCAAATCCTTGCAGACGAACCGCTGACGTTTGTTCCGTGGACACGAGGTGAGAGCCCACGAGGTGGGCCCCCACGAGCGAGCGACGTTGCTCGGAGTGCGCTGGCGCGCGTGGTCGACGTGGCGTCGACCGGGAGGGCGCGTGGCGCCGGAAGGAGGTGCTGACCAGGCAGCCGCAGACGGCTGCTCGGTGACCTGCTGACGGAGGGCGGTGGCCGAGATGGCTGAGCTTCTGACTGTGCGAGAGGCCGCGGAGGCTGGCTACGGAGCCCGCTCGACGCTGAACCTGTGGATGTCCAAGGACTTGGTAACGAAGCGCCGGGTGGGCGCCGGGGTGCGGCTGGACCGCGCCGAGCTGGAGGCCGTGAGCGGTCGTCGCGGGGCGAAATCGCGCCGGCGGCTGCCGGACGCGAGAGCGTGGCTGAGTGGGCGCAGCGCCAGGCGCTGGCCGCTCCCCCGCTGGGACTGAACGCGCTGGAGGTCGTCGGAGCTGTCATGACCGAGGCGCGCGAGCAGCGCGCTGCCGGCGTCGTGGAGAAGGCGAGGGCGGCGTGACGCGGGATCACGACAGGCCTGGACACAGTTTCGCCAGTTCGATAGGATTCGAGGCATCTAGGGCGAATCCCGACGGAGAGTGCGACACGGAAACCGCACTCTCCTAGCTGGCCGCACGGCCGACGTCGCATCACCACTTTGCTGCCCACCCGTTCCGGAAGACCCTCAGCGTCTTCCGTCGAGCCGGTAGGGCAGCGTTTGTCGTGCCGGAGAAGCACGAGGTGCGCGACATGAGCGTCGTGATCATTTCGACCGAGCAGGTCACCGCAGCGATGCGACCCCTCAAGGAGATCGAGGCGGAGTTCGGCGTCGTCCGATCGACCCTCGACAACTGGGTGCGTGAGGGCAGTCTCACGAAGTACAAGCTCGGCTACGCGATCCTCTTCGACGCCGAAGAGGTGGCCGTGAGGGCAGCCCAACGGCGAGCCCAAGGTGTTCGTCGAGCAGAAGGGCCGCTGCGCGGTACTCCTGGGCGTGGAGGGGTGGCGTGAGATGAACCCCAAGACGAAGTCCGTTCAGGCCGCCACGGCCGACGAGAGCCCCGAGCAGGTCGTCGAGGACGTCGGGGCAAACGAAAGCCACCCCCAGGGCGAGGGGGCGGCAGACGTGAAGGCTAGCGATCAGAGCGTTCCTTGCGAGAACGATTCCCATTTTACCCACGCGGATGAGGATGGGGCAAGCGCGCAAGACGATGGATCGAAGGCGAGCTCCCAGGTCGAGCACGACGCAGCGTGGGCGGCACAGACCCCCGCCAGGTTCTACGCCGCGGTCACCGACGAGGTGCTTGCCCGGATGGCATCCGAGAGGCCGATACCCGATGCGGCGACCACCCTGCGCGCCGTCCTCGACGCTACGAACGAGGCGATCAGCGAGGCCAACCGGCTGCGCGGGGACGCCTACGGGCGGCTGCCGTTCCACAAGGCGCTCACTCCCAAGCAGGTCAAGTTGGTCGCGTCTGCCCTCGGGACGGAGGTCGACCCTGCTCTCGTCGTGGCGACGACCAGCGCTCCCCCCGCCGAAGCCGGCCCCCGCGCGCGAAGGCGATGGCAAGGGCAGCACGACGATCAAGGCGGCAGAGGTGGTCCGCAAGTTCGGCGAGCTCTTCGAGCTGGTGCTGAGCGAGGACGGGGTTCCCTACGGCGTCCCCGTCGACGCCGAGACCCTGCGGGTGGCGAAGCCGCTCGCCGCGTGCGAGGGGACGCTCCGCCGCGCCTTCTGGAAGGAGTACGGAGAGACGCTCACGGCTGACGCCGTGAAGAACGCGCTCTCCACGGTCAGCGCCATCGCGGCCGAGGAGGCGCCTCGCGTCGTGGTCAAGATGCGGTCCAGCGACGAGGGCGACCGCGTGGTCATCGACCTCGGGCGCGACACGGGTGAGCTGGTCGAGATCACGGCCGAGGGCTGGCGCGTGGTCCGCTTCGAGGACGAAGATCGCCCTGACACCGTGTGGACGCGGTCAACCGCGCTGCGACCTCTGCCGGTCCCGGAGCGCGGCGGCGACAGGACCCTGTTCGCCACGGCCCAGGACCTGGACCCCGATTCCGACATAGCGCGGCTCCTGTGGGGTTGGCTGCTCAGCGCCTACCTGCCCGAGGTCGCCAGCCCGATCGCGTGGTTCACGGGGGCGCACGGGTCGGCGAAGACCACCCGCTCGCGCAACCTGCTCGCGCTCGTCGACCCGGTATCGGCACCGAGCGCGAAGGCGGCCAGCGAGACGGACGACAACGTGCGCGCCGCGACGCGCTTCGTGGTCTCGATGGACAACGTCGGGACGAAGATCAGCGCGGCCACGAGCGACTGGATGGCTCGCATCGTCACCGGCTTCGCCGACGACCGGCGCGTGCTCTACACGAACGGCGAGATGTACTCCAAGTTCATCAAGCGCCCCATGGCCGTCACGTCGATCGTCATGCCGGCCGGGCTCGGCAGCGACGCGGTCGAGCGGCTCATGCGGCTCGACCTGCCGATGATCGACGAGAGCGAGCGGCTCACCGAGCGCGAGCTCAACGAGAGGTACGAGGCGGCAACGCCCTACATCTTGGGAGCGCTGTTCGACGACCTGGCCGGCGTCATCGCCCACCGGGACGAGGTGCGGGACCTAGTGCACCGCAAGGTCGTGAAGCTTGCGCGCATGGCGGACCACTCCGAGGTCCTGCACGCGCTCGACATCCACCTGGACCAGGTCGGTGCCCCGGACGGCTTCCACGAGACGTTCTTCAACAGCGTCAAGCAGGGTCTCGCCGCCCAGGCGATGGATGACCCGGTGGTGACGGCACTGCTGCGCCTGGTGCCCGAGCGGGACAGGAAGTGGGAGGGCACGCCCGACGACCTGTACCAGGCCATCAAGCCCTTCCGCCCCGAAGACGACCGGGCCGGCTGGCCGACCTCGCCTGTCTCCCTGGGCCGCATCCTGAAGACCAAGCAGATCGCGCTGCGCACGATCGGGATCGAGGTCGAGCAGGGGCACAAGAAGATCGGCACCAGCTCGATGCGGTGGAGGACGGTCATGAACGTCGGCGTGACCGCGGACGATGTTCCCGGCGCTTCAGACGACGCCGTCGACGAGGCGCTCGCGGCAGCGGAGGCCGACGCGTACCGGGCCGCGAGGAAGGAGGCGGACGCCCACACGACTCACCGCATCCTGGCGAACGGCGGGCGGACGCAGGGGTCGGCGTGCGTCGTCGAGCGCGTCGCAGCCTGCGACTACCGGATCTTCAGCGGCAGCGGCGACGCCGACCCGTCGCTGTGGGACGCACGGGCCCAGACGTACAACGGCAGCTTCGCCAAGACCTGGACGGAGCTTCCGATCAAGATGAGGTGATGCTGCGGACGAAGCGTCGACGCCCTGCGATCCGAGACGACGGATCGCAGGGCGTCGCGTCGTCTTGAGGCGCTTCGCAGGGGGCGATGGCGGTCATCCGGTTGATAGGTTGACAGCTGCGTTTTCCATCTGTCACCCAACCTGTCAACCGTCAACCTGCCGCCGGAACCATGCATCCCTCCCTGACCGTGCCCCGGCTAGACCAGGGAGTGGACCTAGGGACGCTCGGGCTCGCCGGGCTCCGCCCGGCGAGGGGCACAGGCAAGGGGCGGTGGATGGGTGGTGCGTGGCACCTGGCTGCGAGAGTCTCGCAGCGAGCCCCTGCGCCATCTCCTGTGTGCTCTGCCCTTGAGGGAGGGGCGCAGCCCCTACCGGCGCCAGCGAGCCCTAGAGGGCCGCCAGGCCCGAGCAGGGCGACGCCGACGGCCGCAGGCGGTGATCCTCCGCGTCATCGCGCAGCTCAAGTTCTACGCTGTGATCACGAAGACCCCGAGGGGGTGAATGGTGCCGATCGTCTTCGAGGAACTGAACCCGGGCAACGAGGTCGTCTGGGCGAACGGTCGTATGCCCGACCGCGTCTACGCCTATCGGAGCTTCATCGCCCAGTTCGGTCGAGATGCCGGCTACCCGGCCCGCTACGTGTACAAGGTCTTCGACGAGATGGAGGACCTCGATGCTGACGACGACTGGGAATGGGAGGGGTACGTGGTGAGCACGACGCCCGGCGGCAGGAAGCAGCTCCGGCTGGAAGTCGCGCGCCACGCCGGCGCCGTCCGCGAGATCGTCCTCCAGCGCGTGCCGACGGATCCCAACGCGACCAAGGTGGAGCAGATGCTGCGCCTCGACCGGGACCAGTCGACCCGCCTCATCGATCTCGTCAAGGCGCTCGACTCGATCCCACCCGACGGCGACGAGAGCGTGCGTGTCGACGACCAGCTGCTGCGCGACGTCTTCTCGGACCCCAACGCCCTGGGACGGGCGTACGCGCAGGACCCCGAGCGCTTCAAGGAGCTCATCCGCACCGACGCGACAGCCCAGGACGTGATCGCTCTCCAGCGCCGGCGCGACGTGGTGGACACCATGCGCAGCTGGCTGGACGACGACGCGGCGTTCGACGCCGAGAGCAAGGACGCCGGCGGCCCCGAGAGGGCGTGGCAACGCCTCTTGGAAGCGAATCCCTGGGTCCTCGGGGTCGGCCTCGGCGGCCAGCTCCTGACGTCGTGGGACCACGAGAAGCTGGAGCAGGTCACCAGCGGCGCAAGCATCAAGGGGGCCGGGAAGCGCACGGACGCTCTGCTGCGCACGAACGGCATCGTCCGGTCGATGGTCTTCGCGGAGATCAAGCATCACCGCACAGAGCTGCTGGCGAGCACGCAGTACCGCTCGGCGTGCTGGGGACCGTCCACGGAACTGGCGGGAGCCGTCGTGCAGGTGCAGCAGACCGTGCGCATGGCAGTCCGGGACCTGGGTGAGTATCTGGAGGACAAGGCGTACGACGGCTCGCGCACTGGGACGGGCACCTTTATCATGCAGCCGCGCGCCTACCTGGTGGTCGGCTCTCTCGACCAGCTGGAGGGCACCGGGGGTCCGATCGACGACAAGGTGCACAGCTTCGAGCTCTTCCGTCGCAACCTCGCGCACCCGGAGGTCATCACCTTCGACGAGCTGCTGGCGCGGGCGGAGTGGCACGTGAAGCTGGCGGAGGAGCAGACCGGCGAGCTGGACGACGAGGAGCACCCCGAGGCCTGGGAGACGGTCACCAGCGGAAACGTTCGACAGACGCCCTGGGACCAAGACATTCCGTTCTAGCCACGCATGGCTGCTGCTGAGTTCCCGGTCACCACCGGTACGCCTGCGGCGGCTGATACCGGCCGTGCCGGGCGCGCTCCTCGTGCGTCCACGCGGGCACGTCGCCAGCGGGCAGCACGCGACGCGGGTCGACGGCCTCCAGGTGCCCTCTCGCCCACTCGACGAACGCGCGCCCGTCCTCGCCGGCAGTGCGCTCGATCTCGTCGACGAACGCCATCATCTCGCGGTGCCTGATCCAGGCGTCGGCACCGGCGGCGAGCGCCACCTCCCAGACCTCGTAGCCGCGACGCAGGCGCTCGATCCGAGCGGCCTCCTCGCGGCGCAGCCTCTCCTCCTCCTGGCGCCGACGCCGCTCCTCCGCGAGCCGCACGGCTCGCGCACTGGCCTCCTCGACGGCAGCCAGGACGGCGGCGAGGTGGTCTTCGACCGTGACGCGGGAGCCGTCGGTCCACGAGGTCCCGGTCTTGCGCCCTTCGCGGTCCGTCAGGTGGAGCCTGAGCCGCCCGTCGCCGACGTAGTCGTACTTCGGCGCCCAGACGTGCTGGCCCTTGGCGCGACGCGCGGCTTCCTCCTTCGTGTCCTCGTGCGGTCGCCGCTTCGTCACCTCGCTGAACACGATCCCGACGGGCGCGTGCCCGGCGTCCAGCAAGAACAACGCCCGGCTGTCGTAGCGCACGTAGGTGCTCCGGTAGCCGTCAGACTCACGGCGAGCCTCCACGGGCGTCACCTCCCAGCCTCGCGCCAGCGCCTCTGTGACGAGGGCGTGAGCCACCAGGACGCAACGTCGACGCAGAGGTTCTGGCAGACGTCCTGGCCGGTCCCTGAGCTCCTTGACGGCAGGGTGAGGCCGTCTGACGACCTGGCGCAAGGGAACCTGCTTGTCGGGCTCCTGGGGCGCCGGAGCCTGCATCGCTGGCTCAGACGGCGGCGGCTTCTCCGAGGTCGCGGACTCGTCAGGACGCCTCACACACCGCTTTCGTTCCACCGGTCGTCTCTCAGCCTTCTCGGGCTCCCCCGGATACCTGCCGTGCTCGACGTAGTACCGCCCCGCGACCGTGAGCTCGGCGGACCACCTGCCGCCGGGGCGACGCACCTTGACCAGGCCGCGCCCCGCCAGCGCGGCGGCGCTCAGCTTCATCTCGTGCCGCGGCGGGTCTTGGGAGCCTCCGGCGGCGAGCCAGTCGAGCACTGCGCGCTGGGCTTCGTTGACTGGTCTCGGAGTCATGGAGAAACCCTGCTGCCCAGGTCCACTCAGGCCGTAGCGAGGCGCGCGAGGGCTCGGACCCCTGCCGTGAACTGGTCGAGCTGAAGCCTCACGTGCCCGTTCTGGAGCCCCTGGCCGCTCACCCCGAGCTCGTGCAGCTTCAGCTCCATGAGCTCGTCCGGCACGAGTCTCGGGACGGTCCGGTTGATCCAGGGCCACCGCTCTGCGGCCTCGGGGTCGTACTCAGCCGTCCTGGCGACGTAGTCGGCGGGCTGGTGCTCAGGGTCGTCGGCGACCTCGACAACGGCGTAGCAGTCGTGCGTGTCCTTGGCGCAGGCCATGACCAGGTCACCTGCGCGGAAGCCGGGCTTGCCCTTCTTGGGGCTCGCGAACCACGAGTCCTCGCGCCACCCGTCCAGCGCCAGCTCACCGTACTCCAGCTTGAGCCAGAGCCCACGGCCCGGGTCTCGCGCGTCGGCGAGCAGCTGCTCTGCCATCTGGAGGGCCGTCGTCGCATCGAGCTCCTCGCTCGGAGCGGCAGGCTGCCGCGTGAGGCGCTCGGACTTCGCGAGGAGGTCGGCGAGGTCTGCCCGGGTGACGACGCGCGCGGGCCACGCCTCGACGGCACGCCTCGCGTCTTGGGCGTCGTCCTCCGAGAGCACCACCCCGAGCTCCCGGTTGGGGGTGGCCGAGCTGCCCAGGCCCGCTCCCGTGAGGTTCGCCGACCCGAGCATGGCTCGTGAGCCGACCAGGAAGCACTTCGCGTGCAGGCGATCGGCGTGGCGCACCTCGACCTCCGAGTCGAGCAACCGATCGAGACCCTTCACCGACAGGTATCCGTTGGCGACCGCGCTCGGGTCCAGCGTGGTGACGAGCACGAACTGATGAGGACTCGCCTGCGCTGCCGAGGCGATGCGTGCGCAGACGTCATATGCCAGATACGGGCTCGTGAGCAGCACGGGCCCGTCGAGCTGCGCGAGCGCAGCCTCCAACCAGTGCTGCGCGCTCCCTACGACCCGTGGTTCGTCACCCATGCTCCGAGGCTAGTGATCGCAGGGCCCGAACGGCCGTTCGACACGGTGCACCCCGACGAACACGGACCACCGCGACCTCTTGTGCGTACAACCACATCGGCGTAGACTTTCGTCGTACACATCAGACTACACGTCTTAAGAGGTTGTTGAACACTATGGAGAAGAACGTGAGAGGGACCAGCCAGGTGGTCGGCTACGCCCGCGTCTCCTCCTCCGACCAGAACCTCGACAGGCAGCTCGACGCCCTCGGCGACGTGGACCGCCTGTTCGTCGACAAGACGTCCGGCAGGTCGGCCAAGGACCGGCCGGAGCTCCGGGCGATGCTCTCCTACGTCCGCGAGGGCGACGTCGTCCGGGTCAAGAGCCCCGACCGGCTGGCCCGCGACACGATCGCCCTGCTGACGACCGTGCGTGACCTGGGCGAGAGGGGCGTCCGGGTGCAGTTCCTGGACATGCCGGAGCTCAGCACCGACTCCCCCAACGGCGAGTTCGTCCTGACCCTCATGGGGGCCGTGGCCAAGCTGGAGCGGCGCATGATCCGCGAGCGCCAGGCCGAGGGCATCGCGCTCGCGAAGGCCGCGGGCAGGTACGACCGGGGCCCGAAGCTGACGACCGAGCAGGTGGCGGCGGCGCAGCAGAAGGTGGCCCTGGGCGTGCCGAAGGCGGTCGTCGCCCGAGAGCTGGGCGTCTCCCGATCGACCCTCTACGCGGCGCTGTCCGGGACGGGGCGGTACGCCGATCAGCCCCCGACCGGCTGAGCAGGAGAACTCAACGGCTGGCCCGACGACCCGTCGGGCCCGGCCTCCCGACGAGGAGGCCGGGCCACCTCCGTGGTGGTCGTGACGAAGGACAGGCGAGCGGCGTGCCCGCCGGGAGCAGCTGAGCTCCACCGTCACGACAGGAACCACCATGAGCAACTTCACGCAGGCCGAGATCGACGACATGGTCGCCGGGCACGAGAGCCGCCAGCGGGCCCACGACGAGGCCCTGCTCGACGACATGGACTCGGGCCGCCAGATCGACCTGATGCTCACGGAGGCCCAAGGCCAGACCGAGGACAGCTTCTTCGAGCCGTGGGACGAGATGAGCTTCCAGGAGAAGTACGAGTACGCGTCCTTCACCTGTCCCGGCTTCAGTCCGCTCGCCGTCGTCCACGACATTGACGAGTCGGCGCACCGCCGGACGTGCCCCGATCGCGCGGCGTGCTGCCGGTGCTCGGGCTGCGAGGGCGGCATCCCGTGCGCGCACTGGGCACCGGAGGCGATCGCCGAGCACGAGCGCAGGGAGGCCGAGCAGGCCGCCGACCGCGAGCGCTGGGAGGCCGAGGAGCAGCGAGCAGACGCCGAGATCGAAGACCTGCGACGTCGTCTCGCGGAGGCCGTGGCCAAGCGTGACGCCGCTCAGCTGGGCGTCGAGGGTGCGAGGTGACCACGATGAGACCAAGCACCTCTCCCCCGTCGTCCTCGCCCTCGCGACGCTGTCGCTGAGCGGAGCGCCGTCTACGTCACCGATCCATCGCCCGCGCCCACGACGTCGCAGACGGCGCCCTCCCGCCCGACGGCCGTGCCCAGCGGGTCGAGCTCCTCGACGGGCACCACGGGCTCCTCCAGCGCGTCCAGCGCCACGACGGCACCCGACCCGAGCGCGACGGACCTCCCGCTCGCCGAGGTCGAGACGACGCCCTCCCAGGGCATCCCGGCGACGAGCCCCGTGTGGGGGCGGACGAGCCAGGTCGTCGTCTACCCGGTCGCGCAGATGCCTCCCGGCAGCTACCAGCTCCAGGGCGACATGTCACAGGCCGTGCGCTGCCAGGCGCGAGCCTACGCCGACGTCCAGCGCACCGACTCGGTCTACGTCTCGGGCACCAACGGCCCGTTCAGCGTGCCCGACGAGGCGGTCATGGTCGTCCTCGCCCACTGCGAGGCCCGGACGCGCAGCTCCAAGGTGATGAAGAAGGCTCCGAAGGAGCCGAAGCCGACCAGCGTCAGCACGGAGCTCGTCGCCCCCTGACCCGACCAGGACCATGGCCGACCGGCTCCCGCCGGTCGTCGACCAGCCGGGTGGCCGGCACCAGCGAGTCCACCAGGGGCACAGGGCCCAGGGCTCGAGAGATGGAGAACCGTCATGGCTACCACCGACAGCTACCCCGTCGAGCACCAGCACGTCGTCGAGACGTTCGACCTCGACACGGACGGGCCAGACGCCGCGAGCGTCGCGGCGGCCCAGGAGCGCGCTGCCGAACTGCTCGACGGCGCACGCGTCGTCTCCCAGCGCGACGCGAGGCAGGCATGACGATCAGCGGCCTGCGGATGGCGCCCGGCACGCTCTGCCGGGAGCCCGGCTGCGGCGAGCTCGCGACCCGCGAGGTCTTCATCGCCGAGCAGTCCATGACGCTCGTCCTCACGAGCCTCTACAGCTGGTACGTGTGCGAGGCGCACGTCGAGGCCGCGTGGGACGAGGCCGAGACCACGGGCGCGATCATCGAGGCCGTCGAGGAGCGCGTCAACTACCACCCCTGCCCAGGCGGCACTACCCGGACAGGCACAGCAGCCCGCGACCGTCGCGGGCCCCGGCAGCAAGGAGATCAGCGATGAGCACGAGCATGTACGACCACGTCAAGATCGACCGCCAGCAGGCGGCCGAGATCCAGCGGATGATGTCCGGGCCCGGCGGTCGCAAGGCCGTCGAGCAGCGCTACGGCAAGGACGTGGCGTCCTCGCCCGAGTACAAGCTGGCCGAGCGCCGCCGTGCGGCCGTGGCCCGCGAGGAGAAGGCCCGCCGCCAGCAGGCGGCAGAGGCTTCTCGCCAGTCACAGGCGAAGCAGCGCGAGGCCACGTCCCGCTCGCAGGCGAAGGCCGGCACCCAGAGGGCCGTGCCCGAGCAGGACAAGGCGAAGGCCGAGCAGACGAAGGTCAAGGCTGCCTCGAACCGCGAGCAGGCCCTCAAGGCCCGCGAGCAGGAGAAGGAGCGCGGCCGGGAGGGCGCGTCCCGCTGACGCGTTCGTCCTGGACCACACCGGGACCCTCGGGCGAGAGCCGCCCGGGGGTCCCACGTCTGTCCCTCGGAGGGCGAGAGACTGGGGGCATGGACGACGAGACGACAGGCGCCGGCAGGCTCCCCCGACAGCCCAAGCCGGTGCCACCCGGGAGCTCGGCGACGAGGTTCCCCGACCTGCTGCCGTTGCGCGAGCGCCTCGACGAGCTCCGGCGCCAGCACCTGGACGTGGCGGCGCTGGCCCTCACCGTGGACGAAGGGCGGCTCTACTCGACCGACTTCCTGGTCACGTCGATGGTCCAGCGCAGCTACGGCATCGTGGACGCCCTGATCGACGCGGTGGACTGGTTCAACATCCACGCCGCCGCTCCACTGCTCCGCATCCAGCTCGACACGCTGTTCCGCGCGCACTACGCCGCCAGCGGACCCAACTCCGACGAGCTCGCCATGCGCCTGCTGGCGGGCGAGGAGTTCCGCAAGATGAAGGACCCCGAGGGCAAGAACCTCAACGACGGACGGCTGAAGGACCTGGCGGCAGCAGCTCACCCGTGGGCACCGGCCGTCTACGACAAGACCTCGGGCTGGGTGCACTTCTCCCTCAGCCACATGGTCGCGACGGTGCAGGTCTCAGGAGAGCGCGATCTCTTCATGGGCGTGCCCCTGCTGCCCCACGTTATCCCGGAGTCGCTCTGGCACGAGGTGTACGGCGCCTCGATCCAGGCCACAGAGGAGCTGTTCGTCTACGTGCGCTGGTGGGCGGCGCGCAAGGGGATGCCCCCCGGCGAGTTCCGGGACCTTCCCGAGTGACGACCCGCTCTCAGCCGAAGTCGATCTGCGACATGTCGACCAGCCGCACGAGCAGCCCCGTCTCGTTGATGCGCTCGCCCGCCTCGACGCCGGGCCGCGAGCCGCGCAGCAGCCGCCCCTCCCCCTTGTGCCGGGGCAGCAGCTCGGTGGCGGCGGTGGTCTCGGCGCGCTGGCTCTGCTGCGAGCCTCGCCCGAGGTGGTCGAGGCTCTCGGTCTGCTTGTCGCTGGGAAGCGACCACCAGGCGCGCCATATGCACTCTACGGCATCGAACGAGCGCAGTGGGTTTCGCGGTGAAACCCCTAGTGGGCACGAAAAACCCCGCCCGACTAGGGGCGGGGCTCTTTTGGGTGGTGGAGATGGGGGGAATCGAACCCCCGTCCGACGGTGGTGCAACAGGACTTCTCCGGGTGCAGTTCGCTGGCGTGTTTCTCAGCCCCGGCGTCTCACGCGAACAAGGACGCCGACGGGCTCAGTCGACTAGAAGTCCCGCGTCACCCGCCGACGAGGTGACGCAGCAGTGGCTCCCTGGATGACGCCAGGCGCCGGGTCGAGAGCGCTCCCCGGGCTGACGGACTTCGGAGCTCGCTCAGGCGGCGAGGGCGAAGTCGGTGCGAGTGTTATCGGCACCTATTGGTTCGCACAGAGCGTTGACGAGATGACTGTGCATCCTCGACCCGCTTCTCCTGAACCCACGACCGTCGTCGAAACCGATCATCCCCTGTGGAGTTGTTGCCGGCTGGGCCGGCCACTCACCCGCGGAACCGCGGATGAACGCCGGTCAAGTGTACCCAACCCGTCTCAGGAGAACCACTCATGTGCTGAGAACCACAAGAGCGCTGAAGGGCCTGTTAGCCGAGTCAGCCGTCAGTTCGCGGTTGGGCATGCCGGTCTAGCCGCGCCGCCGGTTGGCGGCGGCCATGGCCCGGGCGGCTTCCCGCTTGTCCTGCGCCTCGCGCAGCGCCTGTCGCTTGTCCCAGTCCTGCTTGCCCCGGGCCAGGGCGATCTCGAGCTTGGCGCGGCCTTCCAGGAAGTACAGCTCCAGGGGGACGATCGTATAGCCCTTGGCCTGGACCTTCTGGGCCAGTTTCTCCAGCTCGGGCCGGTGGAGCAGAAGCTTGCGCTTGCGGCGCGGGGTGTGGTTGTTCCAGGTGCCCTGCAAGTACTCGGGGATGTGAGCGCCCTGGAGCCAGGCCTCACCATTGCGGTCGACCTCAATCCACGCCTCGGCCAGGGAGGCGCGCCCCATGCGCAGGGCCTTGACTTCGGTGCCGGTGAGGACCAGGCCGGCCTCATAGCGGTCCTCAATGAAGTAGTCGTGTGTTGCCTTCTTGTTGCGGGCAATGGTCCTGTGAGCGTCGGAGGCTGCTTTGGCCCGTTTCCCCGGGGCGGGTTTCTTGATCCCGACGGGCTTCCTCTTGGCCATGAGCGTCCTCCTTACAGCTGCCGCGCGGCGCCGGCCCCTGCCACGCACGGAACGTCCACTTTACCCGTGCCGTCAAGTACCCGGGGTTGGGTCGGCAGCGCCAGGGCGCGAAGGCCCGTGACGGGGCGCACTGGCTGAATCGTCCGCCGGGTTGACGACCCGGCGGACGGCTCGCCCTTAAAAACCGGGGAGAGTCATAGGGTCGACCTCGACGCCGTTGAGATAGACCTCGTAGTGGACGTGGGGTCCGGTCACTCCCCCAGTGGCACCGGTCAGCCCGACCTGGTCGCCCTTGTTGACATAGGCCCCTTCAGCCTGGGTCTGCTGGGACAGGTGGCAGTAGCCGAGTACCACCGACTGGCCATCGACCACACCGCCATCAATGAAGATCCCATTGCCGCAGGACTCGTTGTAGAAGTTATGGACCGTGCCGGACACGCCCGCGTACTGCGGCACCCCGGTGGCCGCCATGAGGTCAACGCCGGCGTGGAGGCGCAACTCACCAGTGATCGGATGGACCCTGTAGCCGAAGGGCGAGGTGACCACCAGGGCCCCGGTGATCGGGTGCCCAATGGACCCCGACCCCAGCTCATTGGTGGCCTCAGCGACAGTTTCCGAGCCCGTGTAGGTGGGCTCGGCCCGGTTCGCGGCATCGATCTCGGCGACCTTGGCCGCCGCTGCGGCGGCGTCTGCGGCCGCCTGCGCCTGCTGGGCCTCCAGGCTCTCCTTCTCGGTCTCCAGGCTGGCAGCGGCCGACTCCTTCTCCTCGGCCAAGGTGGCGACTTCGTCGCGCTTGGTCTGGGCGGAGTCCCGGGCGGTCTGAGCGGCGGCCTCGGCGGCGTCGGCATCGGCCTTCAAGGTGGCGACGCGGGTTGTGGTGGCGTCCTGACGGGCCTGCCTGTTCGCGGTCTGAGCCCTCTCGGCCTCGGCGGCGGCCAGGACGGACTCCTGAACTCCTGAGGCGATCTCAGTGGTCGTCGAGCGTTGTGCCAAGTCCTCCACCGACTCCGAGGCCAGCACGTAGCTCAAAGAGGTCAGGCTATTGTCGCCCTGGTAGGTGGACACCACGAGCTCTGCAACGGAGGCGGTGTTCTGATCAGCCGTCTCCTGGGAGGAGGCGGCCTCCTCCTGGATCGCGGCTAGGTCCGCCTCAGCCACGGCGAGACGGTCGGAGGCGGTCTGCTGCTCGCGCTCCTTCTGCGCCAAGGTGGTCTCAGCGGTCGTCAGGTCGCTTTCGGCAGCAGCCAGATCGGCCTGCGCGCTTTGGAGGTCCAGATAGGCCTGCCCCAGGGAAGCGCTGACGCCCTCGAGGGAGGCGGCGAGTTCCGCCTCACGCTGTTCAGCCTCCGTCTGCTGGTCGACGGCGTCAGAGCGCTCATCGGCCAGTGCGCCCTGACTCAACGGCACCAGGACCAATGCCGCGGCGAGCCAGGCGGCAGCCAGGGCCCGGTGGCGCCGGGAGGGCGGGGGAACAGGCTTCACTGGGGGAAACATATCGATCACACCTTTGTGTACTTCGACAAGGAGAAGGCCGAGGAGGCTGCGGCGAAGAGGATGGCGGCGGCGATCAGCCAGGGGGCGAGCCACAGCACCTGGCTGGTTCCGATGAAGGCGGAGGTAAAGCTGATGGAGCGCGCCAGCCACCCCTCAACGACATAGTGGACGCCGGCCCACAGAGAGCCCACTGCCAGAAGCGCTCCAATGAGGGCGGCAATGGCCCCCTCCAGCACGAACGGGAGTTGGATGAAAAGATTCGACGCGCCCACCAGGCGCATAATGCCGGTCTCTTTCGAGCGGCTCATAGCGGAGAGCCTAATGGTGGTGGAGATGAGCAGGACGGCGGCCACTCCCATGAGGGCGGCCAGGCCGCCGGTGATCCAAGAGGCGCGGTTCATTACCAGGAAGAGGGGTTCGAGGGTCTCCTGCTGGTCCTTAACCCTCTCAACGCCATCGCGCCCGGTGAACTGCTCGGCCACGGCCTGGTACTGCTCGGGGTCAACGAGCTTAATGCGGAAGGACACCGGCATCATGTCCTCTGTGGCATTGCGACCAATAGAGGAGTTGCCATAGGCCCGCATAAAGTTCTCGTAGGCTTCGGCCTTGGACTCAATGGTGTAGGACTTAATGTAGTCCTTGAGGACCTCGGAGTTAATGAGCTGCTCGACGGCATCAATCTGCTCTTGGGTGGCCTCGCCGTCGGCGCACTCGGCGTAGGCCGAGGACTGCGGGCACATGAAAACGCTCACCTCGACCTTGTCATACCACTCGCCCTTCATGGTGGAGATCTGCGTCTGGAGAAGAGCGGAGGCGCCCACGAAGAGCAGTGAGACGAAGGAAACGAGGATAACCGAGATGGTCATCGCCAGGTTCCGGGACAGACCCTTGAAGGTCTCGGAGAGAATAAAACGGAATCGCATGGTGCCTCCTTCAGCGGTCCGAGCCGTAGACGCCGCGGGCCTGGTCGCGCACGACCTGCCCCGCCTTGAGCTCAATGACGCGCTTACGCATCTGGTCAACGATCTCGTCGTCGTGGGTGGCCATGACCACGGTGGTCCCCTGGCGGTTAATCCGGTCCAGCAGCCGCATAATGCCCACCGAGGTGGAAGGGTCGAGATTCCCGGTGGGCTCATCGGCCAGGAGGAGCTTGGGGCGGTTGACCATGGCGCGGGCGATGGCCACGCGCTGCTGCTCGCCCCCGGACAGCTCGTGGGGCAGGCGCTTGCCTTTACCGGCCAGGCCCACCAGGTCGAGAGCCTCGGGCACCGCGGAGAAAATGTAGTGCCGGGGTTTGCCGATCACCTGGGAGGCGATGGCGACATTCTCCAGAACCGTCTTGTTCTCCAGGAGCCGGAAGTCCTGGAAGACGAAGCCCATCTCGCGGCGCAGCTGGGGCACCTTCCAGCTCGAGACCCGGGACAGGTCCCGTCCCAGCACGTGGACGCGTCCGGAGGTGGGCCGCTCCTCGCGCAGCACCAGGCGCAGGAACGTCGACTTCCCGGATCCGGAGGCCCCCACCAGGAAGACGAACTCCTCGCGCTCAACCTCGATATCAACGTCGTCGAGCGCGGGTCGAGCGCCCCGCTTGTAGACCTTGGACACGTGGTCAAAACGGATCATGAATCTGCTGCTCCCTGCCTGGCCGCGGCGCATCGCACCTAGGTTCCCAACCACGGTACGCAGCATTCCCATGACTCCCGCTTGTGACACGCCCAGCGTCGCGACCACTACGTCACGTTTGTGCCACAGCCGGCGTCGACGCTGGTCCGAGCCCCGTCTCGACCGGCCCCGGAGGGCCTGTCTAGCCGGACGTTTTGGCGTCCGGGCGCCCGGCCGAGGCGACCTAAGGCCCCAAGGCCACTAGCCTGACTTCATGAACGATGCCCCCGGCCCCAACGCCGCCGGCCTTTTCGCGGCCCACGTTGACGTCGGCTCATGGGCGCGCTTCACACCCACCCTGGCGACCCTCCTTGACCACGGGCACCGCCCGGAGTCGCCTTGGCCCGCGCCCCCGGAGGGCTCGGCTACCGGCCGGGGACCTGGAGCCACCGGGGCCCCCGGCAATGGCCCGACCGTGCTGCTCACGGCCCCGGCCCCGGTAGTCGCCCAGAATTCTCCAATCACCCCTCGTGGGCTGGGTCGGCTGCTGCATCGTCGACGCGCCCCGTCTCCCGAGCCGCCCGCCATCATGTTGACGATTCGCCGCCATGATGTCGAGGCCGTCCTGCCGGTGCTCGACCCGGTCGGGCGAGTGATCCTCGACCAGGAGGCGTGTGGAGCCCTGGCCGCCCTGGGCTGGACCACAGAAGCCGGTCGCATGCACCGGGTCTTCCCCGATGGGCAGCGGGCCGCACAGATGGTGGCGCAGGTGCTCATCGAGGTGCTGCGCGTCCCCCACCCGGCCGATCTGAGCATTGCCGCCCCGCCACGGGGCTGAGCCGGGCTCAGGGGCACGGCCGCCTCGTTACCCGTCGTTCCCTGTCATTCCCGGTCAAAAGGATCATCGTCCTGCGTTTCCCCGACCACAATATAGGCGGAGGACGACGCTGAAGCGGGCGAGGGATCCGCGGTGCTCGCCTGTGTCTGCGAGGCGCCGGATGCCGGGCCGGGGGCGGTGGCGCCCTGACGGGCCGCGTCAGCCCCGCCCTCCCAGTGGTCGGCCGGCAGGGGGGTCGTGGCCTGATCCCCGTTCCGCGTAGCCCCTCCCACCCCGGCGCGGAGGCGGGTCTCCCCGGCCTGCGCCCGGCTGCCGCCTGCCGCCAGCGGCCCCTCATCAACCTGGGCGCCGGTGCCGCCGGGGGCGTCAACGGCACCGGGCTCCCGGGCGGTGTCCGGGGACCCGGCACCGCTCTGGGTGTTTGCCGTGGTGTCCGGGGTGGAGGCCGACGCCGTGCCCTGGGCGTGGAGCTGGACCCGCATAAAGCGAGTCTCCCCCCAGGTCAGGTCGTGGCCGCCGGCGTGCACATTGAGGACATTGGTCAGCTGAGTCCCGCGCTCAGACTCCCAGGTCTCCTGGGTGAAGCGGCCCGCGAGCAGAACTGGCTCGCCCTTGCGCAGGGACATGCACATGTGTTCAGCGAGCTGACCCCAGGCCTTGGCGGTGAACCAGATCGTCTCGCCGTCATTCCACCCCCGTTCCGTGCGGTAGGAGGGGGTTGTGGCCACCCGAAAACGGCAGTAGGGGCGCTGCTCGGCGCCCACGCGGCTCAGGACGGGGTTTGTGCCCAGGATCCCCTGGACGACGAGATCGAGCTGGCGGCTCATAATCGTTGCTCCTTACAGGGATGAGAACCGACGCCCTGCCGGCTCCGCCACCACCGTGCCCCGGCGCGATCCAGTCCGCACTCGGCACCATCGACCCCTGTGGAAAAAACCGCCGTCAACGCCCCTGTGGAGCCCGGGAAAACCCAGAACCACGGGGAAAGCGCTTACAGCCCCAATGCGGACTGCAGTAGCCGGTGACGCCCCAGAACCTCGTCAGCAGGTTCACTCACGCCACGCTCCACTACGGCCTTGACTCGTGCATTGACCTGGGTGAGGTAGTTCTCCGATTCGCGCTTGGCCCACTTCCGGCGCAGGACCAGAGCCACCACGGCTAGCAGCACCCCGACCCCGACCAGCGCAACGGCGAGCAGCAGCGGCCCTCCCCGGAGGAAGAAGTAAACCCCGCAGACCAGGCCGACCACCATGGCGAGCACCCCGCCCCACCAGGCCAAGTCCAGTACCGGAGAGCGGTGCCCTGGGAAGGGTACGGAGCCGACCGCCTCGGCGGTCTGGGCGCCCAGCGCCTCCGGGGAGGCGACCTCGCGATCAATACTGCGCAGCCAAGCCGGGGGGAGACCGTCGGTTGTGCGCCGCATCCAGGTGGTGCGGACAGCCTCGACCGCGGCCCGTGAAGGCGGCTCGGGCCGCGCCAGCGCCCGGGCGAAGACATGGGACAGGCTTGAGCGCACCGAGGCGGCCACGGCGTGAGCGCCTGAGGCCTGCACCAGAGAGGTGGTGGAGGTCTCGGCGAACTCAGGATTCACGTTCACCGGTTTGGGGGCCACTGTAGAGCGCAGTCTCAGGGCGATGGCGTCCAGCTCGGCGGAGGCCGTGCGGGCGGCGTTGGACGCGCGTGCTACCCGCTGGCACAGCATGTTCCGCACGTCCTTGACGTTGTCACCGCGCGTGGCTGAGACGGCCAGCACCTTGACTTCGGTCAAACCGTCACGGTCCAGCAGGGAACGCGCATCTGCCATGAGCGTGTCCACCGCGCTCGCGGGCAGAGTGTCGATCTGGTTGACCAGGAGGAGCATGTCTTCCTGTCGCGCGCCCAGTCCCCGCAGGTAGCCCTCATGCAGGGCCGCGTCGGCGTACTTCTGCGGGTCGACCACCCACACCAGCACGTCGGCCACGGGCACCAGGCGGTCCACCTGGAGGGCGTGCTCGGTGGACACCGAGTCGTAGTCGGGTACGTCCAATAAGACCAGGCCGGCCAGTTCGTCCTGGTCTGAGGCGTCCAGTAACGACTCACGGCGGATGCGCCGTTGGTCGCTGACCCCCAGGAAGTCGAGCAGGGCATTGGCGTCGTCACCCCAGGTGCAGGCCGCGGCACGCGACGTGGTGGGGCGGCGGGCGCCGACGTCGGCGAACTGCAGCTGGGACAGGGCGTTGAACAGGGAGGATTTCCCTGAGCCGGTTCCGCCGAACAGCGCCACCACGGTGTGGTCCACGCCTAATGCCAGGCGCTCGGCGACCTCGTCCAGGGAGACCCTGGCGGGGTAGGCCAGGGAGGCGGGAACTTCTGTGGGACAGGCGTCCAGGGCCGCGCGTATCTGGGCCAGACGCGCATCGAGGTGGGCGGCATCAAGCACCTCGGAGGACACAGGGGCGAGGTTGGGGTGGGTCATGCGACGGCTCCATGGCGAGAGAAGGGGATGAGCTCACCGGCGCGCAACCGCAGGGCGGCGGCCAGGGCCGGATCTGGGGCAAGGGACTGGGCAGCGCCGGCGGGGATCACGCCGGCCAGCGCGGTGGTCAGGGTCTGGCGCAAGGAGGAGCGCGCCTCGGCCAGGGCTGGGCCCAAACCCAGGCGCTCGGCGGCGTCCCGAGCCCCGGCGACCCCGGTCGCTCCGGCCACCAGGAGGTCGGTGACCCCGGCCGGTGTCATGCGCTTGGGCACCGTCTTGACTGTGGCGCCCACTTCCGCGACCCAGCGCTCAACAACGGCATTCGCGTCCGGGAGCGGGGGGAGCAGGCGGGCCGCGGGCTCCGCAGCGCCAACTGCCGCCCAGGTGCGGGCAGCCTCATCGGCGGTGGACAGGACAATGGCCTCCAGGCGCGCGGCGACCGCCTCGCGGGCGTCTGCGGCCAGAAGCGCCAGTGCCTCAGTGCGGGCGCGAGTAGCGCGACCGAAGAACCCATGGGCCAGACGCCCGCCCTGGGCCAATGAGGCCAGGGCGCCGCCGGTGGAGGCCAATGCCAGCCAGCGGGTCGTGGGGGCGCCCTCCCCGAAAGTGCCGCGCTCGACCTCGGAGCACACCAGGGCGGTGGGCCGCTCCAACAGGCGCTGAGATTCAGCCTCAAGACGGGTGGCGGCATCATCCTGGGCATCGACGTCGTCGGCCAGGGCGGTCAGGTCCGCGCGCAGAGCCGTCCACAGGGAGCGTCCGGTACGCCGCACGAGCCCGGCGGCGCGGTGGCGGCCGGCGAGCAGGAGCAGCCAGTCCCGCAGCTCGGCCACGGAGGCCTCGGGCAGCAGCCCCTCGTGCGGGCCCTCGTCGGGGATGACGACGAAGGGGGACTCGGCCAGGCCCAGCTCGGTGAGGCGCTCCATGAGGTCACGGCGGACCTCGGGGAGGATACGGGCGGGAACCCGGTTGAGGACGACGGCGATCGGGGTCTGGCGCCTGACTGCCTCCTCCAGGGAGGCCCAGGGAGTCTGGTCGCCGTAACGGGCCGCGGTGGTCACGAAAAGCCAGAGGTCGGCGGCCTCCAGGAGACGTGCGGCCAGGAGCCGGTTGGCCTCGTGGACGGAGTCGAGGTCTGAGGCGTCAACCAGGGCCAGCCCCACGGGAACAGCGTCTGAGACCACCGTGTGGCCCACAGCGGCCACCGGGTGGTCAGCGAGGGCGGCGGCGTCCTCGGGGTTGACCACCAGCACCGGGGTGCGAGTGGTGGGCCGCAGCACACCGGCCGCGGAGACGTCAGTGCCCAGCACGGAGTTGACCAGAGTGGATTTCCCCGCGCCAGTGGAGCCACCAACCACGACGACAGCCGGCACGTCTGCGTCCTGGAGACGGGGAAGGACATGGTCTTTGACTTGGCCAATGAGCCGGATGCGCAGGCGGCGCGCCTCGACCACACCAAGTGCCTGCAAAGTCAGGTCGAGCCGCTCGAGGTCCCTGACAGTGTCACTGAGCACGTCAATGAGTTGACCACGGCTGAGCGAGGAGACGGTGGCATCTCCGTCGGGGCGCGCGGAAGCGGAGGGAGTCATGGGGTCACCATAATGGGACGGAGGGCACATGGAGGCAGCACGACCCACTACTGGTCTCGTCAACTCGGATCAAGGTTGTATTAAGGGCGGAATCGCGGGACTCACTGCCCGCGTACCCGGTGACGCAGCTCGTCCCGACCAAGGACGCTCCGCTGGACTCACTGCCCGCGTACCCGGTGACGCACGTGCGCGGGCAGGGCGCACCCCGGCGGGCGCCACCGGGGCCGGCCAGGACGGCGGGACCGCACTACTCAGTAGGGGCTGTCCGACTAATGGACTCGGGCACGCTCACCGTCGAGTCCGGTGTGCCCCGCCGGATCGTCGCTGCTTCCCGGGACACCGTGCGTCGTCGGATCGTTGCCTGGGCGATGCGTAAAACCGCACGTTCAGCCCGAGGACAGCGCAAGATAGGGGCACCCTGGCATCCGGACATCTATCACCAGGGCGAGGAGCGACCAATGCACGACGATCAGCAGGAGTCCACGACCCAGGAAGACAAGATCAAGGAGCCTCTCTACAAGGGAGCGAGCATGCATGTCTTCGGGTGGATGTTCCTTATCGTGTTCGGCATTGGAGCCTTATGGGATCTTACTCATGGAAGTCCGCCCGGACCAATCGCCACGGCTGGAATCCTGCTTGGCGTGTTCTGGACACTGCGCGGACGCTGGTGGCTCCGCAAGAAGATCATTGACGAAGACGCGATAAAACGCCATGAGGAAGTAGCCGCCCGTAAAGTCGAGAAAACCCAGAAGCGCCAGCAACGTGAAGCCGCCGCCCGCGAGCGCGCTGAGGCAGAGCAGATAAAGCGTGATCAAGAGGGGTACTCGGACGCTGAGAAGTGGTATCCACCAAAGCCTTTCGGCACTCTCGTGGCGCCTTGGGCGAAGGGGAAACCGTTGGAAGTCGCCGGAGAGCGCTACCAGCCGAGGGCCTTTGTAACGCTGCTGGGCAGCAAGCCGGGCTTCAACCAATACGAGGGTGTTGAGATACGGGGAGACGCCATTCTCGTGCCGGATCCCAACAACCCGTATGGGAAGGGTCGCGCGGTGGCCGTCTACTTCCGTGGGGAGCATGTCGGTTATCTGGCCCAGATGGATGCTGATAGGTACTTTCCTGTGCTGGCTGAGATGCGGCACGGCAGGACGCTGGCGCAGGTTGACGCAAGGGTCTGGGCGAGCCAGCCGGGAGGCCGCGGAAGGGGCGTCAACGCCCGCGTAACGCTCTGGCTTCCCGAACCGTCTGGCATGGTCCCCTCCAATAAGCTGCCCGAGCAGGAACACGTCGTCATACCTAGCGGCAGGACGATCCAGGTCACCAAGGAGGATGAACACATGGACGTTCTTGTCAACTACGTGCGGCGCGGCTCCGGTGTCGACAACTACGTTGCTGCGACGCTGCGATCCATTAACGAGATCCGGCCACGATCCTCCTATGAGGCCGTCCAGGTGGAGATCGACGGGCAGCGCGTAGGGGTTCTGACAAAAGGACAGTCGGAGAAACTACTCCCGCTTGTGCGGCACATTGAACAGCGTGGGCTCATACCAGTTGTGAGAGCCACAGTCAAAGGCACTCGTCTCAAAGCTGATGTCATCCTCAACTGCGCAGACGCACAAACCATTGATGACGACTGGCTCGACGACCTTGGGGACGGAGTCGCTGAAGCAAACGTCGACAGAATGCCAGTCGTCGCGCCCCACCCGGATTTCGGCTGGGATGATGAGGACTGAATGAGCATCAGACGAGCGGGCTCCCTTATACAGGAGAAGAGAGCACCATGGTCATCCGCGTTGTCACGCTTGTGCGCCTGTCCTCGTCGAGGAAGGCGCGCCTGCGCGACGCCCGCCAGGATCATCGCGGCGCGGTCGACAACGGGAGGAGTAGGCGCCTGCCTGCGAAAGGTAACGAGAACCGCGTCATGGACTCCTGCATGATCTCGGTCCACAATCCGGACACCTCGGGCGCGGGCAAGCCTCTCGCCTTCACCTTGGCCGGCCATGCTCGCCCCTCCAGCACCGCCTCACGGGCCACCATAACGTAGCGGAAACAAGTGAAACCGGCGTGCCCGGCGCGAGCGGAGGAATGGAGGACTCCCGCGGAATATGGACTTTGTGCTGGTGCCCCCGCCCGGACTCGAACCGGGAACCTGCGGATTAGAAGGCCGATGCTCTGTCCATTGAGCTACGGAGGCGCGCGCGTCGGGCCGAAGCCACGAGCGCGGGCCCAGAGTATGTCATGGATCGGCCCTGGGGCGCCCTCCCCATGATCAGGTGCCCCGTGACTCGTCGCCTCGCCGCGAGCGCCGGTATCGTGGCGGCGAGCATCCAGCGTGCACTGCACGCCACCCGCAGTCTCGAAAGGACTCACGTGACTCCCTCAGCGCTCGTCGTCCGCTCACTGTCCTCGCATGCCTCTGCAGAACCTAAGACGTTCACCAACACCTTCACGGTTGGTCGGGCCCCTGACTGCGATGTTCAAGTCAGCCACCCGCTGGTCTCCCGACGGCACCTGCGTTTGACGCCCACGCGCCAGGGCTGGCGGGTGGAGTGCGTGGGCAGGAATGGCATGCTCGTTGACGGCGTCGCCGCTCGTGAGACTCTCGTCACTCATGGCACTCGCGTGCAGTTGGGCGACGCCTCAGGACCGGCGCTGGGGCTCACGCCCATTGCCTCCGAGGGGACGGCCGACGGCACCGGTGGCGCAGGCGCCCCAGCCTCCACTCCCCCGCCGGCCTCTCCTCCCCCGCCGACCTCCCCTCCGGCCCCCGCTCCGCCAGCCACCTCGGGCAGTTCCCCGACCACGGCCTCTTACACCCCCTCCACACCTGGAGTGCCGGCCAACGCCGGGATCGTCGGCTCCTCCCCCACGACCGCCGGTTACGGCGCACCAGCAGGCGCGCAGGGGCGCGGCGCCATGAGCCCGCAGGCCTCGGGAGGCCCCCCGGCGGCCCCCAGCCCCCAGCCCCGCTCCCCCTCCGGGCCCTCAGGGCCCTCGGGGCCGTCAGCCATGTCGGCTGCGGGCAGCGGGGGCGGGCACCGGGTCATGGCTCCCACTGGGTCTGTGGCAACAGTGCGTCAAACCCTCCAGGCCTTCCGCATTACCAGTTCGGGCACAATCGGGCGCGCCCCCGACAATGCCCTGGTCATTGACGACCCGCTGATTTCCAAGCACCACGCGCGCATTGACCTGACACCCCAGGGCATTGTGGTCACCGACCTGGGATCAACCAACGGCATCTACCTGGCCGGACAAAGGGTGCCCAGCGTACAGGTCACCCAGCCCGTGGTCGTAGGCATGGGTTCAACCTTTGTGGCGATCAGCCCGGACGGCCTGTGCGAGGTCCAGGTCTCCGCCGGCACGGGCGGGGAACTGGTCGGTAAGGACCTGACCTTTACCGTTAACAATGGCAAGCTCAAGCTCCTGGACGGCATCTCCTTCTCCCTGCCGGGCAATGAACTGCTGGCCGTCGTGGGCCCCTCTGGCGCCGGAAAGTCCACTCTGCTCAAGGCCCTTACCGGGGAGCAGAAGGCGCAGGAGGGCCAGGTCCTTTTCGACGGCCTCGACGTTTACGAGCACTACCCGGTCATGCGCAACAAGATCGGCGTGGTCCCGCAGAACGACGTCATCCACTCGGCGCTAACTGTGCGCCAGACACTGGAATACGCCGCCGAGCTGCGCTTCGCCAAGGATGTGTCCAAGAAGGAGCGCCGGGCTCGCATTGCCGAGGTCCTGGAGGATCTCGACTTGACCCAGCATGTGGACAAGCGCGTCAAGAAGCTCTCCGGCGGCCAGCGCAAGCGCGTGTCCACCGCCATTGAGCTGCTCACCCGTCCCAGTCTTCTTTTCCTGGATGAGCCGACCTCGGGCCTGGACCCCCAGCTGGACCGCGACGTTATGGATCTGCTGGCCTCCCTGGCGCACGGCACGCGCCCCGGGGACACGGGGCGCACCGTGGTGGTGGTCACCCACAATGAGAACCATATTGACCGAGCCGACAAGGTCCTCATCCTGGCGGCAGGCGGAAAGCCCGTCTACTACGGGGCGCCGCGTCAGGTGTTGCCCTACTTCCGCGAGCGCCTGACCGAGATCGCCGGCCGCGGCCAGCTCCTGCTGCACGCCCCCAAGGGGACCCTGCCCGACCCGCCGGCCATTGACGGCTTCGCCGACGTCTACGCCCTCATCCGCAACCACACCCCTGAGCTGCGTCAGCACCTGGAGGCCACGGTTCCGTCGACCCGGCGCGGCAGCGGCAAGACGGTGACCACGCGTTCGCCCATAGCCACCCCCCAGCAAAAGCCTAAACAGTCCGCCGCCAGGCAGGTCTCAACGCTAGTGCGCCGCCACCTGCGCATTGTGGCCGCTGACCGCTCCTATCTGGCGTTCATGTTGCTCCTGCCGATCATTATGGGACTGCTCACCAAGGCGATCGAAGGCAATACCGGTTTCGCGAAGATCACGGACCCGACCGCCGAGGGCGTGCGCTTGACACAGTCCCTGGAGCTGCTGGTCATTCTCATTACCGGGGCGGCCTTCGCCGGTATGGCCTCCACGATCCGCGAGCTGGTCGGGGAGCGGGATATCTTCCTGCGTGAAAAAGCGGTGGGGCTGCGGCCCTCGGCCTATCTGTGGTCGAAGGTCCTGGTGCTCAGTCTCATTAGCATTGTCCAGACCTCCATTATGGTCGGGATTGCGCTGGCCCTCAACGACGCCCCCTCCGAGGCTGTACTCCTGGGGAATTCGGGCTTCGAACTGGCGGTGTGCTGCCTGGTCACCGCTTTTGTTTCGGGTCTACTGGGCCTGGCAATCTCCGCCTTCGTGTCCTCCTCCGAGCAGGTCATGCCGGTGCTGGTGGTCACTATTATGGCTCAGCTGGTACTGGCCGGCGGCATTATTCCCGTTGCGGGGCGTGCGGTCTTCGAACAGCTTTCCTGGTTCATGCCGGCGCGCTGGGGCTATGCCATGGCCTCCTCCACCATTGCCATGCTCGACATCCTGCCAACTCGTGATGACGCCCTGTGGAAGCACACCAGTGGGCAGTGGCTCACCGACCTGGGCTTCCTGATCGCGCTCGGTGCGCTCTTCGTGATCATGTGCTACGCGGGTCTGGCACAGCGCGGCCGCCGCTAACCGGGCACGGGGCACATGTGGTGGGGGTCCGCGCAAATCAAATACCTGCGCGGCCCCCCACCACATGTGCCCCGTGAAGTGTGATATGACGTATGACATGTCAGCCTGGGGCGACCGGCGCGGGTTGCGGCTGTTGCCCGGCCTCAACCGCTCTTGACCACGCGCAGCACCACCAGGTCGCCATCATCCCCGCCCTGGCGGACCAGGAGCCTGCTGTCCCTCTGACCGGCGGCCGGGGCGACAACACCGACGTACTCACCGGTGGCCTGCCACAGTGCGGAGCCGTCCTTGCGGGAGTAGGCCCCCACGGAGTCCCCTGTGGCTCCAGAGGAGGAGCTGTACTGGCCCACCTGCACCAGTACGGCGTCGTCCCTGTCCACCAGGCCCAGGGCATTGGTACGGCAGACCTCGCCTTTGGAGCGCTTTGGAATAGCCAGGGTGACGCCGCCGACGGCGATGGTGCACGCCGTGGCGTCGGTGGTGACGATGGCGGAATCCTTGACCCCGTAGACCTGCAGGCCGTCGGCGACCGCGTTGAAGGCGGCTAGGAGACGTTCTGCGCTCATGGGGGCCCCGGAGATCCAAGCGTGCGACATGTCGGTGCCGGCGGGCAGGGCCCCGGCGCGTCCGTATTCGGTGCCGTCCGCGTTGTAGACCACCACACCGGAGCCGGTGACCTGGTAGAAGGCCTCCGTACCCGCGTCAATGCCGAAGCCCCCGGGGTGCTGATCGTCCTTGAAGTCGCCCGTGTACCCGTCCTGCTCGGCCAGGATGGCGCCACTGGCCGCTGAGATCACCTGGATGACGTCGCGCTCGTCCTCGTAGGCCACGACGAAGCCGTTAGCGGCGCGGGCGGCCTTGTACTTGCCGTAGAGGCGCCAGGCCTCCTGGTGCCCGCCGAGAGCCACCAGGGCACCACTGGAGGAGTCGTCAATGAGGATGCTCATGTCCGAGGTCGTGCCCTGGAGGTTGAGGTCAATTGGCCCGTTAGGGCGGGAGGTGGAGCCAGTGGAGGAGATGAGCAGGTCCGTGTCGCCGGTGCACAGGACGGTTGAAGAGTCCCAGAACCCACTGTCGTCGCATTCACCAGTCCATACCGGCGCACTGCCCACATTGGTGAGGTCGTAGAGGGATATGGTCGACGACGAGCTCACGACCAGCAGGCTGCCGTCCTCGGAGAGGGCGAACTCGGAGACGTCAGGGAAGCGCTGGTCCTCCCTGACCGAGTTCCCACTGGGAAGAGCCGCGGGCCAGCCCTGGTAGGCCTGCGCCCCCGAGCGGCCCAGCCACCACCAGGTGCCTGCCGCAGCGACCGCGACCACAGTGACCAGGACGACGACAACAACCCACCAGCGGCGCCTGCGACCCCGGCGCCCGCGGCCGGCCGGCCGCACCGGGCCACTGGGCCCAGGGGCGGCCGGGTGGGCGGGTGATGAGCCACCGGGGGCGGAGTACTGGGTCACCGGCGAGGGGACCGAGGCGTGGTGGGCCCTCGACCCAGGCCCTGGCGGGGCTATGGAGCCATAGGCGACCGTAGCCGGATCCGGGGCGGGAGAGTTGGCGGCCCGCGGGTCAACCACGGTCCACATGGGCGGATTGGGAGCCTGTGCACCGTCGGGACCCTGGTAGACCCGGGTGGCGGAGACTTCACCCGCCCTGTCGTTCATCGCCTCAGTCCTGGTGGGCGCCCCTGACGCAGGCGCCCCGCCGGGCTCTAGGGGGGCCGTGCCCTGGGTCTCAGGGGTGGGCGGGGTGTCCTGCGGGGCGGGCGCCTCGTCCTCGTCCCATGTGTAAGGCTGGGCGGCGGGCCGTGACCGTGGTGGGGAGGTGAGCGCGGGAGCCGGCACTATGCCGGTGAGCGCGGGGGCCATGGCGCCCAGCCTTGCCGCGACCTGGGGGGCGCTGGGCCTGGCGTCGGGCTGCTTGGCGAGCATCTGCGCAATCAGGTCCCATAAGGGGTCGGGAATGCCGGTGGGGCGGCCCGGGTCGCGGCGGATGTGCTGGCTGAGCAAGCTGGCGATCTGCCCCAGGAAGGGAGGAGTGCCACAGGACATCTCGTACAAGACGATACCCAGGGAGTAGATGTCGGTCGCCGGTGTGGGTTCCTGGCCGGCGACGATCTCCGGGGCGATATAGACCGGTGTGCCCACCGAGCCGGTGGCGCGGGTGGCGACCGTGTCGCAAATGCGGGCCACCCCGAAGTCCGCGAGCCTGGGCTCCCCCAAGGCACCGGGGGCGGTGGCCTCCAGGAGGACGTTGGCGGGCTTGACGTCGCGGTGAACCACGCCCGCCTCGTGGACGGCAGCCAGCCCGGCAGCCACCTTGGCCCCTATACCGGCAACGTCGCCGGGCGCCAGGACCCCGGCATCGCGCAGAAGCCCGCGCAGGTCACCACCAGAGACGTAGTCCATGACAATCCCGAAGGTGGCACCCTCAATGACGAGGTCCTGGATCCCCACCACGTGGGGTGAACGCACCCGCATGAGGGTGGAGCGCTCTTTAATGAAGCGCTCCACCACACCCGGATCGTCAATGAGTTCGGAGCGCAGGAGTTTGAAGGCGAGGACCTGCTCGCTCCGGTGGCCGTGGGCCAGGCGCCGGCCCCGCCAGACGGTCCCTTGGGCGCCGGCCCCAATGCACTCATCGAGGATGTAGTTGCTGCCCAGTGGGCGAGGTCCGGTCGTGGCTGGCATGGCTGCTCCGACAGTGGGGATTATGGACAAGCCCCACCAGGAGGCGCGGCCACCGCCAATCTACCGGAGAGGGCGGTGGCGGGGGCGACTGCCGCCGCCCCCGCCACCGCGGGCCTCAATTCTCATTGTTGAGCTTGGAGATGTCAGGCACCTCGTTGGGGTCGCCCTGGAGGGCGAAGTCACCCAGAACCAAGGTGCTGGACATATCTCCGCTATTGCCGTCGGTGCGGGTGACCACGATTTTGAGGCGCAGCACATTGGTCATGTCAATGCTAACGTCCTTGAACTCGCCAAAAGCGATGGTCTCGGTATGGACCAGGACCTGGTCGGCGTAGAAGTCCACGGTGAAGGTGGCGTCGGCGTCCTTACTGTTGTCCCCCATCCCCAGAGTACCGACCAGCTCGGTGAAGTGGCGCCCCAGGTTCCACTCGTCCTTCTTCGAGGGGGTAAAACGCAAGTGGTAGGAGTTGGAGTGGGCCATACTCTGGCCATTGACCATGGCGGCACCAGTCTCGCCTTCGCGCCCCGTCACAGTCTTGAGGTCGGAGAGGTAGATGGTGGCCATTGCAGCGGCCACGGTGAGGGTGACCTCGCTCGGCAGTGCGGAGCCGGCGGCCGGGTCGGTAGAGATCACTGTGCCCGTCTTCTCACCGTTCTTGGCCGCCTGCTTGACCACGGTGACCTTAACCGAGTCGGGCAATGCCTTCTCCGCCTCGGCCTGGGTCATGCCCACCAAATTGGGCATGCTCGTCATTGCCGTGGGGGTCGTGCTGGGTGTTGGTGTCGCACTGGGCGTGGGGGTGGCGCTTGGGGTTGGCGCCGCCGGCGGCGTGGTCTCCCCCGCGACAGGGGGCGGGGTTGCCGGCTCATTGCGGTCGAGGTAGTGCCAGACGGCGAAGCCACCGCCGGCCAGCGCCACGACAAGGAGGATGACGAGCACGGCCACCAGTCCCTTGCGGCTCTTCTTCTTTCCTTTCTTGCCAGTTTCGGGCGCATTGGCCGCCGCATCGACTTGGGCGGGACCGATGGGCGTAAAGCCGCCGGTGGCACCGGAGGCGGCGCTCACGGCCGCCGTCGGGCTGCCTCCTGCGCCGGCGACAATGGTCCCGCCACTGGCCCAGGCCGCCAGTGGGGTCGCCGGGGGCGGGTCGGTCAGGGTGGGGGCGGCCGGCAGACCGCCAAGGGACTGCACCATGGCGCTAAGCGCCTCACGGACCTGGCTGATCTGGGGACGAGCTGCGGGATTCTTCTCCAACATGGCGGCAATGAGCGCCCACAGCGGGCCGGGGATCCCTTCGGGCCGGCCGGGCTGCATCTGGGCGTGGGCTTTGAGCAGGTAGCTGGGCGCGCCCACGAACGGGGGGACGCCACAAGACAGCTCGTAGAGCACCGCGCCAAGGGAATAGACGTCCATCGCCGGACTCGCCGCCGCGCCGTCGGCCACCTCGGGGGCCATGTACAGGGGCGTGCCCGCACCAATGGCGGAACGGGTCGCCGCCGTGGCGTCGCAGATCCGGGCCACACCAAAGTCCGCCACCTTGGGGGTGCCCGGGGTGGTCGAGGCATCAATGAGGACGTTGGCCGGCTTAATGTCACGGTGGACAACGCCCGCGGTGTGGATGGCTTCAAGGCCTGAGGCGATGCAGGTGCCGAGCCAGGCCACCCCGGCGGGTTCATGGGCGCCGCGCTCGCGGATCAGCCCGGCCAGGTCCCCTCCGTCAACATAGTCCATGACCAGGCCCAGAGTGTCGCCCTCGGCAACCACGTCACGCAAGGGGAAGTAGGAGTGGGAAAGCGGGCTGCTGCCTGTGATCGTAGACGACGCACGGGAGCTCTAGCGCCAATCGGTCGCCGCACTTTGCGCACTTTGCCCCGTTCCCGCCGGCCCCGCGGCAAGAACGGCCCCTCAAGCCATGCGCCTCCACCTTACCGTCCTAGACTCGCCGACCCCGTGGCGGAAACCCTCACCTCCGCCGTTAGTCCTCCAGGCGCCTGGTACCTGTCGGGCTCACGGCGGAGAGACTGCTCGGGCACTACAGTGACGACCGTGAGCAGACAGATAACAACCACTGACCCTCTGGTGTGGATCGATTGTGAGATGACTGGCCTGGATCTGAGGGCTGACGCACTGATTGAGGTCGCCATCGTCATCACCGACTACGAGCTCAAGCCCCTGGCCGAGGGCATTGACCTGCTCATTAAGCCCCCCGCCGAAGCCCTGGAGCGCATGAGCGACTTCGTGCGGCAGATGCACACCTCCTCCGGGCTGCTCGCCGACCTCCAGGCTGGTTTGTCCATGGAGAAGGCTCAGGCGACTGTTATGGAGTACGTGACCTCGCTGGTGCCTGAGGCGCACACCGCACAGCTGGCTGGGAACTCCGTGGGCACCGACAAGGCCTTCCTGGCCCGGGACATGCCCGAGCTGGTCGACTACCTCCACTACCGGGTGGTGGACGTGTCCTCAATCAAGGAGTTGGCCAAGCATTGGTATCCGCGCACCTTCTTCCACGCCCCTAAGAAGCAGGGGGGCCACCGGGCCCTGGCAGACATCCTGGAGTCCATTGACGAGTTGCGCTACTACCGCTCGGTGCTCTTCCCCGCCGGGGAGGGGCCAAGCTCACTGGAGTGCAAGGAAGCTGCTGCTGTGGTGGCGGCCTCCCCCACTGGGCGCCCCGCTCAAGCCTGAACGGGCCGGGAGCGCAGGGGCCGGCGAGGCGGGTCGGTCGCACCGCACCAGCAGCAGCCGGAGACGTGACCGAGTGCACGGGGCGTGGATTGGTGCCCGCGCACACGAGCCGATAAAGTACCGACTCGTTGCGATCATCTCGCACATGGTGGCTGTAGCTCAGTCGGCAGAGCGCTTGGTTGTGGTCCAAGAGGTCGCGGGTTCAATCCCCGTCAGCCACCCCAAATGGGTCAGGTTTGAACTTTCGACCAAGGGACCGCCCTTGGTCGAGGTTCGGGCCTGGCCCAGCTTTCTTGCCTCGGCGGCCCAGGTAAGGGCGTCGGCCTGCAAGCCTTCGATGCTCAGCCCGTCGTACGGCGTCTTGTAGCCGACCCGAACGTCGTTGTCCTCATCGACGTAGATCGCCTTGAACAGCGCCTGGTCGCACAGCCGGCGGTTCGCGTCGTCGGCTGTCTTGTAGATGTCGGCCGCGTTCGACAGCAGGGTCAGCGAGTCATCGAGGTTCGCGCGGGCGAAGGCGTACTCGCCGTGGTGGGCGTCGATCCGGTTCTGGATCGTCTCCAGCGATGCCGTGATCCGATCCTGCTCCCGCTTGAGCAGCTCCAACGGGACCGCTCCCGCGTAGTGAGCACGGAGCAGCTTTTCCTGCTCGTCTTCGAGCTGGGTCCGACGCGTGGCGAGGGCCGCGAGTTCCGCGGCACCCTCGGACATCATCTCGTCGAACCGTGCGTGCAGCATGGACGAGAGCGCGAGCTTGGTCTCCGCGCTGATCTGGACGTGATCGTAGAACTGCTCGACGAGCCGCTCGACGTGCTCGATGAGCATCGCTTGGCGGGTGCAGTCGCCTCTGCCGCCGTGCCTGCTGCCGCAGACGAAGTACGGATAGATCGTGCCCTGGCTGCTCTTCGCGTTGCAGACGATCAGTCGGGAGCCGCACTGCCCGCAGAACACCGTTCCTTTGAGGTAGTGCTCGTGTACCTGCGTCGCGTCCGCCGCTGATCGGTGAGTGCCGAGCACGGTCTGCACTTGATCCCACACCTCGTTCGGGACGAGTGCTTCGTGTGCTCCGGCGAAGGTGACCCCTTGATAGCGGACGCAGCCCTTGTAGTACGGGTTCGTGAGCATCCGATGCACCGACGACTTGCCGATTGGCCGAGAAGGACGGCGCGGCGAAGGTGCGGTCGTCAGGCCGCGTGCCACCAGCTCGTGGTGGAGTTGGCTCGTCGTCCAGTCGCCTGACGCGAACCGCTGGAAGGCCCACCGAACCAGCGGTGCCCGCTCCTCGTCCAGTTCGACGGTGCGAACCTCGCGACCGAACTCGTCGCGCACCCCAATGTTGCGGTAGCCGATGGGTGCCTTCGACACAGTCCCGCCCTGGGCGGCCTTCTGGGACAGGCCTTTGACGACCTCGGTGGCCAGGTTGCGCGAGTAGAACTCGGCGATCGACGACATGATGCCGTGCAGCAGCATCCCCGAGGGCGTCTCGTCGATGTTTTCGGTCGCCGACACCAGCGTCACCCCGGCGTCCTTGAGTGCCAGGTGGATGGTCACGTCGTCGGCGCGGTTGCGAGCCAGCCGGTCAACCTTGTGGACAATGCAGTAGTTCGTCTTGTACTTCGTGACGTACTGAATCATCCGCATCAGCTCTGGCCGGTCGGCCTTGCGAGCGGATTCGCCCGCGTCGACGAACTCCTCGACAATGGTCGCGCCGAGCTGGTCGGCCTTGCGCTGGTTCGCCTCCCGCTGGGCCGGAATCGAGAAGCCCTCAGCGTTGCCGCCCTTCTCCGCCTGCTCCTTCGTTGAGACTCGCAGGTACGACACGGCGATCGCCCCAACGAAGGGGGTCGGGGCAACGAGGCTGTCTATCGCGGCGCGGCTCGCGTTGGTGGTCGTCATGGCTCTTCTCCACAGTCACTGGTCCTGCCGACGCGGACTGATGTGACGGCGGATGTTGATCGTGAGAAGAGCCCGAAGGCTGTAGGACTAGGCCGAGTCGGCCACGTTCGCTTTGCCTCGCCGCAAGGACGAAGCACTAGGACCACAACATCCGCCATCCGCGACGGATACATACATTCTACGACGAAGGCTCCACCGAGGCACGGGGACGCTTCGGTGTGGTCGATCCGCCCGAGTGCCACGACCCCGACCGCTGGAGCGCGATACGGATGAGCAGCTCGCTCAGCTTGTCGAGGTCGGGCGGTTCGTGGAAGTCGGCGCGGATCGTCAGCTCGCGCTCGCTCTGCTGGCGCTGGCCCGTCTTTCGCGTGTACCGCCGCGCCATGACTTACACCTCGCCGGTGTCCGGGTCGAAGGCCGCGAAGAAGGCGTCTTCGGCCTCCTGGCGCGCTACGACCTGATCGAGAACGAACCGTACGAAGTCTTCGTCGCGATCCGTGATGGGTGAGTCCTCGACGGGCGCAGCAGGGTCTTCGCCGGGCCAGCTCGTCTGGCGGGTTGGGCGGTCCCTGTCGAGGCGTGTGCCGCACGCCGCGACCCAGTCTCGAAGTCGGGCGCGTGCGTCTGCGAAGTCGCGGTGCCACCCGAGGGGTGCTGAGCCGTCCTGCTCGGGGTCGTAGGCGGACAACCAGTGCAGGTGCAGGGCGGACAGCTCCCAGAGGAGTTCGGGGTGCCGATGCCAGTACGGCGGCACGACACTGGCCGGAAGGCCGTAGGTGTGGCGAAGCCAATCCACCCAGCGGTTGAGTTCGAGCAGCTCCGCTTCGAGATCATTGGCCGTGAGCAGATTCCAGTTGACCGGGTGCGGCGGCTCAGGAGTATCGAACCGAGGCGACCGCGGTTCTGCCTCAGGCGGCAGGTCATCGTGTTCGGGGCCGAACGAGTCAGTCATGGCTTCGCCGCTCACATTCCGATGGTCGCGGCGTTCGACGGTGCGGGACGCTGTGGCGCGGCGAATGCTGCGCCATCTCGGCCAGAGCTGCGCTCGGTTCGATCTACCTCGTAGCGCGTGCGCGCCAGGTCGTGGCCGATGCGAGTTGCGATGAACTCTTCACCTTCGTAGCGCTGTCCGTTGCGCTCGTAGGAGTACTCCCTCACACGGCCGTCGGCGATGATGTTGTCGCCCTTGGCGATCCGCTCGGCCCCCTGCTCGGCGGCCCCGCGATATGCGATGAGGTCGTGGAAGGTGGTCTCCAACTGCGTAAAGGTGTTGTCGGGCTCCTTGCGGTAGTGCTCGATGCCGACCTTCATGTAGAGCCGCGCATCCCCGCGTTCGGTGTAGCTCAGCTGCGGCTCCGAGGCGACGAAGCCTGAAATGGACTGATGAGTGCGAATGGCCATGAGCCTTTCCTCCTGATCTCAGGCGGCCAGCTCGTTGTGGCCGCTGTATCAGGCAGGTGCGCTTCCGGCGCCCAGACCGTGGCGTCAGGGTGCGGGGCGGCGCAGGAGGGCTTCGAGTTCGGTGCGGTCGCTGCGGAGCTGGGCAGCGTCGGGGCGGCTGGGCCAGGCTCGTAGGTCGGTGACGATGGGTGGTGCGGAGCGCAGCAGTGTGATCCCGGTGCCGAAGGGCAGGGTGCGGATGCGGTCGGGCGGCAGGATTGGAACCCGCCGCACAGAGCGCTGGTTCGAGCGGGTGCCGCGGTCGCCGAGGGTCACCGAGTCTGTGTATTCGTCGCGTTCGCCGATCAGGGTGGAGAGGTCTTGGAGGTCGCGGCTGCTGGATGCGCCGCCGAGGATGATCTTGACGATGCTGGCGTCCCAGATCGCGCTGGCCTGGTTCTCGCTCCACCGGTCTCGGGCTTGGGCGAGGGACTGCAAGACGGGCATGGTCGTGATCCCGGTGCCGCCGCCTTCGGCCATCAGCATCGGCAACGACGGTAGGGGTGCGAGGTTGCCGATCTCGTCGAGCGCCAGCAGTAACGGCGGGTCGAGTCGGGCTCCGGGTGAGCAGGCGGCGAGGCGGCGGGCGGTTTCGATGAGGTCTTCCATGAACGCCGCGACAAGCGCTGCGGATGCGCCGGCCCCGGCTCCGGTGGCGAGCAGGTAGAGGGTGCCTCGTTGGGTGAGGAAGGTTTCGGGGTCGAACTGTTCATGCGGGCCGGGTGTGACGGCATCGAGTACGCGGGGGTCGGCGAGGGCTGCGAGGGCGAGGGAGACGCCTTGCCAGATGCTGTCGCGGGTCTTGGGGTCGGCGTCGATCATCGCGCCGAGGGAGTCGCCCCACCCCATCGCGGCGCTCGGGCTGGAGTTCAGGATGGCGACGGCTTCGGCGGCGGCGCTGGGGTCGAGGGTCCACCGGAACAGCTCAGCGGGTGGTCTGCCGTCGAGGGCGGCGGCGTGGAGCAGTGCTTGGAGCGCGGTGCGGGTTTTGCCTTCCCAGAACCCGCCGGACTCGACACCTCCCGAGGAGAGGCCGGTGGCGGCGGCGAGTCCGTTGGCGCGGATCATCGCGGTGAGCGGGTCCTCGCACCCGCGCACGGGCGACCAGCGCAGCCCGGCGGGGATGCCCTCAGCCAGGTGTTGCGGGTCGAACACCGCGACCGGCCCACCCGTGCGACGACGAGCGCGTAGCGTGGCGGTGAGGTTCTCCGGTCTGGTTGAGGTGGTGACGACCGCGCCGGGTGCGTCGAGGATCGCGTTGACGACGACATGCAAGGTCTTGCCCGAGCGGGGCGGGCCGATCAGCAGGATCGAGTCCTCCACCGACGCCCACACCCCCGTGCCACGGCTCGAACCGAGCAGGTAGCCGACATCTGCCGGGGTCGGCGTGGTCAAGGTCGGGCGGAGCGTTCCAGCGCGGCGCAGGAGTGCCTTCGCGGATGCCGTGGTCTTGACCTCGTGCGTGGTAGCGATCCCGGCGAGGCGGTGCGGGTCGGTCCCGATCTTCCGGCTGTGGCGGCGCAGCAGCATCCACACCCACGCAGCCCCGACGACGAGCGCAGCGAGCAACAGGGTCGTGACGATCCAGTAGACGACCGGGCTGAGACCTTCCGCGCCGAGCGCCCCAGCGGGGTCAGCGGGGTTGAACAACACGCCAAGCCCCGACGCCGGTCCCGCGATTGGTTGGGGTGTGCCGGAGAGGAACGCGGCGACCGATCCGGCACCGCGCAGGATGAGCGCGAGGCCGAAGGCTCCGATCAGCGCGATGAGGGCGGCGTTGGTGAGTTCGTCACCCATGCTCCCGCCCTGTCTCGGGTTCATTGCAGCCGCCGAATCGCGGTCATGCCCGAGATGCGCCCGAACAGGATTACCTCGCCCGTCGCGTCGGGCGTGAGGTCGTCGAGATCGACCAGCGCCCGAGCGGTGCCGGTTCCGGCGGCGTCGGTGTGGCTCACGATGACCGCGACGGCGACATCCTCACCCGGCACGAAACCCTCGCCCTCAACCTCCATGAGCCGCGCTGCTCGCGGTGCGGCGGCTCGGCGACCGCGCCGCGTGCCCGGCACCGGTGCCTGCTCGGCCGCTCGTGCGGGCGGGGTTGGTTTGCGGGCGTGGATGATGTCGGTGAACACGCCGCCGTCGCACTCGCGGACCTCGACCCTGACCGAGACGGTGCGGTCCTTCGTGATCTCGTCCATCAGCGGTCCGAACGTCGCCCGAGTCCACACCCCTGAAGCAGGTTGCGGGTGGGCGTAGCCGTCGACGGCTGCGGTGAGAGTGCCGTCCGCGGCGACGGTGACGACCACATGCGGCAGATCGACAGGCACCTCAGGTTCCCGGTCGCCGGAGTGGTGTGGGCGTGAGAGGTTCATCGGTGACCCCCAGCCGCGCGAGAGCTGGTATCGAACAGCGCGAGCTCGGCGGGGTGGAGCTGGTGCTGGGTCACGAAGCTCCTGGCCTTTATCCGCCACAAGCCTTGGCCGACGCCGAGGTTCGGCAAGAGTTGCTGCTCGGTGCCGGTCAGGCCGAGTGCTTGGGCGGTGGGTCCGAGCTGGTCGGATTCCTGCCGGTACACGATCCGCGTCTCCGCATTCGCCAGCAACGAGTTGGCGAGTGAGCGCATGGCGGAGCCTTGGTCGCCGACGTTGTCGAGGTCGGTGAGCTTGTGAAAGATCAGCATGTTCGCGATCCCGTAATGCCGGGCCAGTCGCCAGTGCGCGTCCATCCGTCGCAGCAGCGCGGGGTGGGACATGAGCCGCCAGGCCTCGTCGTAGATCACCCACCGCTGCCCACCATTCGGGTCCAGCAGGGCCGATTCCATCCACGCCGACGAGCACGTCATCAACACGCTGATGAGCGTCGAGTTCTCCGTCACCCGTGACAGGTCGAGGGAGATCATCGGCAGGCTGGGGTCGAACGTCACCGTCGAGGGGCCATCGAACAGTCCCGCGAGGTCGCCTGCGACGAGACGCCGCAGTGCGTGGCCGACGAGCCGGCCGTCTTCTGCGAGGCGTCCGTCGGTGTCGGTGCTGGGGTTGAGGATGCGGTCAACGACCATCGGCAGGATCGGCACCTCGTTCTCCCGCACCGTCTGCGTCAACGCCAAGTCGATCGCGGTGTGCTCCAACGGCGACAACCCCCGCGCCAGCACCGTCTCAGCGAGCGCGCCGATCAGGTCGCGGCGTCGTGCGGCGACGGTGGAGGCCCACTGCTCATCCGACAACCCGGACGGGCGATGACCCTCGTCGAGAGGGTTCAGTCGGGTGTTGAGTCCATGGCCCAGGACGATGGCCCGGCCACCGACAGCGTTGGCGACAGCGGTGTGCTCACCCTTCGGATCACCGGGTACATACACGCGCCGCCCGAACGGCAACGACCTTGTGTAGAGGGACTTCGCAAGAGCGGACTTGCCGGAGCCGACGATCCCGGCCAGCACCACGTTCGGGGCGGTGATGATGCCGCGCGCGTACAGCACCCACGGGTCGTAGACGAACGAGCCCCCGGAGTAGAGGTCTTGCCCGACGAACACCCCATCCGCGCCGAGGCCGCCTTCGGCGACGAACGGATACGCCCCCGCCAAGGTCGCGGAGGTGTCCTGGTGACGCGGGAGCCGGAACCGACCCGGCGTCCTGAGCTGCGCCGCACGCGCCTCGCCGCTCTTTGGCAAGTAGATCGTGGCGCGTCGCTCCGCCCGCTCCGCCTCGGCCCGTGCTTTCGCGGTGGCGAGTTCGGTCTTGCGTTGCTCGGCGTGGAGGCGTGCTTCGGCGCGGCGGCGCTGTTTGCGAAGCTTGCGGCGTTCCTTCGACGGCGCGACCAGCACGGCCGTGTGCAACCGCTCGCGATCCTGGTTCACAATCCCAGCCCTCGCGACTCCCGGACCGCGGTGATCTTGGCGGGCTCGAACCACGACCGCCCCTGCTTCGGCGACGGCACGTCACGTCGCTTCGGAGCACCCGGCGAGGAGTACGAGACCAGCAGCTCCGACCCGTCCCGTGTCGGCGACGGCTCATCGATCGCTTCGACGCTCGCGTCGGGTTCGGGGTGACGGCGCAACAGGGACACGTACCCGACGTGCGGGTTGACGACCAGGGCGTAGTCGCCGGACATCATTACCCGATCGTTGGTGCCCTCGCCGGGCTCGTCGTAGACGTACCCGTTCTCCAACGCCTGCGTTGTCTCCTCGCCGTAGTCCCACTGCGCGAGGTAGTCCACCGCATCGACATGCCCCAGCTCGCCGAGGATGCGCAACGGACGGTCGGCCTCGTCGCCTTGAAGGAACACCACGTTGATCCACCGCGACGGCACGGTCTCTTCGACGGCGGGTTCGGGGTGCCAGGCGATCCGCCCCGCCGCAACGAAACCTTCCGCGAGTCGGTCGTAGGCCTGATCCACCACACGCGCCGACCGGCGCAGCTCCTCGGCCGTGGTGAGAGCGTCCCGGACTCCGGCTGCGTGGTCGCCGTCGTCGTTGAACGCGTGCGCGGCCTTCCGCTCGTGCACGTCGGCGAGCTGTTCCAACACCTGGCGCAGCGACCGCATCCCCGAAGACAGGTCACCGATCACCCCATACATCTAAGCAGGCTGGTCGAACGTGCGGCTCGCATGAGCGAGACCCCGCAGCGCCTCGGACGCCTCCGCAGCGTCGGCAGTCGAGTCAAAGAACGTGGGCATGAGTGACCTCCTGAGCATCTCGTGCCAAGGAGGTGCGCACTCCGGCCCGCGCCGGTTCGTGGCCTTGCAAAAGCGGGTTGACGCCGCCTCGCAGCACGACTACAGAAAACTGCACCCAACAAGCGCAATGAGATGATGGTGCGAAGGACTACAGGGAGGTGCCAGATGACGAGCTGGGGCGAGTCGATGATCGACGCGATTGAGACCGGACGGCGGAACCGGCACCTAAGCACTGTTCTTGAAGGATACGACGCAGCCGCGAGCATCAGTTTGGAGGCTCTCAGTGATGTGCTCGACCGAATCGAAGCGAAGGTCGACGCGGGCAAGAACCTCTCGGCGGATGAGAAGGTCATGCGAACCGAGTTGTATGCCATCAAGTCCAAGATTGAGCGGAACTTGGCGGACTACTGGCGGAAGACCTACGGCGACTGACAGCTGCGAGTACTCGCCTTCCTGCGAGCACTGGTTCCGGGGCGGATCTACACCTTGCGACATAGCGGCAACGCAGCAGCCGTGAACGCGGCGGCCTGCTGTCCAACGAGGAGGCGGGTTTCGCACGACGCTTGGATCGCGGCTTGCTCGATCGCGGCGACGCCGGCGTCGAGTTCCTCGGCGTTCGGTGCTGAGACGGCGATCAGGCCGGTGTAGCGGAGGATGCCGTGGCCGGCGGTGAGGTCGGCTTCTTGTTGGAGAACGTCGTGGTACTCGGCTGTTTGCGAGGCGTCCTCGATCTGGCCGATCCTCGCCCGTTGGGCTTGGTCGGAGATGTGCTCGACCTTCTTCTTGCGGATATCCCGGGCGGCTTGGTCAGAGCGCATCGGGGTGCAGATCAGCGAGAACGACCGCTGGATACCGGTGGACAGCAGCACTGGCGACAAGAACCCCGGATACACCAGCGACCGGGGCCATTCGCTTACCCACAGCACCGCGTGGTGGGCGGAGTCGGTGCGCAACCGTCCCCAGGTTTCGGTGACCGCAACCGGTCCCGCTGTGGCCAGCGACTGGCCGAGCTGGCCATGGCGTTCCAGCGTGGCGGCGATGGCGGGGTCGTAGGCCGAGCGCAGCATGACCGCGATCTGTCCTGGGGTGAGCCAGCCCGAGGGTGCGAGGTCGGCGGAGCGGAGCGCGGCGACGAGCGTGTTCATCTCCTGACGCAGCACGTTCGCCGCACCTCGGATGCCGCCGCCGGCCGTTCTGATCTGCCGTGCCGCCGCCTTCATATCCAAGGAGAGAGACAGCGTGGTGGCGTGGCGTTCGCCTGCGGGTCCGGCGCGTTCGATCAGCTCGGCGTAGGTGTCAGCGGCCCATGACCCGTCGGGGGTGCCGTGGGCGGCCCACCACTCGGCAAGCCCGGTACCGGAGTCCGGCAGAGTCCGCTCCAACACCTGAAGCGTGGCGACGCGGCCGGATCGGCACACGGTGGCGAGGACGCGGCCCCAGGAGGTGACGCGGCGTTCCTGTTCACCGGGGTCGAGGAGCACGAACGCGGGATGGGTGACTTCGCACACCACGGTCAACGTGGCGGCGTGGGGGTCGTGGATCATCCCGGCACCGGTGTCGGGGTCGTCGAACTCCCGCAGTCGTGCCATGTCGCCGGGCAACGCGAGGGTCCCGACAGGACGCGGGACAACGATTCTGCGCCGGTAGAGCAGTTGCCCGCCGGTGGTGCGCCATAGCCACCAGCACGTCACCGGCAGCCATTCGACGATGGGTCGGCCTGCAATGGGTATCCAGGTCAGCGCGGCCGAGAGCACCCAGACAGGTGCGGTGTAGGCGAGCAGCATCCCGCCTCCGGCGTAAAACGCGACGATCAGGGTGGCTCCGCCGATGGCGAGGGTGATGAGCTGGGTTAGGGAGAGGCCGAGGAGGATGCCGCGGCGGGTGAGGCGGGAGAACTTCACCGGCACGAGATCGCCCGTGCTGCGAGGGTTCTGGTTCGTGGACACGATCTACTACTCCTTCGGCGCTCGTGGCGCAGGCGGTGCGGGTTTCGGTGCCCGTGGCGGCGGTGTGGGCTCGCTCCTCGGCGCGGGCGGTGCCGTGCTCGACGACGGCGGCGCGACCTGTGCAGGCGCAGCTGGGGTCTGAGCGGTAGGCGGTGGCGGCGGGGTCTGGGCGGCGGCATCCGCGGCACGCTCGCCCTGGGCGCCGAGCGCGGTCCCTGCTTTCGGTCCGGCAGTGGCGGCTCCCTTGGCGACCTGCGCCCCGACGACCACGGCAGCGGCAGGTCCAGCAGCCGCAGCACTACCGCCTGCGGCTGCGCCGCCACCGGATGCGGCCGCACCTCCACCCGACGCAACCGCCCTGCTTCCGGCCGAGGATGCGGGCGTGGGTCTCGGCGCGGGCGGCGCGCTCCTGCCGCCCTCTCGGCCAGCGCCACCACCGGAACCCCCGGTGTTGCTTGCACCGTCGAGCACCGTCTTCGGCTCCGCTCCGCCCGCGCCGCGTCCGGGGACGGGGACGGGCCTGTTGAGGGCGTGCTTGGCGTCTTGCTCGGAGCCGATTGCGTGGTACATGTCGAACCCGACGAACGCGATGAACTTGTACGTCAGGTACGGGGCGAACGCGGCCATCGCCATCAGCACGATCCCGGCGATGGGGTCGCTGATCGACGCGAGGTCAGCGTCGATGGGTGCCGAGACCTGGGTAATAGCGACCAGGAACATCACGACGAGCACAAGCTTGGAGCAGATCAGCGCGACGACGAACATCGCCCACTTCCCAATCCACCCCCGCGAGGCATCCCACGACGCACCAGAGAACGCGAGCGGGGCGAACACGATCGCGACCAGCAGCAGCGCCTTCCGCACGAGAAGCGAGAGCCAGACGATGGCGGCGGCGGTGATCGCGAGGCCGGCCATGAAGATCGTGATGATCGCCCCGACACCGGGGGCAGCGATATTGATCCCGACCAGGCCGGTCGCGAGCAGAGCGATCTTGTCGCCCATCGACTCGGTGGTCTCCCCGGCGGCTTGGACGATCCCGATACACAGCTGATCCACCACCTCCAAGAGGAGAGCGGTCAAGGTGATGACGACGAACGACCCGAGCACGGACTTGGCGAGGCCGAGGGCGGCGCAGGTCAGGGCGGTGGGGTCGCGGCGGATCAGGCCGGTGATGAGTTGGAGGCAGAAGAAGATCAGCATCACGAACACCGCGACACCGAACAGCAGGTTGTAGACGCTGACGTAGCCGGGCCGTGTGACATCGACGAGGGTGGTGGTGTCGAACACCGACCAGACCGCCTCGAACAACCAGCCCGCGGCAGCTCCCATCGCTTGGGCGAGCCAGTCGAACGGGGCCGCGACCAGCGTGGCGGCCCCTTCGCCGACGGCATCGCAGACCGATGAGATCACGGGGATGTCGCAGACGCTCATTACGAACCACCAAGCCCTCTCGACGGTGCGGGTCAGACTTGCTGGCCGACGTTCCAGAAGAAGTTGATGAGCGTCACGCTCGCGCCGCAGATCACCGCCGCACCGCAGGAGACGAGGACGCCGATCTTCCCCCGCGACGCGAGATGCGGGTTGCTGGAGTTCGCGCCGAAGCCCCACACGATCGCCGAGACGATCAGCGCGAGGACGGAGAGGATCAGGCCGATGGTCATCACCGCGCCGACGATGGTGCGCAGCTGGTTGATCCCCGGCAGCCCGTTGGTGTTGGGGTCGATGTTGATGTCCATCGGCACCAGGCCGACGGCGGGCAGAACGGTAGTGGTGAGCAGATCGAACACGGTAGGTCTCCTTGACGCGGGCGGTCGGCCCGCCAGCGCGGATGCACAGACGGGGTACACGCCACAGGTGCGCTGGAACACCCGAACCGAGAGATAGCGATGCCCACGCCATGGCGGGCGCGGGCATCGTCGAGACGGCGAATCAGAGTTGTTGGCCGAGGTTGATGAGCCAGTTCATCCACGCCACTCCCGCTCCGGCGAGGGCAGCAGCACCGACCGAGACGAGGACTCCGACGCGGCCTTTGCTTGCGGTGGAGTAGTTGCCGTGGGCGGATGCGATGGCCCACACGATCGCTGAGACGATCAGCATGAGCACGGCGATGATGAGCACGAACGTGAGGAGTGCGCCGACGACGGCTCGGAGGTCTCCTATGCCGCCGAGGCTGTCGAAGTCGGGAAAGACGCCCATCGTGGTCACCCTGCTTTCACGGTGACGTGGAGGTGGTCCCAGTGGCCTCCGGTCACGTCATTCGGGTCGTGCATGCCGCCGCCGTTGTAGGGTCTCCAGCCGTCGGCATCGCGACTGACGGACCAGATTTGGCCTTGCCAGATGAGGTATTCGACGCCGAGGATCGCGGCGTTGTCTTTCATCCAGTTCGTCACGGCCCATCCGGCGTCGAGCTGGGCGGGGCTGGGTCGCTGGCCGATCCGGTTGCCGAAGGTGATGTCGCACGCCCGCCCGAGCGGGTGCTCGGACTTGGTGCCGGGGCGGGGTGAGTAGCAGCCCCAGCCGGTGTCAGGGAACGCCGCGAGGGTCTGCTGGTAGAGGTGCAGCAGCCGGGCGGTGATCTTCCCACCGGTGGTGGGATCGTCGACGAGCCGGTCGGGGTCACCATCGACGCCGGTGGGCGGTCCCGCGGTGCCCGCCGTACGGCACGCGGCTGGCGATCCAACGGTGGCTTCGGGGAGGTTTGCGGCTCCGTGCTGGTTGAGCCAGGCGGCGGGGTCAATGAAGTCGCCGTTGGTGCCGCCTTGGCGGGCCTCGAAGTGCAGGTGCGCGCCGGTCGAGTAGCCCGAGCTCCCAACGTCGCCGATGTGCTGCCCTGCCCGTACCTGGTCGCCGTTCTTTACGTGGATGCCGTGCTGCCACATGTGGGCGTACGCGGTTGCGATCTTGTGGCCGTCGATGGTGTGCTCGATGACGATGAGTCCGCCGTAGCCGCCAGTGAACTCGGCGACAGCCACGGTTCCGTCGGCGGCGGCGAGGATCGAGGTTCCATCGGCGGCTCCGAAGTCCGCGCCGGTGTGCAGCTTGTACTCGCCGGTGATCGGGTGCACGCGCATCCCGAACGGCGAGGTCGCCACCCAGGTCCCCTCGGGAAGCGGGAACACCACCCGCGACGAGGACACCACCGGACCACCTGCGGGCATCGCACCCGTGCCGCTGGTGGTGAGGGCGGCGAGGATGGCGTCGGCCACCGGCGAGTAGTTGCGGTAGCGGTCCGGATAGGCAGAGACCTCGACGGCTTGGGCAGCTTCGCCGGGGTCCATCTGCTGCCAGCCGGGAATGTCGAGCAGACCACGCGGCGACGGATAGTTCGGGCCGGTCGGCCCGCCGAAGAACGCCCGCGCCTGATAGGTCGGGTCCATGAGCTCGGCGACAGTGCCCCAACCCGACTGCGGCCGCATCTGGAACAGACCCAGGGAGTCATGGTCTGAGCCGTCGCCGTCGTTGGGGTAGTTCGCGCTCTCGGGGTAGGTGCCGGTGTTCGACAGCATCCGCAGGGTGGACTCGGTGAGCGCTGCCATGAGCGCGACCTTGATCCCCGGCCTGCCCACGCCGTCGGTGCTGTTGCCGATGGCGATGATCGTGGCTGCATGGGTGAGCTGCTGCCGGTTCAGCGTGAACGTCTCACCGTTCGCCGTCGTCACGGTCAGCGAATCCGGCACAGGCCCAACGTTGACCACGCCTGTGGTGGTGGCGCAGTTGGCGGCGGCGGGGTTCATCAGTGCCCCGATCCCGAGCAGGATGACGGATGGGGCGAGGAACATGAGCGCGATGGCTGCGATGGCGGCTTTGCGGAACACGGCGGCACCTCAGCGCAGGGGGTTGTCGAGCTGGGACAGCCGCAGCAAGTGGCAGGTCGGGTACGTCGGGGCGCAGACCACGAAGACGGTGAAGGAGACGGGATGCTCGGAGGTGACGGGCTGGCCGTTCCAGACGCCGGAGCGGTGGCGGGTGCCCTCGATCGTGACCGCGGTCGTGCCGGGAGCGATCTGCCCGGGCTGCGCCTGCTCGACCGCGTCGGCCCACGCGTCAGGGACGAACGAGGTGTTGATGACGAGGTGCTGGGTGGTGGCGTACTGGCGTAGTTTGATCCAGGCGTCCCGGTTCGGCAGGTAGGTGGCGATGTCGGAGGCCAGGCCCGCTTGCTCGTCCCCGGAGGGGTCACCGACGGCGAGGATCGCCGAGGTGTAGTCCAGCGGCCACAACCCCAGCGTGGTATCCCAGGCGAACAAGGTCGTGGCGACGCCTTCGGCGAAGGCGACCGGATCGGTCGAGCGCGGCACCGATGGAACCTGCGGCCGCGGCGGCGTTGACGGCCCTGGCGACGGGGGCGTGGTCACGGTCGGCGACGGCTCGGGGCGCGGATCGTCAGTGCTCGGGTTACGGGGTCCGGTGAGGAGTCCGTAGACGCCGACCCCGGCCAGGAGCAGCAGGACGATGCCAGCGGCGATGAGGACGACGAGTCGGCGTCGACTCTTGGGATCAGTGGGTGCAGGGCTCATGCCTGGCAGGTGCACGCCCGCCACCGGCAGAGCGGTGAGACCTCAGAGTGCGCGCAGGATCGGCTTTGCTCCGTGTGCCTCGCGTGTGGTGCGGAGGTCGTCGGCGAAGCGTGAGGTGGCTTCGGCGACGGTGAGGAAGTTCTCGTACTGTTCATCGGTCAGTTCGACGGCGAGCACGTCGAGGTCGTAGTGGGTCCACCAGCCTGCGAGTTCGCTCCAGGTCTGGACGAACGCCCGAACGGGGTACCGCACCGGTGGTGCGTCGTCGGGCACGAGTGGCCTGAGGCGGGGCTTGGGCTTCTTGCCCTTCTTCATCGTGTTGGCGCGGGCGACGGCATCCTCGGCGAGGGCGTGCATCGTCGCCTCCCGCACCTCACGCGCAACCTCTGCCGATTCGCGGATCGCCAGGTAGAGGGGATGCACCGCGTCGCCTGCCTCGATCCGCTCCAACGCCGCCGCCGCTTCCGAGCGGAGCGCCTCAGGCTGGGCGGGGTTGGCGGCGATCTCTTCGATGTAGCCAACCTTCTCCAATGTCTTGTAAGACCCGCCCCCGGGGATCATCGCCGCTGCCAGTTCGCGTGCGTCTCCGAGCGCACCTGACGGTCCCGGAAATTTTCCGGGACCGTCATTTCTGGGCTGGTTCTCGGCGCTGAACTGGGTGGCGGACTTCCGGCGGGCGGCGTCTTCGGCCATGACTTCCTTGATCTCGCGATACAGGCCGGCCGCTTCGAGCTGGTTGTAGGGCTTGTGGAGCATGTTGTCGTCCTGCTCAGCCAGGAGCTTCCCGAGGCGATCCGATAGTCCGCCGCGTACCCACACGCTGACGGTGCGCCAGCCGAGCATCTTGATCGCGGCCAAGCGTCGTGCCCCGCAGACGAGCACGCCGTCGATGGTGATCGTCAACGGCTGAAGCAGGCCATCGCGGTCGATGGACGCGGCGAGGGTTTCGATGTCGCCGAGGTCGGTGCGGTGGCGCTTGCCGACGATTAGGGAGTCGACGGCCCGGTCGAGCTGGATACCGGTCTGCGGGTCGGTCATGTCTGCTCACCGCCCCGGGCTCTGGGTGCCGCGATGGCGAGGGCGAGGATCAGGTCGTCGTCGCGTAGCAGCAGTTCCAGGGTCTCGCCGAGGAGAAGCCGCAGCAGTACCCCGCGCCCCGCGCTGGTGGCTGCGTAGGCGGGGTGCGGGTTCCCGAGCAGCGCCCGCAGCAGCGCGGTCCAGGTGCGGCGGGGCAGGTCGAGGAGCGCGCGGGCGGTCCGGTCCCGCCGCAGCGCCTCGTAGGCGGACTGGCGGGTTCCGGCTTTGGTGAGGGCTCCGCAGACGTGCTCGACCGACGCCCGCGCAACATCAGCAGGCCAGTTGAGCAGGCACAGCAGCGCGATCGCGTCCTCGGCAGCCGAGGTGGCTGACATGCAGGCTTGCGCCGAGCCCAACAGATCGTGCGGATCGGGCTCGGTGTCGCTGGGCAGGTCGTCGGTGACGTGGAAGGCGGGGTGGTAGTCGGTCAGGGCGGTGTCGCGGTCGGAGAACCGTTCGGGGTCGTGGAACGCCGAGACGTGGGAGCGGCGCGCTTGATGCACGGAGCAGAGGAGGCCTTGGGCGCGTTCTTCGTAGATGCAGGTGATCCGCACGGCGTGGGTGATGATCGCCCATGGATCGCGGGCTTCGAGGGTGGAGCGGTTCTGCATCGCGTCGAACGCCGCCGCGACCGCCTCCCAGGTATCGAGGCGGTGCTTGCGCGCCAGCGCCTTGTACTTCTCGGCGGCGAACTCCATCAGATCGCGCGCGACTGGATCATTGACCCAGGCATCCTCACCACCTGTGTGGAGCCGGTGCAGCAGAGCCCGCAGGCCCTCGCCGGTCGTGAAGTCCTCACGCGAGGACTCGGTGTGGGGGTTGGTGGTTGTGGTCATGGTGTCGGCACCTCCTGGCAGGTAGGTGCGCGCCCGCTCCCACGAACGCGCCCCTTCCTCTGTGGTTGCCGTCTGGACCATGACCTGTCATCCCATCCCGACCCCGGGCCGTGTCGGGGCCGAGGTGGTGACGGTGCGCCGCCCGAACGCCGTGATCGGCGGCAGGCGACGTGCCCGGTTTCGCGCGGCCTGCATCCCGACCCGCAAGGGTGTGCGGGTGCGGCGGGCGAGCTCGGCTTGGAAGTCCAGGCCGCGCCCGGCGATGTTCGCCGAATGCCGCGCCATCAGATCGGTCGGTCGCACCCACTCCACGCCCCGGCCACGAACCACGGCGGCGTGCTGCTTCTCGGTGCGGGCGACCTGAGCCGCGCGCACCGCTTCCGGCATTGTCGAGGCTTCAACGGCAGGGTCGCGGTGTTCGCGCGGCACCGAGAGTGCCTCGTCGGCTGGGGTCGTCATGAGGCGCTGCGGATCGTGGCGGGGGTCGGTGTGCTGCGGGTTGTCGGTGTTCATGGGGTTGTCTCCTCCCGCTCGTCGGCGGACTCGGTGATGTCAGTAGGAAGGTGTGCGGGGGCGAACCAGCGGCCCACGGTCGAGGGATGCACGCCGAGCTCGCGGGCGATCCGCTTGTTCGACCACCCCGCCTCACGCAGCTCCCACCCCAACGCCCGACGATCCGCCGGATCGAGCGACTCGGGCCCGGCAGGAGCGGACGCCAGCACAGGGACACCCAGTAACGCGGGTACCGCGTCCAGCTCATCCGGCGCTGGGTCCGCTGAAGCGGTAGCGAGCACGGCAACCGGAGGTCGGCCAGGCGTCTCCGGTTCCGGCGCGGGGCTTGGGGTGCGGGTGAGGATGACGGTGAGGTGCGTGATCGCCAGCAGCACGACCGGGGGCACGGCGGCGACGGAGGCGGCGAGGATGCTGGGCACGTCGGCGTCGGCGGCGACGACGGCGTGGATCGCGTTCGCGGTGACCGAGACGAGCGCGCCACCGGTCAGGAGTGCCCAGGGGTACCAGGCGGAGCGTTGCCCGGCGAGAGCGACGACGGCGACGGTCGCGACGACGATGATGCCGTCCACGATCAGCGGCCACGCCCAAGCTTGCCCCGCCCCGATCCCCGAACGCGCAGCGAGATCGGCCAGCGAGGTGAACGACAGCCAGAACGCCCCGGCGGCGATGAACACCGTCCCCGCCACCGCCGTCCCCGCTGCCCAACGGCGCGGACTCGTCTTGTTCGTCACAGGCTGCCCCTCCCCGGTGAGGCCACTGGCGATGTTGCGGAGCGGCTGCACCAGCGATCAGCCCCGCGCCACGCATTGGCCGAGGGGTTGGCCTCGGGTGCGGGCTGGGTGGCGCGGTAGGCCGAGCGCACGGTCGCGGTGATCTCGCGCTCGCTGAGTCCGGCCTGCGCTGCGGCTGGGCCGAGTGCGTCGAGCGTGTCGGCGGGTGGGGTGTCGTTCTCGGCGAGGCGGCAAGCGGCCCAGAACAGGCCTCGGTTTCGATCGCCCTCACCGCGTCCGGCGACCCAGGCCGCGAGCCGTTCGGCGTCCACCGCGACCGTGCCACCGTCGTTTCGCGTCGGTGGGGTTGGTCGGGGGTCGAGGAAGTCGCGGAGGTGTGCGGCATCGACGGGTCCGACGGAGTGGGCGGCGATGTCGGCGATCTCGTAGCGTCGCAGGGTGCCGTCGATGGTGCGGCGGGAGGGCGGGGCGATGATGTAGCCGCCGTCGCCCCGGAAATCGACCCCGGCATTGGCGGCCTGCCACGACCGCTGCTCAGCGCCCGATGTGGCTGGGAAGTAGGCGTGCGCACCGCCGGTCGGGGTCCGCACCAGCAGAGCAGCCCCATCCGCCAGCCCCGCCTCGGAGGCACGACGCCAGGCAGCGCGGCCGTCGATAGGGCCGTGAACATCGACATCCACCACGACGACACCCGACGCCGCGCCGGTGGGGAGGCCGATGTTCGCGTCCGGGGTGCGCGACCACCACGCGGCAACTTGCGCGAGCGCGCTGGTCGCGTCGACGAACCCCCGGCGGGTGAGCGGTCGCTTCCCATCCGGCTCGCATGGGAACACCGGAACTCCAGCCGCTGCGAGAATGCGCGCCGCCGCGGCGAGGTCCGGTGTCCGGTCTACGCGAATGAGTGCGGCGAGAACGTCGAAGGGGTCGGGCATCACAGCCCCCGCCCTGCCAGCGCTGGCGCGGAATGTGGACGGTCAGGCTCAACCTGCCGAGAGGACGTGCGGGTCGGCTTCTCCGTCGTTGGGGTGTCGCGTTCGAGGCCGGGTGGGGTGCCGTCACCGAGCTGCGGGGTGTCGAGCTGGTCGAGGATCGCCAGCGCCGTCTTACGCGCCCGTTCGCCGGTGGCCTGCACGATCTGGGCAGGCTCTTTGTCATTGGCGCGGGCGGCCCAGGTCGAGACGTACGGGATCGTGTAGCCGTCGGTCGTCATGCCGTGCGCTGCACCGATCATCAGGGCGACGGACTCGGCTTCGACCTCGCGGATACCGCGATGCTGCCGCGCCTCCACGTCGTCGGGGTCGTGCATCCGCACATGCGCAAGCTCGTGCGCCAGCGTCTTCACTCGCGCAGCAGGAGACATGTTCTCCCGCACCGACACCGTGCGCGCTTCGTAGTCGGTGATGCCGTTCGCGCCCATGATCGCCATCTCGTCCGGCACGGAGACGACCTCGAACCCTGCTGCCTGTATCTGCCCGGTGAGCCCGTCCCAGAGCCCAGCGGGGGCTTCGCCCTCCAACAGCACCGGCGCAGGTGTGGTGGGGAGGGGTTCGCCGTCGGTCTGGGAGACGTCCCACACGTACGCCGGTCGGGCGCCGACCATGCGGGAGCGCACCACCTCACCGGGCTTCGGTTTCGCCCGCGGCCCCAGCCGCCGCCACGAACCAGAATCCGACGGCGTAGAGGTGGCGAACCTGCCCGTGACCGGAGCGAAGATCATGTAGCCGGGCTGGCCTTTCATCACCTGACGCCCCAGCGCCTGCCACTGCCGATACCCCGCGACGAGAGTGGGGAACGGCTCGGGCACACGACCGGCCTCGAACGCGACCTGGTGCTGTACCCAGATCAACAGCGTGTTGTTGAACGAGCGCGAACGGAACCTCGCCGCGAATGCGAGCGCGTTGCGCCAGTCGTCGCCGGAGACGAGCTGCTCAACCGCGTCCGTCAGCTTCTCGTGCAGGTCGTCGAGCTTCGCCTCACGCGCCGCCCGCTGCTCCGGTGTCGATGCCATGACCGGGTCTCCTCTCGCGACCGCCACGACACTCGTGGGCGCGGCGGTACACCTTGGAGGTAGGCAACCCCTCCCGCCACGGCGAGAGGGAACCTGCCGGGCCAGCCCTACTGGACGGCCCGGCATAGCGGCGCGCCTCCGTGAGGAGCCGCGCGGGAACGGCGCGGGAGACAGCATCGTTCGCCTCCTCTCTGGCGAGAGCGACCCACCCGAGCAACCTGTTGAGCATGCTCAAACAGGTCGGAGTTCCCATTGGAGCACGACCGTTGAGCATGCGCAAGCCTTGATTTGTCCATGCCCAACGAGTAGCGTTGAGCATGCACAACCGCCCTTTCGGGTGGACAACAGCGATGCCTTGCCCGTCACGAGGGAAAGGAGGTCAGCGGCCATGACCGAAGAAGAGAGCCAGGCTGCGGCAGTCGATCTCGCCAACCGCTTGCGGCTCCTGATGGACGTTGTCGAGGCCGAGTCCGGCGCAGAGCCGACCTACTCGCAGATCGCGGACTTCCTCAAAGAACGCGGCATCAACCTGTCGCGCTCGCGCTGGACGTATATGTTCAACGGCCACCGCTACGTCCAAGACCCCGCCGTCTTCGAGGGGCTCGCCGCCTACTTCGATGTCGATACCGACTTCCTCATGGGAGCCGACGGCGCTACCACGCCCGAGAAGGTCACCGCCCAACTCGACCTCGTTCGTTCCATGCGTGCGGCGAAGGTGAAGTCCTACGCCGCCCGTACCCTCGGTGACATCTCACCGAAAGCACTCCACGCCATCACCAAGTTCCTGGATGAGGAAATGACACACATGCCTGAGCACTGACAGGTATCGCGTAACGCGACGCCGATACCGGCCACGTGCTCTCCACCGAGAGGGGTGCACCGTGAATATCGAGCAGACCGTATCGGCGGCCGTCGCGGACCTCCAGCTCGGCCAGACCTTCACCCTCGACGATCTCATCCAGGCTATCCAGGCCCGACGAGGGCGACCATTGAAGGTCTACGAACGCGATGACCTCGACACCAGCGACGGCATCTGCGCGCTCTGGTTCGCCATCGAGGAGGCCGACGTGATCCTCCTGGCGCGAACCGACTCGACGCTCCACCGCCAGCAGTTCGTGCTCCACGAGCTCGCGCACCTCATCCTCGGCCACTGCGACGGGGAAGACTGCGCCGCCGTGGACATGCTGCTACCCGACATCCCACCGGACACCGTCGCCCGTCTCCTCAGACGGCAAGACCTCGACTGCGAAACCGAGATCGCCGCCGAAACCCTCGCCGACCGCCTCGCCGCAGGCATCCGCGGACACGCCTTCGCCGAGTCCCGCTACTGGGAGGTCTTCGGATGACCCAGACCCTCGTCGCAGCCCTGATGTGGGTGCTCGTGGCGAGCCTGCTCATCATCCGTCGGAAACGCGCAGACCGCAGCGTCACCTACGCCGCTATCGCCATCGCGATCGCGATGACGGCCAACGTCGATGCTGTCTACGAGTCCGTCGATCCGCTCCTGGGCAGCACAAACATCGCCACCCTGATTGCCGACGCGGTGCTGATGATCGGGCTGTTCTTCCTCGGCCGCGCCGTCATGCACACCGGCGAACACCGCCCCCGCGTCGTACGCGCCGCCCTGAGCCTGCCCATCCTGCTGCTGTCACTGGCCGCGATCATCGCCGCGTTCGCGTTCATCGACCGCGGCCCGACCACCACCAGGTTCATGGTCGACCTCGGCGCACAGCCCGCGACGGCGGTCTACTCGATCATCAACTTCACCTACTGCGGCATCGTGATCGCCGCAATGCTGATCCTCGCCGCCCGCCAGTACCGGAGCAACCACGGCATCCAGCGCCTCCCCGCCGCGCTCCTGACCATCGGCTCGGCCTTCGGGGTGCTGCTCTGCCTCGCCGTCATCGTCATGGACATCGCCCACGTGACAGGTCAGCTCACCCTGCTGCGGACAGTCCAGCCCACCTACTCACCTTTGTCGCTGATGACCTTCCTATTCCTGTGCGCAGGCTTCACCGCACAACCAGCGATTCGACGCGGCCGCCAATACACACGCCGTCGCCGTACCGCGGGGCTCTCCGCCGAGATCGAGCCGCTCTGGGAACGAGCCACCCGAGAACGTCCAGGCCTCAGCCACGTCGAACCACTCGCGGCCAGCGACGAGCCAGAAGCACGTCTCCACCGCAGGATCGTCGAAATCCGCGACGCCATCATCGACGGACGCGTCGCCTTCACCATCACCGACGACGAGCGCGCACTACTCCAAGCCGCCGAACAGCACCTCCTCGGCCATGTCCAGGCAGCCGCCACCCCCACTCGGCCGAGCGACCCGATCGTGGGAGAACGCGCCGCTGAGGCCAGTAGGGAGCGTGCTCCATGAAACGCACCGTCACTCTTGGAGTCGGACTCATCGCCGCCAGCGCACTCGGTGCTGGGTGGGCCATCGCACGACGCCTCACAGCACCCGCCGAGCCGCGCATCTTCGACCTCACCATCCGCGACATCGAACACGACGACGAGACTCAGCAGATCGTTCTCGACCGCACGCCGCAGACCACCACCGACGGCATCTACAACCTCTGGATCGAACGCGGCGGCTGGGCACGACTCTCCGCAGAAGCGACCGACCGCGGGCCGCACCGGATCGCCCGCACCGTCGCCGGCACCTCGCTGGAGCTGAAACTCGCGACCGGTCACCGTGCCTCGTGGAGCGGCATCTACTACGCCACCCCACCCGACGCCGGACTCAACGCACGCGACATCACCATCACCACCCCCACCGGCCCGTGCCCGGCCTGGCGCATCGACGGCGACCCCTCCATATGGGCCATCCACATCCACGGACTCGGCAGCACCCGCGCCGGAACCCTCCGCGGCGCCCAAGTCGCCACCGAACTCGGCTACACCTCCCTCGTCGTCACCTACCGAAACACCACCGAAGGCCCCCGCGTCGGCACCGGCCGATCAACCCTCGGCCACACCGAGACCGCAGACGTAGACGAAGCCATCGGATACACCGTCCGACGAGGAGCCCAACGGATCGTCCTCTTCGGCTGGTCAATGGGAGCCGCCATCGCCCTCCAACTCGCCGCCCGACCTCGCCACGACGGCCTCATCACCGCACTCGTCCTCGACTCACCCGTCCTCGACTGGACCGAGACCATCAAGGCCAACTGCGCCCGCAGCGGACTCCCAACCGCAGCTAGCCACTTCGCCACCCCCTGGCTCACCACCGGCCCGCTCGCGCGCATGGTCGGGCTGCCCGAGCCTGTCCCGCTCCGCCAGTTCGACTGGATCACTCGCGCCGCCGACCTCGCGATCCCGACTCTCATCCTTCACGGCACGAGGGACAGCTCCGCACCCATCCGGCTCTCGCAAGCACTCCGCGACCGACGGCCCGACCTCGTGACACTGGAGACCTTCGATGCCGACCACACGCTCGCATGGAACTCTGATCCCGAGCGGTGGCGCTCCGCAGTGACAGCCTGGCTCCGTGGCCGACCCTCACCCTGATCGCTTTGACTCGCGGCACCTGTCTCCTTCGGCCACGCCCGGACAAACCCAGTTCAAGCGGCACAACTCCCGATACGATGGAAGATGTTGGCCCGCCCGGGTCACGGAGTGCGAGGGAGGACCAACGTGGCTGAGCCGTGGCTGTCCGCAGACGACATCGCCGCCCACCTCGGGGTCACCAAAGACACCGTCTACACCTGGATCGCCGAGAAGGCCATGCCCGCCCACAAGGTCGGCCGCCTCTGGAAGTTCCAAGCCAGCGAGATCGACGACTGGGTACGCCGAGGCGGCGCAGCCGCCGATTCCGACCCATCCCCGCCAGGGTGATCGTTCCGCTCGACTTGAGCCGCTGCTGACACTTTGTCGGTGGCACCCCATATCCTGATCCACTGCCCAAAACCCGGAAGGAGGCATCCCGTGACAGAAGCAACAACCGACGAGACGTTGACGCTCGCAACCCTGCGCGCGGGCCAGCGCCTCCGAGGCCTGGTGCCGGGCCAGACCGTCACGCTGATCGCCATCGACCCCATCGACGCCGGACTGTTCGAGGTCTTCTACCGAGACGATTCCGGCCGCAGTGGAGCCCGCGCAATCACCGATGCCGACGCGGCGCGCTTCGAGATCGCGGGCGACTTCGACTCTGCTCCGGCCTACGACGCAGACCCGGACGAGTTCCGGCTCGCGGCCGAGGCCCTGCGCATCAAGTACGCAGCCCTGTACGACCCGATGGTCGCGGTCAACAGCTCCGACGTTGACCCGCTGCCGCACCAGATTCGCGCGGTCTACGAGGAGCTGCTGCCGCGCATCCCGCTGCGGTTCCTGCTCGCGGACGATCCCGGCGCGGGCAAGACGATCATGGCCGGCCTGTACCTGAAGGAGCTGATCCTGCGCTCGGACTGCGAGCGCGCGATCATCGTCGCTCCCGGTGGGCTGGTCGAACAGTGGCGGGAAGAACTGTCGCAGAAGTTCGACCTGCGCTTCGAGGTGTTCAGCCGCCAGATGGTCGATGACGCCCAGGGCCGCAACGTCTTCGCCGAGCACCCGTTCCTAATCGCCCGCATGGACCAGCTCTCGCGCAGCGAAGACCTGATCGAGCAGCTCAGCGAGGTCACCTGGGATGTCGCCGTCGTGGACGAAGCGCATCGCATGTCGGCGCACTACTCGTCGTGGGCGGGCGAGGTCGATGAGACCAGACGGTTCAAACTCGGACGCCTGCTGGCCGAGACTGCGCACAACTTCCTGTTGATGACCGCGACCCCGCACGCGGGTAAGGAAGAGGACTTCCAACTGTTCATGTCGCTGCTGGACCGCGACCGCTTCGAGGGCCAGTACCGCCAAGGCGTGCACCGCACCGACACCCACGGCCTGATGCGCCGCATGGTGAAGGAAGACCTGCTCACCTTCGAGGGCAAGCCACTGTTCCCCGAACGCAAGGCCTACACCGTCGAATACGAGCTCAGCCCTGCCGAGCGGGAACTCTATGAACTGGTCACCGACTACGTCCGCACCGAGATGGGACGAGCCGAGCGGATCGCTCAGGCGGGCGACAAGAAGCGCGGCAACAACGTCGGCTTCGCGCTCACCGTGCTCCAGCGACGCCTGGCATCCAGCCCCGAAGCAATCCTGCGGTCACTGGAACGACGCCAACAGCGCCTCGACACGAAACTGCGCGACATGCAGCGCGTCACCGAGACGGCCCGCCTGACCGGGACCATCGCCCACCTGCCAGTTGATGATGCCGCGCTCCCGGCCTTCTCGATTGAAGACTTCGAGGACTTCGACGAGGAGACCACCGACGAAGAACGCGCCCAGTGGGAGGAACAAGCCGACCAGGTTGTCGATCTCGCGACCGCGGCGCAGACGATCCCCGAGCTGCGGGCGGAGATCGCGATCCTCGAAGACCTCATCAAGGTCGCCCGCCGCGTCCGGCTGCAAGACGACGACAAGAAGTGGGTGCAGCTCCGCACCATCCTCGACGAGCAGCTCCTCACCCACGACGGTTCCGGCGACGCGCGCAAGATCATCATCTTCACCGAGCACCGCGACACGCTCGACTACCTGCACGCCAAGATCACCGCTCAGTTCGGGCGCGCGGACTCGGTCATCACGATCCACGGCGGCACCCGCCGCGAGGATCGCAAGCTCGCCCGCGAACGCTTCACCCACAACCCCGACACCGTGGTCCTGCTCGCCACCGACGCCGCCGGTGAAGGACTGAACCTTCAACGCGCGCACCTGATGGTGAACTACGACCTGCCGTGGAACCCAAACCGCATCGAGCAGCGCTTCGGACGCATCCACCGCATCGGCCAGCGCGAAGTCTGCCACCTGTGGAACATGGTCGCCCGAGACACCCGCGAGGGCGACGTGTTCACCCGGCTGCTGGCGAAGATCGACCAGATGTCGATCGCCTACAACGGCAACCTGTTCAACGTGCTCGGCGACGCCGACGCCTTCCAAGAACGCTCACTGCGCGACCTGCTGATCGAGGCAATCCGCTACGGCGACCAGCCCCAAGTCAAGGCCAAACTCGACCGCATCATCGACGCCGGAGTCTCCCACGGACTCGATGAGATGCTCGCCGAACGAGCACTCCACCCCGAAATGTTCAGCGCACTCAACCTCGACGAGGTCCGGGCACGAATGGAGAAAGCGCGCGAACGTCGACTCCAACCCGGCTACATCGCCGCCTTCTTCATCCCCGCGCTCACACGACTCGGCGGACGCATCCGCAAGCGCGAGAAGGGCCGCTACGAGATCACCCGCGTCCCCGCCCGCGTGATCGACACCGCGCGTCGCCTCAATCGGTGGGCACCCGTCGCCGAGCAGTACGAGCGCATCACCTTCGAGCTCGCGCGCATGCACCCCGACGGGCTCGCCGACGCCTCCCTCATCGCACCCGGGCACCCGCTACTGCATGCCGTGATCGAAGCGACCATCGATGACCTCGGCCCCACCCTCAAGCAAGGCACGGTGCTCGTTGACCGCCGCACCAAGCAGACCAACGCGCCAATGCTGATGTTCAGCGTCGAGCAGCGCATCGAGAACACCGCAGCCGACGCCGATACCGTCTCCCACCACTTCGACTACCCCCTCCTCGAACAAGACGGCACCGTCACCGTCTCCGCCGCCCCGCCCTATCTCGACTACGACCGCCCCGAACCCGGGGAGGCAGAAACGATCACCGAAATCGTCAGCAGTGACTGGGCGCGGCAGCACCACGAGAAGATCGTGCGCGCCTGGGCCTACCGTGAAGGGCTCCAGCCCCGCATGGACGAGATCAAAACCCGACTCGACATCGAAACGGCGCGAACTCGGGCGCAGGTGAAGGATCGGCTGCTGGCCGAAATCAACCACTGGGACCGCGAACACAACCGACTCGAAGCACTCGAACGCGCAGGAACCGTCGGCAGACTCCGCGCCGAGACCGCACTCGTCCGCGCACGCCAGCTCGACGAACGACTGAACCACCGGCTCGAACAACTCGACGAGGCCACCAACCTTGTTGCCGTACCTGCCGTGATCCGTGGTGCCGCACTCGTCATCCCCAGCGACATCCTCGCCACAGACGAAGCCCCCGCGCCGCAGACCTTCGCTCGGCAGACCGAGGAAGTCGAACGCCGCGCCGTCGACGCCGTGCTCGCCGCTGAACGTGCGCTCGGACGAGAGCCGGTCGAGATGCCGCGCAACAACCCCGGCTACGACATCCAGTCCACCGACAGCCAAGGCTTCGTCCACTACATCGAGGTCAAAGGCCGGATCGAAGGCTCCGACACCTTCACGATCACCACCAACGAAATCACCTTCGCCCAGACCCAGGGAGACAGACACCGGCTAGCCCTGGTCGAAGTATCCACCAGCGGCCCGGAGCAAGATCAGCTGCGCTACGTCAGCGACGCCTTCACCCACCTCGAACCATCCGCCACCACTCGTTCCTACAACGAGGTCTGGCGCGACTACTGGGAACGCGGAGGACCACCGCGATGACCCACACCACCGACAACCAGACCAGCGCTAGCGAGAGAAGTACCGTGACCGACGCACCCAAGAAGAAGCTCATCGAAGTCTCGCTGCCACTCGAAACAATCAACGGTGCTTCTGCACGTGAAAAGTCCATCCGACATGGGCACCCATCGACTCTGCACCTTTGGTGGTCGCGCAAGCCGCTGGCAACAGCGCGGGCTGTGCTGTTCGCGCAACTCGTCGATGACCCGTCCTCGCGGCCTGACTTGTTCCCTTCCGTTGCCGACCAAGACCTTGAACGCGCTCGCCTTCACGGACTGTTGTCCCAGCTCGTCTCGTGGGAGAACTCGAACGATCGAGAACTACTCGACGCAGCGCGGAAGGAAATCCGGGCCTCGAACGGCGGGGTTCTACCGACCATCCTGGATCCGTTCGCGGGTGGTGGCTCGATACCTCTGGAAGCTCAGCGGTTGGGTCTGTCTGCCGAGGCTTCCGACCTCAACCCGGTGGCCGTCCTCCTCAACAAGGCGCTAGTTGACATCCCGCCGAGATTTAGCGGTCTGTCTCCAGTCAACCCGCAAGCTAAGAATCAAATGACGGGATGGAACGGGGCGGAAGGCCTTGCTGAGGACGTCCGCCGCTACGGCGAGTGGCTGCGAGATGAGGCTTTCAAGCAGGTGGGTGACCTGTACCCCACGGTAACCGCTCCGGGCGGTACTCAGCACACTGTATTGGCCTGGAAGTGGGCTCGCACCGTCGCAAACCCCAATCCCGCGAACCCTATTGAGACGCCTCTCATCAACACATGGTGGCTCAGCAAGAAGAAGGGAGCGGAGTTCTTCGTAAGGGCGTCGGTCGAGAACGGTTCGGTCCACTATGAAGTCGTCAGTGGAAAGCCGCATGAGTCCAGCCCAGACGGCACCATAACTAGTACTGGAGCCACGTCGGTCGGCGATGGGACAGCGATCGAGTTTCCTTATATTCGAAGGGAAGCGTCAGCGGGCCGGATGGGTGCTGCACTCGTTGCCATCGTGGCGGAAGCCAAGAGAGGCAGGCTGTACCTGAGCCCCACCGAGGCCCATGAGGCTGCGGCGCAAGTGGAGCGTCCCGACGATCCAGCTTGTGCTGTGCCACTGCCGGACAAGGCTCTTGGTTTCAGGATCGGACCGTACGGCTTTCAGAACTGGTCGGACCTCTTCACGAATCGTCAGTTGAGGACGCTCCTCACTCTGAGTGATCTCGTTGCTGTGGTGCGCGAACGAGTCTTGAACGATGCGCTGGCGCGGGGCATGGACGAGGGTTCAACTCTCGAATCTGGGGGCCACGGGGCGGTCGCGTACGCGGACGCTGTGGCAATCTATCTGGCTTTGGGCATCAGCCGTTTCACTGACTACTCGAACTCGTTCGCAACGTGGGATTCCTCGCGCGACTCCGCCACGCATTTGTTTACGCGTCAGGCAATTTCGATGATCTGGTCGTACGTCGAGGTGAACCCTTTTTCTTCGTCTTCGGGTAACTTCCTTGGTCAACTGGAGTGGGTCGCGAAGGCGCTTGAGCGACTTCCTGCTTCAGGATCAGGGGAGGCGCGTATAGCCGACGCGGCGACGCGCGACTATACCGGCTCTGTAGTCTCAACGGATCCGCCGTACTACGACTACATCGGATATGCCGATCTGGCCGACTACTTCTATGTTTGGCTGCGCAGGAGTGTGGGCGATGTTCTCCCGTCGACGTTTGGAACAATGCTCGCTCCTAAGTCCCAAGAGCTAGTCGCTAACCCGCATCGACACGGGGGAAAGGAAGGTGCCGAGAAGTTCTTCGTCCACGGGTTCAACGGGGTATTCTCTCGGATTCGCGAGACGGCCGACACTTCGGCACCGATGACCGTCTACTACGCCTATAAGCAACAGGACGCGAAGGCAGACGGCGCGACTTCGACCGGCTGGCACACGGTGCTTACGGGCCTCATCGAGGCAGGATGGGAGATTTCCGCGACCTGGCCGATGCGGAGCGAACTTGCCAATAGACCCCGATCGCAACGCAGCAATGCACTGGCGTCGTCAATCCTGCTGGCCTGTCGGCCACGACCCACGAACGCAGAAGCGATCTCCCGTCGCGCATTCGTCAGCACACTCAAGGCCGAGCTTCCCGACGCGTTGCGGAAACTCATGCAAGGAACCATCGCTCCGGTTGATCTTGCACAGGCAGCAATCGGCCCTGGCATCTCCGTGTTCTCCCGCTATGCCCGCGTGCGGGAGGCAGATGGGTCCGACATGAGCGTGCGGGACGCACTTCTGCTTATCAACGCCACCCTGGACGAAGTGCTTGGAGAGCAAGAGTCTGACTTCGATCCTGATACGCGGTTCGCTGTCAAGTGGTATCGGCAGTTCGGTTGGGATCAGGAGAGTTCCGGGGTAGCCGACCAACTCGCCCGTTCTTCAGACACGTCCATTGGTGCTCTTGAACGCGGCGGCATCTTTGAGGCAAAGGGAGGAAAGGCCCGCCTGCTCTCGCCGTCCCAGATGGAAGACCGGTGGGACGTTGCAGCCGACGAACGCGTCAGCGTCTGGGAAGCCACTGTTCGTCTGGCTGCGGTGATGGCGAAGGATGGTGCCGACAAGGTGGCGGAGTTGCTGCCGTCGGTGCAGACGCGCGTGAACCTGGATGCGGTCAAGGAGCTGGGCTTCCTGCTGTTCCACGAGGCAGAGAAGAAGAAGGACACGAAGGACGCGATCCTCTTCAACGGTCTGGTGAGCGCCTGGGGCGACGTGAACGAGCAGGCACGCAAGTTCGCCGCGACGCCGCGTTCGTCGCAGCAGGAGTTCGACTTCGACGAGGACGAGGATTAGGGCATGGCTCATAACCCGGACGAAGCCCAGATTGGTGCCACGGTGAGGCACCAATCTGACGATGGTCTTTCTCCGTTCCGTGCCATCGCGGAGTCCGTCAGCGCCGAAGGTGGCGATCTCGTGGAGCGGGTGTCTGCGCTGATCGATCAAGCGCAGTCCTTCGCGGCCGCGCAGGTGAACGCGACCCTGACACTGCGGAACTGGTACATCGGGCGGGTGATCGACGTGGCCGTGCTTCACGAAGACCGTGCCGGGCACGACCAGGAAGTTATCGCCTCACTGGGGCGACAACTGACCGCTCGGTACGGTCGAGGTTTCGAGCGGGCCAACCTCTACCGGATGGTTCAGTTCTCGCAGGCCTTCCCGGACGCCGAACTTGTCGCCTCACTGGGGCGACAAGTTAGCTGGACCCACTTCAAGACACTGTTGCCAGTGTCGAGTCCCGAGGCGAGAGCGTTCTATGTGAAGGAGACCATCGAGCGCCGACTCGGTGTTCGCGATCTGCGCCGGGCCATCGAGCGCAAAGCCTTCGAGCGTCGGGAGATCGCTGACTCGCAGATTCCAGAGGGATCGGCGGTGCCACTCGATGCCTTCCGCGATCCGATGCTGTTGGACATGCTGGGGCTTGCCGACACCTTCTTGGAGCGGGACCTCGAAGCCGCGCTCCGCCGTGACATGGAGTCCTTCCTGCTAGAGGTGGGGCGCGGGTGGGCGTTCGTTGGACGGCAGAAGCGCATGACGTTCGACGGCGATGACTACTACCTCGACTTGCTGTTCTACTCGCGACCGCTGCGCCGGTTGATCGCCGTGGAGTTGAAGGTCGGCAAGTTCAAGCCGAGCTACCAGGGGCAGATGAACTTCTATCTCAAGTGGCTGGATCGGCACGAGCGTCAGGCGGATGAGAACCCACCGATCGGTCTGATCCTGTGTACCGCGGCGAGCCGCGACCAGATCGAGCTGCTGGAGATGCACAAGGACGGGATCGTCGTCGCGGAGTACTGGACGGCACTGCCGCCAAAGGCCGAGCTTGAGGCCAAGATCAGGGAAATCTACCGAGAGGCCCAAGAACGGCTCGCTCGTAGACAGCTCGCAGCAGGCGGAGACGACAACGGTGATGAGTAGCAGGGATTGGCCGCTGTGGGGCGTGCCCACGACAGTCGTAGGTAGTAGGTGATAGGAGACAGCGATGGCGATGAACAACCGAGATCGAGTGGGCAAAGCGTTCGACCTGCTCTCCGAAGGGCTGCTCGACGAGGTCGATGAGGTCATGACGCGCGCCTACAAGACCCCTGACTGGCCTGCCGCGTGGGCGAAGGAAGACGCCCAGCGCCGGGGCGGCCCGCTGCGCACGATGACGAAACACGACGTTCAGGTGCAGCTTCGCGCCATCACGGAGCAGGGCTACCACTTCAAGGACGTGCTCTCCCGCGCCCAGCAGGGCTTCGCGTCCGAGCTGCGGGAGACCCGGAACCTGTGGGCGCACAACGAGCCCTTCAGCTCGGATGATGCCGCCCGCGCGCTGGACACGATTGAGCGGCTGCTCCACGCCGTCGGCGCGGTCGATTCCGCTGAGGACGTGCGAAAGTTGCGCGTCGATCTGCAGCGCACGGTGTTCGAGGATCAGACCCGTAAGCAGGTCAAGCGCACCAAGGTGTCCCTCGATCCGGGCTCTGGGCTGCGGCCGTGGCGTGAGGTGATCCGGCCTCACGATGACGTGGCTCGTGGCGCGTTCACTGCTTCGGAGTTCGCGGCCGATCTGCACCTGGTCCACACTGGGCAGGCGACCAGCCCGGAGTATGGCGATCCTGTCGAGTTCTTCACCCGCACCTATCTCACCGAGGGTCTGCGTGATCTGCTGTCGCGTGCGCTGCGGAGGGTGAATGGTGAGGCTGGGGCGAGCCCGGTGGTGAACCTTCAGACCAACTTCGGTGGCGGGAAGACCCACTCGATGCTCGCGCTGTATCACCTGTTCAGTGGTACATCTGCGAAGGACTTCCCGCAGGAACTTCAAGAACTGATCGCGGCGAACGGCAACCCCGACCTTGGCGCGCTTGATGTCAAGCGTGTCGCTCTGGTCGGCACCTATCTGAAGGCCGGCTCGCCGATCATCAAGGATGACGGCACCGAGGTCCGGACGCTGTGGGGCGAGCTGGCATGGCAGTTGGGTGGCCGCGAGGCCTACGACCTGATCGCCGAGGACGATCGCGCCGGCACCAACCCTGGCGAGGCGCTTCGCACCCTGATCGTGCGGTACTCGCCGTCGCTGATCCTGATCGACGAATGGGTCGCGTACGCGCGGCAGCTCGTCACCGACAAGGAGCTCCCGTCGGGGTCGTTCGAAACACAGTTCACTTTCGCCCAGTCACTGACCGAGATCGTGCGGTCTGTGCCGGGTGTGATGCTCGTGGTGTCGATCCCGGCCTCCGATACCGGCACCGAGGGCCGCGGCAGTGACATCGAGATCGGTGGCGCGAACGGTCAACTCGCGCTGGAGCGTCTTCAGAACGTGATTCGTCGTGTCGCGGACCAGTGGCGCCCATCGAGCAAGGACGAGTCGTTCGAGATCGTTCGCCGCCGCCTGTTCCAGGCACCAAACGCCGAGGGACTCACCACCATCTCGGCGGTGGCGCGCAGCTTCGCCAACCTGTACCGGAACAACACCGCACTGTTCCCTCGCGACGCGGCGTCGCCGAACGACGACTACGAGAAGCGCATCCGCGCCTCATACCCGCTGCACCCCGAACTGCTCGACCGGCTGTATGAGGACTGGTCGACGTTGGAGCGGTTCCAGCGCACCCGCGGTGTGCTGAAGCTCGTCTCGTCGATCGTGCACGAGCTGTGGGCGTCCAATGACACCTCGCCGCTGATCCTGCCCGGCAACGTTCCGCTCGATGCGACGACCGTGAACACGGACCTGACGCAGTACCTCGAAGATCAGTGGAAGCCGATCATCGACTCTGACATCGACGGGCCCGGATCGACCGCGCAGCAGATCGACCTCGACCGACCGAACCTGGGCCAGCGGTTCGTCACCCAGCGCATCGCCCGCTCGATCTTCATGGGCGCGGCCCCCCGGATCAAGAGCAGCCGCAAGGGACTCGACAAGCAGTACCTCTGGCTCGGCACCGCGATCCCTGGCGACACGCTCGGGAACTTCGGCAGCGCCGTTGAGCTGCTCGCCCAGCGGTCGACGTACTTCTACGAGGAACAGGGCCACTACTGGTTCGACACCCAACCGTCGGTCACGAAGACCGCGAACGACTACGCCGAGCGACTCCGCGAGGATGTCGAGACGGTGTGGAACGAGATCAGCCGCCGCCTCCAAGGAGAAGAGAAGGCACGCGGCGTGTTCGACCGCGTACACATCGCCCCGTCGTCCTCCGCGGACATTCCCGATCTTGAGGACACGCGCCTGGTAATCGCTCATCCGCGGCATGCCCGCCGCAAGCAGGACGGAGCCGACTCGGCGGCGCACGCATGGGTCCGCGACGCTATCGAGAGGAAGGGCGCGAGCCAGCGCATCCACCGCAACACGCTGATCTTCCTGCTCGCAGACAAGAGCGAACTGGAAAGCCTCGAAGCCGCCACCCGCAGCTACCTCGGCTGGAAGCGTGTGCAGGCCACCAGCGACAGCCTCAACCTCTCCGCACAGCAGCGCAAGCAGACCGACGACTGGGTGGGACGCCTCGACCAGACCGTCTCAGACCGAATCCGCGACACCTTCGTCTGGGCCGTCTACCCCGAACAGTTCGACCCAACCAAGCCCTTCGAGCTCGTTGCTGACCGCGTGCCCGACTCCGGCGGCCGTTCCCTCGCGGAACGGGTCGGCACCAAGCTCGGACGTGAAGACCAACTCGTCACCGACTTCGGCGCGCCGATCCTCGGCGCCACCCTGCACAACGAACTCGGTGCACTCTGGCACGACGCAGGAGAAATCAGTGTTGGTGAGCTGTGGGGGTACTTCACCCGCTACACCTATCTACCCCGCCTCGTCCGACGCGAAGTGCTCGACGGTGCGATCCAGCAGGCGCTGACCACCGTGCTTGTAGACAGCGAACGTTTCGGCATCGCGGCAGGCAAGGACACCGACACCGGCCGCTACCGCGGACTCCTCGTGCCGCCCGACCCGAACGCCAGCATCCAGGTCACGAACAGCACCCTGCTCATCGACGCCGACAAGGCCCAGGAACAGCTCGACGCAGACCGGGCAGCAGCCCGAGAAGCCGCTGCCCGGCAGACAGAAGACGGTGCCGAGGGTGTCGGCCCGGTGGACTTCGCATGGACTGGAACCCATGACCCTGCTTCCGACAGCGACGCGCTGTCTCCGGCCGAGTCTGCGCTCGAAGCAGCGCTTGCGCGATTCTTCGGCTCGGTCAGGATCGACCCCGACCGCTACTCCCGCGACATCGGCAACGTCACCCGTGAGGTCATCGACCGCCTCTCCGGAGCGGGTGCACGCTTGGAGATCACCATCGACATCCAAGCCACCAAGCCCGAAGGCTTTGACGAGGCAGAGGTCCGCACCATCAGCGAGAACGCCCGCGTCCTGAAGTTCGACCCGAGCTCGGGCTTCGAGAAGAGCTGAGGTCGGCGGTGGCTCGATTCGGAAATGATCAGGCGAACATCGGTCGCCTCGACGTTCGCACCGCGAATGGGGATGGCCGGGTTGAGGCCTACTTCGTTCCGACCGAGCTACCGCATGAAGAGTCCTCGGCGTACCGGCGTCTGGCTGATGGTGTGAAGCTCGTTGAGTTCGACGCTGGGGCGCGAATCCTGAAGATTCACCCCATCAACACACTCTCAAACCACAACGACTACCTCGGTCCGAAGTACGAGCAGGTACAGACGCTCTCCTTGGAAACGCCGTTGCTGGATGAGTACTACGAGGGCTCCGACTTGGAGTCAATCTTTGAGACGCTACCGCCCGGATTCGTCAAGGACTTCGCCTACGGCCTCGGGTTGCTCAAGGATTGCAACCGGCTGATTCGGTTGATCGAAGCCAACACTCCTTGCACAGAGATCATCTTCACCGACGGCAACAGTGCCGCCATCGACGGGACAGAGTTCCACCTCGGCCTATCGCGCTTCGCTGCGATCTGGGCCGAGATCGGTCGAATCAACGACCGAGGAAATCGTGCGGCGGGTCGAGTCAAGGACGTCTTCGTACACAACAACCTCGCTGCGACACTTGGTCTCGCCAACGCAGACTTCTCGCTTGGGCGACACCCGGACTCGCGCGTGATCGCGAAGGCCGCCAACGGAATCGAGGAACTCAGTAGCGTTGAACGTGATGCTTTGGTCGAAGCGGTTTCGTCCGAGTCGGCAGCAATAGCGGCGGGATCACCACAGAAGTTTCAGCAACTCAAGCGAGACATCGAGCTCGTCAGCCTTGACCGCCTCATCGAGACGTACGCAGAGGCCTTGGAACAGGGCAAGGCCGAGCCGTACTGGCAGGCTTTTTTCGACGACAACGCCTTCGCGCTGCAACAGGTCTTCGGAGCCCCGATGGTCAGTGTGCGCTCCGGAGCGACGGTAGGCGGTCGCGGCTTGTCGGGAAGCGGCGACAAGATCGCGGACTACTTGTTCAAGAACTCGCTCACGAACAACGTCGCTCTGGTGGAGATCAAGAAGCCAACCACGCAGCTGCTGGAGCCCCGTGAGTACCGTCAGGGTGTGTTCGGTCCGTCAAAGGAACTCAACGGTGCGGTCTCCCAGGTGCTCGATCAGGCGTACAACCTGACGAAGAACCTCACCGGGCTGAAGGAGAGCTCGCGTCAGTGGGACTTGGAGTCCTACGCAATCTCCTGCTTCGTGGTCGCCGGACGCACACCCTCTGCCAGCGATCCGTCAAGACAAAAGTCGTTCGAGCTGTATCGCGCGAACTCCCGCAGCGTGACCATCGTGACCTACGACGAGATTCTTGAGCGACTGAGACTCCTCCGTGACTTCCTCACACCGGCCCCCGAGGCCGAGGCGGTCTGATCGAGATGGCACGTCCACCCGCGTGGAGGCACACGCTCGACGAGGCTCGGCGACAGGCCCTCGTCGCGATCGACTTCTACAACCGTCCCGGCGATCGGCGGAGCTTCAGCGACTTCATCGTCCACATCCACCTCGCCTGGCAGAACCTGCTTCACGCCGACCGAATGCGCCGCAAGGCGGAAATCTTCTACCGCGAGTCGGGCGGCCGACGCCTCTTCAGGAGGAACCCGGACGGCTCCAAGAAGACCTGGGACCTGAGCCAGTGCCTGAAGCACGAGTTCAAGGACAACGACCCGGTCAGAGCGAACATCGAGTTCTTCGTCGGGCTTCGGAACCACGTGGAGCACCGCTTCCAAGACTCAGTCCTGGTAGCAACAGCCGCAGAGGCCCATGCCTGCATCATCAACTTCGAAGCAGAACTGGTCCGGAGGTTCGGCACAAACGAGACATTGGGTTCGGAGCTGAAGTTTCCGGTCTTCGTGCAGTCGCTGAGTCCGACAAGATACGAGGAACAACGCAATCTCCGCCGAGGTCTGCCAACTTCCGTCTCCACGTTCATCACTGAGTTCCAGGGCCGCCTACCGGATACCGTGCGAAGCGATGAGCGCTACGCCTACCGGCTCTTGTTGCTTCCCATGAAGGGTCCCAAGACGGAAGCAGACCTCGCGCTGAACTTCGTACGGCAGGACGAACTCAGCGAAGAGGAGCTTCAGGCTCTTCTCGGCCAGGAAGGCAGCGTCATCGTCGCGGAGAAGTACCGTGAGGCGATCCATGGTGATGAGATGCTCCCCAAGGCGGCTGCCGCCGCAGTCGAGGCGCGCATCGCCTTCAAGTTCAGCGTCAACGACTTCACGCGTATCCGCAAGGAGTGGCAGATCGGGCCAGCCAAGAGCGGCGACAAGGAGCAGTTGCCCAAGTCCGACGGATACTGCCTCTACTCGCCAGCCTTCAAGCAGTTCGTCTACCGGCCCAAGCTTGTGGAGCGAATGGCCGAGGCCGTTGACACGGCAGAAAAGTACCAGGCGCTACTCGGGCACGCGCCCGCTCCGAAGAGCAAAACCGACTCGTGAAGGCACGAGCAAGGGTCCGAGCGCGCGCACCGCTTGGATAGGGAGAACGCCGTTTCCGAGTGCGGTGATCTGCTGGTTGGGCGTCAGCTCGCCAGTGTCGGTGACCCATCCGGTCGGCAGGCCCATGAGCCATTCGACGAACGCGGGTGCTGGGCGGGGTCCGTCGGCGTCGTTCAGGAGTGCGGGGGCGGGTGCTAGTCGTCCCGTGATGTGTTCCCAGCGGGTGATGGCGTCGGCGTAGCGTCCCCAGCGTTGAACAGTCCGTCGATCAGCGACCACAGCGTCTCCGACTCGCGTCTCTTGTTCGGCGAGCCAGCTGGTCCGTGGAGAGCGAAGTCGATGATCTGGTGCGACAGCGCGATCGTCCCGCGTCTTGCTCGCACCTGATCGAGTGTCTCGCCGCCTCGTGATGAGTCGGTCGCGAGTGGTGTGCGGAAGCGTGCGGTGGGCGAGGATAAAGATGCGGAGGCGGTGGTGAGGAGCGCCGACAAGGGAAGCCGGTAGACCGATCCATCGTGCATCCAGCCGCAGGTCGGCCAGATCGCCGAGAACGGAGCCGAGAGCCCGTAGAGGTCGAGCTGCGTTGTCTCCCAGATGCCACGGGTCGGGTTCCAGCTTGCGAAGGGCTGCACCGTCGGGGGTTGCGTCGCCGGGGTTGCGTGGGACATGTCGGTCTCCTTCTACTGGTGGCCGCGTCGCTGGGGAGGACAGCAGCCCGCGGACGTTCTCGATGACGACCCATTCGGGTTGGAGTGCGTCGATGGCTTCGGCCATGTGCGCCCAGAGGCCGGATCGGGTGCCGGGTGCGAGGCCAGCACGCTTGCCGACGGTCGATACGTCTTGGCAGGGGAAGCCTCCGATGAGGATGTCCACGGGCTCGACCTCGTGCCAGTTGATGGTGGTGATGTCGCCGAGGTTCGGGACGCCCGGCCAGTGGCGCGAGAAGACGGTGGCGACGGGTTCGTTGAGTTCGGAGAACCACACGGTTTCGGCGTTGAAGACGTGTTCGACGGCGAGGTCTAGGCCGCCGTAACCGCTGAACAGCGACCCGATCTTGAGTCTGGGCAGCTGGTCTTCCTGATCGTGCATGAGGACTCCGAGTGACGGGCGACCCCGGCCCCAGTTCTCCTCGTTCTGATGCCGGGCTGGTCACCTGTCAGGTGCACGACCACGCCACGCTCCGCCGCTGTCATCGCCCTGCACTTCGCTGCAACTCGACTGGTCCGCCTCACCGCTGCCGACCACCCAGCTCGCTCGTCTCGCCGACCCACCCACTGAGAGGACACGCCTCTTGCAGATCGAGGTAGACCGAGCTCTATCGCCGCAGATGTCACCGGTCGTCGGTGCTCACCTGCTCGTCAGGACGGGAGGCAGTGATGACGGTTTCGATGCGCGTGATGAGCGCGGGCGATGGCTACAAGTACTTGTTGAAGACGGTCGCGGCCGCCGACGGAGACCGGCCTCTCTCGACGCCGCTGACCCGCTACTTCATCGAGGAAGGCACCCCGCCGGGCCGTTGGCTCGGCAAGGGAGTCGCGTCACTTGGCAAGGGTGAACTGGTCGTCGGCGATCAGGTCTCTGAGGCCCAGCTCCAGCTCCTCCTGGGCATGGGGCACGACCCGATCACCAACGCACCGCTGGGCCGTGCGTTTCCCGCCTACAAAGATCCGCCGAAACGCATTGAGGCCCGAATCGCGGCGCTCGACGCCGCCCTGACGCCGGGCGCGAAGGGTGAGGCGGTCGCTCTGATCGTGGCCGAGGAGAACGCGCGGGCTGGGCGTCGGGCGGTGGCGGGGTTCGACTTCACGTTCTCGATTCCGAAGTCCGCGTCCGTGTTGTGGGCGGTTGCCGACGCCGGGGTGCAGGCGATGATCGGGGCCGCGCATCACCGGGCGGTTGCGGAGGTGGTTGCGTTCATGGAACGAGGGGTTGCGGCCACCCGTACCGGCGCAGCCGCAGGCGACGGGGCCGTTGCGCAGGTCGATGTCGAGGGGCTGATCGCGACGGCGTTCGATCACTTCGACTCCCGCGCAGGCGACCCCCACCTTCACACCCATGTCGTCATCAGCAACAAGGCCAAGACGAAGCTCGACGGGAAGTGGCGCTCACTGGACGGTAGGCCGATGCACGCCGCCGTCGTCGCACTTTCGGAGTTACACGAGGCAGTGTTCGCCGACCACATGACCCGCATCTTCGGCGTCGAATGGGAAGCCCGCGACATGGGCCGCGACCGCAACCCCGCCTGGGCCATCACCGCCGTCCCCGAGGCACTGGTGACGGAGTTCTCCAGCCGCGCCCGCCACATCGACATCGAGACCGACCGCCTCATCGACGAGTACGTCGCCGCACACGGCCGTCGCCCGACACCAGCAGCGTTGATGAAGCTCCGCGCGCAGGCGACGCTCTCAACCCGGCCCGACAAGCAGGTCCGATCCTTGGGCGATCTGACCGAGGAATGGCGAACTCGAGCCACCGCAATCCTCGGCCGCAACGCGACCCGTTGGGCGATGGACGCGACCGATAATGATCGGCCGTTGCTGCTGCGGGCCGATGACATCCCGCTCGACGTGATCCGCGACGTCGGCCGCTCCGTCGTCGAGACCGTCGGTGAGAAGCGTTCGACCTGGCGCCGGTGGAACCTCATGGCCGAAGCAGCCCGGCAGACGATGGGGTGGCGCTTCGCCACCATGAACGACCGCGAAGCAATCCTCGCGATGGTCACCGATGCCGCCCAGCTCGCATCCCTCCGACTCACCCCGCCCGAGCTCTCCCTCTCGCCCCTGGTGTTCCGCCGCGACGACGGCACGTCGGTGTTCCGTCCGGGCAACTCCGCGATCTTCACCTCCGAGGTCCAACTCGCTGCCGAAGACCGGCTTCTCGAACGCTCCCGCGACCTCACCGGCCCAACCGTCACCCTCGCCACCATCGAGAAGATCATCCGCAAGCCCGACGCCGACGGCCTGGTGCTGGGTGAAGATCAGACCGAAGCGTTGACACGGATCGCGGTCTCGGGGCGAGCGCTCGACGTGCTCGTCGGTCCCGCCGGGGCGGGCAAGACCACCGCCCTGAACGCGCTCCGCCGATCATGGGAAGCCGAACACGGCACAGGCTCCGTGGTCGGGCTCGCCCCGTCCGCGGTGGCCGCACAGGTCCTCGCCGACGACCTCGGGATCGCCACCGAGAACACCGCGATGTGGTGGCAGAACCACCTCACCAAAGGACACAACTTCACGGCCGGCCAGTTGGTCATCGTCGACGAAGCCTCCCTCGCCGGCACCCTCTCCCTGGACCGGATCACCGGCCTCGCTCAACAGGCGGGTGCGAAGGTGCTGCTGGTCGGTGACTACGCACAGCTTCAATCGGTCGATGCCGGGGGCGCGTTCTCGATGCTCGCCCACGACCGCACCGACACCGTCGAACTCATCGACATCCACCGCTTCCACAATCCGTGGGAGAAGCTCGCCTCACTCGACCTGCGCCACGGCCACACCTCCGTGATCGACACCTACCTCGCCCACGGCCGCATTCAAGACGGCGACACCGAGACCATGACCGACGCCGCCTACACCGCCTGGCGGGCCGACCGAGACGCCGGACACATCACCGTCCTGATCGCAGAGACCCGCGAACAAGTGACCGCGCTCAATGAGCGCGCCCGCGCTGACCTCCTTATCGACGGGACCCTCACCCAGGATCGGGAAGCAGAGCTGCGCGACGGAACCCATGCGGGTATCGGGGACACCGTCGTCACCCGGCACAACGACCGGAAGATCACTGCCAGCAACGGCAACGACTGGGTGCGCAACGGCGACATCTGGACCATCACCGACGTACGGGACGACGGAAGCCTCACCATCCGCAGACCAGGCCGCGCCTACGGCGGTGCGATCGTGCTGCCCGCCGCTTACGTCGCCGCGCATGTCGATCTCGGATACGCCGTCACCGCGCACCGAGCCCAAGGCGTCACCACCGACACCGCGCACGTCCTGGTCGAACCGACCGCGACGAGGGAGAACTTCTACGTCTCCATGACCCGAGGCCGAGCCGCGAACCACGCCTACGTGGTCCGCGACCTCGCCGACGATCACCAACAGCCACACCCCGGCGACGACCCGAACGCGTCCAGCCGCAGCGTCCTGACCGGAGTGCTCCAGCACGTCGGCGCGGAACTCTCGGCGCACGAGACGATCACCGCCGAACAGGAACAGTGGGGTTCGATCGCGCAGCTCGCCGCCGAGTACGAGACCATCGCGGCCGCGGCGCAGCACGACCGTTGGGCATCCCTCATTCGCACATCCGGCCTCACCGGTGAGCAAGCACAGGCCACCGTCGAGTCCGAAGCCTTCGGAGCACTTACCGCAGAGCTCCGCCGCGCCGAAGCCAACCACCACAACATTGCGGCCCTGCTCCCACGCCTCATCGCGGCACGCGGCTTCAATGACGCCGACGACATCGCCGCTGTCCTCCACTACCGAGTCTCCCGAGCCACTGCGCGGCCCGCGGGATCGGGCCGAGCCCGCAAAGCACCGCGACTCATCGCGGGACTCATCCCGCACGCGAGAGAAGTGCGCGATAGCGAGATGCGAGCCGCGCTCGATCAGCGAGAAGCACTCATCGAAGCCCGCGCCGACGCCGTCCTGGACACCGCTCTCACTGACAACGCCTCCTGGACGAAAGCGCTCGGCACGCGACCCAACGGTGCGCGGCGAGCAGCAGAATGGCGGAGGGCCGCGCGAGTGGTCGCCGCCTACCGAGACCGCTACCGCATAACCGACGACACCCCTCTCGGAGCACCGCCCGTGTCCGAGGCGCAGAAGATCGATGCCGCGCGAGCCAAGGTATGCCTGGATCACGCGTTGTCCTCAACCACCGAGGTGGATTGGTCGGAGGGGTTCAGCACCCACGGACCGACGCGCACACAGTCGCAGCCAGGGCGAACCATCTGACGCCTTCCCAATGTCGGCCCGCAGGCGTAGCCTTGAAGGTGAGGCGGATTTCTCCTTACCTTTGGGCCGTTCGCGGCAGACCTTCGGGTCGCTCTCCACGCACCGTCTCGACGAGACAGGCGCGTGTCGAGAGGAGCCCATCATGATCCGCTTACTGTGGACTGCGAGCGTCGAGGTCCGATACTTCCTCCGACGCTACATGCCGAGCAACATCGTCCTTGATCTGCTCCGCACAAGGCAGGGACTCAAGTGGGGCCTCCCCGCGATGCTCCTGGCTGTTCCCTACGTGGCTGTCGCCCACTGGTGCACCACCATCATCGGCGACGGCGGTCCCGGGTGGCTTCACCTCGTGGTCCTGGTCTGCCTGTGGAGCTCCTTCAAGATGGTGCTCTTCGGTCCCGTGAGTGTCGTGCTGCTCGTCAAGGCTCGTGCACGAGAGCGTCAATCGAGACGGAAGCCACGCCTCGCCAGCTACGCGGAAGCGTAGACATCGAAGGTGCCTTTGGTGACGCTCTGCACATAGGATGCCGCACCTGCGATCAACCTGAGCTGTTCGTCCGAAGAGGCCTTGATGCTGAGGCCTGGTTGGGCAATGACGGTCGAGATGCGCGGGAACAATTGGGGAGCTTGCTGCCGGATTCGGAATAGGGTTTCTCGGTCGCCGATCTCGAAGGGGCTGAGGCCAGTCCTCCTCGTGTAGGCCTTCGCTCGGCGATCAAGGTGCTCCAGTAGCGGAAGAGCCCCGTTGTCGCGCCATCGCGCTCCTCGCATTGCTTGGCCACATACTTCGTACAGGTCGCTGAGGCGTGAGCCGGCGGTGGGCTTGGATGAGTACTTGCAGTGCACCAGCGTGACGTGAAGATCGCCCTTGTCCACGCGGATACCTACGAGGTCGGCGGCTTCGCCAGCGCGGTCATCATCGATGAGGATGTCGAACGTCTGGTCTTGCGATAGGTACCGGGCCATATATGCCTGAATGGAGTTCGTCTTGCGTTCTGTCCCTTGCGACTCCACTGTGATGTCAACGCCTTCGCCCGTCCAGTCGAGCGCTCGGAGTTGCTCGCGCGGGTACGGAGCCAACTCCGTCCGTGGTGCCAGGAGCCGATCGTCTCCGGTCACCATTCGATCTCCCGATAGGAAGATGGTCGGCTTATGGTTGTTGAGCCAGGTCGAGAAGGGCGTTCTCACGTCTCGCCAGCCGACAACTTCGGCGTCGTCGCCCTTCGGACGGTAGTGCAAGCCCTGCGAGCCAAAGTGTCCCTCATACGCGAGTTCCCAGGTGGGAGTCATGATCGAGAAGCAGAGTGGACCGCTGGTGCCATAGTCGTCGATCCTGAACTCTGCATCGGTCAGAAGGACGCTTGAGTCCTGGTAGCTGAGTCTGGACGATGTGCCGTTCCCCAGGTACAGGTCCCAGGGCCACTCCATCGCGAGGATTGGAAATACTGGTCGTTCTCTTACATCGATCGGGATGATCATGGATCGGAAGAGCGAGTGAACGTCGATGTTGCCGTCGCTCAGCTTCGCACCTTGCTGACGGCACCAGGTGCGCCACTCTGCGAGGTTTGGCGCTGTCCGCATGGACCAGAACCTTCCCGAGAGCGACGCCGCGATGGTGACACGCTCGCCTTCCTCGAAGGCTTTCGCTGCGACATGAGTGTTGGACTTGTGCGTGCGCTCAGCCTCCGTGAGTGCTGTTTCTACGTCGCTGCCGACGTGCATGGAGAATCGCTTGTCGCGATCTCGGGCGTCGAGAAGGCCGATGTTGGTGGGAATGAGCCTGTCCAGCTTCGAGAAGACTTTGAAGGTGTCGTATCCGTTGACTGGTCTCGGCTCGTGACCGAGTACTGCCTCGACGAGGTCGTCCAGACTGTGCTTCGTGTCAGAGCAGTGGATGTAGAGGATGCCTTGACCACGATCGAGGTACATCGCAAGGAGTGTGTAGTCAGTGGCACGAAGTGACGGGATGTCTCCCCATCGCAGGTCCGCAATGGTCTCGATCACGAACCAGGCGATGGTGTTCTCTGCGTTGAGACTGATGAGGTCGTCCAGCACAGCATCCCCGTAGATGTCGCGTGCCGCGAGCGGGTTCCAGTCGATCGTGGATGTCGCGAAGGCCTTGGCGCTCATCTTGGGTTCCAGGAGTCCAACGGGTACATCCGGAGGGTTGTCGACGAATGACGCCTCGAACTCGCTGACCTCGTTCGCACGCTCTGTAGCGCGTTCGGTGATATCGCTGAGCACCTTGTCCCAGTCCGGGTCTTCTCGAAGAAGGAACCGCATCGGTGAGAGTGCTTGGCGTGGGTCTTGGCGTACGAAGACGCTCGCTCTGCCAATCGGTAGTGGAGAGGCTGTTCTGGCAAGACGGCCGATGAGTTGCACCATTGGGCTCAGCGATCGGTGCGCGTCGTGGAATGCCCCTACTTTCAGAGTTGGTAGATCGAACCCTTCGCCGAGCATGTCAACGCAGACGATCACGCGGCTGGTCCGGTCTCGCATCGCCTTCAGCGTCTCTGCTCTGCGGCGGGCCGACATCGAGTCGTAGATGACCTTCGGCGTCAGTTCGGGGGCAATGCGCGAGTAGAGCGCGTGGACTTCATCCGCCCGCGCCTTCGATCCCACCCGTGCCAGGAGCAGGTGCTCGTGACCGGCGGCCAAGTCTTCTCGAAGCCGCGAGACAGCGGCCATCGCCAATGCCTCGTCGTCGTCATCCAGATCGAGCACCGCACTGAAGTCGATGGTGCTGAAGTACCCCTCCTTCTGAGCTTCGCGCAGTGGGAAGCGGAAGATGACGCGGCCGGGCAGGGTCAGTCCGTCGCGACGGAATGGCGTTGCGGTGAACAGAAGCGTTGGCCTGTTCGCAAATTCACGGATGATCTCTGTCCATGTTCGAGCAGGAGCGTGGTGCGCTTCGTCAACGAGTAGGTGCGTGAAGCCTTGGAAGAAGACTTCGCGCACTTCCGGATCGTTGGCGTGGATCGCGTTGGGGGTCGCCACGACAACGTTCGCCACTTCGACAAAGGATCTCGCTTCGGCTTCATCGACGAACCGTCCTTCTAGCCGTCCGATCCTGGGGCGTAGTGCAGAGCGGTCGACAATGCCTTCGAGTTGAAGGATTCCCAAGGTCTCAAACTTGGTTGCGATCTGATCGCGAAGCGCGGTTGAGGGGACGACCACGAGAACGCGTTCGGGCTGCTGCGCGACCAGCCATGCCAGCATGGTCTCCGTCTTGCCGGTGCCGGTTGGCATGACGACGATCCCAGGCTCGGACAGGCCGGAGGACTGATAGCCAACAATGGAGTGAAGTGCCGCGATCTGCGGGCGCCGCAGGCTGTGAGGCTGGTCATGCGCGGTGAATCCGATGGCACCGTCGAAGGATCGGATAACGTCGCTCGCTTGAACCGCCTCTCGACCACCTGCCCATCTGATCTGGGAGTTCTTTGATCGGCGGGCCGGAAGCCTCGCTGCAGGCGGCCCCTCGGTTGGGAGTTCATCGGCGCGGGTTACGGACCAGTGCCCGAATGGGGTGTTCACCACTTCGAGGCCCGATTCAGTCTCAAGTACTTCGACGTTGTCGTACGCCGGGACCAGCAGCTGACGGACTACGTTCTTGCCCGCGACGTGCGGCGTCGCCCAAACATCCTCGGTCCGGTATCCCACGTCGAGCCTCTTTCGCCTTCGCCTATGCAAGGAACTCCATTACCAACATGCGCGCCGAGGTCACCCCTTGGATGACCTTGGGTCGTTCCCCGGCGCAACCGTGTCTTGTGCGCGGATCGTCCCCTTGAGTGAACGGACCTGCAACTCGCCGCCCCCGTCGTTGCCGAGGATGGTGCGGGCGCGCTGGATTCCTTCGACCTGTGTCGAGGTGACGGCGCTGGCGCGATCGGCTCCTGGCTTCCGTACCTCCCAGTCGCCATCGCTTCGGCGCTGTACTACTCGCTTGTTGGGCTCTGTCATGATTTTTCCTTTCTCGATGGGATTGCGTCCCAACTACTTCCAGTTGTCTGGGTGGTCTTTCACCAGCGTCAGCTTGGGCTGGGGATCATCGATGTCAGCTAGCCGTCGTATATGACGTGGTGTCATCTGGAGGTCCTCTGCGACCTGAGTCAGTGGAACCCCTGCATCGTCGAGCAGTTCAAGCGCGGACTTGAGGAGTTCGGGCCGCTCGCCGGGATAGTCGTGAACTGGCATGGGTCTCCGTGCGATCCCATTCAGCGTGATGTACGCGCGTCGGGCTGTGGATTCTGAGATGAGGTCAAGTTCTCGCGACCGGAAGATCAGTGAGTTGATGGAGACTCCCCACAGCTGGCTAAGTTCCTCGTACCGGTTGAAGTTGATCCGCCGAGGCAACTGATCACGGATCACCTCTCGTGGCGTGAGGAACTCCGCAGCGAACATGTCCGCTTGCCGCTCCAGTTGGCTGTCTGTTCCCTGCCGACCGTGGTGGAGGACGACGTGCCCCAACTCATGCGCCGCGGAGAACCGATGCCGCATCACATCATTGGCCTTGTCCGGGGTCAGCACGATCATGGGACGCGGCAGTGCGATGGTCGAGAAGGCGTCGATACGGCTCTTCTCATCGAGAGCAGCATCCTCCTTCATGGAGAAAAAGACCGTCAAGATGCCGTGCTGTTCGAGTTGGTACACGAGGTGTTCTATCGGTCCAGTTCCGAGCAGCCAGTGTTGGCGCATGGCTCGCGCTGCGGTCGCGGGGTCCGGCACATCTAGTGAGTCGGCGTGCGCCCAGGCAGGAAGGTCCAGTTCCGGGAACTCCACGCTTTCTTCGAGGTAGCAGCTGAGTTCCCAGGCTTGTTCGACATACGCAGTCGCTTGCTGCTGTTGCGTAACGGTGGTTGAACGGAGGCGTCGGAACGATGCTTCGGCGATGTCCACTTGAACGCGTGGACGCCCAAGTGCGAAGAAGCCCGGGGGGACGCCAAGCGCTGTGGCCAAGGCAGCGACCGTCTCTGCACGGGGACGCACTTCTCCGCGCTCATATTGACCGATAGCGGCAGCAGACACGCCGACCTTGCGATGAAGGTCAGCCTTGGACATCTTGCTGATCCGGCGAGCCTGGGCTAGCCGCGCTGGGTCAAACATCCTGGCGACTCCGGCAAGGTCAACGTTGCCTTCGTGTGCCATCGGCATGATCAGCTGCCTTCCTGCTCGGACGTCCGCTGGCGCAGCTTCACCGAGGTACGCGGGCGGTCGCCGCTGTTGAACCCAGCCACAGGCTTCAACATGGTGCGCGGAGCATCGACGAAAGAAGGAGTGCGCTCGTAGGTGAGTCGCTCGGGGTCTGCAAACTCCAGGTACCGACCGTTCAGTCGCGCGGGTGCGAAGTAGATGGTTCCCACACCCTGCGGCGTACTGCTGTAGTACGGAACGAAGAGGGTCGTGCGAGGCACAGCCAGCTCGACGTGGCTGAGCGCATCCTCAAGCGATGCAGGCTGATCCCCTTCGAGAACGTCACTGATGTCAAAGAGCCCGGGGTCCGAGTACTTGACATTGCTCGTCTTCGCGAGGAGTTCACGGCGCGAGTCGGGCAAGTAACTGAGTCGAACTCGGCGAAAATTGCGCGGCATCTGCTTGCCGACACGTTGCGCGAAGATGAGCGTGTTGCCGACGAAGGTCAGCATCCGCCGGGTAGTCGGGACCTTGGCCTCTCGATAGGAGGGCAGGTCGGACAAAAGTGCGCGGAGCTCCTTCTGCACGCCACGGGCCATTCCCGCGCCATACACATCCTGATCCCCATCAGGATCGTCATACGCTGCCTGAGCGCGGGCCGAGCGATCCTGGCTGCGCTGGATCGCGGTCGGGATTCGTTCGCGGAGTGCCGCAAGCTCTGTTGGCTGGAACTCGCTGCGCCAGTCTTCGCTGTCGTGTTGCTGAGCCACTGGGGCCCTCCTTCGTCGTCACGAAGGACTCTAGCACATGACTTTAGTCTCACGCGTGATTTCGTCAGGGTTGCTCCATGTCTGAGTGCCGCCACGGTCATTCTTCGCTCGGTTCAACGCCACAAGTCTGTCAGATCGGGTCCGACGAGTCGGGCAGGCGCGCACCGTTGGCGCCGTCCACGATGACCCCAGCCTCGACGAGAGCCAGGCGAACGCCCTTGCGGTCAACGCCCATACGACGACTGATCGCTCTCATCGAGACACCCGCTCGGGCGAGGCGCACGGCTTCGGCCTTCTCGTCGAGGCACAGCCCTGGACGGCGGCTCGGCACGTTGCGACGACGGAGGTGGGAGAACACCGTGGCGCGGTGGATGCCATACCGTTCGGCCAGGGACTTGACACTCATCCCGGCCAGGTAGTCACCGACAAGCTGGTCCACCTCGGAGGCAGTGAGAAAAGTTTGAGCCGTCTCGATAGTCCTCACAACGGGCCCCCGATCGTCCCTCGGAGCGCTACTCTGGGGTCGTGCGGATACCTTGTAGACACCTCGCAACAGGCGGTTGACCAGGGTTTTTGTCTTCGGGGCGGAGTTGCCGAACGTGCTACTTAGGCACCCCAGATGGGTCGGGTTTGAACTTCTGATCGAGGGCTCACCCTTGGAGGAGGCTCCAACCTGGCCCTTGTCGTCCGCCCCAGTAGCTTGTGCGCGGGCTTGGTCGGCCCGCGCGAGGACGTCAATCTGGAGGTCGAGCCTTGGTCCCCGTCAACTGGAGAGGTCCTCTGGGTCCTCGGCACGGGCGCGTGGGCCCCGGCGCCTCCCTGACGATCAGGCCCATGGAGGGACATCGGGTTGTGATCCTCCCGAAGAAGGAGATCAGTTCCGTGATCCTCCTGAAGAAGGAGAACAGTTCCGCTCGCTCTGTGCCATGCTCACAGCATCTTCCTTCCCTACGCACAGACAGGGACACGCGCATGTATCGTCGCGACTTCTTGCTCATGCTTGCTCTGGGCGCCGCTGCGGCGACCGGCGGCTGCTCTCTTCTCCGCAGCTCCTCCGGCTCCGCAACCGTTACCCCCTCAGCGGGCCCTACTGCGGCTTCGTCGGCAGTTCCCCCTTCCACGCCCTCGCCGACTCCCTCCCCCACACCGAGCCCCTCTCACGGCCCGCTCTGGCTTCAGGACGGACCACCGTCCTTACCGGATCCCACGCCCCCTGACACGGTGATCACCGCCCTGCCAGAGAACGTCGGCAATACGGTGGCGCTCACCATTGACGACGGCGCGGACGCCTCTGTGATTGAGGCCTACTTGGACTTCGCCAATGACTCAGGGGTGCGCCTCACGTTCTTCGTCACCGGGCAGTACCCCGGCTGGACGGACCTCAAGGACAAGATGATGCCTCTGGTGGAGTCCGGGCAGGTCCAGCTGGGCAACCACACCTGGACACACCCGGGCCTGACTGAGATCTCCGAGTCCGACATCGTCTCCGAGCTCACCCAGTGCGAGCAACTTCTCAATAATGTCTACGGGGTCACCGGGGTCCCCTTCGTGAGGCCCCCTTACGGTTACCGCAGCGAGTGGACGGACTCGGTGTGCTCCCGGCTCGGCTACACGACCTCCACCATGTGGTACGGCTCCTTCGGGGATTCGGGGCTGCTGACGGAGGACGTGCTTTTGGGCGAGGCCCAGAAGTGGCTTCTGGCGCAGCACATTGTCATTGGTCACGCGAACTTCCCGACGGTCACCCAGCTGTACGGGCAGATCATCGACATTCTGCGTGAGCGCCAGCTGCTGACAGTCACGCTTGACGACGTCTACTTCGGCCCCGGCCACGACCGCCACATTTAACGCGCCCGCGAGCGGGTTTCACCCGCTGGGGCGGCAAAGGCCGTCGCCCACGCGAAGAGAAGCGAAGAGAAAGGACTGTGGCGCACAAGAAGAGCGGTGTGGACTCTCAGCGGGGGTGGACGCCCTGTCGGATGAGCCCCACGGTGTGTCCGTCAGTGAGAGCCTCCCAGGAGGCCTCAATAATGTCGGTGCCCACGCCCACCGTGGACCAGGTGCGCTCGCCGTCGGTGATGTCAATGAGGACGCGGACAATGGCCCGCGTTCCCCGCTCGGAGTCCAAGATGCGCACCTTGTAGTCGGTCAGTTCGAAAGAACTGATCTCAGGGTAGACCTGCGCCAGGGCGCCGCACAGGGCGTGGTCGAGGGCGTTGACCGGACCGTTGCCCTCGCCGAGGGTCGCGTAGCGCTTTCCCCCCGCCCACAGGCGCACGGTGGCTTCGGCCTCTGTGGGGATCTCCCCGTCCACGGGCAGAAGCTGTTCACCGGGGACGGGGCGGGCCTGGATGGAGGCGCGCCAGGACTCCACACGGAAGTACTCGGGCAGGTCCCCGCGCGCCTGGCGCAGAAGGAGCTCGAAGGAGCCGTCAGCCGCGTCGTAGGCGTAGCCGCGGGCCTCGCGGGCCTTAACGGCCTCGGTGACCTGCCCCAGGAGCTCGCCGTCACCGCCCGTGTCAATGCCCAACTCCCGGGCCTTGAGTTCAATGGAGGCCCGCCCCGCCATCTCGGAGACCAGCATGGTCATGGTGTTGCCCACGCGCGCCGGATCAATGTGCTGGTAAAGGTCGGGGTCGACGCGGATGGCGGAGGCGTGCAGGCCGGCCTTGTGGGCGAAGGCCTTGGTGCCCACGTAAGGCTGGCGGCCCGACGGCGCCCGATTGGCGATTGCCCCAATGGCGCGTGAAACGGCGCTGAGTTCGGTGAGGCGCTCGGCGCGCTCCCCGGCATCTCCGGGCAGGACCGTCCAGTCGGTCTTGATCTCCAAGTTTGCGATCATGGTCAGCAGGTTGGCGTTGCCGGTGCGCTCGCCAAAACCGTTGACGCAGCCCTGCACCTGACGAGCCCCGGCCTCCACGGCGGACAGGGCGGCGGCCACAGCGCACCCGGAGTCGTCATGGGTGTGGATGCCGACCGTGCACTTCTCCAGCCCGGCGGCATCTAAGGCCTGTCGCAATGCGGTGACACCGGCGGCCACGGCGGGAGGCAGGGTGCCGCCGTTGGTGTCGCAGGCGACGACGGCGACGGCGCCGGCCCTGGCGGCCTCCGCGGCCACCGCCAGGGGGTAGGGGGGCTCGGTGGCGGCGTCGCCCGCCTGGGCGTCGGCCCGCGCTGCGGCCGAGTCGGCGGCATGCCGGAGCCCGTCGAAGAAGTGCTCCAGATCCACCATGACCTCGCGCCCGGCCCCCCGGAGCACCTGGACGGTGTCCCGCACCATGCGCAGATTCTCCTCACGAGTAGTGCGCAGGGCCCGCTCGACGTGGACCGGGTCGGACTTGGCCACGATGGTGACCACCGGGGCACCGGAGTCTATGAGGGCGCGAACCTGGGCGTCGTCGTCGGCCCTGACCCCGGCCCGGCAGGTGGCGCCGAAAGCAACCAGTTTGGCGGTACGCAGCGTGAGCTCGGTGGCGGCACGGGCGAAGAACTCCGTGTCCTTGGGGATGGCGCCGGGCCAACCGGCCTCAATGTAGGCCACGCCCAGGTCGTCCAGGAGGCGGGCAACGGCGAGCTTGTCCGCCACGGTGAAGGACACCGACTGCTGCTGTGCGCCATCGCGCAAGGTCGTGTCGTAGGCCTGAACGTGCTGGACGCCGGCGTGCATCTGCTCCCCCTTTGCTGAACGGCCTGCTCGAGGCGTCGGCGAAACCCGGCCCGATCCCCGTGAGGCGGGAAGATCTCAGGCCAGGCGGTACATCCAGTTGTAGGGGTCCTCCTGGCGGCCGTACTGGATGTCGGTGAGACGATCGTAGACCTGGCGGGTGACCTCGCTGCCCTCCAGGTACACATCGAACCCTTCGCCCCTGAGGCGCCCCAGGGGCACCACGACGGCTGCGGTCCCGCAGGCGAAGACCTCGGTGACCCTACCCGCCGCAATGTCCGCGAGCAGGCCCTTCAGGCTAATGGTCTCCTCCACCACGGCGCGCCCGGCGTCGCACAGCATGCGAATAATGGCGCTGCGGGTGCTGCCCTCCAGAATGGTGCCGGTCAGGCGCGGGGTGCGCACGGTGCCATCGGCGTCGACGACCATAATGTTCATCCCGCCGAGCTCCTCAATATTCTGCTCCGTGACGTCGTCGAGGAAGCAGACCTGCTGGCATTCTCGGGCTTCGGCCTCGATCTGAGGCAGCAGCGAGGCGGCGTAGTTACCACCGGTCTTGGCCGCGCCGGTACCGCCGCGGCCGGCGCGGTGATACTCCGAGGACACCCAGATGCTAATGGGCTTGAGGCCATCAGGGAAGTAGGCCCCAGCCGGGGAGGCGATGACGTAGTAGTCGACGACGTCGGAGGCGTGAACGCCCAGGAAGGGCTCGGAGGCGAAGGCGAAGGGCCTCAGGTACAGGGACTCCCCCTGTCCGCTGGGGACCCAAGTGGCGTCGGCGCGCACGAGATCCACCAGGGAGGCGATGAAGTCCTCCTCGGGGAGCTCGGGCAGGGCCAGGCGCCGCGCTGAGGCGTTAAAGCGGGCGGCGTTGTAGCGGGGCCGGAAGGTCCACACCGACCCGTCGGCGTGACGGTAGGCCTTAATCCCCTCGAAGACCTCCTGGCTGTAGTGCAGCACGGCCGCCCCGGGGGACAGGGACAGGTTGGCGAAGGGGATGACGCCGTGGTCTCCCCACCCGGTGCCGCGCGTCCAGCGGGCGTAGGCCATGTGGTCGGTGAAAACAGTGCCGAAGTGCAGGCCCGTCAGGGATTGGGTGCGCTCAGCGTCGGTGGCGGGCGCCGGGTTGGGTGTCAGCGGGAAGCGGCCGGCGAGCTCGTCGGCCGCGGGAACGGGGACCGCGGCGGCGCGAGCCAGAGGGGTTTGAAGACCATCGAGCATGGATGCGGCAGCGGTTGTGTCAGGCATGGCGGCAGCCTACCCCTGGACCACACCTTGAACGGGGCTTTCTCATCTGCTGACCCGGGGATGGCGGGAGGTTGGCGGGAGAGCCGCTTAGGACGTCAGCGCGGCGGCGATCGCATCCCCGATCTGGCTGGTGGAGCGCACCGCATCCGAGGAGCGGATGAGCATGTCCGCCTCAACGGCCGCCTTCACCCGCTCGGCCGCCTCCTTGTGGCCAAGGTGGTCCAGCATGAGCGCAACAGCGGAGATCGTGGCGGTGGGGTCTGCTATGCCCTGTCCGGCAATGTCCGGGGCTGAGCCGTGGACGGGCTCGAACATAGAGGGATAGGTCCCGTCAGGATTAATGTTGCCCGAGGCGGACAGGCCGATGCCCCCGGTAATGGCACCGGCCTCATCGGTGAGGATGTCCCCGAAAAGGTTGTCCGTGACAATGACGTCGAAGCGGCCGGGGTCGGTGACCATATAGATGGTGGCGGCGTCCACGTGGCAGTAGTCGACCCTGACCTCGGGGTGCTCGGCGGCCACCGCCTCGACGGTACGGCGCCACAGGTGGCCGGCGTGAACCAGCACATTGTGCTTATGCACCAGAGTCAGATGCTTGGCGCTGCGGGAAGCGGCCACCTCGAAGGCGTAGCGAACGACGCGCTCAACACCGTAGGCGGTATTGATGGAGACCTCGGTGGCGATCTCGTGGGGAGTGCCCACGCGCACAGCACCGCCATTGCCGCAGTACAGGCCCTCAGTGCCCTCGCGCACAACCACGAAGTCGATGTCTCCGGGGTCCCCCAGGGGGGTGGGCACGCCCGGGTAGTACTTGGAGGGACGCAGGTTCACATAGTGGTCCAGGGCGAAGCGCAGGCGCAGCAGTAGGCCCCGTTCCAGGACGCCGGAGGGGACGGTGGGGTCGCCGACGGCGCCCAGGAGGATGGCGTCCTGGCCCTTAATGGCCTCCAAGTCCTCGTCGGTGAGGGCGTCCCCGGTGCGGTGCCAGCGCTCTGCACCCAGGTCAAAGGTGGTGGGCTCAATGGTGACGCCGGTGCCGGCCAGGGCCGCCTGGAGGACCTTGAGCCCCTCGGGCACAACCTCCTTGCCAATGCCGTCACCGGGGATCACTGCGAGCTTCACGGTCTGCGTCATGCCGTCATTGTGCGCCGTCCACCGCCGGCATTCCCCTGGCGTCCGCCTGCTGGGAGAGCGGCGCCCGCGCGCTCCCCCAACTGCACGGAAATCGGGCGCGGATTGCGCCGGTCCATCGCCTCGCACGCCGGCCGAAGATAGCAGCGGAGGAGACACACGCATGTAGCCCTCCATCCGCCCTCCACGGCACACCTCTTCTTAGGAACTCGCATCCCTGACGCAGCTAAGGAACTCCGCGGTCCCGGGGTCACGAATCTGAAGTTGCCTCAATGAAGGACCTCCTGTAGAAAAGCAGGACCAACCAACAGATGAGCCAGCCGACCATGAGGGTTATTCATGGGGTGTTGTAGGTGAATATGAGGGCTAGTACTGCGGTGATTGTTGTGTTGAATGTGTTCAGGGGTCTTCGGTAGTCGTTGTGGAGGATTCTCCAAGTCTTGATATTGGCGA
>NZ_RYFV01000009.1 GCF_004104015.1 Actinomyces oricola | reverse complement strand
ATCGCCAATATCAAGACTTGGAGAATCCTCCACAACGACTACCGAAGACCCCTGAACACATTCAACACAACAATCACCGCAGTACTAGCCCTCATATTCACCTACAACACCCCATGAATAACCCTCATTACATAATGTAGTGACCTCGCTTATGAGTTGTTGGAGATCGAAGTAGAGGCTCTCGGTGCTTCCGGCAACTTCTTGAAGTTCCCTTGCGAAACTGATGGCTGAAGTGGATGCCGTGAGAAGATGATCGAGAGGTACGGCGTTGAGTGCTGCGTTGCGCCGGGCGCGTTGGACGGCTTTTATGAGTCTCAATCTATCGTTTTGATCGATTGAGAGGTTTCTTTCAATATGATCATGTAATGCGGCGAGTGCGACGTTTAGGAGTGTGTCATGTGGTCCGAATAGTTCGGGCGAAATCGGTGGCAGGACAATATAGGTTGAATCTTCACTGAATTTTTGAAGACAATGGCTGAGGAGCGTGGATTTCCCGGATCCGCGTTCGCCCCAGATGGAGATGACGGAGGATTCTCGCGAGATTCGGGTCAGAGACGTATTGAGACGGTCGGATTTATTTCCGTGAGATTCCGAATCTGATGACTGGAATTCGGAGAGCAACTTGCAGACGTCATCGGCTAGTTCTTGGTGCAGGTATGAGTTGGTCATGAGAGTAGACGAGGTTCTCGTTGGCTTTCGATGGAATGCGGATTTTGAGGTCTAGGTGTCGGCGACGGTCTTATGGTGATCGTCGAGGCTTGATGAGTTCCGCGATGAGTCGCGTAGAGGCTCGTGTTCAGGCGAAAAATGGGTATGGAAATCGCTTGTGATCTTAGCGAGCTCTTCTCTGAGTTGACGTTGTTGTCGACTGACTACTTGTCGATAAGCAGGCATATTTTGAATAAGCCAATGCAAGCTATTTTGGTCGGCATCGGGTTGAGTTAAGATTCTCTCGAATTCAGTCATTTGTTGCTTGCTCAGGTTGGCTGACAGTTCCTCTCCTACGCGTATTTCTAGGGCGTGATGTGCGGCGACAATAATCGCGAACTTTTGTTCTTCAGTGAGATCGGAGTAACCGAGCGCATCTAATTCTTCGCTGGTTAAGCGTGTGTTTGAGTAGGGGACGGGATTCATGGCGTGTTCCAGTTCCGTGTATGGGTGATGCTGGAAGTATCTTTCGGAACACCTTGACTTGTGGGGGATGTGCCAAGGTATTACACCCAGCAAGATGATGGTATCAGGAGAGGTCCCGATGGCGGGGAGTTCAACGCCTCTTGAGGGTGCCGAAGACGGAGCGGGTGAGCTCGCGAGTGATCTGGCGGCCCACCGAGCCGACGGTCTTCTCAATCTCGCGCTGGCGCCGCTGCGCGGCCCGCTCGGCCTCGCGCCGGCGGCGCTCAGCCTCCTTAATGGCCTCCCGCTCCAGCCTCTCCGCCTCTTTGCGGCGCCTGGCGGCCTCCTTGTGCGCAGCCGCCTCCGCCTTGGCCTGCTCCTTGGCGGCCGCTTCCGCGGCGCGGGCGGCCTCGGCGGCCCTGGCATCGGCCTCGACGCGGGCGGCCAGCATCTCGTAGGCCGACTCATTGTCCACGGCCGTGGAGTACCGGGGGGCCAGCGGTGAAGAGGCCAGCAGCCCGGCCACCGTGGCTTCCCGGGCCGGGCCCATGACCGACGCCGGGGCGTCCACGACCGTTGGGGCCACCGGGGCGGGGCGGCCCTTGTCGTCGAGCACCGAGACCACGGCCTGGCCGGTGCCCAGCGAGGTGAGCACATGCGCCAAGTCCACCGGGCCGGTCGGGAAAGTTGAGACGGCCTTCTTGAGCTTGGCGGCGTCGGCCGGGGTGTGGGCGCGCAGGGCGTGCTGCACCCGACTGCCCAACTGGGCCAAGACGGCGTCGGGCACATCGGTGGGCGACTGGGTGATGAAGACGATCCCCACCCCCTTGGAGCGGATGAGCCGCACCGTGCGGGTCACCGCCTCCAGGAAGGCCTTCGTGGCGCCATTGAACAGCAGGTGCGCCTCGTCGAAGAAGAATACGATCCGGGGCCGCTCCACATCCCCCACCTCCGGCAGCTCCTCGAAGAGCTCGGCCAGCAGCCACATGAGGAAGGTGGAGAAGACGGTCCCCTGGGACTGGATGTCCTCCAGCTCCAGGGCGCAGATGACGCCGCGCCCATCAGGGGCGACGCGCATGAGGTCGGCAATGTCAAGGGCCGGTTCACCGAAGAAACGGTTCCCGCCGCCGTACTCCAGGGCCGCGATCTGGCGCAGGATGACCCCGGCCGTGGCCGCCGACACCCCGCCGATGGTCTTCAGCTCCTCCTTGCCGGCATCCGTGCCTGTCAGGTAGTCGACGACGGCACGCAGGTCCTTCAGGTCCAGCAGGGCCAGCCCCTGGGCGTCGGCCCAGTGGAAGACCAGCTGGAGGGCCGAGGCCTGAGTGTCGTTGAGGCCCAGGACGCGGGAGAGCAGGATCGGCCCGAACTCGGTGATGGTGGTGCGGATCGGCGTTCCCTTACCCGCCACCTCCTTGCCGGGGCCGCCCAGGGTGAACAGTTCCAGGGGGAAGGACTGGGGCGCCCACTGCTGCCCGGTGGCCGCGGTGCGCGCCGCGAGCTTGTCACTACGTCGACCCGGTTCGGCCAGGCCGGTGAGATCCCCTTTGATATCGGACAGGAAGACCGGTACGCCGGCGGCGCTCAGCCCCTCGGCGAGGAGTTGAAGGGTGCGGGTCTTACCGGTCCCGGTGGCCCCGGCCACGAGGGCGTGGCGGTTGAGCAACCCCAGGGGGATGCCCACGCGCACGCCGGGGACGGGGGCGGGCTGGGGGCCGGTGGCCTCCAGGTAGGTGCCCACCGGCAGGGCCGAGGAGGAGAAGGAGTAGCCCGCGCGCACCTCGGCGGCGTACCCGCTGAGTTCGGGCCGGGCCGACGGCGCTGCGGGCGGTGGCTCTGTAGTCGGCTCTGTAGTCGATGACGGGTCCTGCGACGGCGGTACGGCAGGGGCATCGGCGCCCGCCGTCGTCTCGACCACGGGCTCGACAGCGGGGGGCGCAGGGCCGGCGGGTGCGCAGTCCGGAGAGGCTGCCGGTGGGCCGGCACTCGCCTCGTCGCCCGTGCGCCGGGCGGCCAGGGCCGCGTCAAGGGCCGCCTGGGCTGCCGCGGCTCGGGCGGCCGCGGCGTCGGCGGCCGCCTGGGCGGCGACGGCTCTGAGGCGGGCGATCTCAGCGGAGTCGGTCATGACCTCATCGTAGGATGCCAGGGGGGCGCAGCGGCGCCCGTAGAACCGTTACCATCAACAAGGGCGTCAACGACGGCGCCCCCGAAGATCCAGACGACTGAGTAGGACGTGAGCATGGTCCGATTGCGCCCACCCGTTCCCCCGACACTGGACCAATCCCTGACATGAGAATTGGCTTCTTCATTGACGACTACCTGCCCTCGGTGCACGGGGTAGCGACCTCCACCGCGGCCTTCCGCGCCGGCCTGGAGAAGAGGGGGCATGAGGTGTTCGTTGTCGCCCCCCAGGTCGAGGGCCACATTGAGACCGATGACCACATTATCCGCGTGCCGTCCTCGAAGTCGAAGGTCTTCGAGGAGAGGGACCTGGCCAAGATCCTGCCCGGCCTCAGGCGCAAGTTCGACCAGTACCACTTCGACGTCGTCCACAGCCAGACGCAGTTCTTCCTGGGGGTGCTGGCTCGCAATATCGCGATACGCCAGGGCATTCCGCACGTGACCACCATCCACACCCTTTACACCGAACTGCTTGACGACTACCCCTTCGCGGTGACCGCGGGGCTGCTCGCCGTCTCGGTGGCCTACCCCATCGCTCTGCGCACGCCTCCAGTCATGCTCAAGATGCCCAAGTCCGAGGGCGGGGGGCGGCTGACCCGGGTCCGCCCCAAGGAGGCCATTAAGGGCACCTTGTGGCAGCACGGCCTGCGTCTGACCGCGGCCTTCGCCAACAAGTGCGACGCTTGCATTTCACCGTCCCAACACCTGGCGCTCAGCCTCTTGCGGGGCGGCGGCCTGTCCTCACCGTGCATTGTCCTGCCCAATGGACTGGACACCAGCCGTTACCGGCGGGCCCGCCCCGAGGACTCCCCAGTGGCCAAGGCCCCCGGTGAGCAGCTGATCGTCTGCGTGGCGCGCCTGAGCCCCGAGAAGCGGCAGATGGTCCTGGTCGATGCCATAGCGCACCTGCGCGACCGCAAGGTCAAGCTCGTGCTCGTGGGCGGCGGCCCCTATGAGGAGGAGTTGCGCATGCGCGCCCAGGAGCTGGGGGTGGCCGACAAAGTGGTCATCCTCGGCATGCGCACCCCCGAGGAGGTCGCCGCTCTGCTCGCCCAGGCGGATCTGTTCGCCTTGGCCTCCTACCATTTCGACAACCAGCCGATGGTCATCCTGGAGGCCTCCGCCGCTGGTCTGCCGACCGTGTACTGCGACGAGCGGCTCACCGAGTGCCTCTCGGAGCGCAATGCGGTGCTCACCGATGGCATTAATGGCCCGGATTTCGCCCGCACCATTGCCTCCCTCCTCGACGATCCCCAACGGATGCGGGCCCTGTCCGACGGCGCCCGGCAAGCCGCCCAGGACTTCGATTCGGCGGCCATGACCGCCCGGCTGGAGAACCTCTACCACCGGCTCATTGTGGGGCTGCCGCTGACTGAGCGCCTGGCCCTCAACGCCTAATGGCGCAGGCGCGCCGCCCTGGCGGGCGGGGATAGGGTGGCAGGCATGTCTGTTGCCGTCGTCACCGACTCCGGGGCCTGCCTGCCGCCCTCGCTCGCCCGGGCTCACGGGATCGGGGTTGTCGAACTGCACACCACCGACACCGGGGGGGCCTGGGCGGCGACGTCGCGCCCCTCCGTGGCCGAGCTCGCCGGCGCCTACCGCCGGGCCGCACAGCGCGCCGATGAGGTCCTGGCCCTCCACCTCACCGCCGCCCTGTCGGGCACCATTGACAACGCCCGCCAGGCGGCCGCCGAGGTCAATGACTCCGGTGCGGGGCCGGTGACGGTCGTGGACTCGGGCACCTCGGGAGGGGCCCTGGCCCTGGCGGCCATGGCCGCCAGCCGGGCGCCGGACGCCAGGCGCGCAGCGGCCCTGGCGCGGGAGAGCGCATCGCGCTCCCGCCTGTTCTTCCTCGTCGACGACCTCACCCACCTGCGTCGTGGCGGGCGCATTGATCGCACCACGGCGCTCCTCGGCGGCGCCCTGGGCGTACGCCCCATCCTGGAGGTCACCAGCGGGGGCATAGTGGTGGCGGAAACGGTTCGCGGCGCCGCCAGGGCCCGCCGCCACCTCATAGACCGCGCCGTGCGCGCCGCCGGCGGAGCGGCCCTGTCCGGTCCGCGCCCGCCAATGGAACCGGTGCGCCTGGCCCTGCACTACTGCGACGACCCGGCCGCGGGCCGCGCCCTGGAGGAGGACCTGGCCGCCGCCATGGTGGAGGCCGGGGCCCAGGTCTCCAGCATTATGCGCTCCCCGGTGGACGCGGCCACCCGCGTCCACGTGGGCCCTGGTGCCCTGGCCGTCGTCGTCGCCCCCACCCTGGAGGCTCACCCCTGAGCCGCACCTGCCGGCTCCGGCACCCGTGCCGATGTTGATCATGTCGATAATGTCGGTCATATTGACGAGGCGGAGGCGCAGGCATCCGCTGAGCCGCCCGCGAGGCCGGGAACCACAGGGCCGCTCCCGGGCCCCCGGCCCGGGAGCCTTCACAGGCGGCCGGCGCCGCCGGGCCAACCCCGCTTACCGTCAGAGCCATGAGCAGGCGTCGCACCCCACCCAGGACCCGGCCCCTGGAGGAGTTCGTGCGCCTGGCCTGCTCCACCGATCCCAAGGAGAGCGAGCGCCGGCCCCGCCGCGCCGCCCTGGCGCCCAAGGCGGCCATGGGCGCGGGCGCCCTCCTCATCGCCCTGGCGCTCCTCCTAGCCGGGCGGGCCGTCCTGGGTGCGCCGGCGAACCCCACCGGCGCGCCGGCGACGCCGTCACCGGCGGCGCCCTCAACTCCCGCGGCCGGCACCGATCCCGCCCAGGCGCTGGCGCCACCGGACCCCCTGGCCTCCCCGGGCGCCACGGGGGAGCTCATGGTCCATGTCGCCGGGGCGGTGAGCGCGCCCGGCGTGGTCACGCTCCCCGCCGGATCACGGGTTGTGGATGCCATTACCGCAGCCGGCGGGGCCACTGTCGACGCCGACCCCGACCAGCTCAACCTGGCCCGCCCCCTGGCCGACGGCGAGCAGGTGCGCGTACCGCACCAAGGCGAAGACGCCTCAACCTGGGACACCCCGGCCGGCCCGGCGCCGCCCTCATCGACCACGCCCCATACCGGCCCCGGCGGGCGGGTCAATATCAACACCGCCACCGCCGCCGAACTGGAGGCGCTGACGGGGATCGGCCCGGCCCTGGCCCAGCGCATTGTCGACTACCGGGGCACTCACGGCCCCTTCACCAGCGTCGAAGACCTCATTGAGGTGCCCGGGATCGGGCAGGCCAAGCTCGAGGCCCTGCGCGAGGAGGCGAGCGTGTGAGCACGCCCGGCGGGGCCGCTGCGGACCAGAGCGCGCCGGGCGCCGGCCACGCCGTCTCCTCGCGCGCCCCCGACCCGGTGGACCTGCGCCTGGCGGCCCCCGCCCTATGCGGCTGGGCCGCCGCCTACTGGGCGAGCGCCCTGCCCACGGCGGGAGCCTGGCCCCGGGCCCTGAGCGCCGGCGGCGCCCTTGTCCTGCTCGCGATCGCCCTCGTGCCCTCTACCAGGCGCTTCAACCCGCCTCGTCACCGCCGCGACCCGCGACCGGGCGCCCAGGTCCCCGGCGGGGGCGCCATCGGGTCGCTCAGCGCCACCGTCATGGTCTGCGCCCTGGCCGCGAGCGCCGTGCTGGTCGTCAGTGCGGCACAGTCCTGGGCGCGCAGCCGGGACCCGCTTACAGCGGCCGTCGTCCAGGAGCGCACCGTCACCCTGACGGGGGCGGTGACCCGGGAGCCGCGGGTGGTGGCGGGGCCCGGCAGCACCCTGATCCTCACCGAGATCGCCGTGGACAGTGTGGAGACAGAGCCCTCGGCATTGAGTGCCATCGTTCTGGGCGGCCAGGAGTGGCTGGAGGCGCCCATGGGTTCACGCGTCCAGGTGCGCGCCCGCCTGGAGGCCACCGAGCCGGGGGAGCGGGCGGGCGCCATCATCCCGCGATCGGCGGCCGTGCGGGTCCTGGAGGGGCCCACGGGCGTTCTGGGGGTGGTGACGACCCTGCGTCGGGGGCTCGTCGAGGCCGTCGGGCCCGAAGTGGGAGCCGGCCATTCCGGGGCGCCCTGGCCCCCGGGCAGCCGGGCCCTGGTGCCCGGGGTCGCACTGGGGGACGACCACGCCCTGCCCACCCGGGTCCGCACCGACATGCGTGCCGTATCCATGACGCACTTGACGGCCGTCTCCGGCCAGCACGTCGTCATTGTCCTGGGCCTGGCCCTGACCGTGCTCGGCCCCGTGCCCAGACGATGGCGGGCCCTGGCCGGGGCGCTCGTCCTCATGGCTCTGGTGGCGCTGGTGCGCCCCGGAGGGTCGGTGCTGCGAGCGGCGGCCATGGGCGGGGTCATGCTCACCGGCGTGGCTCTCGGGCGGCGCTCGGCGTCCCTGCCGGCCCTGGGCGCGAGCGTGCTCCTCCTGCTGCTGGTCGACCCCTGGCAGGCCCACGATTACGGTTTCGCGCTCTCCGTGGCCGCCACTGCCGGAATCCTTCTGGCCGCCCGCCCCCTGGAGGTGTGGCTCTCCCGCCGCCTGCCCCGGTGGCTGGCCGCCGCCCTGGCCTTGCCGGTGGCCGCTCAGGCCGCCTGCGCGCCCCTGCTGGTGCTGCTCCAACCGACCGTGGGACTGTGGGCGCTGCCGGCCAATATGCTGGCCGCCCCGGCCGTCCCGGTGGCCACCGTGTGCGGCCTGCTGGCCGCCCTGCTGGCACCGGTCTGGGAGGGCGGGGCCAGGCTGGTGGCCTGGCCGGCCCTGGCCGCCTGCGCCTGGCTGGTCCAGGTGGCGTGCCTCTTCGCCTCCCTGCCGGGAGCAGCCCTCCCCTGGCCCAGTGGGATCGGCGGCGCCGCCCTCCTGGCCGGCTGCGAGGCGGCCGCGGCGGCACTGGTGGCGGGGTGGGGCCGATGGAGGTCGCGGGCGGGCCCGGCGGGCGCATAGGCGTCCTGGGGGCGTGGCAGGCTTGGACCATGGCACCTCCTCGGCCCTCCCGCTCTCGGCGGGGTTCACGCAGCACCCCCATCGGGCCCTCCTGGGAGGAGGTCGAGCTCGCACCGGTGGTGCTGGTGCGCGCCGGTGAGGAGCTTCTTGCCGAGCGCGCCGTCAACCGCCTCCTGGCCCTGGCCCGCCAGAAGGACCCGAGCACGGAGATCAGCAGGATTGAGGCCGCCACCTATGAGCCCCACCAGCTCGACACCCTCGTCTCGCCCTCCCTGTTCGGGGAGCCCAAGCTCGTCCTGGTGCCCGCCCTGGAGCAGATGAACGACGCTCTGCTCACCGACCTACTCGCCTACGTCCCCCGGGCGGACCCCGATGTCGTCCTACTGCTACGCCATAACGGGGGGCAGCGCGGCAAGAGGCTCCTGGAGGCCATTGCCGCCTCGCCCTACCCGGTGGTCACCTGCCAGGCCGTTAAGTACGCCAAGGACAAGGCCGCCCTGGTGAGCGCTGACGTGCGGCGCGCCCGGCGCCGCATAGAGCCGGCAGCCGTGGGGGCCCTGGTGGACGCCCTCGGCTCGGACCTGCGCGAGCTGTGCGCCGCCGTCGACCAGCTCATAGCGGACACCCGGGGCACCATTACCCTGGCCCAGGTCAACACCTACTATGCGGGTCGCTTTGAAGCCACTGGGTTCACGGTCGCCGACGCCGCCGTGGTGGGCAATGTCGGCCGGGCTATTACCGCCCTGCGTCACGCGGTGGCCACGGGCACCGACCCGGTGCCGATCGTGGGGGCCCTGGCCGCCAAGATCCGTCAGCTGGCGCGACTGGCGGCCATTGGCGGACGGCGGGACATGAATCCCAGTGACATCGGCATGAGCCCCTGGCAGGTCAAACGGGCCCGTGAGGACCTCGCCGGCTGGAGTGATGACGCCCTGGCCGCCGCGATCATTGCCATCGCCCAGGCGGACGCGGAGATCAAAGGAGGCAGCCGGGACCCGGTCCATGCCGCCGAGCGCGCCGTCCTGGCCGTGTGCAGCGCCCGGCGGGCCGGGGCCCGGCAGCGTCATTGAGTCACTGAGTTATTGAGGTCATTGAGGTTACTGAGCCGGCGCGTCACTATTGGCCGCCGTAACCACCGCCTGCGCGCCCATTGCCGTCGGCCGCGATGACGCCGCCTGGGCGGCTCAAGGAGGAGCCTTCGATCGGGCCGGGCCGGTCACCGTTTCCGGTACAGGGATTTAGTGGCGTAAACCGGCTCATTGGTGACCTGAACGCCCAGGGAGCGGAAGATGCCCTCGTCCACTGGGCCCAGAATGGTGGAGGTGTGCACGTCGCAGCCGCGCAGGCTCTCCAACTGATCCAGGGCGCGGCGGGCATTGTCGTCCCGGTTGGCGGAGACCGCCAGGGCAATGAGCACCTCGTCGGTGTGCAGGCGCGGATTGTGAGAGCCCAGGTGGCGGGTCTTGAGGGTCTGGATCGGCTCGATCGATTCGGGGGCCAGCAGTTCCACCTTGTCATCAATCCCGGCCAGGACCTTGAGGGCGTTGAGCAGCATGGCTGAGCAGCAGCCCAGCAGTGCACTGGTTTTACCGGTCACAATTCGCCCGTCAGGTAGCGCAATAGCGGCCGCCGGGGCCCGCGTGGATGCCGCTAGGCGCAAGGTGGGGACTACCACGGGGCGGTCCTCCTTGCCGACGCCCACCTTGCTCATGAGCAGGGCTATGCGCCCGGAGACCACCGGGTCGACGCCGTCGCGCTTCTCATCGACCAGGGCCTTGTAGTAGCGGCGGATAATCTCCTGCTTGGCGGCCTGGCGGCAGGCCTCGTCGTCGCTAATGCAGCGGCCGGCCATGTTCACGCCCATGTCAGTGGGGGAGGCGTAGGGGCAGGCCCCCAAGATCTGTTCGAATAGGCGGGTCAGGACCGGGAAGATCTCGACGTCCCGGTTGTAGTTGACTGTTTGGACCCCGTGGGCGGCCAGGTGGAAGGGGTCGATCATATTGATGTCATCCAGATCCGCGGTGGCCGCCTCGTAGGCGATATTGACCGGGTGATCCAGGGGCAGGTTCCAGATGGGGAAGGTTTCGAATTTGGCGTACCCCGAGGAGATGCCGCGGCGGTGATCGTGGTAGATCTGCGACAGGCAGGTAGCCATTTTGCCGCTGCCCGGACCGGGGGCGGTGACCACCACCAGGTCGCGGGAGGTCTCAATGTACTCGTTGCGCCCGTAGCCGCGGTCCGAGACGATGCGGGCCACATCGTTGGGATAGCCGGCAATGGGGTAGTGGCGGTAGACGGTGATGCCCAGCCGCTCGAGCTTGCGTTTAAAAGCCTTGGCCTGTCGGTTGTCATCCGTCCACTGGGTGATCACCACGCTGCCCACGTACAGTCCGTAGTCGCGGAAGGCGTCGAGGTGGCGCAGCAGGTCGTCCTCGTAGGGGATGCCCAGGTCCGCGCGAACTTTATTGCGGGCCAGGTCGCGGGCATTGACCGCCATCACGATCTCCACCTCATCGGCGAGCTCGGCGAGCATGACGATCTTGTTGTCCGGGGTGAAACCGGGCAGGACGCGCGAGGCGTGCATGTCGTCAATGAGCTTGCCGCCGAACTCCAGGTAGAGCTTGCCGCCGAACTGAGCGCGGCGCTGCGCAATGTGCCTGGACTGCGTCCGCAGGTAGGTGTCGCGGTCGAATCCAATGCGCATGCGCTCTCCTTGTGTTCGGGATGGGACGGTTCGGGGTGCCGGTGACGGCGCGGCCAGGGGCGATGGTAGCCGCATGCGCGCCGGAGGGATGTCCGGCCGCGCTCAAGGGTCGCCCGGGGATCGCTCAAGGATATTGAAGGGCGTCTCCCGGTTGGGAGACGCCCTTCAACGGTGCTCAAGGGGACCGGCCTCACAGGGAGCCGACGCGCTTGGCGAGCTTGGACTTGCGGTTCGCCGCCTGATTCTTGTGGATGACGCCCTTGGAGACGGCCTTGTCGAGCTTGCGGGAGGCCTTGCGCAGGTGCTCCTCGGCGGCGGCCTTGTCGCCGGCCTCGACGGCCTCACGCACCCGGCGCACGTAGGTCTTGAGCTCGGACTTAACGGACTGATTGCGCAGGCGGGCCTTCTCATTGGTCTTAATGCGCTTGATCTGGGACTTGATGTTCGCCACTGTCAGTGATGCTTTCTGGGTCGAATGCGGTCGATGGCCGGAAAGAGGGTTCGCGCCACGGGCTGGTACACGGTGGGGCACCTGGCTCACCCGGTCGCCGGACCCCGCAGTCGGCCAGGCCAGAGGTCCAGAAGAGGACTTTAGCACCCGTTATCCGCAGCTTCCCGGGCCTGGCAAGGTATGACGGCGTGAGGTGCGTCGCCCCGGGGCCCGTGTGCGCCTATGCGCTGCGTCACTGGTGCACAAGGACGCAATGCGGCATCCGCCGGTGGCGAAACGGGGCGACCCGGGCGGCAGTGCCCGTCATGGCGGCAAATGGCAGCAGTGTCAGCAGCGTCGGCAGTGCCAGTGATGCCAGTGATGTCAGTGATGTCAGTGATGTCAGTGATGGTGGGCGCGCAGTGCGGCGACCACACCATCAAAGGTCCTTCGCTCCATGGTGGCGCCCTCGCGGCGCACCGCTGCGGGGTCCACCACCAGCAGCCGGTCCAGGCGCACCCGACTGGGGCGGCCCTGCCGGTCCCAGGCCCCGGAGCCGACGTCGTGCCAGTAGCGGCCCCAGCGGGCCTCCTGGGCGGCGTCGCGGTCATGGTCCTTGCTGGTCATCTGGGCCACAACGAGGCCGTCGGTTGAGCGCGCCAGCACCAGCACCGGCCGGTCCTTACCGCGGGCGGCGTCCTCCTCGTAGGGCACCCAGGTCCACACCACCTCGCCGGGGTCGGCGTCCCCGTCGGGGTCCGGGGCGTAGGCGAAAGCGGGTAGGCCGCGGGCCTCAACGTCGTAGACGCCCGTGCGGCCGGCAGCGGAACCGCGGGCCGGCCCGGCCGACGACGGCGGGCGGGACCCGGCCGCGGAGGCGGCCGGGCCCCGGCGCACGGGCCGGCCCTGCGGGCGCGGCGGGTCGCAGGACGCGATTGCCTCTGGTGGGGAGGCGACCTGGGCGCCCGCACGCCCGGACCGCTCACCGTGGACCGCGTCGGCGGCCGCGTCCCTGGCGGCGCGCCCCACCAGGGACAGGATCTGGTTGAGCAGTGAGACCATGTGCGGAGCCTACCGTCCTGTCGGGCCGAGCCCCGTGGCGACCTCAGCCCGGCATACCGCGGCGCGCCGCCAGGGCCAGCAGGATCCAGCAGACGGCCCCCGAGCCGAGCGAGCCGAGCAGCACGGGGATAAGGGAGGCGGCGTCCAGAGACCCGGCGTTGGAGAGCGTCGCCGACGATCCCAGGGTCAAGGTCTGGGTGACCAGCGATGGGGGCCATAGGTTGGCCAGGGGACTGTCCTGCATGACCAGGGACAGGCTCACGACGATGGCGACGAAGCACACGGCCACAGGTGCTGCGAAGGAGCGCATTCGCATGCTCAGCGTCGACTGGACGGCAATGAGCGGCTGCGCTGAGATCAGGACGATGAGGCAGCCCCCAACGGGAGCGGCCGGCGGCAGCATCCCCAGACCGAGACCGGTTCCGACCATCCACGTGAGCACGAGAAGGAGCCCCTGCATGGCCGCCAGCGGCACCGTGAGGACAACTGTTTTAGCGAGGGCGAGAGCGACCGGTCCCGCCGGGCTGGTCACGGCGATGTCCCAGCTGGTCGTGCGGTGCTCGGGCCTCCACGCCGAGGACGCCAGCAGCGCCACGCCCAGGGAGCAGAAGAACAGGGCGTAGAAGAGAAGCACCTGCGAGGAGTAGCTCGCCCAGCCCGGAGTGAGCACCCCGACATTGAGGACGTAGTTGACTCCTCCGGCCACGACTGCGAGCACCGGCAGGAGAAGGGACACGATCCACACCGAGGAGCGGCGCAGTTTTATGGCCTCCGCCGCCAGAAGAGCGATTACCCGGGGCCTGGTGGGCGCCGGGCCGCAGGGGGCGAGGCCGGGTGAGGACGAGGAGGGCAGCGCGGTCATGGGGATCACCTCTCGATCTGGTCCAGTCGCCTGGTGGCGGCGGTGAAAAGAAGGGCGGCGAGGGCCAGGAAGGCGGCGACCCACCCCAGGGGAGGGGTTGTATAGCGGATGGTCGTCGCACTCGTCGCGTATTGGGTGGCGCAGGAGATGACGGCGTAGTAGCCCCAGGGGACGAGCCGGGCCACCCATAGGGGCAGGAGCATTGTGTAGATGCCAATGAAGGAGCCCACGAGCCCCACGCCCACGCCGACCAGCTGGTTCTCGCGGATGGAGGCGAGCCACACGTGGAAGGCGCAGAAGACCAGGTCGACGCAGATCAGCTCTACCGTGTACAGGGCCCAGGGGCCGGCCTCGAGCGGGACGAGGACGCCTCGCAGGCGCGCCAGGCCGATCAGCAGCAAGGTCTGGATTGTGACCGCGGGAATAACAACCAGGCTGAGAGCCGCGACCTTGACCCGGCACAGCGACCCGGGGGTCAGGCCTGCGGTGGCCAAGAGCGTCCACCCCGCCCCGGAGTGCTCAATGTCGGCCTGCCGGCTGGCGAGCACCGACGTGAGGATCGGACCAGTGATGGCGGACATGAGCGAGTACCCCAGGAGCAGCTGTTCCCACAGGCGCTGGTCCGGGTCGGTGAAACCCGGGCGCGAGGACTCCATGAAAAGGTTGATGCTGGATAGGGCCACCGTGCTCACGACGAGGGCGGCGGCCACCGGCACGGTCCACAACCGCCGCATCTTGACCAGCTCCAGGCGTATCGCGGTGAGATAGCGCATTAGAGCACCCCCGTCCCGCCAGTGAGGTCCCTGAACACGTCCTCCAGGTTCTGGGTCTGGCGGCGCAGCTCGTGAATCGGCACCCCGGCCGCCACCAGTCGTCGCGCCAACTCGGCGGCGGCGTCGGCGGACAGCCCCGTGATCTGCAGGCCGTCGGGAACCCGTCGCAGTGATCGGGCCTCAGCCCCCGAGGGGACAAGCCCCGTCAGCAGCGCCGGGCCGACGGCGTCCGCCGAGGGGGAGACCAGGTGCAGGTCGGGAACCGAGCGGCGCATGAGGTCGGAGCGGGTGCCCTGGAAGACCAGCCGCCCGGCCGATAGGATCCCCAGCACCGAGGCCATGCGGTCGATCTCGTCGAGCAGATGGGAGGAGACCATGACGCTCACGCCCTGCCCGGCCAGGTCGATGAGCAGGTGGCGCACCTCCTCAATGCCGGCCGGGTCCAGGCCATTGGTGGGCTCGTCCAGGACCAGCAGCTCAGGCTCGCGGGCCAGCGCCATGGCGATCCCCAAACGCTGCTTCATCCCCAGGGAATAGGCGCGCACGAGCCGGTCCTTGTGCTCGTTGAGGCGCACGAGGTCCAGTGCCCGCTCAACCTGCCGATCAGTCAGGCCCAGCATCCGCTGGATGATCCGCATGTTCTCAGCACCGGTCAGATGGGTGTAGCCCGGCGGCCGCTCGATCATGGAGCCGGTGCGGGCCATGAGGGGGCCACGGCTGCGCCGGTCCAGCGAGGTTCCCAACAGGGCCACCTCCCCGCGGGTGGGGGCGAGCAGCCCCAGGAGCATTTTCATGGTAGTGGACTTCCCGGACCCATTGGGTCCGAGGAAGCCGTAGACGACGCCCCGCGGGACGGCCAGGTCAAGGTCGGCGACGACCGTGCGCGCCTTGCGCCCGGTGCCGAAGGTCTTGGTCAGGCCGCGGGTGGCAATGGCCGGATCGGAGGCGAGCCCTTGGGAGAGGGCCCGTCCCCCCGCGGGTGCCGCCGGGTCGGGGCGCAATGGCGTCAGAGCAGTCGGTGGTGGGGTTGTGTCCATGACCTCAACTCTGGCCGAGGCGGGCCGCAGGGTCGTCAGACTACGGCCGGATCGCGGCCGCCGCGGTGGGCGCCCCCCTCATGCCCGGGTATGACGCGCTGGCCCGCCGGCGCACAGTCCCGGTCCGCCTCCGGAGAGCCGGCCCGGTGGGGCATGTAAGTCAGCGCCGCGTGGCCCCCTTCATGGCGCGCACGAAATCGACCAGCTCGCTGCGCAGGGCCGCTAACTCGCTTTCCCGCTCGGGGCCGTCAGGGGCGGTGAGTAGCGCGGGCGCATGCTCCTCCACAATGGCCACCGTCGCCGAGCCGCTGATCGCCCCGTCGGCCCCCGCCGCAATGGCCTCCGCCACCTGCTCGGGCCGGGAGATGCCGAAGCCCAGCATGACCGGGGCGGCGGCGTCGGCCCGCAGCCTCGCCACGGACTGGGCCAGGCCCACGGTGGAGGAGGCGTGCTCAGCGCCAGTGACCCCCACGCGCGAGACCGCGTAGACGTAGCCGCGGCTGGCCGCAGCCACCGCGTCCAGGGTCTCCTCGGCCGCCGAGGGCGGGGCGATGTAGACCGCGTCGACGCCCGCAGCCCGGGCGGCGGCGGAGAAGGGGGCGGACTCGCGCACCGGCACGTCGGGCAGCAGCACCGAGTCAATGCCCGCCCGGGCGCAGTCGGCGTAGAAGGGCTCCAGGCCTCGCGCGAAGGGCACATTGCCGTAGATGAGCATGCCAATGGGCAGCCCCGGGTGGCGCAGGCGCACCCCGGCCACCACCTCCAGGCAGGCGTCGAACCCGGCGCCCGCGGCCAGCGCCCGCAGGTGCGCGCGCTGAATCGTGGGCCCGTCCGCCACCGGGTCGGAGAAGGGGACGCCCAGTTCCAGGGCGTCGGCCCCGCCGGCGACCAGGGCCTCAATCACCTCCTCGCTGAGAGCCGGAGTAGGGTCGCCCACCATGACGAAGGGCACGAAGGCCCCCTCGGCGCGCGCCCGGAGGGCGGCGAACATCTCGGAGTAGCGGCTCATCTCAGGACTCCTTCGCCAAGGACATGTACTCGCGGCGTTTGCCCATCTCCTCGACCATTCGGGCGGCCCGTGCCACGGCGCCATCGGCGCTGAAGGAGCCGCCCAGGCGCATGCGCACCTGTTCCAGGTCCTTGTCCCCGCGCCCGGACAGGCACACCAGCAGGATCGGGGGCTCGTCCCCGGCGGGAACGTTGCGCGCCACCCGCAGGGCGTGGGCCAGGGCGTGGGCGGACTCCACCGCCGGGATGATCCCCTCGTAGCGGCTCAGCAACCGGAAGGCCGCAATGGCCCCCTCGTCGTCGACCCCGACGTAGCGGGCCCGCCCGGAGTCCGACAGCCAGGCGTGCTCCGGCCCCACCCCCGGGTAGTCCAGGCCCGCCGAGACCGAGAAGGACTCCTCAACCTGCCCGTCGGCGGTGCGCATGAGGTAGCTGCGCGCCCCGTGCAGGATGCCCACCAGCCCCTTGTTGATCGGCGCCCCGTGGTGAGCCGTGTCCAGGCCCTGACCCGCGGGCTCCACGCCGGTGAGGACCACATCCTGGTCGTCAATGAACTCGGCGAACATGCCAATGGCGTTGGAGCCGCCGCCCACGCAGGCAATGACCTCGTGGGGCAGACGGCCGGTCAGGGCCAGCACTTGAGCGCGCGCCTCCCGGGAGATGACCCGGTGGTACTCGCGCACGATCGTGGGGAAGGGATGGGGGCCGGCCGCAGTCCCCAGGAGGTAGTGGGTGTCATGGAAGGAGGCCGTCCAATCCCGTAGCGCCTCATTGACCGCGTCCTTGAGTGTTCCCGCGCCGCTGGCCACCGGCACCACTGTGGCGCCCATGAGCTCCATGCGCTCCACATTGGCGGCTTGGCGCACCACATCGGTGGCGCCCATGTAGACGGTGCACTCCAGTCCCAGCAGGGCGCAGATCATGGCGGTGGCGGTCCCATGCTGGCCGGCCCCGGTCTCGGCAATAATGCGCCGCTTGCCCATGCGTTTGGCCAAGAGCGCCTGGCCCAGCACCTGGTTGCCCTTATGCGCCCCGCCATGAACCAGGTCCTCGCGCTTGAGCAGAATGCGGGCACGGCCCTCGACCGGCAGGTTGCGCAACTCGGTCACCGGGGTGGGGCGCCCCAGGAAACGGGTCATGAGCGTATCCAGTTCGGCGGCGAAGGAGGGGTCCGCCTGAGCCTCGATAAAGGCGTCCTCCAGCTGGTCCAGGGCCGGGATGAGCAGTTCGGGGACGAACTGGCCCCCGTAGGGGCCGAAGAACGCGGGCAGGCGCGGGTGGGTGGCGGCCCGCTCTCCGCTGCTTCTGGCGCCGGACGACGACGGTGCCGGGCCGGGGGATGACGTCCCGCCCGCCCCGGGCGGGGCGGGCGCACCCGATTGGGCCGGTGCGACGGCGCTCGGGGCCCGCCGTGCCGCCACCGGCACGGCGGCGGCCAGGGCGGCGGCCGCGGTCCTGGGATCGGGGGCGCCGGATAGGGCCGAGCCCACGAGCAGGGCATCGACCAGACCGGCCAGGCGCCGCACGTCCACAGGGGTGCTCACGCCCGACTCGCCGACCAGCACCGTGCCCGCCGGAGCCAGGGGGGCGAGCTCTTCGGTGCGGGCAATGTCGGTGGCCAGGGTGCGCAGGTCCCGATTGTTAATGCCAATGACCTGCGCGCCCAGGGCGGCCGCCCGGTGCATCTCCTCCGGGGTGGAGACCTCCGTGAGCACCCCCATGCCGAGGCCGCCGGCCAGGTCCGCCAGCTCGCGGTAGACGTCGTCGGGCACGACCGAGAGCATGAGCAGAACGGCGTCGGCGCCCAGCGACCGGGCGGCCAGCACCTGGACCTGGTCGACAATGAAGTCCTTGCACAGCACCGGCACGTCCACCACCGCCCGCACCGCGGCCAGGTCGGCGAAGGAGCCATTGAAATGGTCGGGTTCGGTGAGCACCGAGATGGCGGCGGCGTGCGGGGCGTACTGGGCCGCCAGACCGGCCGGGTCGTAACCGGCGCGGATCGTGCCCCGGGAGGGGGAGGCCGCCTTGCACTCCATAATGAGCGCGGGCGGCGCCGTCGCGCCGGCGCCGCTGCGGGTGCGCAGGGCGGCGCGGAAGGAGCGCTGGGAGCGGGGCAGATCATTGGCCCGTAGGTGCCCGAAGGTCTGGCGCAGCTCGGGCAGGCGCCTGCGGCGCGAGGCCACAATGGAGTCCAGGACGGTGCCGGTGGCCATGAGCCGCTCATCGACCGGCCGGAGCCGGGGACGCGGCGTCGGCCCGCCGGCCCCGGGAGACTGGAGGGAGTCGCCTCGGCTCATCGGAGCTCCTGACCGGTGGCCCTGGTCATGGAGTCCAGGTGGGTGGCGACCCGCCCCGAGGCGATCTGCTGGAGGGCCATGGCGGTGCCGTCGGCCAGATTGTCGGCCGGGCCGGCCAGGTAAAGGAGGGCGCCGGCGTTGACGGCGAGGGCGTCGCGGTGGGCGGGAGCCCCCCGGCCCTCGAAGACCTCGCGCAGGAGTCGGGCGTTCTCCTGGGGGGCGCCGCCCACAATGTCCCCCAGTGAATAGGTGGGTACGCCCAGATCGGTGGGGGTCACCTCGTAGGCCTTCACCCCGCGGGGGGTGGCCTCGCGCACCATGGTGGTGCCGTGAACAGCGATTTCGTCGGTGCCCGCGCCGTGGACCACCAGAGCGCGCTTGCGGCCCAGGCGGACCATGGACTCGGCGATCATGTCCAACAGGGCGGGATCGGCCACGCCCATGAGCTGGTAGGTCAGGTGGGCGGGGTTGAGCAGGGGGCCGAGGACGTTGAAGATCGTGGGGGTGGCCAGTGCCTTGCGAATGGGGGCCACATGCCGCATGGCCGGGTGGTAGGCCTGGGCGAACAAGAAGGCGAAGTGATCGCGGGCGAGGATCTCCACGGCCCGGGTCGGGTCGAGGTCCAGGGGCAGGCCCAGGGTGGCCACGACGTCGGCGGCGCCGGTCTTCGAAGAGACAGCGCGGTTGCCGTGCTTGGCCACGGAGATGCCCATGGAGGCGGCAACAATGCCGGCGCCGGTGGAGATATTGATGGTGCCCATGCCGTCACCGCCGGTGCCCACCACATCAACCAGTGGGAAGGTCACCTCGGGGAAGGGGCGGGCGGCCTCGCGGAAGGCGCCGGCGGCGCCGGCCACCTCCTCAGCGGTCTCGCCGCGGGCGTGGAGGGCCGCCAGGAGGGCCGCGGTTTCGGTCTCGGACAGGTCGCCGGCGCCCAGAGCGGCGAAGACGACGCCGGTCTCCTCCTGGGTGAGGCGCTTGCCCTGGATGACGCTGCGCAGCAGGCGGTGAGCGTCCTCGGCGTCGGGCACGGGCCTGGCGTCGGCGACCGTGGTACTCATGGCGTTGTTCTCAGCGGGGGCCTGGTTGTCGGTCATAGTGCGTCTCCTAGAAGAACTAGAAAGGTGGGTGTGGTCAAGACTGCGGTCAAGACAGTCAAGACAAGGGGGCGGCTACGGCGGCCGGTTCGGGGTCTGCGGCGGGCCGCGCCGTCATGAGGCCGGGCGCGCCGTCATGGTCAGGTCGGTGGTGAGGGCCCGCAGGATGCCGGGGCCCTGCGGGGTCAGCAGCGACTCGGGGTGGAACTGGAGCCCCACCATGGGAGCACGGCGGTGCCGGGCGGCCATGACAATGCCGACAACGCCCGGCTTGTCCTCCTGCACAGTGCGCGCCAGGCAGACCAGGTCCCCGGGCAGTTCGCGCGTGCCCAGGGAGTGGTAGCGGGCTACATCCAGGCCCGCCTGGCCCAAGGCGGCGAAGGCGGCGTCAGTGCGCCCGGCACCGGTCAGTGCCGCGCGCACCGAGCGGCCGTGGACCGGGCCGACCCGCTCCACGCGCCCGCCGGCCGCCTCAACGATTGCCTGGAAGCCCAGGCAGATGCCCAAGGTGGGGATGGTGCGCTCCAGGGCGGCGTGAACAAGCTCCATGAGGCAGCCCGAGGTCCGGGGGTGGCCCGGACCGGGCGACAGGCACAGCATGGGGCGCCCGCTGCCGGCGGCTTCGGCCCCGGTGGGCTCCAGCGCGGACAGGATCGTGGAGGCCTCCACAGTGTTGCGGTAGACCTCGATACTGGCGCCGAGGACGGCGAACTGGTCGACCAGGTTGTAGACGAAGGAGTCACGGTTGTCGAGCAGGATGACGCGCATCTCACGCCTCCTTCACCATGTCGGCGGGCGCCACCGGCCAGGGGCCGGGGGCATCGGCGGGCGGTTCGGGCCAGGGGCCGGGGGGCTCCGTGGGCGCCCCGGTGCTCCCGGTGTCAATGACCAGGTCGGCGCCCTGGGCGGCGGCGATCGCGGCCAGGACGGCACTGGCCTTGTGGACGGTCTCGGCGGCCTCCATGACCGGCACCGAGTCGGCCACCACCCCGGCGCCGGCCTGCACCAGGGCCGAGGAGTCGCGCACGAAGGCGGCGCGAATGACGATGCAGGTGTCCAGTTCCCCGTCCCCGCGCAGGTAGCCCACCGAGCCCCCGTAGGAGCCGCGGCGCACCCCCTCGGCGGCGCGGATGAGCTCGGCGGCGCGCAGCTTGGGGGCTCCGGTGAGGGTGCCCATGGTCATGGAGGCGCGGAAGGCGTCCAGGGCGTCCAGGTCCGGAGCGAGCCGGCCACTGACCTCGGATACCAGGTGCATGACCCGGGAGTAGCGGTCCACGCGCAGTAGATCGTGCACTCGCCGAGTGCCCGGCACGCTCACCCGGGCCACATCGTTGCGGGCCAGGTCCACGAGCATGACGTGCTCGGCGACCTCCTTGGCGTCAGTGCGCAGCTCCAGTTCCAGGCGCGTGTCGCGCTCGTGGTCCACGCTCCCGTCGGGGGCCAGGCCGCGGGGGCGGGTTCCGGCGATGGGGCGGATCGAGACCCGGCCGGTGCGCGCCGAGTGCAGCAGGGCCGATTCCGGGGAGGCGCCCAGCAACTCGAAATCCGGGGCGGCCACGTAGAACATGTACGGGCTCGGGTTGGTCTTGCGCAGCTGGTGGTAGGCGGCCAGGGCGTCGGGGCAGGGCAGGGTGAATCCGCGCGAGGGCACCACCTGGTAGACGTCCCCGGCGTCGATCGCCTCTTTCATTGTCTCCACCACGGCCGCGAAGTCGGTGTCCGACTGGGTGGGCACCGCGTGGAGGACCGGGCGATCCCGGCTCATCTCCGGGGACGGCTGCACTCCCGCGGGCTGCGGCGCCCGGGCCTGCGGCGCTTGGGCGGCTGCACCCTGGGCGGCCGGGCGGCGCGCGTCCCCGGTCCCGCCGGCCCCACTGGGCGAGTCCCCGGCCCCGCTGCGCGCGCAGGCCGCCGTGATTCCGACGGCCAAGGCCTCAATGCGCTCGGCCAGGTCGGCGGCATCCACGCTCGCTCCGACCAGGGTGGCCTCACGCGTGGGGTGGTCGACGACCAGGATGACGCGTGCGTCATAGAAGAGGTAATCGGGACAGGTGTTGGCCCCCATAGTCACCTCCGGCAGGGCCTCGAAGGTCGCCAGGTAGTCGAAGGCGACAACGCCGGCCACGAGCGGCAGGTGCGGGTGGTCCACCTGCCTGGCCGCCAGGACGCGCAGGGGCTCTATTGTGGAGCGGGCGGTCAGGCGCGCACGTTCCTCCAGGGCGCTGTCGTCGGGGGCGGAGGCGATGGTGATCTCAAGGCGTCCGGGCGCATCGAGCACAACGTGCTCCTCCAGGGCGGTGCGCAGGTGGGCCAGGGCGGCCCGGCCGTCGGCCATGGCCTGGGGGAGGGGCTCAACGATGACGCTCTGCCCCTGGCAGGTCAGGCGCGTCGAGCTCTCCAGGACCGCGATGGTTGTGCGCGACGCCTTCGTGGCGATGTCCACCGACTCCAGGAGCACCGAATCCACTGGTCGGGGGCGCCCCCGGCCGGTGGTGGCGACCAGGCCGGCGCGGGCAAGCTCCTCCAGCAGGGTGCCGCTGTCGGCCACATAGGGCACCGAGCGCGTCAGCACCGTGGGCGGCTGGCTGGGGCTGTGGTTCATAGGGCCTCTTTCCTGAATAGCGTCGGTGACGTCAGGCGGGCCGTGTACGCGTAACTCCTAATACTGACCCGCCCGGTGGGCGAGCCGTGCGCGTCTCAGCGCGACATGAGTATGGCTCGCCGCGTGGGGAGCCACCACCAAGGGGCGCGTCGCACTGTCATGGGCGACACTTTAGTGAGCCGGTGTGGTTGAAGACAACATGTCCGGATCCTGGAAGGACCGCACCTCATCCTGGAAGGGCCGCACCTCTGGCGCTGGTGCTCGCCCGCTGCGCCGCATTCGGGCCGGCATCGGTCTGGATGGGCGGCCCTCCCGTGCCGGGGCGGCCCTCAGGGGGCGGTGCCGGAGACCGCGGGCTCCTGACGTCGCGAGGCGGAGGAGGCCCGGCGGCGCACCATGAGGGTCACGATCGCGGCCAGGAGCAGGACGGGAACCAGCCAGTGGCCGCCGGACTTCAACCAGGCCAGGATCACCGCCATACCAATGGTGGCGTAGATCAGCGCCCAGATCGCGCACCCCACGGCAACGGCGGGCAGGTAGCGGCGCAGCGGCATGCGCGCTACGCCGGCGGAGATCTGGACGAAGGTCTGCACGCCTACGGTCAGAAAGCTCAGTGGGACTGCCAGCACGCCCCAGCGCTCCGCCATGACCTGGGCTCGTCGGTACAGCGGGGAGTCCAGCAGGTGGGAGAAGCGCGACAGGGAGGTGCCCGCGGCGATGCCCCGCCCAAGCCAGTACGAGCCGTTGGCGCGCAGCATGGCAATGCACCAGAATGCGAGCAGGCCCCAGCCCAGGGGGAGCTCCAGAAGACGATCGATCATGCAGGCCAGGCTAACCTTAGTGGGGCGCTTGGGATAGTCTCACGGCGAGCGCCGCACTCGGTGGTCGAACAGGAGCCCGGGATGCTTCCCGATGCTTCCCGCCGGCGGGCATCTAGCTCAAGTGCTCGCGAACCTCGTCCATGTCCTTGTCCCCCCGGCCTGAGAGGTTGACCAGGAGCAGGAGCTCGCCGTCGGGGCCGGATTCAGTGTGCTCGCGCGCCATCTTCAGGGCCTGGGCGATGGCGTGGGAGGACTCCATGGCCGGGATAATGCCCTCGTGGCGGGACAGCAGGCCGAAGGCCTCGACCGCCTCCTCGTCGGTGATCCCCACATAGGTGGCCCGGCCCGTGTCCGCCAGGTGAGCGTGCTCGGGGCCTACCGAGGGGTAGTCCAGGCCGGCTGAGACCGAGTGGGAGGGCAGGACCTCGCCGTCGTCGGAGAGCATGACGTAGGAGCGGGTCCCGTGCAGGATGCCGGTGCGCCCTGCGCAGATGGGGGCGCCGTGGAAGGGCGTGTCCAGGCCCTTGCCGGCCGGTTCGACACCCACCAGTGCCACCTCGGGGTCGTCAATGTAGGAGGCGAAGGCGCCAATGGCGTTGGAGCCCCCGCCCACGCAGGCGACGACGGCGTCGGGCAGACGGCAGTAGCGCTCCATGACCTGCCGCTGGGACTCCGCGGAGATGACGGCCTGGAAGTAGCGCACGATCGTGGGGAAGGGGTGCGGCCCGGTGGCCGAGCCCAGGACGTAGAAGGTGTCCTCCAGTTGCTCGCACCACTGGCCCAGGGCCACATCCACCGCGTCCTTGAGGCCGGCGCCGCCTTGGGTCACCGGCACAACAGTGGCGCCCATGAGTTCCATGCGCTCCACGTTGGGGCGCTGGCGGGCCACGTCGTGAGCGCCCATATAGATGGTGCACTCCAGGCCCATGAGGGCCGCCACCATGGCGGTGGCCGTCCCGTGCTGGCCCGCCCCGGTTTCCGCAATGAGGCGCTTCTTGCCCATGCGCCTGGCCAGCAGCGCCTGGCCCAGGGCGTTATTGCCCTTGTGGGCGCCGCCATGAACCAGGTCCTCGCGCTTGAGCACGATCCGGGCCCGGCCCTCCAGGGGCAGGTTGCGGCACTCGTAGAGGGGGGTGGGCCGGCCCAGGTAGGTGGAGCGCAGCTCGTCCAACTCGGCGAGGAAGGCGGGGTCGGCGACGGCTCGGGTGAAGGCGGCTTCGAGTTCATCGAGGGCCGGCAGAAGGAACTCGGGCACCTCCTGGCCGCCGAAACGCCCGAAGAACGCGGGCAGGATCGTCTCACGTGGCACATCGTCACCCGCTGCGGGCGCGGTGTAACCGGGGGCGTCCGGGCCCAAGGGGCCGGTGGGGACGCGGTTGGCGGTGGGGGCGGAGCCTGGAAGAGTGCTGGTCGTCACTGTGCGGACCCTAGGGAAGCACGGGGCAAAGCGCAAATGTGCGGCACCAGGTGGATACCAGGCGGATAGTGCCCCGGCGCGGGGCACCGGGGCGCCGGTGAGGCGCACGAGTGCCCCGCGGACCTTCTCAGAGCCTTCAGGGCCCTCCGGCCCCGGGGCTCTCAGCCCCTGGGCCGGAGGGACCCTGGGCCGGAGCATGTCAGGCCTAGGCGAGTGCCGCGTTCAGATTGGTGAGCCAGTGCTGGTAGTTCTCGCCGGCCCAGCCCTGGCCCGCAGGAGCGGCGGGGTCGCGCTGGAACACGCCCGGATTGGCGCCCGGCCCCATCTCCAGCACGGCCTTGAACCTCTCGGGAAGGCGCACGCCGAAGGCGTACTCGACTCCTTCGATGCGGTTGGCCGTCTTCTTGGGATTCCCAATGAACTTGGGGACAATGCGCCCCTCCGCCTCCAGGCGCGCCATATTCAGGGCGAATAGGGGCGCCGAGAACCAGGACAGGTTCAGGGAGTACTTCTTTCCGCGCACGTCCTTGAGGATGACGTTCTGGGAGCGGTACGCGCGGTAGTAGGAGGCGACCTCGTCGTGGCGCAGCGTGGTGGTGCGCCCCCGCCAATCGGTCATAATGGCGGCATCAGGGCCGTCCACCAGGGAGCAGTTCTGGTAGGACCGGAGTATGTACCACCCAATGCCGGCGATGAGCAGGCCCAAAGCGGCCACCGCAATGACGCCGATAATGTCCGGAATGAATGCCCCCGCAGGGATGGCGACCAGCCCGATGACAATGAAGAACCAGGCCAGGCCCTTGAGGAACCCGGCGGGCCGCTGGCGCGCCACCTCGGTAACCATGGGGGCGGCCCCGGGGGCGGAGGAGGTCAGGCGGCCGGACTCCAGTCGCCTGCGCCGCTGGTAGAGGCGAGAGACGGCTGTGCCGAGAAGGCCGGCCAGGGCCACGACAACGAATTTGGCGAGCAGTGCTTCGGACATATCAGACTTTCGGGGAAGTACTGGACGGCGGCCGGGGCGTGGGCCCCGGCAGGGACGCCGGTGAGGCTACCTCCGACCACTCCCGGCTGTCATGTCCCCTCCCGAAGACCAGCGGAGACCAGGGCGCCTGCGCCCAGCGCCGGGCAGGGGCGGCGTCGTCGACTCCGCGCCACCGCCTGGAGGCGCCTGGGAATGCCGGCCCGGCGGCGTGGCGTTCAAGCCGTCCACTGGCCAGGAGTGTGAGCCACTGCTGGGCTCCGGGCGGCCCGGGCCGTCATTGCCGGGCCACTGGGCGTGGGAGACTGGTTCGTAGTCAGATCGCCCGCTCCAGGGCCGGTTGCCCCGCCCGGGGCGGCCCATGAACTTCGAGACCCTCGGAAGAGCCCACGTGTCACCGATCCCCACGCCCGAGCAGGCCGCCAGCGTCACCCCCGCGGACACGGCCCCCGAACTGCTGCGCAACTTCTCGATCATTGCGCACATCGACCACGGCAAGTCCACTCTGGCCGATCGCATGCTCCAAGCCACCGGCGTCGTCGCCCCCCGGGATATGCGCGCCCAGTACCTGGACCGTATGGATATTGAGCGCGAACGCGGCATTACGATCAAGTCTCAAGCTGTGCGCATGCCCTGGGCCGCCACTGATGCCCGAGGGGTCCTGCGCACCTACGCCCTGAATATGATCGACACTCCCGGGCACGTCGACTTCTCCTACGAGGTCAACCGGTCACTGGCCGCCTGCGAGGGCGCCGTGCTGCTGGTCGACGCCGCCCAGGGCATCCAGGCTCAAACCCTGGCCAACCTTTACCTGGCCATTGAGGGCGACCTGACCATTATCCCGGTGCTGAACAAGATCGACCTGCCGGCCGCCGAACCGGAGCGGCACGCCGAGGAGATCGCCTCCCTCATTGGTTGTGAGCCCGACGACATTCTCCATGTCTCGGGCAAGACCGGGGCGGGCGTGCCCGAGCTCCTGGACCGGATCGTTCACACAGTCCCGGCCCCGGTGGGCGATCCCAGGGGGGCCGCCCGGGCCATGATCTTCGACTCCGTGTATGACACCTACCGGGGCGTGGTCACCTATGTACGTGTCGTTGACGGGGCGCTTAAGCCCCGCGAGCGCATTGAGATGCTTTCCACCGGTGCCGTCCACGACCTGCTGGAGATTGGCGTTATTAGTCCTGAGCCCAAGCCCTCGCCGGGCCTGGGGGCGGGTGAGGTCGGGTATCTCATTACCGGGGTCAAGGATGTGCGCCAATCCAAGGTCGGCGACACGGTCACCTCCGCGGCCGCCCCCGCCACCGAGCCCCTGGCCGGCTACCAGGAGCCCAAGCCCATGGTCTTCTCCGGCCTGTTCCCGGTGGACGGCTCGGACTTCCCGGCCCTGCGCGACGCCCTGGACAAGCTCAAGCTCAATGACGCCGCCCTGACCTACGAGCCGGAGACCTCTGTGGCTCTGGGGTTCGGCTTCCGCTGCGGCTACCTGGGCCTGCTTCATCTGGAGATTATTCGCGAGCGCCTGGAGCGCGAGTTCAACCTGGACATAATCTCCACCGCCCCCTCCGTGGTCTACCGGGTGACCACCGAGGATCGGGCAGTTCACACCGTCACCAACCCCTCGGAGTACCCGGAGGGCAAGATCGTGGACGTTCATGAGCCGGTGGTGCGGGCCACCATCCTGACCCCCAGTGAGTTCGTGGGCACGGTCATGGAGCTGTGCCAGTCGCGGCGGGGCACCATGCAGGGCATGGACTACCTCTCCGAGACCCGCGTGGAGATGCACTACGTTCTGCCGCTGGCGGAGATCGTCTTCGATTTCTTTGACGCGCTGAAGTCGCGCACTCGCGGTTACGCCTCCTTGGACTACGAGATGGAGGGCGAACAGTCCGCCGACCTGGTCAAGGTCGACATTCTCCTCAATGGGGACAAGGTTGACGCCTTCAGCGCCATTGTCCACAGGGACGCCGCCTACTCCTACGGCATGAGGCTGACCAAGCGCCTCAAGGAGCTCATTCCCCGCCAGCAGTTCGAGGTGCCCGTCCAGGCGGCGATCGGGTCGCGGATTATTGCCCGGGAGACCATCCGGGCCCTGCGCAAGGACATGCTCGCCAAGTGCTACGGGGGCGACATCACCCGCAAGCGCAAGCTGCTGGAGAAGCAGAAGGAGGGGAAGAAGCGCATGAAGGCCATTGGCAGCGTCGACGTCCCCCAGGAGGCCTTTATTGCGGCTCTCGGGGCTGACACTCCCACCGGACGGGACAAGTGAGCTCCCAGTGGGCCCCCAGCAGCACCCACCGCGGTCCCACGCCATCCACTCCCGCGTGCGCTCCTTCTCGCGCGCCGGCGGTCGGCTGCGCCCCGGGCAGGCGCGCACCTTGGAGGAGTTGTCTCCCCGCTACCTGGTGAGGGTGCCGCGGGCTGACGCCGTGCGCACCGTCTCGGCCGGTTTCCGCCTCGACCCGGCGGCGGCCTTCGGGCATTCGGGACAGTCGCGGCCGTTGGTGGTGGAGGTGGGCTCCGGCAGCGGGGAGGCGCTGATCGCCTACGCCAAGGCCAACCCCGGGGTGGACTGTCTGGCGGTGGAGGTGTGGCAGAAGGCGATCGCCCGGATTGTGGCGGCCGCTGGGCACCAGGGCGTCAGGAACCTGCGGGTGGCGCCCGCCGACGCCTCCCAGCTCCTGGCCACGGCCCTGCCAGTGGGCAGTGTCAGCGAGGTGTGGGTGTTCTTCCCCGACCCCTGGCGTAAGCCGCGCCATCGCAAGCGCCGCCTGGTGACTCCCGCTTTCGCCGACTCGGTGGCCCGCGTGCTGCGCCCCGGTGGCGTGTGGCGCCTGGCCACCGACTGGTCCGACTACGCCTGGCAGATGCGCGACGTCCTGGAGGCGGTTTCGGCGCTGCCCGAGGGGCTGGAGCCCGACATGACGGCCCCCTACTTCCGCTACGACGACGCCGGGGCCCGCCCCGACCTGGGGGCGGACACCGCCGTGGAGGGGAGTCTGGGCAACGGACCGGACCCGGGTTCGCCGGCCGGGGTGCGCGGCGGCTGGTCGGAGCGCTTTGCGGGGCGGGTCATGACCCGCTTCGAGCAGCGCGGCATTGACGCGGGTCGCACCATCCGGGACCTGAGAGTCGTGCGCACTGAGCACCCCTGGGAGCCCGCCCGGGCCGAGACCGCCCTGAGTCGCCTGGAGCGGGGTGCGGCCATGCGTCCGGCCCCCAGGCTCATCTGGGAGCGCCCAGACCAGGGGGCGCATGAGGGCGAGGGGGAGCCCGGGCGGGGGCGCAGGGCGTGAGCCCCGCCCAGCCCCAGGGCGCGCCCCTGCCGGGCGACGGGGAGCTGCCCCGTGGAGTCGCCGCCCCGGGCGCCGGCGGCGGCCGGCGCCCGTTCTCCGTGTACCTGCACGTCCCCTACTGCCGGGTGCGCTGCGGTTACTGCGATTTCAACACCTACACCAACCTGTTCATGGGAGCGGGCGCCTCGGCGTCGGACTATGTGAGCACGCTCGCCATGGAGCTGCGGGGTGCGCGGGAGGCCATGGACCGGGCGGGCCTGGAGCCGCGTCCGGCGAGCACCGTGTTCGTGGGCGGAGGGACCCCCACCGTGCTGCCCGCCGGCGACCTGGTGGCCATGGTCGCCCTGGTCGGGGAGTACTTCGGCCTGGCGGCAGGCGCGGAGGTGAGTACTGAGGCCAACCCGGAGAGCGTCGACCAGGCGGTACTGGAGGCCCTGGCCCAGGGTGGTTTTACGCGCGTGTCCTTCGGCATGCAGTCGGTGGTGCCCGGCGTGCTGGCCACTTTGGACCGCGCCCACCGGCCCGAGCGGGTTCCCCGGGTGGTGTCATGGGCGCGTCGGGCGGGCCTGGTGACCTCCCTCGACCTCATGTACGGCACCCCGGGGGAGTCCATGGAGGACTGGCGACGATCCCTGGACGCCGCCGTGGACATGGGGCCGGACCACCTGAGCGCCTACGCGCTGGTCATTGAGGAGGGCACGCGCATGTGGGCCCGGGTGCGCCGCGGCGAACTGCCCATGCCGGTGGACGACGACGAGGCCGCCAAGTACGAACTGGCCGACGCCGTGCTGGCGGACGCCGGATACCAGTGGTACGAGATCTCCAACTGGGCCCGCCCCGGGGCCGAGTGCCGGCACAACCGCGCCTACTGGCTCGACTGGGACTGGTGGGGCGCCGGCCCGGGAGCGCATTCGCACCTGGGGGACGTGCGGGCCTGGAACATCAAGCACCCCCTGGCCTGGGCGGGGCGGGTGCGCGATGGTCGACTGCCCGTGGCCGGGCACGAGGTCATTAGTGCTGAGTCCCGCCAACTGGAGACGGTCATGCTGGGCATTCGCTTGCGTGAAGGGCTGGACCTGGCAGGCCTGGGGCGCCGGCCCGGGGAGCAGGGGCCCGCGGGGGCGCCCGTCCGCCTCCCGCAGGGCGGGGGCGCCGGCGGCGCTGCAAGCACTGGTTCAGCTGGTTCGATGGCGCCCGGGGGGCGCACGCTGGCCCACCTGGTGCCCGTGGTGGGCCGGCTCGTAGCCGATGGCCTCTTGGACGGTGCCGCGGCTTTGCGGGGTCGGGCGGTGCTGACCTTGCGTGGTCGCCTCATGGCCGACACCGTGACCCGGGCACTGGTGGACGGCTGAGCCGTCCGATTGAGACCCGTGGCGGCCTCGTATCCGTCAGGTACGAAGCCGGAGAAGGCCGGTGCCCTGCAGCGACAGGGCCGGGCCGTCGTCGGGAATGAGCCGGGAGACGCCGTAGGTGATCCAGAAGAAAGCGAGCCCCAGGGCCAGTGAACTCAAGTAGTACCAGGGCTGGCCCAGGAAGGACGCCACTGGCATCTCCCGCTGGTAGAAGTAGTTGCCGCCCGTGAGCGCGTTCGAGCCCACGGCCAGGAGCGAATACACGACCATCCAGGCGAAGGCGCGCCAAATAGCGGGCCGGGTGGGGCGCCAGTCGCTGGTTATCCACGCCAGGGCCGGGATGAGCAGCGTGATGACATGGTTGATCAAGAAGGTCCAGCCGAAGAGGTTGTCGAGCGGTTGCACTCCCGAGGGGTAGAGGAAGCTCAACCACGCCCATGCGCTGAAGTAGCCGAGCACGTCCATGACCCGCCTCGACCCGGTGGCCAGGTAGACGGCGCACAGGATTGCCGAGACCCGGGAGATGTGCAGCGGCAGACCGTCCGCCCAGAAGTTGGAGGTGGCGGCGTAGCCGATGTAGCTGACAGTCTGCTGGACGACGGAGACGATCAGGACGCTGCGGCGGACGACGTATGCGTGCTCGCGCACCCAATGCCGCCCGCCAATGAGGGCCACGGCGAAAACGAGCAGGATGAGAACGTCAATCACGTGATCCACGCCACCGATGGCTATGGGGCCGGCGTAGGGGTCCAAGAAGTGCTCCACCTGGCGCACTGTAGGGGCATTGGGCCGAGGGCGGCGAATTCTTCGCCCGGCACCGGCCGCCGCGCCGGCCGCACCCGCCACTGTGGGCGGATGCGGCCGGCGCGGCGAACCGCGTGCCTGCGCAAGCCATTGCGGCGCTGCCGTCGAACCGGGCGGCAGATCCACCGATGCTGACACGACGTCGCAAGGTTAGGCTCGTCTTATTACGTAGACTCCGTGCGATCGAGCAATGCGAGACGCAAGGAGGCGCACGTGACGCGGACCGGGATACTGCTGGCGAACACGGGCACCCCAGACGCCCCCACCCCGGCGGCAGTGCGCCGCTACCTGGCCGAGTTCCTTTCCGACCCCCGCATTATCGAGACCTCCCGGTGGCTGTGGTGGCCGGTCCTCCACGGCGTCATTCTGCGCGTCAGGCCCCGTCGCTCGGCCGCCTTGTACGCCCGCACCTGGCAGGAGCAGGGCTCGCCGCTGCGCTACCACACGGTGAACCTCGCCCGGGCGCTTGAGGACCGGCTCATCGCCGAGGGCCACGAGGTCCTGGTGCGCCCGGCCATGCGCTACGGCTCGGGCTCCATTAGCGATGCCCTCCACGAGCTGCGCCATGAGGGCTGCGGCCCCATTGTCGTGCTCCCCCTCTTCCCCCAGTCCTGCGGGGCCACGACGGCGTCCATTGCCGACGCCGTCAATGCCGCCACCATGGCGCTGCGCAACCCGCCCACCATCACCTTCATTAGCGACTACCACGACCACGAGGCCCACCTGGCCGCCCTGGTGGGGCGGATTCGCTCCTCCTGGGAGCGGCGCGGCCGCCCCGAGCACCTGATCCTGTCCTTCCACGGCATCCCCCAGTCTTACGCCGACGCCGGTGACACCTACCGTGACCGTTGCGCCGACACCGCGGCCCTGATTGCCGCTGGGCTCGACCTGACCCCGCAGGAGTGGACTTTGTCCTTCCAGTCGCGCTTCGGCCCCGCCCAGTGGCTGACCCCCTACACCGTTGACGTCCTGGCCCGGCTGGCGCCCCAAGGGCTGAGCCGGGTGGACGTGGTCTGTCCCGGTTTCGCCGTGGACTGCCTGGAAACCGTTGACGAGATCGGGCGCGAGGCCGCCCGGCACTACAAAGAGCACGGGGGAGGGGACTTCTACTACATCCCTGCCCTTAACGCCTCGGCCGAGCACGCAGCCGCCCTCGCCGAGGTGCTCAGGCCCTACCTTTAAGCTTTAGGGACGGACCTATAGGGGCCTCAGCGCCCGCGCAGGGCGCGGCGGTCGGGGCGCACCTTCGTGGGGTCAATGCCCTTGGGGATCGGCAGGCCCTTAGAACTCAGGGAGCTCAGGCGCTTGGAGACCTGAGAGATCTCGGAGTCGGTCAGGCGCGTGGGCTTGGTGGGCAGTTGACGCAGGGTCTTCTGCAACTCGATCAGTGGCACCTGGCCCTCGGCGGTGCCCACGTGGATGACGTGGATCGGCACCGTGGACAAGATGCGCTTGATCTTCTTCCTCTCATCACTGACCAGCCGCTGGGTGCGGCCCGTGGGCCCCTCCACAACCAGGACAATGCCAGGACGGCCCACGAGCCGCCATACCACGTCTTGGGTCTTGGGGGAGATGGCCGCCGGCTCGGACTCCACGTACCAGCCCTTACCGACCTGGTCGAGCACCGCCTTGGCCGCTCCGGGTATTCCCTCAATCTGCGTGTAGGAGGCGCGGCGCACCGTCCAGGACAAGACGAACATGTCCACTATGAGGCTGACCATGACCGCCATAATCAGCCAATACCACAGCGGCTGACTCAGGCCCACCGAGATGGCCACAGCCAGGGCGACGACCACGGCCGGGGCCCCCAGGAGCGCCCACCCGACCCACGGGTAGGTCCTGCGCGAGATCGTGTAGGAGTCCTTAATGTTCTGGAGGTACTGCGCCAGACGGCGTCGCCGTGTCGGCTTGGGGCTTGGGGCTTTGCTCACAGGCATTAAGGATAGACGACGACGCAGACACCGTCGTACGGCGGGGCTGGGGTCAACCGGCCAGCCCCGCGGAGACCAGCGCCGTAGCCTCCTGGCGAGCGGTGGTCGGCTCGGCCAGTGAGGCCAGGTGCGCGGGTATCGGCCATCCGCGCTCGACCATGGCCCGCCCCCAGAGCATGCCGGCCCGGTAGGAGGAGCGCACCATGGGCCCGCTCATGACCGCGGCGAAACCCATCTTCTGAGCCAGAGCAGACAACTCGATGAACTCCTGGGGCTTGACCCACCGGCTAATGGGGTGGTGGAGCCTGGAGGGGCGCATGTACTGGGTAATGGTGAGGATGTCGCAGCGCGCCTGGACCAGGGCGGCCATTGACTCCTCGACCTCGGCCCGGGTCTCGCCCATGCCCAGGATGAGGTTCGACTTGGTGACCAGGCCGGCCTCAGAGGCCGCCTGCAGCACCTCCAGGGACTGCTCGTAGGAGAAGGCCGGGCGGATGCGCTTGAAGATGCGCGGCACCGTCTCCAGATTGTGGCCGAAGACCTCGGGGCGCGAGGAGAAGACCTCCTCAAGGGGGGCCCGCCCGCCCTTGAAGTCGGGGACCAGGAGTTCGACGCCAGTACCCGGTGAGAGCTCGTGAATCTGACGGGCGGTCTCGGCGTAGAGCCAGGCGCCGCCGTCGGGAAGGTCGTCGCGGGCCACCCCGGTGACGGTGGCGTAGCGCAGCTCCATCTCCTTAATGGAGACGGCCACGCGGCGCGGCTCGTCGACGTCGAGTTCTGTGGGCCTACCGGTGGCGATGTCACAGAAGTCGCAGCGGCGCGTGCAGATCTCCCCGCCAATGAGGAAGGTGGCCTCGCGGTCGTTCCAGCATTCGTAGATATTGGGGCAGTTGGCCTCGGCGCACACCGTGTGCAGCTTCTTCTCCCGCACCAGGCCGCGCACCTCCTGGTAGGTGGGGGAGACCACGGCCCTGGTGCGCAGCCACGCGGGCTTGTGCTCAATGGGGGTCCGGGCGTTGCGGGCCTCAACCCGCAGCAGGCGGCGTCCTTCGGGGGCAACCTTGTCTGCCTTGTCTGCCACGTGCTCTCCTCCTTCACGGCGGCCACAGCCGAGCACGAGTTTATGCCCGGTGCCCCCCGATCTGGGACTTGAGGCCCAGGTCCGCGGGTCGTGGCGCCGTGGCATCGGACACCAGTGGCGCCAGGTGACGCTCCAGGGCCTGTGCGAGAGGGTCGGCGAGATCCACGGCGCGCGCGGGGACACCGGTCTCGGCGGCCAGGGAGGTCACGCCGGTGTCCGAGAAACCGCAGGGCAGGATGCGGTCGAGGGAGAAGACCTCCAGGTCGGGGTTCACATTGAAGCCAATACCGTGCATGGTGACTCCACGAGCCACCCGCACCCCCAGGGCGCAGATCTTCCGCGCTCGCCGGCGGTGGGTCTGCGGGCAGGCGGGCTCGGGGGGAACCCACACCCCCGAGCGGCCCTCCAGGCGCAGTGCCTGCACGCCCAGGCCGGCGCAAACCTCCATGGCGGACGCCTCCAGGGCGCGCACATAGCGGATGACGTCAATGGGGGCGGCCAGGCGCACGATCGGGTAGACCGTCAATTGGCCCGGCCCGTGCCAGGTGGCCTTGCCGCCCCGATCAACATCAATCACCGGGACGTGCCCGGGCTCTACGAACGGGCCCCGGGGCCGTTCCCAGGAGTGGGCGCGCCGCCCCACTGTGTAGACGCTCTCGTGCTCCAGCAGCAGCAGAGTCGAGGGGCGGGCGCGGGAGACGACCTCGGCGTGAATGGCGCGCTGAAGATCCCAGCCCTCCTGGTAAGGGATGAGGCGCCTGCCAAGGTCAAGATCAATGCGCTGCACGAACCCACCCTAGGGCCTGCGTGGGCGAAGGCCACTGGTGCGGCCCGCATGGGCCTTCCACAGCGGGCCACCAAGTCCGCCCGCGGGGCCGCCCGGCGGCCCCGCCGCGGGGAGTTATCCACAGGCCGGTTTTTGGTAGTGGCGCCGCTCACCCTCCAGCGGGGACCATGAGGGCATGAGGACATCCCTGACCCTCCGAGGACCTGACACCGGCCGCCTGCGCGATGAATGGGGCGACCAGGACCCCGCCGCCCTGGATGAGGACGCCCTGGAGGTGCTGGCCATCGCGGGCCTGACCCTGGGGGCCCCGATGGGACGGGCCCAGGAGGGGCGCCACCCGCCCCGCCGGGCCCTGGACGGCGACGACCACCACGTGGTGGTGCGCGTCGTCGACCTGCCGGAGGACAGCTCGGGGGCCCGCACCCTGCGTCGCCTGGCCGAGCTGCGCGCCCTGCGCCATTGTGGACTGGTGCCCGTGCGCGACGTGATCGCCCTCCCCGGCTCCCGGGCCGCCGTGATCACTGAGCTCATTGCCGGAGCCGACCTCGCCGTGGTACTGGGGGCGCGCGGTGGCCTGACCCGCGGCGAGAGCGCCATGGTCCTGGACGTCGTGGGATCCGCATTGGCCCACCTGCATGAGCACGGCGCTATCCATGGGGACGTCTCGCCGGGGAACGTCATGATCACTCTCGGAGGGGCCCCGGTCCTCATTGACTTACTCGGCGGAGTCCTGGAGACGGGCACCGAATCGTGTGCGGCGCCCGAGCGACTCGCCGGGGGCCCGGCGACTCCGGCCTCAGACGTGTACGCGCTGGCCGCCCTCCTGCACCAATGTGCTCAAGGCTCAACTGCACTGCGCCGACGGATCGACGGCGTACTCGCCGATGCCCTGGACTCCGATCCCCAGCGGCGTCCGACGGCCCGGGAGCTGGCTGCGCGCGCACCGGAGGTGGGGTCGACCTCTCCTGTGGCGCTGCCCGACGGCGCCCGCTTGGCGGCGGGGGCGCTCAAGGCCGCAGCGGCCACGCCTACGCGCGTGGTGCGCCGGCGCACGCGTCGAGGCCGCCCGGGCGCCTGGCGGCCGCGTCCCAGGGGCCGCCAGAAGGAGCAGGAGGAGTTGGAGGCGCAGGAGGTCGGGGCGGAGAAGAAGACGCGCCGTGCACAGATCAAGGACGCCCCCACCCGGCGCGCGGGCCGGGGGCGCCGCGGGCGGCGCGATCGACGGCGGCTCGCCCCACTGGTGGCCGCGGCCGCCGTCGTGCTGGCGGCGGGGCTGATCTGGGGGTCCGGTGGCCCTTCCCGCCTCCTGTCGGCGGTCGGGCCGGCTACCGGTGAGGGCGCCGCCGCCACGCCGCCGGGTGCTGCGGAGGCAGTGGCGGGGGCCCCGGCCCAGGGCGGCGGGGCCCCGGAAGACCTGGTGTCCGTGGTGGTCGGCCTGGCCTCGGCCCGTGACCAGGCCCTGGAGGCCCTGGATGCGCAGGCGCTGGCGGCGACCACCGTGCCGGGCTCGCCCGCCGCGCTCGCCGATTCCGAGCTGGTGGAGTCGCTGACAGGCGCCGGGGAGACGATCTCCGGGCTGGACACCTCGGTGAGCCAGGTGCTCGAGGTGGAGACGCCTGCCGACGCGGCCGCGGCATGGCCCGACGCCAGGGCTGTGCAGGTCACTCTCACCCAGGGGCCCTCAACGCGCACCGGCCCGCAAGGGTCGCGCTCCGTGCCCGCCCAAGCCGCCCGGCAGGTGGTCCTCATTGTGGTACCCGATCCCTGGCGCGTGGCCGAGGTCCGCCAGCCATAGAGACATAGAGATATAGCGATATCGGCGCACCGGGCCGCTGTGGAGCGCTCCATCCTCACCCATGAGCATGCGGCCGCAGCGAGCGTGCGGTGCTTCGCATCGGCCCCGCCCCACCGGGTCAGGGCGGTCGCGCGGTGGGGCCCGCACCGAACGACCGGTGCGGGCCCCGCGGAATCCTGGCCTGCCATCGCCCCAGGCCGCCCGATAGGGCGGCAATGAGGATTAATGAGGATTACAGGCCCAATTCGCCGGCGAAGTCGCCGTCTTCAAGCCGCTTCTTGACGGTCATGAGATAGCGGGCGGCATCAGCGCCGTCGACCAGGCGATGGTCGTAGGACAGGGACAGGAAGCACACCGAGCGGATGGCGATCGACTCGTTGCCGTCAGGGTCCTGGACCACGCGCGGCTGGCGCTGGATGGCGCCCAGCCCCAGGATGGCGACCTCGGGCTGGTTAATGATCGGGGTGTCGATCAACGCGCCGCCGCTGCCGGTGTTGGTAATGGTGAAGGTTGAGCCGCTTAACTCATCGGGGTTGACCTTATTGGCCCGGGTGCGGGCGGCCAGATCGTTCACCCGCTTGGCAATGCCCGGGATATTGAGGTCGCCGGCGTTTTTGACCACCGGCACGAGCAGGCCGCGAGGAGTGTCCACGGCAATGCCGATGTGCTCCACATCGTGGTAGGTCACCTGCTTGCCGTCAATCGTGGCATTGAGCTTGGGGTGGGCCTTAAGCGCCTCGGTCGCCGCCTGGATGAAGAAGGGCAGGAAGGTGAGCTTGGTGCCGTTACGGGCCTGGAAGTCCGCCTTGGCCCGGGCGCGCAGTGCCGCGATCCGAGTGACATCCACCTCCACCACGGTGGTCAGCTGGGCGGAGGTCTGCAGCGAAGCCAGCATGCGTTCGGAGATGACCTGGCGCAGACGGCTCATCTTCTCGGTGGTGCCGCGCAGCGTGGAGTCCGCGACCGGCTTGGTGGCGGGGCGCGCGGTAGCGGCCGGGGCCCGCTCCGGCCGGGCAGCGGCCTCGCCGGCCTCCTTGGCCCGCTCCAGCCGGGCCTGCTCCGGCCGTGCGGCGGCCTCCTTGGCGGCCTCGGCGGCCTTGCGAGCCTCCTCGGCGGCTCTGGCGGCGGCCTCAACGTCCTGCTTGCGGATGCGCCCCCCAATGCCGGTGCCCACGACCGTGGCCAGATCCACGCCCTTGTCGCGCGCAAGCTTGCGCACAATGGGGGTGACGTAGGCCGGGGAGGGGGCCGGCTGCACGGCGGCGGGCCGGGGCGCAGGAGCCGGGGCGGCCGGGGCCGATGGCGCGGGCGTCGCGGCGCGCTGAGCGGCGGCCACGGCCGGTGCGGGCCCCGCTTCGGCGGGCGCGGGCGCCTCGGACGGGTCGCCAATAATGGCCAGGACGGTGCCGACGTCGACGGTTTCGTCCTCGGGCACGCGGATTTCCAGCAGCACCCCGGAGGCGGGGGAGGGGACCTCGGTGTCGACCTTGTCAGTGGCGACCTCCAGTAGGGGCTCGTCGGCTTCGACGCGCTCCCCGACGGCCTTGAGCCAGGTTGAGACGGTTCCCTCGGTGACGGACTCGCCCAGAGCGGGCATGGTCACCTCAGTGCCCTCAACCGGTCCGGAGGCGGCTGTGGCCGGGGCGGCGGGTGCTGCGGGGGCGGGCTCCGCGGCGGCAGGCGCTGCGGGGGCCTCGGTGGCGGGGGCCGGTGCGGGCCCCGCTTCGGCGGGCGCGGGCGCCTCGGACGGGTCGCCAATAATGGCCAGGACGGTGCCGACGTCGACGGTTTCGTCCTCGGGCACGCGGATTTCCAGCAGCACCCCGGAGGCGGGGGAGGGGACCTCGGTGTCGACCTTGTCAGTGGCGACCTCCAGTAGGGGCTCGTCGGCTTCGACGCGCTCCCCGACGGCCTTGAGCCAGGTTGAGACGGTTCCCTCGGTGACGGACTCGCCCAGAGCGGGCATCTTCACGGACTCGGGCATGGTTGAACTCTCTTCTCCGTAACTGTCGTGTCAGCCGTGGTTGTGCAGTGGCTTGCCGGCCAGGGCCATGGCGGCTTCGCCAATGGTTTCGTTCTGGGTCGGGTGGGCGTGGATGAGGGAGGCGACATCTGCGGCGTCGGCCTCCCAGGAGACAATGAGCTGGCCCTCACCCACCTGCTCGCCCATGCGGGCGCCAATGGCGTGGAAGCCGACAATCGGCCCGTCCTTGACCGAAACCATTTTGACGAAGCCCTGTGTGCCCAGGATCTGGCTCTTGGCGTTCCCGGCAACATTGAACTCCGCGGTCTCAATGTTCTCGGCGCCGTGGATCTCCTTGGCGCGGGACTCGCTCAGCCCCACTGAAGCGATCTCCGGAGAGCAGAAGGTGACCTTGGGGACCGTGACGTCGTCGACGGGCCGGGGGTCCAGGCCCGCGATCTTCTCGGCGACAACAATGCCCTGCGCGAAGCCGCGGTGGGCGAGCTGGACACCGGGGACAATATCGCCCACCGCCCACACGCCCGGCACATTGGTGCGCCCGTAGGCGTCGGCCAGGACAAAGCCCCGGTCCATGGCCACCCCGACTTCCTCGTAGCCCAGGTTCGCGGTGGCCGGGCCACGGCCCACCGCAATGAGAAGCACCTCGGCGTCGTAGGTCTTGCCGTCAGCGGTGTGGACGCTCACCCCGCCGTCATGGCGCTCGACGCGCTCAAACATGGTGGAGGTCCGGTAGACGATGCGGCGTTTGCGGAAGGCGCGCTCAAGCTGCCTGGAGATGGCCTCGTCCTCGTTGGGGACGAGGCGGGGCAGGGCCTCGATAATGGTGACCGTTGAGCCCAGGGAGGCCCAGGCGGAGGCGAACTCGACGCCGATCACGCCGCCGCCCAGGATGACGGCCGAGGCGGGAACGCGGTCGAGTTCCAGGGCCTGCTCGCTGGTCATGACCGGCCCGGAGACCTCCTGACCAATGGTCTTGGAGTAGGAGCCCGAGGCCAGGACCACATTGCGCCCGATCAGTCGGCGGCCCTCGACCTCAATGGTGTCTGTGGAGACCAGGCGGCCCCAGCCCTGGACGAACTCAATACCGCGGGAGGAGACCAGACCCTGGAGGCCCTTGTACATGCGTGTGACAATGCCATTTTTGTACCGCTGTAGGCGGGCCATGTCCACGCCTTCGAAGGTGGCACTAATGCCCAGGGCGGAGGCCTCGCGCACGGCGTCAGCGGTCTCGGCGGCGTGGAGGACGGCCTTGGTGGGGACGCAGCCGCGGTGCAGGCAGGTGCCGCCGACCTTGTCCGCCTCGACCAGGGCGACTGTGAGGCCCAGTTGGGCTCCGCGCAGGGCGGCGGCGTAGCCACCTGAGCCGGCGCCCAGGATGACCATGTCGTAGACGGTGTCTGTCACGAAAAAACTCCTCACCATTGGTCCCGCGCCCCCAGGGCGCCTCGGCACGCCCGCCATTGTTCCATCTGCGGAAAGGTGCATCGGGGTGAAAATGCCCGCGTAGCGGGACTAGGGTCCCGCTCGAGGTGTGAGAACGCACACGTGTGGGGCGGGGGATATGTGAGGGGGCAGGGAGTCGCCCGGTCCTGTTGGTGCGGGCCCGGCCCGCTGCGACCGGCGCGTTCTTCGTGCACTGGCGTGCCCCCGACTCTCACCTGGAGACTTGGACCGGCCAGGGGCGGTCAGGGGCTCCAGCATAGGATTGGGCGCTAAGCCGCTTCGAACCTGAGGAGAACCTCATGCACCTGCAGTGGTGGTCGACGCTTCCTTTTGTGGCCATGCTCGCCTGCATTGCAATCCTGCCCCTGGTGCCCGCCACCCAGCACTGGTGGGAGAAGCGCACCAGTCAGCTCGCCATTGCCCTGGCCCTGGGCGTGCCGGTGGCGGTGTGGATGTGGATCGCCGGGGGCTGGCAGACCGTCTTCGCCACCGCCGTGGAGTACGCCCAGTTCATTACCCTGCTGCTGGCGCTCTTCGTGGTCTCCGGAGGCATCTTCCTCAAGGGCGACATTGAGGCCACCGCCCGCAACAACACGCTCTTCTTGGCGGTGGGCGGCGTGCTGGCCTCCTTCATTGGCACCACCGGCGCCTCCATGCTGCTCATCCGCCCGCTGCTGGCCACGAACCGCGAGCGCAGGTATCGCACTCACACGGTCCTCTTCGCGATTTTTATCGTCGCCAACTGCGGGGGGCTGCTCACCCCTCTGGGCGACCCGCCCCTCTTCTTGGGCTTCCTGCGCGGAGTGCCCTTCACCTGGACCTTTAACCTGCTGCCGCAGTGGCTCTTTGTTAACGCCATGCTCCTGGCCGGCTACTACGCGCTGGACTCCTACTACCACGCCTCCGAGCCGGCCTCCGCGGTGGCCGCCGACCGCTCCGAGATCGTCCCCCTGGGGCTGCGCGGCGCCACCAACCTGGTGTGGTTCGCCGTCATTATTGCCGCGGTCGCCTTCGCGCCCTCCATTAACGCCGAGGCCATTGAGTCCGGGCACGCCACGGCGGCCGACTGGGTGCCGTGGCGCGAGATCATTATGCTGGCCGCTGCCGCGGCCTCCTACTTCCTGGGGGACCGGCGCGCCCGCTTCGAGGACAACCAGTTCGAGTGGGGCCCCATCACCGAGGTCGCCGTCTTGTTCATCGGCATCTTCTTGACCATGATTCCGGCGCTGCACTACCTGGACGAGATCGCCCCGGGGCTGCCCATGAACGAGGTCACCTTCTTCGCCTTCACCGGCTCGCTGTCCTCCGTGCTCGACAACGCCCCCACCTACGCCACCTTCTTCGAGGTCGCCTCACGGGTGGGTGGCCCTGGTGGCCCGGTGGTGGCCGGGGTCCCAGAGGTCTTCCTCGTCTCGATCTCTCTGGGCGCCGTCCTGTGCGGGGCGATTACCTACATTGGCAATGGGCCCAACTTCATGGTCAAGTCGGTTGCGGAGTCCGACGGCGTGGAGATGCCGAGCTTTGGCGGCTATGTACTGCGTTCCTTCATCCACTTGGTGCCCATTTTGGTGGCCATGGTCCTCCTTTTCATTACCGGTGCCCTATGGGCCAAGGCGCTCGGGGCGTGCCTGGCCCTGGCCCTGCTCGCCAACAACGCCCGCCTGGTCCGCGGCGCCCGGCGCCTGGCCCTGGTCGACTCCTGAGCCGTGCCCGGGGCGGTTAGCGGGTGCCCGGCGCGGTAACGAAGTCAATGAGCTCTTCCATGCGCCCCAGCAGGCTCGGCTCCAGGTCCTTGTAGCTGCGCACGGTGGCCAGGATTCGCTGCCAACCGCGGGCGATGTCGGCCTGGTCGGCGTGCGGCCAGCCCAGGGCCTCCAGGGTGCCGCGCTTAATGTCCGTGCCGCGGGGCACCGCCGGCCAGGCGCGCAGCCCTACCCGCTCGGGTTTGACCGCCTGCCACACGTCGACATAAGGGTGCCCCAGGACGAGCACGTTGCGGCCCCCGGGCATGGAAGCCACCTGCTGGGCAATGCGCGATTCCTTGGAGCCGGCCACGAGATGGTCCACGAGGACCCCGGCGCGCCGCGTGGGCGAGGGGCCGAATTCGGCCATGACCTCAGGAAGGTTGTCGACGCCGTCGAGCATGAGGACGACGACGCCCTCATGGCGCAGGTCGTCGCCCCACACTTTCTCCACCAGCTCGGCGTCGTGCCTTCCCTCCACCCAAATGCGCGAGGCCCGCGCCACGCGGGCCCGGCCGTCAGCCACCGCGTAGGAGCCCGAGGCCGTCAGCCGCCGTCCGGCGGCACTGAGCGGGCCGGTGGCCGGGCGCGGGCGCGGAGTCGGCGGGTCGAGGACCACTGGGCGGCCCTCGACCCAGAAGCCGGGCCCCAAGGGGAAGCCCCGGCGCCGCCCGGCACGGTCCTCCAGGACCACCACGCGCCTGCCCCCGGATTTCTCCACCGCGACCACCGCACCCACGAAACCAGTCTGCCGGTCCTCGACCACCAGCCCCTGGTGCACCGGCATGCGCGCCGACTGCGGGCGCACGGCGCGAGGGCCCACCCGGTGCGGGTCGGCGGCCAGCACATCGGCGCCATAGCGGTCCGCCAGGCGCGGACCGGCCGGCTCGGCGCCGGGGCGGCGCGAGGAGGCGGGATGGCCGTGCGCCGGGGCTGCACCTGAGCGATCGGCCTGGGCGCGCAGGGCGGCCCGGCGGGCCGCCGTCGAGCCGGGGACGGGCGAGGAGTGGTAGGGGGGCGTGTTCACCCTGGGCACGCTAGGGGAAGGTCACGCCCTGGGAGGAGATGACCCGCCGGACCGCGGCGTAGGATGGCACTCGTACCCGGCGAGTGCTAACCGCCGGGGCGCCACCGAAACCGCACCCGCACCAGCGCGCTACGAGGAGGGACCATGGGCAATGACCGACGACTCAAGGTCCTGTCCGCTATTGTCACCGACTACGTGCGCACCCGCGAACCGGTCGGGTCCCGCTCGCTGGCCGAGCGCTATCAGCTGGGGGTCTCCCCGGCCACGATCCGCAATGACATGGCCATCCTGGAGGACGAGGGCTACATTCACCAGCCCCACACCAGCGCCGGGCGCGTGCCCACCGAGAAGGGCTATCGGCTCTTCGTTGATGAAGTGGCCCGCATTAAGCCCCTGTCCGCCCCCGAGCGCGAGGCCATAACCGCTCTGCTGTCAGGCGCTGTCGACCTGGAGCAGGTAGTCGCCCGCACCGTGAGGGTCCTGGCCCAGCTCACCGGTCAACTCGCAGTCGTGGAGTACCCCAGTCTGCGGCGCACGGCCCTGCGTCACCTTGAGCTGGTCGCCCTGGGTCCCTCTCGGCTCCTGCTGGTCATCATTACCGACACCGGGCGCGTGGAGCAGCGCACTGTGACCTTTACCGGCCCCGGGGGGCGGCCCGCCACCCCCTCCCTGAGCGAGGTCATTGACCCCGTGGCCCTGGAGCGCCTGCGCGTGCGGCTCAACGCCGCCCTGGTGGGGCGTCGTGCCGCTGAGGTCGTGCCCATTCTGACCCGCCTGGCCCAGCACGCCCCCGACGACGAGCGCGTCCTACTGGCCGCCGTTACCGGCGAGCTCCTGGCGGCCCTGCGGCCTGACGCCGAGGAGCGGCTGGTGGTGGCGGGCACCGCGAACCTGGCCCGCTCCACCCCCGACTTCTCGGCGATTGAGCCGCTGCTGGACGCCATTGAGGAGCAGGTGGTGCTGCTGCGGCTCTTCGCCTCCGAGACCCGGCTGGGCCGGCCGGCCGGCAATGGGGACGACGCCACCGCCATGAGGGTGAGCATCGGCAGCGAGAACCGCGACGACGCCCTGGCGGAGGCCAGCGTTGTCACCGCCTCCTACGGTCCGGGGCAGGGCGATGCCGTCGCCCACCTGGGCGTTATTGGACCTACCCGCATGGACTACCCGGCCACCATGGCCGCGGTTCGCGCCGTGGCCCGCTACCTCTCCCGGTTCCTGTCAGGGCCCGAGGCATGAGCGGACCAGCGCACCATCAGACCGCCAAGAGCAAGTAGCAAGTACGAAGGAACCTAGTGAGCGACTATTACGAGCTGCTGGGCGTGAGCCGTCAGGCCACTGCCGAGGAGATCAAGAAGGCCTACCGCAAGAAGGCCCGTCAGCTTCACCCCGATGTGGCCGGGCCCGGCCACGAGGAGGAGTTCAAGGCCGTCTCGGTGGCCTACGAGGTCCTCTCCGACCCCGACAAGCGCCAGACGTACGACATGGGCGGCGAGGACGCCCTGCGCGGGGCCGGATCGAGTTTCACCGGGGCGGACTTCGGTGGCTTCGCCGACATCTTCACATCATTCTTCGGGGGCGCCACCGGCGCCCGTAGACCGGTCTCGCGCATGCGCCGCGGCCAGGACTCCCTGGTGGCGGTCGACGTCGAGCTGGCCGAGGTGACCTTCGGGGCCACCCGCACGGTGCCCGTGGACACCTATGCCACATGCACCACCTGCGGTGGGAGCTGCTGCGCTCCGGGCACTGAACCGGTGACCTGCTCGGCGTGCAACGGCATGGGCTCGGTGCAGCACATGACCCGTTCCTTCCTGGGCAGCGTCATGACCAGCTCGCCGTGCACGGCCTGCCGCGGGTTCGGCACCATTATTGCCACGCCCTGCCAGGAGTGCGCGGGGGAGGGGCGTACGCGCGTCCGCAAGAACATCGAGGTCACCATCCCCGCGGGGGTGTCCACCGGCACGCGTATCCGCCTGTCCGGGCGCGGCGAGGCCGGGCCCGCCGGGGGGCCCGCCGGCGACCTGTACCTGGAGATCCACGAGAAGCGCCACGAGTTCCTCGAGCGCCGCGATGACGATCTTTTCACCGAGTTGCGCGTGCCCATGACGGCTGCGGCCCTGGGCGCCACCTTCTCGCTGCAGACCCTTGACGGCCCGCGCCAGGTTTCCGTGCGCCCCGGCACCCAGCCGGGCGATGAGGTTGTTCTTGACGGGCTGGGGGTGGGCCGCCTGCGCCGACAAGGCCGCGGCGACCTCCATGTGAGCATTGTGGTGGAGACCCCTACGCGCCTAGACGAGCGGCAAAAGGAGCTGTTGCGCGAACTCGCCATGGCGCGCGGCGAAGACGGCTTCTCCCTCGCCAAGGACGATTCGGTTATGGGCCGCCTGAAGGGCAAGTTCTCGGGCCGCTGAGGGCCGGGCGCCCTGATACTCCGTATACCCCGATACCTGGTCGCCGGCGGGGGAGGATCCTGACCTGTTCGCGGCGCCCTTGGGCAAAGCCGCCACCACCGAAACCATTACCGCCCCGAGCATCCTCCACCCCAGCACCAGACGCAGAACCACCACGCCCCGATGAGAAGACCCCAATGACGCCGCTCGTGGCGGTGTTGCACATTCTTCTTGCGCCGGCCTGTGGGGGATCGTTGGTATTTCAACGATCCCCCGTCGCAGGGGATCGGTTCGGCAAGGATGAATGTGCAATGGCGTCCCCGTTCGCACATTCATCCCCTTCCCGGGCCCCCGGATTCCGAGCAGATCCGCAGGATTCCGCGCCCCGCCACTCCTTGAGGGAAGAAAGAATGTGCAACGAGGTTCTCTCATCGGGTGGAGTGCTGGCGATCACATCGCGCTCAACCCGACTGTTGTCCGCCGGGATGAGCCGGCACCCGGCCACGGAAAGCGGGAAAGGACTATAACTTGTCCTTGGTGCCGGCGCGGCCCGCGAGCGCGGGCCGTGGATAATGTGGGCTGTGAGCGAGTCAACGTCCCCTTCTTCTCCTCCCCCTCCCCCTTCCGCTTCCCCTGTCTCCCCGGGTGCGGCTAGCTCCGCGCCTGCTTCATTGGGGTCCCCGCCGCCGCCTCCGGCCTCCCTTGGCGGTCCGGCACCCTCGGCGGGAATGTCGCCCCCTGCGCCTTCACCGTCCATGCAGCCCGTGCAGCCCATGCAGTCCGTGCAGCCCATGCAGTCCGTGCAGCCCGGGCAGCCCGGGCTTGTCGGGCGGGAGTCAGTGGCAGCGGCCCCCGCAGCCGGCGTCCTGGCGGTACCAATCATTGTCACCGTTATGACGATTGTCCTTACGCTCGTGAGGATCATTGTGATTCTCGGCGGGTGGTTCAGAGCAGTAGGCGGGCTCGAGATGGGGAGGCAGGGCGCCTTCGTCTCCCTGATTGCGGCCGTTATTGCGTTGGTTCAGCTGGTTCGAAGGCGCTTCCCCACGGGGCTCGTGGCCCTGATGATCACAAGCGTCCATGCGGCTGTTTGTGCAATTATGGTAATGACTGTGGAGCTTTTCGGCTATGGCGCGACTAATATTATCGTAAATGCTATAAGCGTTCTGGCGATTTTTGTGCTCTGCCTCGTCGGCCTGTTGGCGGCCAGCGGAAGGAGCGCCACCGCGCAATGGCGGCGGCCGCAGCCGCTGTCGGTCGGCTTGACTCACGGGGTGTGCCTGTATTTTGTGGTGCTGGCGGTGCTGTTCTTGGTCGATCTGACGCTTTTTTTGTCGATCGATATATCGTTCCAGCTGTATTGGTTTTCGTATTTCTGGCCGGACTTCCTAGCGGCCGCATTGGCGGCCGCAGCGTATTTGGTGTTCGGGGTCGCCGGTTTGGTTGCTCACGTGAGTCGCCGTCCGGGGGGCATGGTCGGGGCTGCGGCAGCCGCCTGGACGTCCTTATTCATCTATACGGTGTTCCGCCTCATCTATAGAGGTAAGGACGGCTACATTAATTATGGTGGGTATGACGCATATGACGCGATGGAGTCTATAAGATCCTTTTTCGTGCGGGACTATGATGCATACGGGCGGGACGTATGGGAGGATTTCGCGTGGTTCAATACCGCCGGCGACATAATCGTGCTCGCATTGATCTTGGTGCTCTCACTGGCGGCCATGTCGCGCTCGGCCCGTTCGTGGGCCGCTGGAGCGCAGTTGTCCAGGGCGATTCCTGTTCCCGGCGGTGCCGCACCATATAATGCTGCGGGCCTTAATTCCCCTCCTGTGGGCGCTCCGAGCGCGGCGGGCGGTATTGGGGCGGTTGCGCAGGCCGGCGCCCCAAGTGCCGGTCCGGGGGCGCCGGCGGCCCCGGTTCCCGGGGCTGGTACGGGTCTCGGTGGGCTGACGGTGGTCGGTGCCGATGGTCAGACCTATACCTTGGTACCGACCGGCCAACTGGCTGCGCGGGGAGGGGGCGCGCCTGTGGCCAGCGCGCCGGCAGCACTGCCACCCGCGTCAATAACCTTCTGGGTGAGCTTCTTCTTCGGCCTGTTCGGATTAATCCCTATGCTCCTGGCCAACAGAACAGCCCGCTCGCTGGGGGTGGTCACCAATAGCTATAACTACGCCTTCCTTAAGGGTTGGCTTCTTGGGGCGCTGACCGGAATGCTCATCTTCGTCACGTTCCTCGCCGTCGTTCTCGCTGTTGTCACGGGCATGTGAACCCATGTGAACATGTGAACAAGGGTCGGACGGATTCCCAGGGGTTCCCAGGGGCTGGTCGCCCAAGGGCTACCACTCCTTGATCTTCACTGCTCCGCCGCCGGCGGGCCCCTGGGGCGCGGAGTTCATGGCGCCCTCATGGCGCTCACGGAGTGGCGTTGCCACTGGGGTGCGTGGGGTCGGGGCGGGCGCCGAAGATCGCCTGGCCCACGCGCACACAGGTGCTGCCCGATTCGATGGCGAGTTCAAAGTCCCCGCTCATGCCCATGGACAGTTCGCCTTCACCGACTGTGCCCGCCTGGAGCCCGGCATCACGCAGCTCACGCATGAGATGGAAGCACGCGCGCACCCGGGCCTCATCGGTGGTGCGTGCGGCCAGGGTCATGAGTCCGCGCACCCGCAGCGAGGAGTAGTGGGGCAGCCGGGCGAGAAATCCGGCGACCTCCTCGGGCTCCAACCCGAACTTACTGGGCTCACCCGAGGAGTTGACCTGCACGTACACATCCAGGGCGCGTCCGGCCTCCTGAAGGCGGCGATCAAGGGCCTCGGCCAGCCGCAAGGAATCCAGGGCCTGGAACTCCGCGGCGAACGCCACCGCCTGCTTGACCTTATTGGTCTGGAGGTGGCCGATCAAGGCCCAGTGAATACCGAGGTCCGCCAGGTTCCCGGCCTTGCGAGCACCCTCCTGCACCTTGTTCTCACCCATCTGGGTCATACCGGCGGCAAAAGCCGCCCTGAGCCGCTCCTCGGGGACCGTCTTGGAGACCGGCAGCAGCCGGATCTCGCCTACGTCGCGGCCGGCGCGCCCGGCGGCCGCATTAATTCGGGCGCGCACGACCGCCAGGTTGCGCCGGAAATCCGCGACTGTTACAGCCGGTGCGATCACAGCCTCCGGGGCCGCGCCGGCCGTGCCCTGAGCGCAGGCAGTGGAGGAGGCGTTGGCGCGGGCAGCGGGCTCGTTCATGGCGCCGACGCTAGCACCGGGGCGCATGGGGCCCGCGGCCCTGCCCGTAGGCTGGCCCTGTGACCGCCCCCGTCTTCATTCTCTCCGACCAGACTCTTGAGCCCAGTGGCGCCGCTGCCAGCGCCAGCACCGGGACCCCACTGGTTCTCACCGGCTCCGAGGCCCGCCACGCTGTTGTGGTGCGGCGCCTGCGGGTCGCCGAGCGCGTCGATCTGGTTGACGGGGCCGGGCTGCGCCTGATTTGCGAGGTCACTGAGCCCGGGGCCGGGGGTGTTAAGGACCGCCTAGGGGTGCGCGTCGTCGAGCGCTGCGAGGAACCGGCCGCACCGCTGCGCTTGACTCTTGTTCAGGCCCTGGCCAAGGGCGGGCGAGATGAGCGGGCCGTGGAGACCGCCACCGAGGTCGGTGTTGAGGAGGTGCTGCCCTGGCAGGCCGACCGCTGCGTCTCGGTGTGGAACGGTCCGAAGGCCACCAGGGGCCGCGCCCGCTGGCGCGCTGCCGCCCGTGAGGCCGCCAAGCAGTCCCGCCGCGCCCGCGTGCCCCAGGTCGCCGGGCCCCGGGACACCACGGCCCTGGCCGCCTGGACCCGGGAGGCTGTCCGGGGCGGGGGAGCGGTACTGGTCTTGCACGAAGAGGCCACCGCCCCCATTGCCGGGGCGGCCCTGCCGGAGCCGGGAGAAGGCGGAACCTCCCCGGTGGTGGCCGTCATCGTCGGCCCCGAGGGCGGTATCTCCGCTGAGGAGACGGCGCTATTGGAAGAGGCGGGAGCCCAGGCGGTGCGACTGGGGCCCCATGTCATGCGCACCGCCTCGGCCGGGCCGATTGCACTCGCGATCCTGGCGCAGCGCGCCGGCCTGTGGGGTTGAGAACGGCCGCCGCCGTGGTCCCGAGGCTCCCCGGTCCTCGGCAAAGTTCTCGAAAGTTCTCGCCGGGAAACAATTCCTTAATGAAGGCGGCAGAGTCGAGCGCGGCATTATATAACCTCCCACGGCGACGGCGCGCGCCACCGGGAGTCGGAGACCTGACCATTTCGCCTCGGGGTCGTGTTTGTCTAGCATGGCACCTATGAGCGATGCCAGTACCGATGATGCCAGCAATATTGATGACACCGACGGCTGCAGCTTCTTCGCCCTCGATGACGGTCCGGTCCCCAGCCCCTTTGAGAAGGACTCGGAGTTCTTCCCCCAGGACACGGTGAACCTGACCGTTGTTGACCTGGGTGTATTGCGCGCGCCCTCGGGGCGCGTGGAAGCCTGTGATCCCTTCTGCTGCCTGGGTGACGGCCCGGTCTTCGACGTTAAGCCCGGCGACTATCCGGTCAGGGTCACGGTCGCCGACGTCTCCAAGGAGCAGGACGGGTCCCATGAGCGTGAGGCCTACCTGTCCCTTGTGCTGGGCGACGGCAAGCCGGTCACCGTGGAAGAGGCGGTGGAGGTGTCGGGCCCGGACTGGGGCGTGGCCGTGGACGCGGGCGCGGTCGCCCTGGTCGATCATGAGGCCGTCGCCACAGCTATGCCCGCGGTGGAGGACGGCGCCGACTGGTACAGCGATCTCTTCGACTCCGGAGAGGCCGACTCCTGGTTCAACCTCATGGACTCCTCCGAGCACTACCGGGCCGGGATGGCCAACATTGTCATGCCCCTGGCCGAAGCCGGGGAGAATGTTGCCCTGTCGCACTCCGGCTGGGGGGACGGTGTCTACCCGGTGGTGTTGACCCGCGACGCCGACGGCCTTCCGGTGGGCCTGCACATTGACCTTGGCGTGGTGGGGACGTTCGCCGTCGACGAGAACGACGAGAACGACGAGGACTGAACCGGGCGCGATGGCGGCAACCGCGCACCCTCGACGCGGTGGGCCTAAAACGCGCGACAATACGCCCATGTCGGGTTTTCCTGTGTCTTGCCGGCGCCACGAGGGGGGACGGCCGGCCCCCCGCCCCAGTGCGCCCGCCTGCTTCGCGCCCCACGGCCGTCAAAGAAACCGGAGGGCGGCTCCTATGGCCGGCATTGTTGGCCCCTGTAGCCCCCTGGGGGCGCACATGCGGCTCGGCGTGGCGCCATGACCCCGCGCGGACGCCGACCCGCCGGCAGTCCAGACGCCCGCGAGGCGATTCTGGCGGCTGCCCGCCTGGCCTTCGCCCAAGAGGGCTACCGGGCCTCGTTGCGCGGCATCGCCCGCCGGGCCGGCGTCGACCCGGCCTTGGTCCACCACTACTTCGCCGACCGCACTGAACTCTTCGTCCAGGCCGTGATCGCCGCCGGGGCCGGATCCGGGAGCGAGCTTGACCTCGCCAAGCGCGCCGCCGCCATTAGGGACCTGGGCGCTGAGAACGTGGGGGCGGAGATAGTGCGGTCCTTCGTCTCCTTATGGGACCAGATGGGCGCCGAGCGCTTCACCGCGGTCTTCCGCGCCGCCATAGAGAACGACTCCAGCATTAATCCGGTGCGCGACTTCGTCACCACCGGCATTCTGGAGCCCTTGACTAGGCGCCTGTCACCCGACAGGCCCATGCTGCGGGCCCAGCTGGTCTCCGGCCAGCTCATTGGGTTGGGGTTGTCCCGCTGGGTGGCGCGGATGAGCGACATTGCGCCGCTGGGCGCCGGAGAGGTGGCCGCGCTCGTGGGCCCCACTATTCAGCGCTACATCACCGGGGACCTCCCCGGCGGGGCCGCCGGTGGGCGACAGGGCGGATAGCGGACCCGGGACGCTGACACCCGGGACGCTGACACGGTGGGCCGACGGGGTGGGCCGGCACTGGTGGGTCCGACGCGGTCGCCAGCGGGCCCCGCATCGTGCCCCGGGCAAGGGCGGACGGGATCGCAGCGAGGCGATCTTCTCGGGCGCGCCTGCATCGCATCCCGGCCGGGTCTTGCCGCGGGGGCGCCGTCGTCCTATATTCATCACATGATGAAAAGTGGTTCGGGTTCTAATGGGGCCACCCGGTCGGCTGTGAGCATTGACGGGCTCGTGGTGACTCGCAACGGCAATGAGATCCTTCACCGGCTCAACCTGGAGTTGCCCGTGGGCACCGTTACCGGCCTGCTCGGCCCCTCGGGCTGCGGCAAAACCACGCTCATGCGCACCCTCGTCGGTGTCCAGCGCTACACCGGGAGCGTTAGGGTCCTCGGCCACGCACCCGGGGCGCGCCCGCTGCGCGACCGCGTTGGCTATATGACCCAGGGCGCGAGCATCTACACCGACCTCACCGCGCGCCAGAACGTCACCTACTTCGCCCGCCTGGCCGGGGAGCGGGCCACCAGCGTCGATGAGGCCCTGGAGAGGGTTCACTTGACCGAGCTCGCCGACCGGCCCGTGTCCACCTACTCCGGCGGGGAGACCAACCGCGTCTCCCTGGCCTGCGCCCTGGTTGGCGCCCCCGAACTCCTCGTCCTGGACGAGCCGACCGTGGGCCTGGACCCCTTGACCCGCGAGGACCTGTGGGTGACCTTCCGTGAGCTGGCCACGCGCGGCACCACCCTCCTGGTCTCCAGTCACGTCATGGACGAGGCGACCAGATGCGACTCCGTCCTGCTCATGCGCGGGGGCCACTTCCTGGCCCACGACACCGCCGGCGCCCTCTTGGAGCGCACCGGCGCCCCCAACCTCGATGCCGCCTTCCTCGCCATTGTCACCGGAGATGCCCGATGAGCCCAAGAACACGATCCACCTCCCCGGAGGGCCTGCGGCGCCTGAGTCTGCGCACCTACCGCGCCACCACGGTACGCATCCTCGCCCAACTGCGCGCCGACCGTCGCACCGTCGGCCTCATTCTGGCCGTGCCCACAGTGCTGCTGGTGCTGCTCTACTTCATCTACCGCGACACCCCCATGGGTCCGGTCCTTTTCGACCGGATCGCCGTCGACATGATCGGCATCCTGCCAATGGCGGTGATGTTCCTGGTCACCAGTGTGGCCATGCTGCGCGAGCGCGCCACCGGCACCCTGGAGCGCCTGTGGACCACGCCGGCGCACCGGGCGGACGTCCTCTTCGGCTATGCGACGGCATTCGCCGTCACCGCCGTCGGGCAGGCGCTGGTGCTGTGCGCCGTCACCTACTGGGCGCTGGGGGTGACCACGCAGGGCAGCCCGGCGTGGATCGTGCTCATTGCCGCCCTCGACGCCGTGGTGGGGGTGTCCCTGGGGCTGCTGGCCTCCACCTTTGCGCGCACCGAGTTTCAAGCCGTCCAGTTCATGCCGATCGTGGTGGGCCCCCAGATCTTCCTGTGCGGGCTGCTGGTCGAGCGCGGCGAGCTTCCTACCGCGTTGCGCTGGCTGAGCAATGTGCTGCCCATGAGCTGGGCGGTCGACGCAGTGGGGCAGGTGCGCTCCAGTGCCGAGGTCTCCGGCGAGCTCGTCCGCGACCTGGTGATCCTGGTGGCCATTGCCCTGGGGTGCCTGGCCCTGGGGCCGGTGACCATGCCCCGCCGGAGCCGCTGAGGCGGCGGGCGCCGCCGGCCTCCAGCGCCCGCCTTCAGCGCGCCCGCCTCTACGGGGCCGGCCTCCGGCGCCGCCCGCCTCAGATGCCGCCCGCCCCTATGGAGGCGCCGGCCCTATGGAGGCGCCCCGGCAAGCCGATAGGCTGACGGCATGTGGCTGGTTTTCGCGTGCGGCTCGGCCCTCTTCGCAGGGCTGACCGCTGTGCTCGCCAAGGCGGGGGTGCGCACCACCGACTCCACCGTGGCCACGGCGCTGCGCACCCCCGTGGTCCTGGCCGGGGCCTGCCTCATGGTTCTGCTGGTGGGCTCCCACGACTCCATCACCCAGGTGCCCGGGCGCAGCCTGGTCCTGCTGGTGTCCTCCGGCCTGGCGACCGGAGCGTCCTGGCTGTGCTACTTCAAGGCCCTCCAGTTGGGGTCGGTGAGCAAGGTCGTGCCCATTGACAAGCTCAGCACGGTCCTGACAGTGCTCCTGGCCCTTGTGCTCCTGGGGGAACGGCTCAGCGCCGCGGGCGCTCTCGGCGTGGTGCTCATGACGGCCGGCACCATGCTCATGATCGACCGCAATGACCTCACCGCCCTGCCACGGGGGCTGCGAGACGGGCGCAGCTGGCTCGCCTACGCCCTGGGCTCGGCGCTGTTCGCCGCACTGACGGCGATCCTGGGGAAGGCCGGCATTGTGGGCGTGGAATCCAACCTCGGCACCGCGGTGCGCACCGCGGTGGTTCTGGTCATGGCCTGGGCCATGGTGGCGGTCACTGGCAAGAGGAGCCAGGTGCGGGGCGTATCGCGCAAGGAGATGTGCTTCATCCTGGCCTCCGGGCTGGCGACCTGCGCCTCCTGGCTGTGCTTCTACCGCGCCCTCCAGGACGGCCCGGTGTCCGTGGTGGTTCCCCTTGACAAGCTCAGCGTCCTGGTGACCGTCGCCTTCTCCGGCCTGGCGCTGCACGAGACCATGAGCGCGCGCTACCTGACCGGCCTGCTCCTCCTGGTGGTCGGCACCTTGGCCATGGTGGTGTGAGCCGAGCTCATGGCGCGGGAATGCCCTGAGGCGAGTCTCGGCCCCGGTTCGCCGCTGCGGGGCCGCCCGCGCCGACCGGTCCCGGTCCCGCCCCGGAGGCGTATGGCGGTACCGCACTCCGGCCCGCACAGTACGATCAGGCCACGATGACCCACAGCCCGACAGCCGCCCTACCGGCGGGCACCGACAACCTTCAGCCCACCCAAGCCGGCGACCCATTGGCCCTCGCGTCCGCACGCCCGGATTCAGCCCCTGACACCCGTTCTCTGGTTCTGCCCGACGACCTGGCCCCCGTCACCCTCCTGGGGGCCCGCGACGAGGTTCTGCGGGCCATAGAGGAGGGCTTCCCCGACGTCAACATCCACGTGCGCGGCACCACGGTCACTGTCACCGGCGAGGCCGAGCGCGTCAACATCGTCGTCCTGCTGCTGGCCGAGCTCATTGACATAGCCCGCACCGGCACCCCCCTGACCACGGACGCCGTCGAGCGCGCCATTGGCCTGCTGGAGACGGCCGCCCGCCCCGCCGACGTTCTCACCGAGGACGTCCTGACCGCCCACGGCCGCACCATTCGCCCCAAAACCCTGGGACAGAAGGCCTACGTGGACGCCATGAAGGAAACCACCATCACTTTCGGCATCGGCCCGGCCGGCACCGGCAAGACCTATCTGGCCATGGCCAAGGCCGTCGATGCCCTGGCCCGCAAACAGGTCTCCCGCATTATCCTCACCCGCCCCGCCGTCGAGGCCGGGGAGAGCCTCGGTTTCCTGCCCGGAACCCTGAGCGACAAAATCGACCCCTACCTGCGGCCCCTCTACGACGCTCTCCACGACATGCTCGCCCCCGAGGCCCTGTCCAAGTTGCTGGCCGCGGGCACCATAGAGGTCGCGCCGCTGGCCTACATGCGGGGGCGCACTCTTAACGACGCCTTCGTCATCCTCGACGAGGCCCAGAACACCAGCCCCGAGCAGATGAAAATGTTCCTCACCCGTTTGGGCTTCGGTTCCACGATGGTGGTCACCGGGGACACCTCCCAAGTAGACCTGCCCGGCTCACGCCCCTCGGGGCTGGTGGTGGTGCGCCGCATTCTGTCCGACGTCGACGGCATCGCCTTCTGCGAGCTCACCAGCCGGGACGTGGTGCGCCACCGGCTCGTGGGCCGCATTATTGACGCCTACTCCCGCTACGACGCCGAGCGGGCCGCCGGCCAAGCCCACCGCCCCCGGGACCGCACCACCACAGGCGGCCGTGAGGGCGCCACCGGGCCCACCACTCGCGAGAGGAGCCGCCCATGACCACCGAGGTCAACAATGAGACCGAGGTCGTGCTCGACGAAGCCGAGTTCGCGGCCTTGGCCGACCACGTCCTCAGCGCCCTGCACGTCAACCCCCTGGCGGAACTCGCCATTATCTTCGTTGACCCTGAGCCCATGGCCGAGCTCCACCAGCGCTGGCTGGACCTGCCCGGCCCCACCGATGTCATGAGCTTCCCCATGGACGAACTGCGCCCCGGCGCCCCCGGCGCGCCGACCCCCGCCGGGACGCTCGGCGACGTCGTCATTTGCCCCCAGGTCGCCGCCAAGCAGGCCATTGCCGCCGGCCACTCGGCCGCCGAGGAAATGCTGCTGCTGGCCACCCACGGCATTCTCCATCTCCTGGGCTTCGACCACGCCCAGGAGCAGGATGAGCGGGAGATGTTCGAGCTTCAGCGCACCCTCCTGCTCACCTTCCTCGCGGAGCGCGGAGCGTGAACGGCACACCGGTCGCCCTCCTGACCACCGGGGCCGTCCTCATCCTGGCACTGGGCGCCCTGCTATCGGCGGGCGAGGCGGCCCTGACCCGCATGACCCGGGCCGCCGCCGAGGACCTTCTCGAGGACGGCCGTCGCGGCGCCGCACGCGTGGTCGACCTGGCTCAGCGCCGGGCCCAGGTGCTGGGCGTGGTGGCCTCGGTGCGCGTCGCCGTCGACATGCTCGCCGCCATCCTGCTCACCCTCGCCGTCGCCGGGGTCCTGGAGGTCTGGTGGGAGGTCCTGGCCGTCTCCGTGGTCGTCAACGCCGTACTCCTGGGCCTGGTGGCCGGCATCTCACCGCGCTCAGTGGGGCGCCGCAACCCCGACGCCACCCTCCTGGCCCTCGGGGGCCTGTTGGCGCGCGTTGACACCCTGGGGGGCCCTTGGCGGTGGCTGGAGTCGCGCTTCGGGCGCTCGGCCACCCTCACTCAGGCCGAGGCCCGTGAGGCCGTCAGCCAGGACCTGCGCGAGATGATCGACGAGATCGGTGAGAGCGACACCATTGAGGACGAGGACCGCCAGATGATGCGCTCGGTGGTCGAACTCGGCCAGACCCTCGTGCGCGAAGTCATGGTGCCCCGCCCCGACATGGTCACCATTGACTCCACCAAACCCGCGCGCGCCGCCATGCGCCTGTTCACCCTCTCGGGCTACTCCCGTGTACCAGTCATTGGGGAGGACGCCGACGACATCCGCGGCACCCTCTACCTCAAGGACCTGCTGCGGCGCCTGGCCGCCCACCCGGATCACGAGGACCTGCCCGTGTCCGCCTTCGTGCGCGAAGCCGTCTACATCCCCGAGACCAAACTGGCCGACGACCTGCTGCGCGAGATGCAGACCAGGCACATCCACATGGTCCTGGCCGTCGACGAGTACGGGGGCATCGCCGGGCTGGTCACGATGGAGGATCTTCTGGAGGAGGTCGTCGGAGAGCTCACCGACGAACACGACCGCGCCGAGCCCGAGGTTGAAGACCTCGGGAACGGCACCTTCCGGGTCCCGGCGCGCCTGGGCCTGGACGAGCTCGGCGAGTTGTTCGATCTGGAGATCGACGACGACGACGTCGATACCGCCGGCGGCCTACTCACCAAGGCCATTGGCCGGGTCCCCTTGCCCGGGGCCACCGGGGACGCCCAGGGCGTGCGCCTGGTGGCCGAGGAGGCCAGCGGGAGGCGCCGCCAGGTCGCCAGTCTCCTGGCCTCGCGCGCCCCCGAACCAGACGACGACGAACAGCGAGAGCAATGAGCGACAAGCCGGACAGCCCCAGGACCAGCGACACCCAGCCCGTCCGCTTCCCCACTGACACCGAACTCATGGGCGGCCCCAATGCCCTGGAGGGCCCAGGGGACCAGGAGGACCCGGGCGCCCCCGCCCGGATCGTGATCCCCACGATTCCCGAGGATTTCCATGCCGGCTTCGCCTGCCTCATTGGGCGCCCCAACGCGGGCAAATCCACCCTGACCAACGCTCTGGTGGGCGCCAAGGTCGCCATTACCTCCGGGCGGCCCCAGACCACCCGCCACAATGTGCGCGGCGTCGTCCACCGCCGCCACGCCCAGCTCGTCCTGGTCGACACCCCCGGCCTGCACCGCCCCAAGACATTACTGGGCAAGCGCCTGAACAACCTGGTGCGCGAAACCCTCACCGAGGTCGACGTCATCGCCTTCTGCGTGCCCGCCAACGAGAAGATCGGCCCCGGCGACCGTTTTATCGCCCGGGATCTCGCCGAATTGCGCACTCCCGTGGTCGCCGTCGTCACCAAGGCGGACACCGTCTCGCGCCAGGGGCTGGCCGCCCAGCTCCTGGCCGTTGACCGGCTCGGCGACTGGGCCGACATTGTCCCGGTCTCCGCGAAGACCGGTGAGCAGGTCACCGTGCTGGAGGACGTCCTCATGGGCCACCTGCCGCTCTCGGCGCCCCTGTACCCCACTGGGGAGATTACCGACGAGCCCCAGCAGGTCATGGTCGCCGAGCTCGTGCGCGAGGCCGCCCTGGAGGGCGTGCACGACGAGCTGCCCCACTCCCTGGCCGTCGTCGTCGATGAGATTGTCGACCCGCGTTCAGCCCGCGAACGCGGCGCCTACATCAAGGGGGCCGGCCAGCGCCTCCAGGTGCGCGTCAGCCTCGTGGTGGAGCGCGATTCCCAGAAGGCCATCATTATTGGCCGCGGCGGGGCACGGCTCAAGGAGGTCGGCGTGCGGGCGCGAGCCGGCATTGAGGAACTGCTGGGCCGCAAGGTCTACCTCGACCTGCACGTGCGCACCGCCAAGGACTGGCAGTCCGACCCCAAGGCCCTGGCCAAGCTCGGGTTCTAATGATCCGGCGCCGGCCCCGGGGGGAGCCCGTCCACCCCACCCGCGCGGAAATCCGCTCGGGCTGGAGATTCCTGGCCGCCCTCCCCACAAGGGGGTGGCGCCTGGTGGCGCACTTGTGGCGCAGCTCTCGCGCCACCACATTGCTGGTGCTGGTCGCCACTGGAGCCGTCGCCCTGACCCTGGCGCTCCTGGGCACCGGCGGCGACGAGATCTGGGAGATTATCTGCACCCTGGGCCTAGCGGCCCTGGTGCTAGCAGTCTCGGAGGACCACCGCACCATGGGGGCGGTGGTGGTCGTGGTCCTGGGGCTGAGCTTGATCGGGACTCTCGCCGGTCCGCGTTGGCGCCCCGAGCCGGTCCCCAACCCGCTGCTGCCCGCCTCCACCAGCACCGCCATAGGCGGCAATGCGGTCACCGCCCCCGTGGGCACCTACCAGGTTGAGACCACCACCGTGACCATTACCCAGGCCGACGGCGAGCAGCTTCCCGCCCTATTGCGCCGCCCCCTGGGGGTCAAGACGAGCACCCCCGGCGTCGTCTTCCTTCACGGCGCCGGCACCCAGAGCATTGACGGCTTCGCCGAGCAGGCGCAGGCCCTGGCCTCCGCCGGGGCGACCACGCTCGTGCCCTCCAAACCCATGGAGGACTATTCGCTTACCGAGCGCGACTACATCTCCATGGCCAACGACTACCGCGCCTCGGTGGACTACCTGCGCTCCCTGCCCGGCGTCGACCCCGGGCACGTGGGCCTGTACGCGGAGTCCGAGGGGGCCATCCCCGGGGTAATCCTGGCCGCCGAGGACCCCCGGGTCGCCTTCCTGGTGCTGGCCTCCGCACCGATCGTCTCCCTGCGCGAGCAAGCGGCCTTCGCCGCCGACTCCTACCTGCGCGACGTGGGCGTGCCAGAGCCGTTAATGCGCATTATTCCGCGGGTCCTGGGGGCGTCCCAGGTGCCCGGCGGCTTTGAGTACGCCGATGTCGACCCGGCCGCCTACGAACAGCGCCTCACCCAGCCCATTCTCATGCTCTACGGCACCGCCGACCGCTCCATGCCGGTGGTTCAGGGGCCGCTGCGGGTGTGGGACTCCATTCAGGTCAACGGCAACCACCAGCTCACGGTCCGCTACTACGCCGATGCCAACCACGGCCTCAAACTCGGCGGCGACACCGACGGGCCCCTGGCCCCGGGGGTGGCCCGCGACCTGGCCCGGTGGGTGACGGGGCTGCCCGCCACCGCGGACGCCGCCCCCCCGCGTGGCCGGGGCCACCCCCACCCAGGAGCACCGGGCGAGCCGGCCCGGTGCCACCCGCTGGTACGCCTCGGGCGACCTCATGCTCGCCGGTATTGTCGCCGGCCTGGGCCTGGTGGCGGCCGCGGGCGCCGGATGGGGGCTGGGCCAGCTTCCCTGCCTCGGCGGCCGCGCAGGCCTGCGCCTGCCGGCGCCCATTGGGAGATGGACAGTCAGCCTGTGCCTGTCGGTCTTGGGCACCTGGGCGCTCTACCTGGTCTACATCGGCGCTGTTATTCGCCTGGCCCTGGACCAGGAGACCAACGCCTGGATCTCCTATGGCGGCTGGCTCGCCGCCCAGGTCTCAGCGCTCCTGACCCTGGTCATCTTGGTCAAGGTGGTGCAGCGGGCCTGGCGCATGTGCCGGACCCGCCGCACCACCGGGGGGCCCCGGTTCCTGACCCGGCCTGCCGCCGGGGTCCTGGCCAGCGCCCTAATAGGGACCATAGTCCTCCTTCTGGAGTTGGCCTACTGGGGGCTGTTCCCCATGCTCTATTGACCGGGACTGACCGGGTTGGCGCCCGGCGCCCCCGCCGGCGCTCGGCCCCCCGGCCCCGAAGTGGTTGCGGTGGGCGAAGACACCTTGTGGAGAAGCCGGCAATAGGTGCGAAAACCACAATCATGGCGCAGAATGTGCGGGTTGAAGCGCGTCCAGCGAGAGGCAGCCACCATGAGCGTTCCCGTGCCCGCACCGATCCGCCCCGACCACAGCCCGGAGCGCCCCTGCCCAGACGACCTCTGGGACCTCGGTCTCAAAGCCGTGGAGCGCGCCCGGCGCTGGGTCGAGGAGTCCGTCCACGAGCCCACGCCGCGCGCCGCTAAGCTCTTGTCCTCCATCCTCGCCGACCCCGAGGGCTTGACCTTCACCACCCGCTTCGTCGATGACGTTGTGCGCCCCGCCGACCTCGACGTCGCCGGGGCGGCGCTGGCCAGGCTCGCCGCGGGGCGCACCGACTTCCTGCCGGCCCCGCTGGCCGCCGCCATGGGCCTGGGCGGAGTCGCCTCCCGCGTGGCCCCCAGGACCGCGGCCACCATCGCCCGGCGCACCTTCCGCGAGCTCGTCGGCGACCTCGTGGTCGATGCCACCGACCGCGGCCTGGGACCGGCCCTGGCCAAGTTGCGCGCCAGCGGCAACCGCCTCAACGTCAACCTGCTGGGCGAGGCCGTCCTGGGCGAGAAGGAGGCCGCCCGCCGCCTGGCCGAGGTCTCCCGCCTGGTGGAGCGCGATGATGTCGACTACGTCTCCATTAAGGTTTCAGCCGTCACCGGCCCCCACAACCCTTGGGGCTTCGAGGAGGTCGTCGCCCACGGGGTGGAGGCCCTCAGCCCCCTGTACCGCCTGGCCCGGGACAAGGACACCTTCCTCAACCTCGACATGGAGGACTACAAGGACCTCGACCTGACCCTGGCGGTCTTCACCAGGATCCTCGACCAGGAGGACATGCGCGGCTATGAGGCGGGCATTGTCCTGCAGGCCTACCTGCCGGACTCCCTGGCCGCCCTCGAACGCCTCCAGCAGTGGGCCGCCAGGCGCGTGGCCGAGGGCGGCAGCCGCATTAAGGTGCGCGTGGTCAAGGGCGCCAACCTGTCCATGGAGACGGTCGACGCCGAGATCCACGGCTGGGAGCTGACCACGTGGCCCACCAAGCAGGCCACTGACACCAACTACAAGCGCATGCTCGCCTGGGCCATGACCCCCGAGCGCACTGCCGGCATCCGCCTGGGCGTGGCCGGCCAGAACCTCTTCGACATCGCTTTCGCCTACGAACTGCGCGCCGCCCGCGGCGTGGAGGACGCCGTCGAGTTCGAGATGCTCTCCGGCATGGCCACCGATCTGGCCGAGGTCGTGCGGCGAGATGTCGGCCACCTGCTCCTCTACGTTCCCGTGGTCCACCCCGAGGAGTTCGACGTCGCCATCTCCTACCTGGTGCGCCGACTGGAGGAGAACGCCGCCCCCGCCAACTTCATGTCCGGGGTTTTCGACATTGCCGCCGATGAGGACGTCTTCAATCGTGAGCGCCTCCGCTTCCTGGACGCTTTGGCCGAGCTGGACCCCGACGCGCCCGTGCCGGTGCCCCGGCGCACCCAGGACCGGCTCACCGAAGCCGCTGGCGGCGTATCCGAGCCGGCGGGAACCACCGCCGAGCAGGCCCGCCGCCCCTTCGCCTCCACCCCCGACTCCGACCCGGCCCTGGCCGCCAACCGCCAGTGGGCCCGCGACATTGCCGCCGCCGTTCCCGGCTCCACCCGCGGCGTCAAGGCCGTCAAGGACGGTGAGAAGGCCTGGGCCACCACCGCGGACGCGGACGCCAACATTGCCGCCGTCTCCGCGGCGGCCGCCGATTGGGCCGCGCGCGGCGCCCAGGAGCGGGCCGCCGTCATCCACCACGCCGGGGATGTTCTAGCCGCCCGCCGCGGCGAACTCATTGAGGTTGCCGCCTCCGAGGCCGGCAAGACCATTGACCAGGCCGACCCCGAGGTCTCAGAGGCCATCGATTTCTGCCATCACTACGCCTCGGCCGCCCTGGAGCTGGAGGACCCCGAGCACATGGCCGGGGCGCGCTTCCAGCCCGTGGCCGTGACGGTTGTCGCCTCCCCCTGGAACTTCCCGGTGGCCATCCCCGTGGGCGGGGTCGTGGCCGCCTTGGCCACCGGCAGCGGCGTCATCCTCAAGCCGGCGCCCCCGGCACGCCGTTGCGCCGCCGAGCTGGTACGGGCCCTGCACGACGCCGGCGTGCCCAAGGAGGTTCTGGTCCTGGCCCCCGTCGAGGACGGGGAGGTCTCCCAGCACCTGGTGACTCACCCGAGTGTTGAGCGCGTTATCCTCACCGGCTCCTACGACACTGCGCGCCTATTCCGCTCCTGGCGGCCCGACATGCACCTGCTGGGGGAGACCAGCGGCAAGAACGCCATTATCGTCACCCCGTCGGCCGATCCCGACCTGGCGGTGCGCGACGTCGTCTCCTCCGCCTTCGCCCACGCCGGCCAGAAGTGCTCGGCGGCCTCCCTGCTCATCTTGGTCGGCTCGGCGGGCCGCTCGGCGCGCATTGCCCGCCAGCTCGTCGATGCGACGTCCTCCCTGCGGGTGCGCCTGCCCGAGCACCTCGATTCCCAGGTGGGCCCGGTCGTGGTCCCCGACGACGCCAAGGCCCTGCGGGGCCTGACCACCCTCGGGGCCGGCGAGCACTGGGTGCTTGAGCCCCAGGACCTCGGCGGGGGACTGTGGCGTCCCGGCATTCGGATGGGTGTAGAGCCCGGTAGTGAATTCCACCTCACCGAGTACTTCGCACCGGTCCTGGGGGTTATGCGCGTAGACACGCTCCAGGAGGCCATTGACGCCGTCAACGCCGTCGATTACGGACTCACCTCCGGGCTGCAGACCCTCGATTCTGCGGAGCTCGGCCAGTGGTTGGAGGCCGTGGAGGCGGGCAACCTCTACGTCAACCGGGGCATTACCGGCGCCATTGTGCGCCGCCAGCCCTTTGGCGGCTGGAAGCGCTCCGCGATCGGCTCGACCACCAAGGCCGGCGGTCCCAGCTACCTGCTGGGACTGGGTGAGGTCGTCCCCGGGGATGGCGGCGAGCACCACGACGCCGTCGAGCGCGGGCACCAGACCCTGGACTCCACACTCGACCCCCGGGTCGCCGCCGTCTACGACGCCGTGCGCACGGATCTGGACCACCAGGAGGTCGCCGCCCTGCGCCGTGCGCTCGTTGCCGACGCCCAGGCCTGGGAGCGCGTCTACGGTCAGAACCAGGACGTCACCGCCCTGGCGTGCGAGCGCAATATCCTGCGCTACCGACCCACTACGGTGGTGGTGCGCGCCCAGGCCGGCACCCACCAATCGGACCTGGCCCGGGTCATGGCCGCCGGCATTCGCGCCGGGGGGCTGGTGAGCCTGTCGGTGGCCGAGCCACTGCCCCAGGCGCTGCGCGCGGCCCTGCTGGGGGCCGGCGTGGAGGTGGCTGTCGAGCGCGGCGCCGTGTGGGAGGCCCGTCTGTCCGACATGGCCTCCTCAGGCGCCCTGGGCGTGCGCGTGCGCATTGTGGGGGACAGGAGGGTTCCCAGTGAGGAACTGTGGCAGCAGGCCAGTGCCCTCACCGGTGGCAGCCCCGATGTGGCCCTCTACACCGGGCCGGTCACCACCTGCCCGCACACCGAACTGCTGACCTTCCTGCGGGAGCAGGCTGTGGCCATAACCAGCCACCGCTTCGGCACGCCCCTGGATCTGGCCAAGGGGCTGCTGCACTAGGACGAGGGGGAGCGACCGGGGGTGGTGGCCTGCGCATTGGCCACCACCCCCGTGCCCGTTGTTGCTGATCGGTTGGATCGACCGGGGTTATTTCGCGCCGGCCGCAGCCGGCTCCGTCAGGCCCAGGTGTTCGTCCATGTCCTCCAGGGCGATGCCCTTGGTCTCGGGCATGACGAAGATGACCCACAGCAGCAGTCCCACCATGCACACGAAGAAGAAGCCGAAGCCGACCGCCGGCCCGGTGGCGGCCACGAGCCCGGGGAAGGCCCAGGTCACCACGGCCGCCATGGTCCAGTGGGTCAGCGAGCCCAGCGACTGGCCGCGGGCGCGAATGCGCGAGGGGAAGATCTCAGAGATGAAGACCCAGATGACTGAGCCCTCGCCGAAGGCGTGGGAGGCGATGAACAGGGCCAGGGCGGCCAGCACGAGGTTGGGGGCCGCGCCGCCCGAGCCCTCGTCCTTAATAATGAGGAACAGGCCCGTGAGCGCCCCCAGGGAGATGAGGTAGCCGATGGTCCCAACGAGCATGAGCTTGCGGCGCCCGAGCTTGTCGATAACGGAGACCGCCGTCACTGTGGCGATGAGGTTGACCAGGCCAATGCCGGCTGATTGCAGGAAGGAGGCCTCAGTGCCGAAACCGGCGAGCTTGAAGATCTCCGGGGCGTAGTACAGGACGGCGTTAATACCCGAGAGCTGGTTGAAGGCGGCGATGGCAATGGCCAGAAGAATGACCTTCCGGTTCTGCCTCACGAAGAAGGGCGCCTTGGTCGCGTTGAGCGCCCGATCCTGCTCGATCTGCTCCCTGATCTCGGCGACCATGGAGGAGGCCTCCTCCTCACTGCTGGTGAGGCGGCGGGTAATGGCCTCGCCCTCATCAATGCGGCCCTGGCCGATCAGCCAGCGCGGGGTCTCGCAAATGGTCGGCAATAGGATCAGGAAGATCACGGTGGGTACCGCCATGGCGGCGAGCATGTAGCGCCAGGCGGGACTCGGGGACCCGTCAGCGTACTCGATAGGGATGAGCTTAAGTATTCCGTAGTTGGACAGGTAGGCCGTTAGGATGCCGACGACAATGGACAACTGCACCAGGCCCACCAGGCGTCCGCGAAAGGACGGCGGGGCGATCTCCGCGGTGTAGATGGGGGACAGGACACTGGCCATACCCACGCCCACACCGCCCAGGACGCGGAAGGCCATGAGGAGCCACAGGTTGGGTGCAATGGCGGTCAGCAGGGACCCGGAGAGGAAGAGAAGACCAATCCACAGCAGGACGCGTTTGCGCCCGTAGCGGTCGGCCGGCCGCCCCGCAATCGCGGCGCCGACGATAGTCCCAATGAGAGCCGTGGCGACCACGAAGCCATACTGGAACTCGGTGATACCGAATGTTTTCGTAATGCCGTCGTGGGCCCCGGAGATCACGGCCGTATCGAAGCCGAAGATTAACCCTCCGACCGCAGCGACTATTGATGAGCGTAGAACAAGTGGGTTCATGGTGGGTACTTCCTGCGGTGGAGTAAGCGGCGTGCTCGCGCCGTTGCGGAGCATGCCAAGTGGTGGGGAGGGCGGTGGAGGGGCGGGCTGTCAGCGGTAGAGGCCCAATAGGACTCATGGTGGGCACCGCGGTGCCGTGCAGTGCCGCGTGCGGCCATGGGGACTCGCGGTGCGGCCGAATCGGCCGTCAATGCCGCTTCGGCGACCGGTAGGGGTTGTCGCAGCGGTGTTGGGCGCAGGTGCCGGCTCGGTGGGCCGCACCGGGGTGCTCGGCGGGTGGGATGCACGGGCCGATGCAGGGGTCGACGCCGTCTTGTGGACAGGGACGACAGTGACTCACGCTAAATGTGGCGCATGGCACATGTCAAGGTGTGGTGTGCCACGGCTGTGCCGACCACGTCTCCCGGGGCGCCGGCAGCGCGGTCGGGCGTCCCCGCGCCGGGCTGTAATCTGTGAAGAGTGACTGTTCCCCCCGCACGTCTCCCCACTTGTTTCGCCGCGGTGCCTGCCACAGCGTCTCCCGTTAGCTGGACGCTATGCGCCTAGACTCGTTGACGGGCCTGCGCTGGTGGGCCGCCTTCGCCGTCTTCTGCTACCACATGAAGGTCTTCGCGCCGGTACCCGGCCTGAAGGACGTGGCGCGCTTGGGCAACCACGGCGTCGCCTTCTTCTTCGTGCTCTCCGGTTTCGTGCTCACCTGGTCCGCCGGCGTTTCGGGCACAACGGTCGCCAACTTCTACTGGCGGCGCTTCGCCCGCATCTACCCGGCCCACATTGCCGCTCTGCTCCTGGCGATCCCCGTGTTCTACTCCACGGCACCGGACCCCAACCATCCTTGGGTCAAGCCCTTGGCCCTGGCGCCACTGCTGTTGTCCGCGGTGCTGCTTCAGAGCTGGTCCACTACTCCGACCATCCTGCTCTCCGGCAACCCGGCCGCCTGGACCCTGGGCGTGGAGGCCTTCTTCTACGCCCTTCATCCGTGGCTGAACCGTGTCCTGGGGCGGATTATGCGACGCGGGGCGCTGCTCGCCCTGGGGGCCGTGATCGCCGTCGTTCTGGCCCAGCGCATTGTCGTCATCCATGACGCCTCAAGTCCCCTGGCCGCCCTGCCCAGCCCCGTGGCCCGCCTCGGGGAGTTCGCCCTGGGCATGGTGGTGGCCCGCCTGGTCCAACTCGGTGTCGGCAGGTGGGTCCGTCCCTGGATGGGGTACCTCACCATTGCCGCCTTTATTACCTGGTCCGTGCTCTCCCGCCACTACGGGTGGACCGATCCGTGGTCCACGTGGGTCAAGTACCTGGAGCTGCAGGTCCTGGCCCTCCTGTCGGCGCTGACCATTCTGGGGGTCGCCAATAACGACCTTGCCCAAAGGCCCTCCTGGCTGCGCCACCGAGTTCTGGTGACTCTGGGGACGTGGTCTTTCGCCTTCTACCTTGTGCACGCCACCGTCATGTACACGGTGCGCGGCGCCATCGGGCTTCAGCCTGAGGCCGTCGGCAATCTCCTGTGGTACCCGCCGGTCTTCGCCCTCGCCCTGGCCACCGCCTGGACCCTCTACCGCTTCATTGAGCACCCCATTGAACGGCGTCTGCGCCACTGGGGCAACGCGCACCTGGCCCAGGCCCCGGTCCGGGCAGGTCGGCGGGCCGGTCCCGCCGACCTGCCCGGACCGGGGCGAATCCGGGGGGCCGGGCGAGCCGGTCAGGTCAGGCGCGGGAACTCCTCCAAGGAGAACACCGACTCCACGGGCACCTCGAAGTAGCGGGCGATGCGCAGGGCCAGGTGGAGGGAGGGGGCGTACTCGCCGCGCTCCAGGTAGCCGATGGTCTGGTAGTGCACGCCCAGGGCCTCGGCCAGCTCGCGGCGGGAGACCCTGCGGTCGGCGCGCAGGACGGCGATCCGATTGTGGACGCTCTCCTCGGCCATGTCACAGACCGGTCTGGGATCGGATCACGGACTGGACGCGGGCCAGGCTGCCAATGGTCTCCCGGCGGAAGGAGTGGCGCACAATGAGAGGCGCGCAGGCCAGGCCGCCGATAATCCACGCCAGCAGCACCCCGATGGCCAGCACCGGGTGGAAGGCGCCGCCGACCTCCCAGGAGGGATCGCCGACCAGCGCCCACCGGCTCAGATGCCCCGACCAGTAGGCGGGCAGAACCTGGTGGATGGCCTGCACCCAGCCGGGCATGGCCGGCAGCGGGTAGAGGAATCCGGAAGTGCCCACCACGACCAGGATGACGAGGTAGGAGCATAGTGCCGAGTACATGCCCCGGGAGGCGGCCCCGGCCAGGAACCCCAGGGGAGCGGAGGCGACGGCCGTTAAGACGATGAGGGGCAGGCAGGCGAGGGCCTGGGCGGCGGACAGCGGCAGCGAATCGATAAGGAGGGCGGCGCCGACGAGGATGGACCCTTGGATGAGGATGCTGTGAGCCACCGAGGACAGGAGCTTGCCCAGCATCCAGGTCAGCGGGCCGTGGGGGAGGATCCGCACCCGCAGCAGGGCGCCGCCAATGCGGTCGGTATAGGCCTCGCTGGCGATCTGCAGGACGATGAAGGAGCCCATTGCGCCCACGGCGCTGGCGGCGAGCATGGCGCCGAAGGCCGTGCTCGCCCCGACCACGCCCTGGTAGAACCGGCCCACGGCGACGAAGCCCGCGACGCAGGCGAGGACGGAGAAGGCGCCGGCGCCGGCAATGATGGGGCGCAGGTCGGCAGCGGCCTGGCGCAGGGCCGCCCGTAGGATGGCGAGTACGATGCGGGGGCTCATGGCTGCTGCTCCTTCTTGACCAGGGCGAGGTAGGTCTCCTCCAGGGTCGGCCGGGTGACCGTGAGGTTCGTGATGGACCCCAGGTCGAGTTGGAGGAGGAAGCGCTCCGGGGCGGGGGTGGAGTGGACATGGCGCTCGCCGTCCTGGGTCCAGGTGACCTCGGCGTCGTGGGTCAGTCTCTCCCGCAGCTCGGTGACGGTGCCGTCGGCGACAATACGCCCCTGGCTCATAATGAGCACCCGGGAGGCGATCTGCTCGGCCTCGGCCAGGTCGTGGGTGGTCATGAGAACAGTCGCCTCCTCATCGACGCGCTCAAGGATGAGGTCGTGCAGGCGGGCCTTGGAAACGGGGTCCAGACCCGTGGTCGGCTCGTCGAGGATGAGGATCTCGGGGCGGGCGATGAGGGCGGCGGCGAAGTCAATGGCGCGCCGCTGGCCGCCCGAGAGCCGGGAGAGGCGCGAAGTCGCCTTGTCGGCCAGTCCGACGGCGTCGAGGACTTCGGCGACGGTGAGGGCGCTGGGGGCGGCGGTGAGCTGTATGGCGCGGATCCACTCCAGCTGATCAATGACGCGCCACTTGGCGTGGTCGGTCCAATTCTGCTGAACCAGTCCCACGCGCGCCCAGAAGGCGGCCGGGGCGTTGCGCGGGTCGGTGCCCAGGACCCGGACCCGTCCGGAGGCGGGTGTGAGCGAGCCGAGCAGGTTCTCCACGAGGGTCGTCTTGCCCACCCCATTGGGTCCCAGCAGGCAGACGATCTCACCCGCCTCGATCGACAGGCTGAGGTCGCGCAGGACCGGCGCCACCCCGTAGGAGAACTCAAGGTTCTCGGTGGTAATGATCGGGGGCAACAGGAACCTCCTTAGTGGTTCTGCCATTGAATGTAGTAGATATGCTACATGTTGTCAGGGTTGTTCGCTACTTCTGCCGCGTGTCGGGGCGGGGAACGGGGCGACCCCTGTCCTCGCCGGCGCGGGGTCCGCACAGCGGCACGATCTGACGCGCGGGGCGTTGTGCGGTAACGTCACGCACGTGCGAGCGACCACGCGCCCAGAGGCGAGCCTCCTGCTTAGCCGCCGCGGCGGGGCCTGACCAGGCCGGCACCCCGACCGCGGCTCATTCGCGTTGCCAGCCACCGGGCACTGAGCGCGGCGATGAGCGCCCCGCCGGGCCCGAGCGACCACCATCACCCAGGAGAAACCATGCGCACCGCCCGCCCCGCCCCCCAGCAGCCCTCCGGCATGCCCTTCGGCAAATACGTCCCCTTCATTGACACCGTCGCCACAGATCTTCCAGACCGCACCTGGCCCTCCAAGCGGATCACTCAGGCGCCCCGCTGGCTGTCCACCGACCTGCGCGACGGCAACCAGTCCCTGATCGAGCCCATGGACCCGACTGCCAAGCGCGCCATCTTCGATCTGCTGGTATCCATGGGCTTCAAGGAGATTGAGGTCGGCTTTCCAGCCGCCTCCCAGACCGACTACGACTTCGTGCGCTCCCTGGTCGATGACGACGCCATCCCCGAGGACGTCACCATCTCCGTGCTCACCCAGTCCCGCTCCGAGCTCATTGACCGCACCCTGGACGCGGTGGTGGGCATGCCCCGGGCCACCGTCCACCTCTACAACGCCCTGGCCCCCCTGTTCCGCGACATTGTCTTCCGCATGGGCAAGGACGACATTCGTGAGCTGGCGGTGGACGGCACCCGCATGATCATGGCCCGGGCCGAAAAGGTTCTCACCGAGGACACCATCTTCGGCTTCGAGTACTCCCCGGAGATCTTCGTGGATACCGAGCGCGAGTACTCCCTGGAGGTTTGCCGGGCCGTCATGGGCGTGTGGCAGCCCGACGAGGACCGCGAGATCATCCTCAACCTGCCCGCCACCGTGGAGCGGGCCACCCCCAACGTTTACGCCGACCAGATCGAGTGGATGAGCCGCAATCTGCCCCACCGCGAGCACGTGTGCCTGTCCCTGCACAACCACAACGACCGCGGCTCCGGCGTCGCCGCTGCCGAACTCGGCCTGCTGGCCGGGGGCGAGCGCGTCGAGGGCTGCCTGTTCGGCCACGGCGAGCGCACCGGCAACGTCGACCTGGTCACCCTGGCGCTCAACCTTTTCAGCCAGGGCGTGGACCCCATGCTCAATATCTCCGACATCGACCAGGTGCGCCGCATTGTCGAGCGCTCCACTCAGATGGACGTCCCCCCGCGCACCCCCTACGTGGGCGAACTCGTCTACACCTCGTTCTCCGGGTCCCACCAGGACGCCATTAAGAAGGGCTTCACCGCCCGGGCCGCCGAAGTTGAGGCCAAGAAGGCCGAGGGCCTGGATTCGGAGGCCGCTGAACTGGCCGTGCCCTGGTCCATGCCCTACCTCCCCATTGACCCCCACGACGTGGGCCGCTCCTACGAGGCCGTGGTGCGCGTCAACTCCCAGTCCGGCAAGGGCGGGGTGGCTTATCTGCTCAAGACCATGCGCAACCTCGACCTGCCGCGCCGCCTCCAGATCGAGTTCTCCCGCATTGTCCAGCGCCACACCGACACCTATGGCGGTGAGGTCGACGGCGCCCGCCTGTGGTCGATCTTCTCCGACGAGTACCTGCCCGCCGCCTCCGTCCCCGAGGCCGAGATCGCCCCCTGGGGTCGCTTCGAGCTCCAGGCGGCCACCCTGACCAGCACTCATGGTGAGGACTCCGTGCTCACCGTCACCCTCCTGGACAATGGCGAGAAGAAGCTCCTGACCGCCGCCGGCAATGGCCCCCTGGACGCCTTCGTGGCCGCCCTGGAGGACACCGGCGTCAATGTGCGCATCCTGGACTATGCCGAGCACGCCCTGAGCGAGGGCCGTGACGCCCGCGCCGCCTCCTACGTGGAGTGCGAGATGGGCGGCCAGGTCCTGTGGGGCGTGGGCATTGACCCCTCCATTGCCACGGCCTCCTTCAAGGCCGTGATCTCAGCGGTCAACCGCGCCCTGAGGTGAGGCGCCCCTCCTGCTCCGCCGCCGTCACCGGGCGGGCAGGCGGGCGTCAACCAATGCCGGGGGCGGCGACGTGCCAGTTGCCCCCGGGCATGTCACAATCGGCGACGTGACCAGCAGGCTCTACCGTGACGAGGCCGTAGTCCTGCGCACCTACCGGCTCGGTGAGGCGGACCGGATCATTGTGCTGCTCACCCGGGCCCACGGGCAGGTGCGCGCCGTGGCCAAGGGGGTGCGGCGCACCTCCTCGCGCTTCGGAGCCCGCCTGGAGCCCTTCTCCATGATTGACGTCCAACTCCACGCCGGGCGCAGCCTGGACACCGTCACCCAGGTGGAGACCATTGACCCCTTCGGCGGGGCCATCTGCGCCGATTACTCGGCCTTCACCTGCGCCTCGACCATGGTGGAGACCGCTGAGCGCCTCACCGAAGACGACGGCGACCTGGGCACCGAGGGCTCCCCCCAGCAGTACCTGCTGCTGGCCGGCGCCCTGGCCGCCCTGGCCCGGCGCCGCTACGCGCCCGGTCTCATTCTGGACTCCTACCTGCTGCGCGCCCTGGCCCTGGCCGGGTGGGCGCCGTCGTGCTACGACTGCGCCCGCTGTGGAGCGCCCGGGCCCCACGCGGCCTTCCACATCCAGGCCGGTGGCGCCGTGTGCGCCACCTGCCGGCCGGCCGGCGCGGTGGAGGCGGATCAGGGCGCTATGGTCCTGCTCGGCGCCCTGCTCTCCGGCGACTGGTCCGTGGCGCGCGTCTCAACCGGGCGTGAGCGCGCCCAAGCCTCCGGGCTCGTCTCGGCCTACCTCACCTGGCACCTGGAGCGCCGCCTTCGCTCGCTCTCGCTCGTCGAAAGGGCCTGACATGACACCACTCCCGCCCGATCCCGGTCAGGCGCCCGCACCGGTCCCCCTGCACCGCGAAGGCCTGACCCCGCCGGTGCTGGACGCCGGGGCGCGCCCGGCACATGTCGCCATTGTTATGGACGGCAACGGCCGCTGGGCCAACCAGCGGGGCCTGCCGCGCACCGAGGGCCACCGGGTGGGGGAGTCCACCATGATGGACGTCATTGCCGGGGCCGTGGAACTGGCCATCCCCGAGTTGAGCGTCTACGCCTTCTCCACTGAGAACTGGAAGCGCTCACCGGCGGAGGTCCGCTTCCTCATGGGCTTCACCCGCACCGTCCTGCGCGCCCAGACCGACGACCTGCACCGCTGGGGCGTCCAGGTGCGCTGGGTGGGTCGCGAGCCGCGCCTGTGGAAGTCGGTGCTCTCCGAGGTCCGCCGGGCCGAGCGCATTACCGCGGGCAACACCGGCACCGTGCTCAATATGTGCTTGAACTACGGGGGGCGTGCGGAGATCGCCGACGCCGCCCGCGCCATGGCCGAGGACGTCGCCGCAGGACGGCTCAAGCCCTCCTCCATTACCGAGAAGACCATTAGTCGTTACCTGTACTCCCCGCGGATGCGTGAGGTCGACCTGTTCATCCGCACCGGGGGGGAGCAGCGCACCTCCAATTTCCTCATGTGGTCCTCGGCCTACGCCGAACTCTACTTCTCCGACCTGGCCTGGCCCGATTTCGACCGCTGCGAGCTGTGGCGCGCCTGCCAGGCCTATGCCGGGCGTGAGCGCCGTTTCGGGAACGCCGTGGACGCGGTCACCGGCACCCGGTGACCGCCTCCACGCTCAACGCCGGCGCCCGGGGGGAGCGCCGCCCTCAGCCGCGATTGCCCGACACCGGCGCGTGAACCGCATCCAGGCGCGGGGTTCCCCCCGGGTCCAGGGGACGACCGGCACCCATCTCGGAGCGCAGGTGGGCCACGACGGCGTCCAGGCTGCCGGTGCGCTGGGCGACCGCCCGCTGACGCTCGTAGCCCACGCCCCCGGCGAGGATCCCGACAATGGCGTCCAGGTCGCCGGCGCACCCCAGGTCGGCGGCCACCGGCTCCAGGCGAGCCACGAGCGCCGGCAGGCGCAGGCGCACCGGCTCCTGACGCCCGCGAGCGTCCTCGATGAGAACGGCGTCCATGCCGTAGCGCGCCGAACGCCACTTGTTGGCGGTCACGAAATGGTGGGGGAGCACCTTCGGGAGGTCGCCGGCGTCCAGGGCCCGGGAGGCGTCTTCGACCAGGCAGTGGATGAGGGCCGCCACCGCCCGCAACTCGAGCATATTGGAGGCCGCGTCACAGACGCGGACCTCCACCGTGCCCAGGCGCGGGGCGGGCCGCAGATCCCAGCGCAGCTCACTAATGTCGCCAATAGCGCCCACGCGGGTCAGGCCCGCCACCAGCTCCTCCAACTCGGCCAGGTTGGTGAAGGGCTCAGGCAGGCCCGCATTGGGCAACTGCTGGAACATCATGGCCCGGTTGTCGGCAAAACCGGTGTCCAGACCGTCCCAGAAGGGGGAGGAGGCGGACAGGGACTGGATATGCCCCAGATAGGTGGCCAGGTGCCGCATGATCGGCACAACCTTGGCCCGGTCCTCCACCCCCACGTGCACGTGGGTGCCGAAGATGAGCATCTGGCGGCCCCAGTACTGGGTGCGCTCGACGAGCTCGCTATAGCGCTCAGTCTCGGAGACGGCCTGGGCGCCGGGCTCGGCGAAGGGGTGGGAGCCGGCGCCGGCCAGTTCCACCCCGTGTTCAGCCAGGACCGGGGCCAGAAGGTCGAGGGCCTCCTGAAGATCCTGCGCACAGCCGGCCACGGTGGTGCGCTTGCGTGAGACCAACTCAATGGTGTTGCGCAACATCTCCTGGTGGATGAGGCCGTTTCCCGGCGCTCGATGCTCCACCTCCTGGAGAAGCTGCGGGGCCACGGGGGACAGGTCCCCGGCGGGGTCCAGGATTTGGAGCTCCCACTCCACTCCAATGGTGGAACGTTGGGAGCGGGCGAAGTCCAGGGCCATAGTCAGTTCCCGACCGGGCGGCGATAACGCTCCACGAAATCGGTCACCAGCCGGTTGGCGGCGGTGACGTCAGCGGAGTCGCAGCGTTCCAGGACGGCGGCGCGCTCCGCGGCCGGGTAGTAGGTATCCCCGTAGGCCTCAATGCGCACCCGCATCCCCGCGGTGGTGATCTCCGGGTGGAACTGGGTGCCGTAGACATGACGCCCCCAACGCACCATCTGGATGGGGCAGCGTCGGCCAGTGGCCAAGACGACGCCGTCGCCCGGCAACTCGCCCACGGACTGGGAGTGGCCGACGTAGGCGCGGAAAGTACTGGTCAGGTTGCGGGTCAATGGATCCCGGCGGCCGGCCTCAGTGACGGTCATGGTGGGCGCCTGAAGGTCCTCGCCGACGTCGTCGCGCAAGGTGCCGCCCAAGGCCAGGACAATGGCCTGCAGCCCGAAGCACAGTCCGAGGGTGGGCACGTCTTCGGCGACCAGGCGCGCCGCCAGGCGCAGCACCCGCTCGGTCAGGCGCCGCTGCTCGGGGGCGGGGTCCTGGTGGTGGTGCCCGAACCCGAAGGGAGAGCCGGTGATAATGACCCCCGAGTAGTCCCGCGCCAGATCCAGGTCGGCCGGGTCGGGGGCCCCGGCGTCCAGCAGTGAGACCAGGGTCAGGTCGTGGAGCGGATGCAGGGCGCCCCACTGGGAGATCATGGCCTGCTCATCGGCCGCGATTGTCCCAGGGGGGCGGCACACGGCCATGAGGAAGGGGGCGGTCATGCAGGTGGAGAACGCGGGCGACAAAGTGCCCGCAGGGGCCAAGGTCGTCAGTGTCTCGCTCACCCTGGCAGCCTAGCCCCTGCCCGCCAATGAGCCGATATGGCGCCCGCTATCCGGGCCCCGAGCCCCGCCCGGCAGCCGCTGGCAGCACTCCTGTGGCGCCACTGTTGTGGCGCCACAGCGGCCGGCGGATCTCCAGGGGGGAGGGACATGCCGGCCCCGGGCACCGGCGCCGCCCCGCGCCGCCGGCCCCGGTCTTAGGCCTGCGGGTACCCCCGGCACAGCACCTACCGTGCCGGACCTACCGTGCCGGGCACGAGGCCGTCCCCTCAGGTCCGCGAGCACTCCTGGCACAGGCCGAACAGTTCGGCGGTGTGGCTAATATCGGTGAAGCCGTGCTCGGCGCTGATCCGGGCGATCCACGCCTCCAGGGGCTTGCCGTGGATCTCCACGGTGCGCCCGCAGCGGCGGCACACCAGGTGGTGGTGGTGCTCGTGGTGCTCGCAGGCCCGGTAAAGGTTCTCCCCCTCGGCGCTGCGCACCTGGTCCACCTCGCCGGCCTCCGCCATGGCCGTGAGGTTGCGGTACACAGTGGCCAGGCCGATCTTGGTGCCCTCGGCCTCCAGGGCGGCGTGGATCTGCTGGGCGGAACGGAACTCCTCCGTGCGGGCCAGGAGGTCGGCGACGGCGGCCCGCTGCCGAGTGGCCCGCGGCCGCGGCGAGGTTGAGCCCAGTGTGCTTCGCGTTGTTGAGCCCGCGCTCATCGAGTTGTCGCCTCCTCCTGGCGGCGCCCGCGCACCACCATCCGTCGTACTCCGCTCCCCACGGCTGTGACCGCGTAGGCGGCCACAAGGAGCACCACAATCATGGCACCTGGAGAGGCCGCGACGACGTAGGTGATGGTCAACCCGCTGACGCAGGCGATCACGCCGATGGCCATGGCCAGGTGCATGGTGCGGGAGAAGGAGTGCGAGACGAGCTGGGCGATGGCCACCGGTACGATCATGACTGCTGAGACCAGCAGGGCGCCAACCACCCGCATGGACACTGACACCGTCAGCGCCGCGACCACCGCAATGAGAATATTGAGGGCCCCGGTGGGCAGGCCAATGGACCGGGCGAACTCCTCGTCGTGGCACAGGGAGAACAAAGGACCACGCAGCCCCAGGCCCACCAGCAGGACGGCGGCGGCAAGCACCACCGTGAACCGGGTGTCGCTGACCGAAACCGTGGCAATGGAGCCGAAAAGGTAACTGGTGAGGTTCGTCGTCGTCCCCCCGGCCAGCTTAATGAGAATGACTCCGCCGGCAATGCCGCCGTAGAAGAGAATGGCCAGCGCCACGTCTCCGCGGGTACGGCCCCGGGCGCGGATCACTTCAATGAGCACCGCGCCCAGCACCGAGGCCACGATCGCCCCGGGAACCGCCCAGGCGTCGCGGGGAGTCACATTGGCGGCGGTTCCCACGATCCAGCCCAGGGCCACACCGGTCAGGGAGATGTGCCCAATGCCGTCCCCCAGGAGCGCCAGGCCCCGCTGAACCAGGTAGGTGCCCACCACGGGGGCCGCCACCCCCACCAGGACGGCGACAATGAGGGCCCGCTGCATGAGAGGGCTGGCAAGCATCTCGGACAGGGTCGCGATCACGCGCGGCCTCCGCTCATGCCGGGACGGGTCGAGGTGCTCAGCACCGGGGCGTGGTGGACGCGCGGCCGGGAGTCCCCATGGAGGTGCTCGTGCTCGCAGTCGCCGGGGCGGTCATGTCCGAGCACGTCGTGCGCACTGTGGTCGTGGTGCTCGGGGGACATGGCGGCGGCCGGGGCGTCGGCGACAATGCGGCCCTCGTCCAGGACGACGGCGCGCTCCACCACCTCCGTCAGCTCGCCCATCTCGTGCAGGACGGTGAGCAGGGTCAGCCTCTGAGAGCGCAACTGGATGAGGATCTGCGCCAAGGTTTCGCGGCTGGCGCGGTCAATGCCGGCCAAGGGCTCGTCCAGGAGCAGCAGGTCGGGGCGGCGCACCAGGGCCCGGGCGATGAGGACGCGCTGGGACTGGCCCCCGGAGAAGACCTGGACATGGTCCTTGGCGCGGGAGGCCAGTCCCACGGCGTCAAGGGCCTCCATGGCGCGCTCGCGGGAGCGGCGCCCCCTGTCGGCCCAGGGGCGGCGCGGGCCCAGCAGGCCCGAGCGCACCACCTCCAGGGCGGTGGCCGGGACGCCGGAGGCCGCGCCCACGCGCTGGGGGACGTAGCCGACGCGGTCCCAGTCGACTTCGCTGCGGTGGGTGACGTCACGGCCGAAAAGACGCGCAGTGCCGGAGGCCACCGGGTTCAAGCCCAGGATCGTCTTGACCAGGGTCGACTTGCCCGACCCGTTGGCGCCCAGAAGCGCTACCGACTGGTCGCGACTGATCGTCAGGCTGATGGAGTCCAGGATGAGACTGGTGCCCAGCACTACTGACAGGTCGCGGGTTTCGATGGGGACGGCGGACGACGCCGTCCGGGAGGGTCCGGACGGCGCCGTCGACGGTGGAGAAGGGGTCATGCCATTTGCTCTGGATGCTCTGGATTACTGGCAGCTCAGCGCCGTGCGCAGTTCCTGCAGGTTGGTGGTCATCGCCCCAGCGTAGTCGCTGCCCTCGGGGGCCGACTCAATGGGGTTGAGGACCGCGGTGCTCGCGCCGGTCTCGGAGGCCAGGGCCTCAGCGGTCTCCGGGGAGACGAGCTCCTCGGTGAAGATCGTGGTGGTGCCGGTGTCCTGAACAACCTGCTTGACGGCGGCGAGGTCGGCCGGACTGGGCTCGGAGTCGGGGTCAATGCCGGAGATGGAGGTCTGGGTCAGGCCGTAGCGCTCGGCCATGTAGCCGAAGGCGGCGTGGGAGGTCACGAAGGTGGTGCGCTGGCACTGGGCCAGGCCGGTGCTGTAGGAGGTGTCGAGGTCCTCCAGGGTGGTGGTCAGGGTCGCCAGGTTGGCCTTGTAGTCGGCGGCGTTGTCGGGGTCGGCCTTGGACAGGGCCGCCTCAATGGCGTTCGCGGCGGAGACCATGCGCTGAGGATCGAGCCAGAAGTGCGGGTCGAGGGCGGCGCCGTCCCCCTCGTGCTCATGGTCGTGGGCGGTCTCGGACTCATGGGCCTCGGCGCTGGAATGGTCGCCGGCCTCCTCACCGTCGTGGTCGTGCTCCTCGGAGACCCCGTCGTGATGCTCCAGGGAGACCGAACCGGCCAGGTCCACCACCGTGGGGCCGTCGACCTGGGCCACGGCGTCGTCCAGCGAGGGCTGGAATCCTGAGACATAGGCGATGATCGCGGCCGACGACAGGCCGGTGACGTCCTTGGGGGAGAGCTCGTAGTCGTGCGGCTCAACATTGGTGGGCGTCACTGAGGTGACAGTGACATGGTCGCCGCCAATGGCCTCGACGAGGTACTGGATGGGGTAGAAGGACACCGAGACGGGCAGGGTGCCGTCGGCGTTCTTGGCGCCGCCGGAGGTTTGGCCTGAGCAGGCGGTCAGCGAGGCGCCGAGGGCCAGGGCTGCCGTGGCGGCCGCGGCGCGCACGAGGGCGCGGCGGGTGGGGAATTTGAGAATGCTCATGAGAAACATTCTCACTTTTTCGGGTGGTTGCGTCAAATCGCACTCCAGGGCGCCCGTAGACTGTGCCCACTCGTTCCCACCAACCAGGTGCGGACCACGACGAAATCAGGAGATACCCGGTGGCACAGACCCCCTCCGCGCTCGATCGCGTCATCAACCTGGCCAAGCGCCGCGGCTTCGTCTTCCCTTGCGGCGAGATCTACGGCGGTACCCGCTCCGCCTGGGACTACGGGCCGCTGGGCGTCGAGCTCAAGGAGAACATTAAGCGCCAGTGGTGGCAGTCCATGGTCCGCTCCCGCGACGACGTCGTCGGCCTGGACTCCTCAGTCATTCTGCCGCGCGAGGTATGGGTCGCCTCCGGCCACGTCAGCGCCTTCACCGACCCGCTGGTCGAGTCCCTGCACACCCACAAGCGCTACCGCGCCGACCAGCTCATTGAGGAGTACGCCGAGCGCAAGGGCCTGGACCCCGCCACCGTCCAGCTCTCCGACGTCCCCGACCCGGTCACCGGCCAGAGCGGCTCCTGGACCGAGCCCCGCGAGTTCTCCGGCCTGCTCAAGACCTACCTGGGCCCGGTCGACGACGAGGCCGGCCTGCACTACCTGCGCCCCGAGACCGCCCAGGGCATCTTCGTCAACTTTGCGGCCGTCATGAGCGCGGCCCGCAAGAAGCCGCCCTTCGGCATTGGGCAGGTGGGCAAGTCCTTCCGCAACGAGATCACCCCGGGCAACTTCATCTTCCGCACCCGCGAGTTCGAGCAGATGGAACTGGAGTTCTTCTGCGAGCCGGGAACCGATGAGCAGTGGCATCAGTATTGGATCGACTACCGCAAGGCCTGGTACACCGACCTGGGCATTAGCAAAGACAATCTGCGCCTCTACGAGCACCCGGCCGAGAAGCTCTCCCATTACTCCAAGCGCACCGTGGACCTGGAGTACCGCTTCGGTTTCGCCGGCGGCGAGTGGGGCGAACTGGAGGGCATCGCCAACCGCACCGACTTCGACCTGTCCACCCACGCCGAGCACTCCGGCAAGGACCTGTCCTACTTCGACCAGGCCCGCGGCGAACGCTGGGTGCCCTATGTCATCGAGCCCTCCGCCGGCCTGACCCGCTCGCTCATGGCCTTCCTGGTGGAGGCCTACAGCGAGGATGAGGCCCCCAACACCAAGGGCGGGGTGGACACGCGCGTGCTGCTCAAACTGGATCCGCGCCTGGCCCCCGTCAAAGCGGCCGTGCTGCCCCTGAGCCGCAAGGAGGAGCTCACCGGCCCCGCCCGCGAGCTGGCCGCCCGCCTGCGCCGGATCTGGAACGTCGACTACGACGCCGCCGGGGCGGTGGGGCGCCGCTACCGCCGCCAGGACGAGATCGGCACCCCCTTCTGCATCACCTACGACTTCGAGTCGCCGCAGGACGGGGCCGTGACGGTGCGCGAACGTGACACCATGGTCCAGGAGCGCATCCCGCTCCAGAACGTGGAGCGCTACCTGGCCGAGCGCCTTATCGGCTGCTGAGCTGCGGGGGCGCCGGGAGCCCGGCGCCCAGGGCGCGGGCCACATCGTGGGGGCTGCTGAGCCGCGGGGGCGCCGGGAGGCGCGACGGGCCCGGCCCGCCGCGCCTCCCGGGCGTAGCCGGCGCCCAGGGCATCATGGGTCGTGTGACCAGCCACAGGAACTCAGACTCCCGGGAGCCCGACCAGAGGCCCCGCCGGAGGCGCCCTCAGCACCGCGCCGAAACAGGCTCGGGGCCCGTCCCGGCAGCCGAAGACAGCGCGGGGGACCGCTCCCGGGGCGGCCACCAGGCTCTGGGGCCCGACGCCCCCGGCCACACCCACTCCCACTCCGGGCCGCTTAATCTCAGCGCCCTGGAGGCCAAGCGGGTGCGGCTGGTCCTGGCGGCCATTGTGGTGCCCCTGGTGCTTGTCACGCTCGTGGGCCTGGTCGTGCTGTGGCCCAAGCACTCCACACTGGTGGGCTCCCAGCCCTTCACCTCCCAGGAGGCGAGCCTGGAGACCGCCACCATTACCTCCCTGGATGTAGCGCAGTGCCAGGAGGCCAGCGCCGCCCTCGGCGGGGTCTCCGACGGGTCCCTGCTCAAGGACGCCGTGTGCGCCAAGATCACCTCCGGTGCCGGTGCGGGCCTGATCCTCCCGGTCCACATCCCCGCGGAGTCCCGGCCCGCCGCCGGCGTGGGTGACGGCCTCAAGGTCATGTACACCCCCCAGGCCCTGGCCGGGGGCACTCCCTACGTCTTCGTCGACTACACCCGCGATCTGCCCATTGCGGCCCTGGCGGTGGTCTACCTCGTGCTGGTGGTGGCGGTGGCGGGCCGCAAAGGGGCGTTGAGCGTTCTAGGCCTGCTCCTGGCCACCGGCGTGCTGGTGGCCTTCATGATCCCGGCACTGCTGGGCGGGGCCTCACCCATGCTGGTCACCCTTGTGGGCTCCTCGGCGATGATGCTGCTGGCCGTCTACGTCGCCCACGGTGTCTCGGTGCGCACCACGACCGCGCTGCTGGGCACGGTTGTCGGCGTGGGCATTACCGTCGTGCTGTCTTTGTGGGGCACCGGGGCCGCCAACCTCACTGGCGCCGTCGATGAGACCGCCATGACTCTGGCCTCCCTGGTGGAGGGCATTGACCTGCAAGCGCTGCTGACCTGCGGCATGGTGGTGGCCGGTCTCGGCGTCCTCAACGACGTCACCATTACCCAGGCCTCGGCCGTCTGGGAACTGCACGCCGCCAACCCCGCCCTGGCGCGCCGTCGGCTTTTCATTGGCGGCATGAGGATTGGGCGCGACCATATCGCTTCAACCGTCTACACCCTGGCCTTCGCCTACGCGGGCACGGCCCTGCCGCTCATCCTCTCCGCGGCGCTGATCGACCGGGCGGTGATGGACACTGTGCTCAGCGGTGAGATTGCCGAGGAGATAGTGCGCACGCTGGTGTCGTCCATCGGCCTGGTGCTCTCCATCCCGGCGACCACCGCCATTGCCGCCGCCCTGTGCCGCACCACCGCAGTGCCTGAGGAGGCCTGAGCCCACTCGCGCCCGCCCGGCCGCCTGCGCGCCCGGCCGCCCGGTCCCGCCCCTCGCGCTCTCCTCGCGCGCCTGGCCGCCCTCCCCTCCAACGAAATCCTCACAGCACACCACCCCGGGACGTTGTGCTGTGAGGATTTCGTTGGGGGAGGGGAGGCGAGGGGGGAGGGGGTGGTCAGCCGCCGGAGACATCCACTTCGGCCTCGGCGAGCACTCCCCGGTCCGACTCGTTGAGGTAGGGGGAGTCCAGCCAGCCGTCGGGGAGGCGGGGAGTCCGGGGGCTGCCCGCCCGTCCACGGGGCCCCTCGGCCGCCTCGCCCGGGAAGGGGACCCTTGACGGCAGACGGGAGCGCATGGCCGTCAGGGCCGCGTCGAGTTCCGCCAGACTCCGCACCTGCATGAGCGAGGCGCGGGCGGCTCCGCCCACCGGGTAGCCCCGGAGGTACCAGCCCACGTGCTTGCGCAGATCCCGCACGCCCCGGTCCTCACCCATCTCCTCGGCCAGCATTCGGCCGTGCTCGCGGATCACCGCGATCACCCTGTCCAGGTCGGGCCGGATGCGCTCGCTGCGGCCGTGCAGGGCCGCCACAATGTCCGCGAACAGCCACGGCCGCCCCTGGCAGCCGCGCCCCACGACGACCCCGTCGCAGCCGGTGGTGCGCATTATCTCCACCGCGTCGTCTCCGCTCCACACGTCCCCATTGCCCAGCACGGGCAGGGCGGTGGCCTCCTTGAGCCGGGCGATCTGGTCCCAACGGGCCTGTCCCGAGTAGTGCTGGCGGGCGGTGCGGGCGTGCAGGGCCAGCGCCGCAATACCGGCGTCGGCGGCCGCCCTGGCCGCGTCCAGGAAGGTCTCGTGCTCCTCATCAATCCCCAGGCGCATCTTGATCGTCACCGGGACCTCGCGCTCGCGCCGCCCAGAGTGCGCCGCCTGCTGCGAGGACCGCACCGCGGCGCGCATGATCGCCGCCAGCAGGTCCCGCTTCCAGGGCAGCGCCGCGCCTCCGCCCTTGCGGGTCACCTTGGGCACGGGGCAGCCGAAGTTGAGGTCAATGTGGTCGGCCAGGTCCTCCTCCACCAGGATCCGCACCGCGGCCGCCACCGTGTCCGGGTCCACGCCGTAGAGCTGGATGGAGCGCACCCGCTCGGTCGGGTCGGTGCGCACCATCGCCAGGGTCTTGGCGTTGCGCTCCACCAGGGCGCGAGTAGTGACCATCTCGGTGACATACAGGCCCGCGGGTGCGACCAGGGCGCCGCCGGCAACTACCGGTCCGGGGCTGCTCGGGTGCAGGTCCTCGGGCAGCGTCCCCTCGGCGAAGAGCCGGCACAGGCGCCTGAAGGACGCATTGGTCACCCCGGCCATTGGAGCGAGCTCGACCGGCGTGGCTATCTCCAACGGGCCGAGGCGCAGCGCCGTCACCCCTGGGGGCGGGCCGCCGGCGGGAGCGGCCGGAGCGCCGGCGGGGCCGGACCCCCGAGGGTGAGAGGACGGCAGCGGGTCCGGGGCATTGTCAGGGCTCACAGAGCGCGCAGGGCTCTCAGGGCGCTCGGGGCTCCCGGCGGCGGTGCGGTCAGCGGTGGAGGTCACCGCACCATGCTGGCATAGCTCGCGACCGGGGGCCCGGCCCCGCCCCTGGCCGTAGACGGCGCGCATCACCGCTTCAGCGGCCCCGGCCCCCCTTCCGCCCCTGGTCATAGGCTGGGCCGGTGAGCACCCAGCACAGCGTGCAGGCCGCCTCCGGCCTCCTTGCAGGGCGGACGGTCCTTCTCACCGGCGTTCTGCGGCCCTCCTCCATTGCCGCGTCCATTGCCGCCGCCGCCCACGACCAGGGCGCCCGCGTGATCCTCACCGCCGTGCCGCGCACCCTGGCACTGACCGGCTCGGTGGCGGGTCGCCTGGGCCTGCCCGATCCGCCCGTCCCCCTGGACGTGACCGACCCCTCCGGTCTGGCCGCCCTGCCGGGACGGCTGGCGGGACTGGGGGTGGTTGACCTGGATGGCATTGTCCACGCCATTGCCCACGCCGGCCCCGAACTCCTGGGGAGAATCCTCCCCGGCGCCACCCGGCCCCCGGCTCGGCCCACGGATGCCACGGGGCTCGCATTGGGGGCTGGGGAAGAGCCGCGTCTTTTGGCTCAAACCGCTGAGGCGATCCGGGCGGGGAGGGAACCCGGAGCGCCCGAGGGCCAGGGCGGCTTAGAGCGGGCCCGCGACCTGGAGCGCGCCTTCACCACCTCGACCGCCTCGCTGCCCGCGCTGGTCGGCGCCCTACTCCCACTCCTATCCCGGGACGCGAGTGTTGTGGCGCTCAGCTTCGACACCAGCCGCATCCACCCCGGCTACGGCTGGATGGGTCCCCTCAAGGCGGCCTTGGAGGCCAGTGTCCGCTCCCTGGCAGTTGAACTGGGCCCCAGCGGCATACGCGTCAACGCCCTGTCCACCGGGCCGCTGCGCACCCCCGCCGCCAGCGCCATCCCCGACTTCGAGCTCCTGGCCAACAAGTGGGTACGCCGGGCTCCGCTCGGTTGGGATCCTGACGACGCCGAGGCTGTCGCCCGCAGCGCCGTCGTCCTGCTCTCCAATTGGCTGCCGGCCACCACCGGGCAGGTGATTCGCGCTGACGGTGGCGCCGGCCTGTTGGACGGGTAGGCGCCGGGCTCGGCCCGGGTGCGGATGGAGCCTGCTGGTGCCGTAAAGTGGCGGTGTGACGACACTGACCTCTGGGGCCCGCACGCTGGTGCTTGTTCGCCACTCCAAGGCCTCTCACCAAGCCCCTACTGATCTCGAGCGCCCCCTGACCTCCAAGGGGCGCACCCTGGCCGACAAGCTCGCCCGGCAGATGAGCGGGCGCCTCAGCCGTGTCGATCTGCTTCTGGTCTCCCCGGCGGCCCGCGCCCGTCAGACGGCGCGGCCCATGCAGCACCGCCTAGACCCTGGGGACATCCGTGTTGAGCCGGAGATCTACCACCGCGGCCCCATGGGGATCCTCCACCTCCTGGAGGAGGTGGAGGAGGCCTCGCGCACCGTGATGGTCGTCGGGCATGAGCCCACCATGTCGATTCTGGCCCACATGCTCCATGACGCCGACGACGATCTGGCCAGCCAGGTCTCTTTCGGTGTGCCCACCGCCACCGCCCTCATTATGGAGGTGCCCGGCGCCTGGGCGGCCCTGGGTCCCAACCAGGCGCATCTGGTGGACATTGTCACCGCCCCGCGCTAGACGGCCCGCGGCGCGCCAACGCGGACGCACCCAGGGCCGGCCGCATCAACCCCCTATCAGCTCCAGGACTGCCCTCAGGTCGCGGACGTGGACCGCGGCCGGGGCGCGGGCGGTGACCAGGGGCTTGGCGCAGAAAGCCACCCCCAGGCCCGCGGCGCCAATCATGTCCAGGTCGTTGGCGCCGTCCCCCACGGCAATAGTGCGATTCATGGGCACGCCGTTGGCCCGGGCCCAGGCGCGCAGACAGCGCTCCTTGACCTGACGGTCCACGATCCGTCCCCGGACTTTTCCGGTGAGCGCGCCATGGGAGCACTCCAGGCGGTTGGCGGCGATGTGGTCAATGCCCAGGCGCTCGGCCAAGGGCACCACAACCTCCTCAAACCCCCCTGAGACCACGCCCACCCGGCAGCCGCGGCCGTGCAGGGCGTCAATGAGCTCCACGGCCCCGGGGGTCAACCGGATCTCGGCCAGCACCTCGGCGAAGACTGACACCGGCACGCCGGCGAGGGTGGCGACCCGCTCGCGCAGGGAGGCGGCGAAGTCCAACTCACCACGCATTGCCCGCGCCGTGACCGCAGCGACCCGCTCACGAATACCCGCCCGTTCGGCCAAGAGTTCAATGACTTCCTGCTCGATGAGCGTGGAGTCGACGTCCATGACCAGCAGGCCCGGACCGTCCTCGAGCAGGGGGCCGCTGGTGAGGGCGCCGCTGACGCGGCCCATCGTATGCGTCATGACCGCATGCTATCTGGGCGCCACCGGCCTGGCCGGCCGCTGCGGCCCGGACCCGTCCGTTGAACTCAACCGGGTGGGCGCGAACGCGCGACTGGGCGCCGCCGTCGAGCACAAGGCTCAGTAGCGGCGCCCAGGGCGACTGGGGTTCTCCAGTCCAGCGCGATCGACTCAGCGGGAGACGGTCTGCCCCTTGGCGACGACCGTAATGCCGGATTCGGTCACCGTGAAGCCGCGCTCACGGTCGTGGTCGGCATCAATGCCAACCATGGCGCCCTCCTCAACAACCACGTGCTTGTCGAGGATTGCGCGGGCGACCACGGCATTGCGGGCCACTGAAACACCGTCCATGAGCACGGACTCGCGCACCGAGGACCAGGAGTTCACGCGCACGCCCGGGGAGAGCACCGAGGAGATGACTTCACCGCCGGAGACAATGACACCGGGGGAGACGATCGAGTCAACCGCGTGGCCCAGGCGCTCGTGGTGGCCGTAAACGAACTTGGCCGGGGGCACGGCGTTCTGGCTGCCGGCGAAGACCGGCCACTGCTCGTTGTAGAGGTTGAACACCGGGGTGACGCTAATGAGGTCCTGGTGGGCCTCGTAGAAGGCGTCCACGGTGCCCACGTCGCGCCAGTAGTCGCGGTCGCGCTCGGTGGCCCCGGGCACGTCATTGTCCTTGAAGTCGTAGACGCCGGCGGCGCCCTGGGCCACGAACCAGGGCACAATGTTGCCGCCCATGTCGTGCTTGGAGTTCTCGTCGTCGGCGTCCTTGGTGACGGCCTCCAAAAGGGCGTCGGCACTAATAATGTAGTTGCCCATTGAGGCCAGGACCTCGTCGGGGGAGTCCGGCAGGCCGGGAGTGTCCTTGGGCTTCTCAACGAATGCCTTGATGCGGCCCCGGTCCTCCGGGTCCGCCTCAATGACGCCGAACTGGTCGGCCAAGGAGCGCGGCTGACGGATTCCGGCCACCGTGCAGGGCAGTCCCGAAGCAATGTGGTGGTCGAGCATCTGGGAGAAGTCCATGCGGTAGATATTGTCCGCACCGGTAATGACCACGTAGTCGGGGCGCTCGTCGTCGAGCAGGTTGAGGGACTGGTAGATGGCGTCGGCGCTGCCCAAGAACCAGTGCTTGCCCACGCGCTGCTGGGCGGGGACCGGGGCGACGTAGTTGCCGAGCATGGAGGACAGGCGCCAGGTCTTGGCAATGTGCCGGTCCAAGGAGTGCGACTTGTACTGCGTGAGCACGACGACTCGGAGGAAACCCGAGTTGATCATATTCGACAGCGAGAAGTCGATGAGGCGGTAGATGCCGCCGAACGGAACGGCGGGCTTGGCACGGTCGACCGTCAGCGGCATGAGGCGCTTGCCTTCGCCGCCGGCGAGGATGATTGCGAGGACACGAGGAGAAGCCATGGACCCACCTTACGGTGACCCGAGCCACCTTCGTGGCCGATTTGGGGGACATCTTCCCGGCCAATGTGACTGACGGTTGGCAGACGGCCCGGTCGCAGCCCGTTTCAGGCGATCCTCAGCCGCCAAAAGCCCCCGCCGCGGCGTGCTTGCGGTTACCGTCGGATGTGGTGGCCGCCCCCACAATCCGGCCGCCCCGATAACGACCGTTGCCGACTGTGCGCTGACGCATGAACGAGGAGACGAGATCCATGAGGGTCGACCTGCTGACCAAGGAGTACCCCCCTTACATCTACGGTGGAGCTGGAGTCCACGTCAACGAGCTCGCCAAGGTACTGCGCCCCCTGGCGGATGTGCGCGTGCACGCCTTCGGCGGCCCGCGCGAGAACGCGGAGCCCGGTGTGACGGGCTACCCCGACGTCGCAGAGCTGGCCGAGGCCAACGCCGCGCTGCAGACCTTCGGCGTGGACCTGGAGATGGCTGCCGGATGTGAGGGGGCGGACATCGTTCACTCCCACACCTGGTACGCCAACCTCGGCGGGCACCTGGCCTCCCTGCTCCACGGCGCCCCCCACGTCCTGTCCGCCCACTCCCTGGAGCCCCTGCGCCCCTGGAAGGCCGAGCAGCTCGGCGGCGGCTACGCCCTATCGTCCTGGGCGGAGAAGACCGCCTACGAGGCGGCCGCCGGCATTATTGCGGTATCCAACGGCATGCGCGCCGACATCCTGCGCTCCTACCCGGCGGTGGACCCCGAGCGCGTCAAGGTCGTCCACAATGGCATCGACCTGGCCGCCTGGCAGCGCCCCACGGGCGCTGAGGCCGACGCCCTGGCCGAGGAGACCATTAAGCGCCTGGGCATTGACCCCGACCGTCCCACCGTTGTCTTCGTGGGCCGTATCACCCGCCAGAAGGGCCTGCCCTACCTGCTGCGCGCCTGTGAGCAGCTGCCCGCCGAGGTCCAGGTGATCCTGTGCGCCGGCGCCCCCGACACCCCGGAGATTAAGGCCGAGGTCGAGGGACTGGTGGCCCGCCTGCGCGAGAAGCGCACCGGCGTGGTGTGGGTCGAGGAGATGCTGCCCCGCCCCCAGCTCATTGCTGTTCTGTCGGTTTCCAACGTCTTCGTGTGCCCCTCGGTCTACGAGCCCCTGGGCATCGTCAACCTCGAGGCCATGGCCGTCGACCTGCCCGTCGTCGGCTCCGCCACCGGCGGCATCCCCGACGTCATTGTCGACGGTGAAACGGGCTTCCTCGTCCCCATCGACCAGGTCCAGGACGGCACCGGCACCCCGAAGGACCCGGACCGCTTCGAGGCGGACCTGGCCGAGCGCCTGACCACCCTGGTCATGGACGAGTCCCGCGCCAAGGAGATGGGGATCGCCGCGCGCAAGCGCGTCGAGGACCACTTCGCCTGGTCCGCCATTGCCGAGCGCACCATGAAGGTCTACGACTGGGTGCTGGCCCAGGGCTGACACCGCAATCCCGGGCGCACGCCCGCACCGGGGCCCGACGGCGGGGGACTCACCCCGGCCGCCGGGCCCCGGCGTGTCCGGCTGCTCAGTGACCCGACGGCACGGCCCGGTAGCGGGCCCGGGCGGCGGCGCTCCCAGTGCGGTTCGGGCGTGGGGGCCGGCCGGCGCGGCCGGCGTCGGCTCAGGCCCACCATTGTGTAGCGGCGGCAACACCGCGGCGGGCCACTGCGGCCAAGGGCCGCAGCACCCGCGCGCGGTTGGCGGCCTGGGCGGCGCTGGCCGCGGCGCCGTCATCCGACAGCGCCAGATCGCAGATGGCCCCCAACCGCAGCGAGCGCTCCAGCAGGGTCCGATGGCGCGGCTCCAGGGACGGCGGCAGCAGCCGAGGGTCCAGGTTCGCCGTTATGAGATCGGTGAGTTCATCAGCCAGCTCGGGGCGCCCGCGGGCCAGATCGAGTTCGGTGAGCGCCTCAATGGCCTCCTGGGTGGCGGCGTGGATCTCTCGACGGGCGTGGCCGGCGTCCAGGGGAGGCGCCGGGGAGGCGAGTTCGTGGGCGTGCCACAGTGTGGAGGCGCCGTTCTCCTCGGGCACCAGGAGTACCCGCCGGGGGCCGGGCGCGTTGCCGGCGGTCTCCAGGAGCACGCCTTGGCCGGCGTCAAGGGCGGCGGCCAGACCGGGCAGGGGGTCGGCCGGTGAGACCAGAACCGCCAAGCAGCGCTGTAGCCGCCCCAGCGCGGTGAGCCAGGCCCCCAGCGGCACGGGCCCGGTGCCGGCGGGGGAGGCGGCGTCGCCGACGGCGTGGGGGCCGCCGCGCCCCTGCACCACTGTGAGGCCGTAAGAGGAGGGCACGGGCGCCCACAGGGCCAGCAGGACGCTCACCGGCGGGTCGAGAGGGGTCATCACGGGACGGCACCTTACCTTCGAGATCGCCGCGGGATCTTCGGGTTCGGATGGGGAGTGGGCTCGGCGGGGAGCGCCGGACTCGGCGGGCAGCGGAACCTGCTGCGGAACCTGCTGCCAGAGGCGGTTGTCGTTACGAGCGCAAGATAGGGTTGGGGCCATGACCGCAGTTCTGCGTCTCAATGACGTCTCCCTCCACCGTGGGACCACCCAGATCCTCGACTCTGTGACCTGGGCGGTTGACGAGGGGCAGCACTGGGTCATGCTGGGGCCCAATGGCGCGGGCAAGACGACAATCGCGCGGATCGCCTCGGCCCGGCTTTTCCCTTCTTCTGGCACGGTCGACGTCCTGGAGGAGCGCATGGGGCGTATTGACGTCTCCGAGCTCCATCCGCGTATTGGCCTGTGCTCCTCGGCGCTGGCCGCTAGCGTCCTGGGCGGCGAAACCGTTCTGGGCGTGGTCCTGTCCGCCTCCTACGGCCGCATTGGGGTGTGGCGGGAACAGTACGACGACTTCGACATTGAGCGCGCCCACGCCATCTTGGCCGCGCTCGGCGCCGGCGCGCTGGCCCAGCGGCATTGGGCGCAGCTCTCCTCGGGTGAGCGCAAGCGCGTCGAGATCGCCCGCGCCCTCATGCCCGACCCTGAACTCCTCATCCTCGACGAGCCCGCCTCGGGCCTGGACGTGGCCGGGCGCGAACAGCTCTTGGCCGCCCTGACTGAGATCATTACCGCCCCCGGGGCGCCCACCATGATCCTGGTGACCCACCACCTGGAGGAGATTCCGGTTGGTTTCACCCACGCCCTGGCCCTGCGCGGGGGGCGGGTGATTGGTGCCGGCCCCCTGGACGAGGTCCTCACCAATCAGGTCATGAGCGCCACCTTCGCCTTGCCGCTGGAAATAGCCAAGGACCGCGGACGCTACACGGCCCGCGGCAGGAGAATCACCATCGGCGGGCACGTGGCCTGAGGCTCCCCGCGCACGGCATACGGCGCACAGACGAGCAGACGAACAGACAGGGAGGACATTATGGGTTGGCTGTGGTGGATCGGAGCAAGCCTCATTCTGGGTGTGGTCGAGATGCTCACCGCGGACCTGACCTTCATGATGCTCGCCGGTGGGGCGCTCGCCGGGGCGGGGGCGGCCGCCCTGGGGGTTCCTTTCTGGATCCAGGTCGTAGTCTTCGGCGTGGTCTCCACCCTCCTGCTGGTGGCGGTGCGCCCGTGGGCCAAGGGGCTCCTGACCGCTTCCACTCCGGAGACGCGCACGAACGTCGATGGGCTCCTGGGGCGTGAAGCGACTGCCCTGACCGCTGTGGACATACGCGGTGGCAGGATTAACCTCAGGGGCCATGAGTGGAGTGCTCGCCTGAGCGAGGTCGACGCCTCGGCGCGTATTGAGCCCGGGGGCACCGTGCGCGTGATCAAGATCGACGGCGCCATTGCCGTCGTGGCCCCTGTCAACTGATCGCCAGCCAATCGTCAACTGATCACCAACTGCATTGTCCATTAACTCCGGGAAGGAGACCCCGTGTCCGGTGCGGGCTTGAGTGCCGCGGCATTGACCGTCGGCCTACTGATCTTCATTTTCTTTGTTGTTGCCATCGCTAAGGCCGTGCGGATTGTTCCTCAGTCCTACGCGATCATTGTGGAGCGCTTGGGGAAGTTCCAGGCCGAGTACGGCGCCGGAATGCACTTCCTCATGCCCTTCATCGACCGGGTGCGCACCACGGTCGATCTGCGCGAGCAGGTCGTCTCCTTCCCCCCGCAGCCGGTTATTACCTCTGACAACCTCGTGGTGAGTATTGACTCGGTCATCTACTACCAGGTGACTAATCCCAGGGACGCCACCTACGAGATCGCCAACTACCTCCAGGCCATTGAGCAGCTGACTGTCACGACGCTGCGAAACGTCATCGGCTCCATGGACCTGGAGCAGACTCTGACCAGCCGAGACCAGATCAATGGCCAGCTGCGCGGGGTCCTGGACCAGGCCACCGGTCGCTGGGGCATCCGCGTGAGCAATGTGGAGCTGAAGTCCATTGACCCGCCGGTCTCCATTCAGGGCGCCATGGAGCAGCAGATGCGCGCCGAGCGCGACCGCCGCGCCGCCATCCTGACCGCCGAGGGCGTCAAGGAGTCCCAGATTCTTACCGCCGAGGGCGACAAGCAGTCGGCGATCCTGCGCGCCGAGGGGCAGGCCCAGTCCGCGATCCTCAAGGCTCAGGGGGAGTCCCGCGCCATCCTCCAGGTCTTCGATGCCATCCACCGCGGCAATGCGGATCCCAAGCTGTTGGCTTACCAGTACTTGCAGACCCTGCCCAAGATCGCCAATGGCACCAGCTCGAAGATGTGGATCGTTCCCACCGAGTTCACCGCGGCCCTCGACGGTATTGCCGGCGCCCTGGGCGGCAAGAGCCCCGACCCGGGCTCGGACCCCTTCGGGGCGTCTTCTGAGAAGGTGCAGGTGGATCTGTCGGGCATGGAATCGGGTCTGGATATTGCCTCGGACCTGGCCGGCACCAACTTGCAAGCTCCCGAGGAGGCCCTGGCCGAGGCCCGCAGCGAGGCCGCCTCCGCCGCCTCCCAGGCGGCCCAGGACGAGCGCTCGACAAGGGCGGCCCCGGCGCCCGCCGTCCCGTCCGTGAGCCCGGAGTCCCCCACCGTCCCGGAGTCCGCTGGGGTTCCGCCCACGGTTCCAGAGCCGCCCACCATCCCGCCCACGACGGCGCCGATGATGGGCTACCCGCCGTCTCCTACTCCCGGTCGTGGATCCGGCGGATACCGGCCCGGTGGGGCCCCCACCGAGAGTTTCCCCTCGCGGGGCGACCGCCCGATGTGAGCCCGCCGGCTCGCTGATCGTGCTTGTTCCGCTTGTTTCTCTTAGCGGGAATATGCCCGCCGCGCCTGCGGCGTGCATATTCCCGCGCCTTTTGCGAGCCCTACCAGAGCCGGTTCTCCGGGCCCGTCGGCGGCGAGGGGCCGGCCGTCGAGCGTGACCCGCTCCTGGTCGAGTTGGGGCGCCCCGGCAGGGCGGGGCGGCGCAGGTGATGCAGGTGATGCAGGTGAAACAGATGGCCCCGCTGGGGTGGTAGGGTAAAATCACCGATCGGTTTGACAGCAGTAGAGGTGGATCCGATGCTCAGGGACATGGAGGGTTATTCATGGGGTGTTGTAGGTGAATATGAGGGCTAGTACTGCGGTGATTGTTGTGTTGAATGTGTTCAGGGGTCTTCGGTAGTCGTTGAGGGTTATTCATGGGGTGTTGTAGGTGAATATGAGGGCTAGTACTGCGGTGATTGTTGTGTTGAATGTGTTCAGGGGTCTTCGGTAGTCGTTGTGGAGGATTCTCCAAGTCTTGATATTGGCGAT
>NZ_RYFV01000008.1 GCF_004104015.1 Actinomyces oricola | reverse complement strand
GCACCAGCCCTACCTGACCGCCATCGCCGAAGAACACGGGTGAACGCCCCCGCGCCACCCTGAACTACCTCACCCCACGAGAAGCCTTCGAACGCCTCCTCGTTGCTTCCACCCCTTGACACCAAGCGGGGGCGGTGTCTTCTATGCTACTGCGGACCTGCCCGAGGCGCTGGCCGGTTTCACCATCACTACCACCGGGGACGATGGTATCCAGCACACCGTCGAACGCATCTACGCCGCCGTGACCACCAATAACGGTGAAGAACCCGGCATTATCGTCCTGACCACCATGTCCAACAACGACCAACCTGGTACTCCCGCGCCCCTGGATCTCCTCGACGCCGCCCTCGAGCGCGCCGATGCGACCCTTGACCCTACCGCCATCACCACCGACCTCGGCCGCCCCGCGACACCCCGATCCACCACCCCCTAGCTGGATCTACGTTGTGCAGGGCCGGCACATCCCAGAAGTCTGCTTTGATGCCGGATCGACGTTACGGAAACTGCTCTATGACCTTCGTGACGCTGTTGACGATTGCGGTTCTGGTTCCCGGTCATCCCAAAAGACGATGGCCTATGCGATCCGCCGCCTCGACCGTTCATCGGACAGACCCGCCCGGGGGTGTTGTGGCTTGGTTCAGTTCTCGGGGTTGGTGATGTTGACGGCTTGAATCTCGCCGACGGGCAGGGCGATGGTGGTTGAGGTCGTCACCGAGTCGAGTGCACCCGATTGCCCGTCCGTGGCCGTCCAGCTCACGTCGTAGCTCACCGAAACCCGCAGCGGGGTGGTCCCGCCTCGGGAAGCCGAGGAACGCTCGACCTGACTCGTGCCATTTTTGGGGGTTCTGGTTGGTGAGGGTGGTTTTTCGTTGCAATGGCGTGGTGGCTTAGTGTCCCTGGGGCACTAAGGCGGGTGGGTATTCTGTGTCAGCGCGCAGGCGATCGGTGATGTCCGTCCACCATTCAGATGCCAGGAAGGCCACCGCGTCGGCATCCAAGGCGATCGCCTCACGGATGAGGTCCTCATACGCACCGCTCACCGACTCCTGGTCCGCTTGCTCGCGTGCAGTGATGGCCGCGCGCAGGTCCTGGGCCACACGCGCCAGGTTCTTCGACAACGTCCGCACCCGCAACCTGGCCAGCGCCGCCAACAGGTACACGTCCAGGTCGGTGGAACACATAGTGAAGATGCCCTCGCACTGGAAGACGTCATCCCGCCGGGGCATGTACGCAGCGCCGGCCGGCCAGATAGTGACAGTCCAGCTTTGAGACAGGATGTGCGTGTTCGACACGGCAGTCTCATAGAGCCCCTTGCCGAGCTCCATGCCCGTGGAGTTCCGTGCTGGACCTACATCTGGTGGCGGGAAGAAGTAGGTGTGCCTCGCGCAGTGAATGGGATTGAGATGGTAGAGTAATCCCATGGAGGCGACGATCGATTCTGGAGGGCGGCTGCTGCTGCCCAAGAGCATTCGTGAAGCGTTGGGGCTCGTCCCTGGTTCGAAAGTGGATGTCTCGCCCTATGGCAGCGGTGTTCAGATCACGCCGGGCGGTCGAACCGCACGACTAGAACGCGGTGCCGATGGTCGGCTGGTCTCTCGCGCTGAAACCGTCGTCACGGACGCACAGATGTTCGCGCTGATCGATTCGGGGCGACGTTGACCGACGATTCGCGTTATGCCGTCGACACGAGTGTGGCCGTACCGCTACTGGTCGCATCGCATGAGGCGCATCAGGCGGTCAGGCTGTGGGCGCGCGGCCGTTCCCTCGCTCTGAGTGGGCACGCCCTCGCGGAGACCTATGCCGTGCTGACTCGTCTTCCCGGGGATGCGCGTGTGAGCCCCTCGGATGCGGTCATGCTGATCGACGAGAACTTTTCCGGGGACGTCTTGCTTCCGCCCGGTGCGGCTTCTGGGGCTCATCGAGACCTCGCTCGTCTTGGCATCTCGGGTGGGGCGACGTACGACGGACTGGTCGCATTAGCCGCTCATCAACACAACCTCGTGCTCGCGACGCGGGATGCGCGCGCCCGCCCCACCTATGAAGCCGTCGGTGTGCGGGTTGAAGTGATCGCTGACCCCTCGCCATGAATGGCAATGCGGTCGAGATTCCGTGCTGGACCTACATCTGGCGGCGGCAAAAGGTAGGCAACGAGTCATCGGTGCGGGCGAGGAAGGCACACCATTGTCGAGACCGACGGAACTGAACTGCCCGCGCGCCACGCCCTTTCCCCATCCTCATCGTCTCGAACGAAGCACCACCCTTGTACACCGATCCCCAGCCCCACCCCACCCTGCGCGTAGGAGGACTCGAAGCGACGATCGACCCGTCCCGCGGCATCGTCGAGCTGACCAGCTCCGCCAGGAGGCTTGCCCGCCTCCGGCTGGCCGCGAGCTGCTCGAGGCGCGCGGCCTCGTCCCGACCCGCGCGTGGCCGGAGCCCTCACCTGGGTGGCGGGAGCCCATGTTCTGCGGCTGGGGCGCACAGAACGCGGATGCCGTCGCGGCCGACGATCCTTCCACCGCGCCGTCCTGGTCACGCCAGGCCGACCTACTCCACGAGCTGCTGCGCGTGCTGTACGAGGCGATCAAAGAGATCAAGTCCGACGCGCTGGTCATCACCCACACCCCCGACCCCGGGTTCAACGACGTCACCGACATGCTGCGGCTGAACGACGCACTGATGCTCGACCAGCCCGGCGGCGCTCTCGAGCCCGTGCGATTCCAGCCCGGGCCAGGGGCTCGTCGAGATGATGGCGTTCCGCGCCAACGTGGTCGCCAGCGCCAACCCGCGCACTCTGATCGACACTGACGGCTGGGCGCTGCCCAACATCGCGTCGTACGAGGCGTGGACAGCGCACCAGGGCACGCTCGGAGTACCGAGCCTCTACTACGTCGACCGGCTTGACACCGCCGATCCGAAGGATCGCCGAATCCCCACCACTCTCCTGACAGCCACCGCCGAGCACTGGTCACGCTACCGCGCGGGACTCTGCGATCGCGCGCATCCCTGAGCCGCGCATCCCGGAGCGAGCACCTGACAGGATTGCCGACAGAGGAACCTCCTGAACATCACCGCTTTGACCCAGCTTCACCACGGTGACAGGACGCACGCGGACCTACGACCGCGCGCACTTCACCGCGGAGGACACCTGGATCAACGCTCTGCAGACCCCGCCGTGCAATCTGATCATGGTCGGCTCGATCCGGCTGTCCTTGTCCATGGTCGTCATCTAGGATCGCGGCCGGAGGCATGTGGACGAGATGAGTAGCGGCACGGGCAGCGCTTGGTCGACGCGGCTTGAGCCCGGCGAGCGGTGGTGGGGCGGCGCGGTGGCCGACAGCCGGCACATGCCATACGGGCTTCGCCCGTTCCGCCGCGACCTGGCTTTCCACACCGGGCGGGCCGCAAGCATGCGCGGCGCGAACCAGAGCGCACCGCTGCTGCTGTCGAGCACCGGGCGCATCGTGTGGTCCGACCGGCCGTTCGCCTTTTCGATCGCGCAGGGTCGGCTGGAGGTGCGGGGCAGCGACGTACGGCTCTCGCGGGGAGGGTCAACGCTGCGCGAGGCCTTCCGGGAAGCATCTGCCCGGTACTTCCCTCCGGCCGGCACCACCCCCGCCCGTGAGCTGTTCACCGGCCCGCAGTACAACTGCTGGATCGAGATGCCGTACACCCCGACGCAGGAGGCCGTACTCACCTATGTGCGCCGTCTGCTGGACGAGGGGATGCCGCCGGGAGTCGTCATGATCGACGACTCCTGGTCGCCGGACTACGGCACCTGGCGCTTCGACCCAACCCGCTTCCCGGACCCCGCCGCCATGGTGCGCCGACTCCACGACTGGGACTGCTGCATCATGCTGTGGGTGGTGCCGTTCGTCAGCCCCGACTCGGCCGTGTTCCGCTCACTAGAACACGAGGGGCTGCTGCTGCGCGACGGCACGGGCGAGACCGCGATCCGCCGCTGGTGGAACGGCTACAGCGCCCTCCTCGACCTGACCAACCCCGCCGCCGTCGCCTGGGTGCGCGGCGAGCTGGACGCGCTGGTCGAGACGACCGGTGTCGACGGGTTCAAGTTCGACGCCGGCGACGTCCACGACTACCGGGCGGACGACCGAACCGCAGAGCCCTTGGCGGAGCCGGTCGACCTGTGCGAGGCGTGGGCACGGATCGGGCTCAACTATCCGTTCAATGAGTACCGGGCCTGCTGGAAGATGGGCGGCCAGCCGCTGGCGCAGCGGCTCGCGGACAAGCCGCCGTCCTGGGGCGAGGACGGCATCGGATCGCTGATCCCCGGGCTGGTCGTCCAGGGGCTCGGCGGGCACCCGTTCACGTGCCCCGACATGATCGGCGGCGGCGAGATCGACGCCATGAGCGGGGCCGCGGGCATCGACCAGGAGTTCTTCGTGCGATACGCCCAGGTGGCCGCGCTCGCCCCAATGATGCAGTTCTCCCTGTCGCCCGCGCGCGTCCTGGACGCGGTGCATCGAGGCGCCGTCCACGGCGCGCTGGCAGTGCGCGAGCAGCTGCTGCCGCTCATCCTCGACCTGGTGGATCAGGCGGCCGTGACCGGGGAGCCGGTGGTGCGGCACATGGCCTACCACTACCCGGGGATGGAGGATGTCGCCGATCAGTTCCTGCTCGGACCCGACCTGCTCGTGGCCCCCGCCCTCGAGCAAGGAGCGCGCACGCGCCAGGTGCGCCTGCCAGATGGCACGTGGCGCGATGATCGAGGCGAGCTGCTGACGGGGCCGGCCGTCATTACTGCGGCGACGCCGCTGGATCGCATCCCCCGGTACAGCCGACTCCCATCCGGGCGGCGGGCCTGAGATCACGGTGGACAAACCGCAGGAGGTTCCATTATCTTCGCCCGGTCACAGGAGTCCGAGACGTTTGAAGCGATGAGCCGCGCTTCTCGCAGAACCACACCTCCTCGGGATCCAGTAGCTTGCTCGGCGAGTTGCCCAGAGGCGTCGCGTCATGGGTGGAGAAGAGGATTTGGGCGCCGGTGGTGTTGATGTCCGGGCTCTTGAACATCGTGACGAGAGCCGCCGTGAGTGCGGGATGAAGGCTGGCGTCCAATTCGTCAACGATGAGGAGGTCTCCCCGACCGATCGCTACGGTAGTTGGTTGATCGGCGGGCGCTGTGGCGTGCGGGAAGTAGAGCGGTGAACCAGGGGCGATGCGGGCGGGCGCTAAGTCACTGAAGGGGATCGTGATCGCCCTTGACGTGGGTCTCATGACCTGCCTCAACCGTGTCGTCGCCCGAACTCATCTCGGTGGCACGTCCCCTCGAGTGCCGGGCCTGGCGCTCCTGGTGCTCACGGCGCATGCGCGCCATGTCCTCGGCGGACAGGGGCCCCTGGGAGGAGCCCGCCGCGCCGTCCTCGCGAACCCAGGATACGGCCAGCTGGTCCTTGTGTCCGAAGCGGGCCAGGTGGATGCCCGCGACCTGTTCCAAGCGCCCCAGGTTGCCGGGCGTGGAGCGCAGGGTCATGACCAGGGCACCGGACTCGCAGGCCAGCTCGAGGACGCCGCTGACCGTGCCATCGCGGTCGAAGATCAGGCGCCCCGCCTGCGCTTCCTCGTCCCATTGCGCCGTCAGCGTGCGGCCCATGTGCGAGGCCAGCTGGTGGCCATAGCGGGCCGGCCTGGTCGTGCTCACGCGGGCGACCGAGGTGCAGGGCAGGGGAGGGATGGTTGACGTGCTCATGAGCTCATCCTCACGCGTAAGCCACGAGCACTGCTGGGGACCCGGCGGTCTGGCACCAGGAGTTCCGTGCGCCCCTGGCCGCAGGCGCCGGGTGCCCCGAGCAGGTGGCTTAGCGGTTGTCGTGGGGCCCGCCTAGCCTTATTCCGTCCGGGGCTGAGCCCCGGGGCAGCCGCCGGCATCGTGCCCCGACGCGCCAGGCCTACTCCAACTCGAAGGCGCCGGTGTAGAGCTGGTAGTAGGTGCCGCGCTGCTCAATGAGCTGGTCGTGGCTGCCGCGTTCAATGATGCGGCCGTGGTCCAGGACCATGATCGCGTCGGAGTTGCGCACCGTGGATAGGCGGTGGGCGATGACGAAGACCGTCCGCCCGGCCATGAGGTTGTCCATGCCGGCCTGAACGAGGGCCTCGGTGCGCGTGTCAATGGAGCTGGTCGCCTCGTCGAGGATCATGACCGGCGGGTCGGCGACGGCGGCGCGGGCGATCGACAGCAGCTGCGCCTGCCCCTGGGACAGGTTGGAGTCATTGCCCGCAATGACCGTCTGATAGCCGTGGGGCAGGCGGCGGATGAAGCCGTCGGCGTTGGCCAGCCGCGCCGCCTCAATGCACTCCTCGTCGGTGGCGTCCAGCCGCCCGTAGCGGATGTTGTCCATGACGGTGCCGGTGAAGAGCCTGACGTCCTGGAGGACGACGCCGAGCGAGCGGCGCAGATCCGCTTTGGCGATCTTGTTGATATTGATCCCGTCGTAGCGGATCTTGCCGTCGTCGATGTCGTAGAAGCGGTTGATGAGGTTGGTGATGGTGGTCTTCCCGGCGCCGGTGGCGCCGACGAAGGCGATCTTCTGCCCCGGCTTGGCCCACAGGGAGACGTCGTGGAGGACCTCCTTGACGCCGTCGTAGGAGAAGTCGACGTGCTTCATGACGATCTCGCCGCGCAGACGCGTGTAGGTGACCGTGCCGTCGGCCTGGTGGGGGTGGCGCCAGGCCCACACATCGGTCTTGTGGTCGGCGGGCTCCACGCCGCCGTCGGCCGTCTCGACGGCGGTGACCAGCCCCACATAGCCGGTGTCCTGCTCGGGCTGCTCGTCGATGAGGGCGAAGACGCGGCCGGCGCCCGCCAGCCCCATGGCGATGAGGGCGACCTGCTGGGAGGCCTGGTTGATGGTCTGGGACAACTGCCGGACCATGGTCAGGTAGGAGACGATAATGCCGACAGTGATCGTGCCCATGCCGGCGAAGCCGATGTTGCTGACCTCCAACTGGATGAGCAGGCCGCCGACCATGGCGATGAGCACGTAGAGCAGGTTGCCCATATTGCCCATGACCGGGCCGAGGATGTTGCCGTACTGGTTGGCCTTCTCCGAATCGGAGAACAACTGTTGGTTGAGGGCGGCGAAGTCGGCCTTGGCGGCCTCCTCGTGGTTGAAGACCTGGACGACCTTCTGCCCGCCCATGATCTCCTCGACGAACCCCTCCTCGGTGGCGAGCGACTGCTGCTGGGCCACCATGTAGCGCGAGGACGCCCCGCCGAGCCGCCGGGTGGCGCCGACCATGACCGCGACCACGGCCAGCACCAGGATGGTCAACCAGAGGCTGTAGTAGAGCATCATGGCGAGCATGGCGCCCAGGGTCAGCCCGGACTGGATGAGGGTCGGCACGGACTGGCCGATGAGCTGGCGGATGGCGTCGGTGTCATTGGTGTAGGTCGACATGATCGCGCCGTGGGCGTGGGTGTCGAAGTACTTGATCGGCAGGGACTGCATGCGGTCGAACATGTCGTCGCGCATGTGCTTGAGCGACCCCTGCGTGACCACGGCCATGATCCGCGAGTACAGGAAGCTGGTGGCCACGCCGAGGGCGTAGACCGTGCCCATCATGGTGATAATGCGCACGAGCGTGGGCATGACGGCGTCCAGGCCCGTGCTCAGGCCGGGGGTGATGACCTCGTCCACAATGCGCTGCATGAAGATCGAGGCGATCGTCGAGGCGACGGAGGCGATGATAATGCTGACGGCGACGACGATCAGCTGCCACGAGTAGTAGTGGAAGACGTAGGCCAGCAGTCGGCGGGCGGGGTGCTCGATGTGCGGCAGGGCGTGCTGGTCGGCCTGCTCGTCCGCCCCGGTCGTCTGCCGGTCGACGACGGCGTCCGCCTGCTCGGTGCGGGTGCGCGCCACGGTCACGCCACCTCCTGTTCCTGGCTGGTGCGGTTCTGGGAGGCGTAGATCTGCTGGTACTCCCCGCCGGCCGCCATGAGCTCGGCGTGCGTGCCGCGCTCCAGGATGCGGCCGTTGTCGAGGACGATGATCTGGTCGGCGTCCTCCACGGAGCTCAGCCGCTGGGCGATAATGATCTTGGTGGTGTCCGGGATCTCCTGGGCGAAGGCCCGGCGGATGAGGGCGTCGGTGCGGGTGTCGACGGCGGAGGTCGAGTCGTCCAGGATGAGGATCTTGGGCTTCTTCAGCAGGGCGCGGGCGATGCACAGGCGCTGCTTCTGCCCGCCGGAGACGTTGGTGCCGCCCTGTTCGATGCGGGTGTCGTAGCCGTCGGGGAACTGGCGGATGAACTCGTCGGCCTGGGCGAGTCGGCATGCGTGAACGAGTTCATCGTCGGTGGCGTCGGGGTCGCCCCAGCGCAGGTTCTCCTTAATGGTGCCGGCGAACAGGACGTTGCGCTGCAGGACGACGGCGACGGCGTCGCGAAGCTGCTCCAGGTCGTACTCGCGCACGTCGACGCCGCCGACGCTCACCCGCCCCTCGGTCACGTCGTACAGGCGGGGGATGAGCTGGATGAGCGTGGTCTTCGCCGAGCCGGTGCCGCCCACAATGCCGAGGGTGGTGCCGGAGGGAATGGTCAAGTCGATGGTGGACAGGGCGTCGGCGTTGGCCTCGACGGAGTAGCGGAAGGAGACGTTCTCGAAGCGGACCTCGCCGTCGGCCACCTGGGTGCGGCCGTTCTCCGGGGAGGTGAGGGTGGGGCGGTGGTTAATGACCTCGGCGATACGGTGGGCGGACTCCGTGGACATTGACACCATGACGAAGATGAAGGCGAGCATCATCATTGAGGCGAGGATCTGCACGCCGTAGGTCATGAGCGAGGAGAACTCGCCGGTGGTCAGCTCCGTGGCGCCGGAGGAGACGACGACCCGCGCGCCCAGGTAGTTGACCAGCATGAGCGCCACGTAGATGAAGAAGACCATGATCGGGCCGTTGAGCGCGAGAATCTTCTCCGCGTAGGTGAAGTCCTTGCGGACCTGTTGGGAGGCGGCGCGGAACTTGGTCTTCTCGTGCTCCTCGGTGACGAAGGACTTCACCACCCGGATCGCGGAGACGTTCTCCTGCACGGAGTTGTTCAGGGCGTCGTACTTCTTGAAGATCCGCCGGAAGATGGGGAAGACGTAGGCGGCCAGGCCGAGGAGCGCGCCGCCGAGGAGCGGCAGTATGGCCACGAAGATGAGGGCCAGGCGCGGGTTGATCGTCAGCGTCATGATGATCGAGAAGACGACCATGAGCGGCACCCGCACGGCCACGCGGATAATCATCTGGTAGGCGTTCTGGACGTTGGTGACGTCGGTGGTCATGCGGGTGACCAACGAGGAGGTCGAGAAGCGGTCAATGTCCGCGAAGGAGAACTCCTGCACCTGGAAGAACAGGTCCTCGCGCAGGTTGCGGGCCAGACCGGCCGAGGCGGTGGCGGCGCGCACGCCGGACATGACGCCGCACACGAGGGAGACCATCGCCATGACCACCAGCGCCAAGCCGATGCGCAGGATCGGGCTCATGGAGTCGCCGTTCAGGGTGTCGATGAGCTCGGCCATTAGGAAGGGCAGCAGGCACTCGAGCCCGGCCTCACCCACCATGAACAGTGGTGCCTGCAGCGATGGCTTGCGATATTCGCGCAGGCTGCGCATGAGCGTGCGTACGGTCTTCACAGGCGTCTCCTACCGGCTTCTCCGAGAAATGGGCAGCGGCTCCGCCGCGAAGCTGCAGGCGCCGGAGTGGAGCGCGCGAGGCGCGGCGGCCGGCGGGGAGGCAGGGCCGTTCAAGCCTACAACGAGGGCCGGAGATCTCAGCCGTCCCCGGCCCGGTTGTATTCGTCCCATCCCGCCTGCCGCGGGGGTGCGTTGCCAGGGAGTTGAGCTGGACGACTTTCTCGCCCGTCCCGCCTGCCGCGGGGGTGCGTTGCGTGCGCCGGTTTCGGCGCGCTGCGCCGGCGACGCCCGGGGGCACCACCACCTTTACGAGGTCTTTACGGGGTCTTTACAGGGTGACGTCCTGGGTGGGGCGGGCCAGCTCGCCGGCGGCGTGGGCCTGGGCAATGTAGTCGCAGGCACGGGCCGTGACCGCCATGATCGTCAGCGCCGGGCCCTCGGTCGAGCCGCTCGGGAAGGAGGCGGCGTCAGTGACGAAGAGGTTGGGCACGTCCCAGCTCTGGCACACGCCGTTGAGGACCGACAGTGACGGATCGCGGCCCATGCGCGCCCCGCCCGCCTCGTGGATGGACACCCCCATCATGAGGCTCATGCGGATGCCGATTCTGAAGACGGCCCGCTGCACCGGGTTGAAGTCCGGCCACACCGTCTTGGAGTGCACTCCGAAGGTCGAGGCGACGAAGTTGGTGCGGTAGCCGCCGGAGCGCATCATCTCGGTGACGTCGCGCACCGCGGCGCGCACCATGACCCGGTCGTTGTCATCGGGGCGGCACACAATGTGCGCCGCCGGGATCCCCCACTTGTCCCGCACCCGGGGTGAGAGCGAGACGTGGTTGCTGTACTGGGGCAGCATCTCCCCGCCGGCGCCGAAACCGAACATGGCCGGGGAGTCCGCCGGCACCGGGACGCGGCCCGCCAGGCCCTGGAAGGAGTAGCCGCGCTTGTATGCCTCGCGCTGGCCCCCCAGGTTCTGGTAGCGGGGGATGAGGAACCCCCCGGAGTTGCCGTAGAAGGGATCGGGCTCGCACTGCGTGGAGGGCTCGAAGTACCCCGGCCGCCGAGGGTCGTCGCCGAATCCCAGGGTCATGGACTGCTCCATGAGGTAGTGGCCCACCAGGCCGCCGGAGTTCCCCAGGCCCTGCGGGTGGCGCGGCCCGGCGGAGTTGAGCAGCAGGCGCACCGACTCGATCGCCGAGGCGCACAGGAGGACGACGTCGCCGACCACCTTGTGCTCGCGCTTGGTGGCGGCGTCGACGAAGACGGCCCCGGTGGCCAGTCCCGTGCGGGCGCTGGTGGTGATGCGGCTGACCACCGCGCCGGTGCGGATGGTCAAGCGTCCGGTGGCGCGGGCCTGACGGATCCCGGGGGGCGTGCGGTCCAGGAAGGGGGCCTGGAAGCGCCAGGAGATGACGTGCCGCTCGGGCCAGGTCTCCTCGACGACGCGCTTGAAGTCCTGCTCCATCTCATTGAGGTGGCCCGGCCCCACGTACCTGCCGGCCGGCGGGTGCTCCACACCGGGGTCGGCGTCCCCGTAGAGGCCCACGAGTTCCTCGACACGGTCGTAGTAGGGGGCCAGGTCCGCGTACTCGAAGGGCCAGTCAATGCCGACGCCGTCGAGGCTGGCGGCCTTGAAGTCGACGTCGCTCATGCGTTGGAGCACCCGCCCGTAGGCGTGCATGCGCCCTCCCAGCAGGCGCGAGCGCACCCATAGGTAGGGGGCATTGGGCGGGTAGGTGTAGGGGTTGTCCAGATCGTTGATCAGGAAGCGTGAGGAGGAGTCGGTGAAGAAGGAGCGGCGCGCCTGGTTGAACTGCCCGCCGAGCATGCGCCTGGCCCGGGTCATCACGTCCATGCCCATGGGCTTGGGCTTGCCATGGGCCGGCGGGATGAAGTCCTCCTCGGTGAGTTCGCGGCCGGCCTCCAGCAGGAGGACGTCCATGCCGGCCGCGGTCAGCTCGCGCACGGCCGTCGACCCGGCCGGGCCGGACCCAATGACAATGGCGTCGAAGTGGCGGTCGATGGTGCTCATGGGCGGTCAGTCCTCCTGCGCGTCAGCGCGCCTGCGTGGTGCCTGTGGTGGTCGGGCGGGCGTCCTCACCCGCCGGTGATCGGCTGCCGCCAGGTTAGGGACGACGCCGGGGCGGCGGTACCGTGCCCCGGCCGGCTTCTGCCCGGGCCGGGGGAAAGACGGGCGGTGGAGGCTGCCATGGGCCTTCGCCCCGCCGATACGGTGGGGTCAAGACCGGCACGGCGAGCAGTAGTTGGGCAGGAGGCGGGCCATGACCCAGGGGCAGACGGTCCGCGGCGACAGCGAACCCGGCATCCAACAGCGGCGGGCCATGACCCAGGGGTCGACGGCGAACGCGAGGACCGCCGTCCCGGGTGCGGGCACCGCGACCGGGATGGACGACCAGGACCAGCGCGCCCTGGCGGGCCTCCTATTCGACGCCGCCTGGCCCGGGTACCGCGACATGAAGGCCCGCGCCCACGACCTGTGCCGCCGCTACAACTCCCTGCCCGAACTCGACCCCGCCCGTGGGCGGGTCCTGCGGCAGATCTTCGCCTCCCTGGGTGAGGGCGCCTACGTGCGCGGCCCCCTCCAGGTCAACTGCGGCACTCACACCCGCATTGGTGAGCGCTTCTTCGCCAACTTCAACCTCACCATCCTCGACGACGTCGCCGTCACCATTGGCGACGACGTCCAGCTCGGCCCCGGGGTCACCATTGTCGCCGGCACTCACCCCCTCCTTTTCGAGGAGCGCAAGCACCTGACCTACCCCGACGGGCACACTGGATCCGCCGAGTACGCCGACCCGGTCACCATTGGCGACGGCGTCTGGCTGGGGGCCAATGTCACCGTCCTGCCCGGGGTCACTATTGGGCGGCACGCCGTCGTCGGCGCCGGCAGTCTCGTCACCCGCGACGTCCCCGCCGGCTGGCTCGCCCTGGGAGCCCCGGCCCGCCCGGTGCGCCTCATTAGCCGGGCGGACTCCCTGACCGATCCCACTGGCCCGCTGCGCTGTCGCCTTTGACCTGCCGGGGGGTCTCCCGGGCCCCACAGGCCCGCGGCACCACCGGGGCCTCCTCCATGCCCGGGGAGTGCCGGGGCGGCCCCGCTCACCGCCGAGGGCGCCCCGGGCTCCGGGGCGGTCGGGCTGGTCTGCGCTGGACGCCCCCGGGCCCCGGGGCGGTCGACCCCCACCCGGTCGGGGCGGTCGCCGCCCTCGCCCACCGGGCGGGCCGGCGTGCAGTCACCTGGACCAGGTGAGTCGCGGCGTCCTACTCTGAGGAGGGAGGGGATCGCCATGAGCCGGCTGACCACGAGTTCGCCACCCACCGTTCTTCTCACCGGCGCTACCGGCGCCATGGGGCGCCGGGCCCTGCAGCGGATGCTGGCGGACCAGGAGGACTACCACCTTCTCGTCCTGGCTCAGGGCACGCCCCGGGATCGTGAGGTGCTCTCCAGGTACCGCGGGGCGCCCGGGCTCAGGGTGCTGCGCGGAGACCTGTCTGACACCGGGGTCGTCGAGCGGTGCGTGGCGGCCGCGGACATTATCTGCCACCTGGCGGCCCTGGTCCCGCCGGCCGCCGACAAGCTCCCGCGCCTGGCCATGGAGGTCAACTACGGTTCCACGCGCGCCCTCCTGGACGCCATCCACCTCCAGGGGCGCGCCGACGCCGTCCGCCTGGTATGGATCGGGACGGTGGCGCAGACCGGCGACCGCATGCCCCCAATCCACTGGGGGCGCGTCGGGGACCCGATCAAGCCCTCGATCTTCGACTACTACGCCGTCTCCAAGGTGGCCGCCGAGCGGGCGGTCATTGACTCGGGCCTGACCCGGTGGGTGTCCCTGCGGCAGACCGGCATAATGAGCCCCGCCATGGTGCGCATCGTGGACCCCATTATGTTCCACAACCCCTTCGACAATGCGCTGGAGTACGTCTCCGACCGCGACTCGGGGCGGATGCTGCGCAACCTGGTGCGCGCCGAGGTCCGTGGCGAGCTGCCCGCGCAGTTCTGGGGGCACGTCTACAACGTCGGGGGAGGGGCGAGCTGCCGAGCCCCCGCCCACGAGCTGTACGGGCGGGTCTACCGGGACCTGGGGATCAGGGACCCGGACCTGGTGCTCCACCCGCGAATGGAGGCCACACGGAACTTCCACGGCCATTACTACCTGGACTCCAACCGCCTGGAGGGGTACCTGCGCTTCCGGCGGGACTCGATCGAGTACTTCTACGAGCTGTAGCCGGCGTCTGGGCGCGGCTGCCCGTGTGGCGCGGGCCGTGTGCGCCCTGCCCGGGGGCCAGCGACTCGTAGGCGCGGCCGTCAGCGGCGGCCTGCGCCACCTGGCCCGACGCGAGCGGGGGACGCTGCATATCCTCGAGCACGGCGCCCAGGAGGAGATCGACGCCTACTGGGGCAGCCGGGCGGCCTGGGAGGCCCTGCCCGAGCGCGGCCGCGACATGAGGCGCTTCAAGGACTGGGACACGGTGGTCCCCATTGACCACGGCTATGACGAGTCCGCGCCCGAGTCGGCCCTGGACCGTGCCGCCGTGGCCGGCGCCGCGCGCTTTCGGGGCGGGGAGCTGTTGAGCCAGAACATGGTCACGGGGGACTGGCGCACGCCGTTGCGCTACCGGTGCGCCTTCGGGCACGAGTTCACCGGCTCGCCCCGGCTGATCCTGGAAGGCGGGCATTGGTGCGAGGTCTGTGAGCGGCAGAGCTGGAACTATGGGCGCCGCGCCCAAGTGGACCCCTTCTTCGCCCAGGTCTGGACGCCCCTGCACGACCCGCAGGAGCTGCGCGAGTACCCCAAGATGATCAGCGAACTGGACGTGTGAGACACGGCGCCGCAGATTGAGCATCCCGGCCGGGGCGGTCGCCGCCCTCGCCCACCGGGCGAGCTAACCGGGAGGGTCGGCCGGGTCGCCCGAGGAGCGCGCGGTCGAGGTCTTAAAATGCGCGCCGCCGTTAGCCCCAGGCTCTCAGGCGCCGACCAAAATGTGTCCAGGGTCTCCTCCGTCCCCCCTCAGGCCCGACAACACGCGGCGCCAACTGGTGGAAACTGGCGCGATTTTGTGGCTTTCGTTTGCAGGCGGACCCGATCGCTGAGAAGGTCACGGATGTGTTTCACCACTGACGAACGGAGAACTCGGTGACCGAGCAAACCCGGAGCCAGGAGTCGCGCTCCCCCTCCCCCGCCCCTGCAGTGGAGTCGCGCAGTCTCAACCTGCCGGTCTTCGCCGCCTCCGCGCTGGTCATCGGGGTGGTTGCGGGCGCCGCCATTATTGCGCCGCAAAGCGTTCAGGGCGCCTTCGACGCGGCGGTGGACTGGGCCGGCCGCTGGTTCGGCTCCTTCTATATTCTGCTTATCTCCGTGGTCCTCGTGTTCATGGTGGTCCTGGCGCTGTCCCGCTTCGGCACCGTACGCCTGGGGCCATCGAACTCCACCCCGGATTTCTCCACCTTCTCCTGGGCGGCCATGCTCTTCGCCGCGGGCATTGGTACCGGGATCATGTTCTTCGCCGTCGCCGAGCCCGTGGCCCAGTACGCGAGCCCTCCCACCGGTGAGGCGGAGACCATTGCGGCGGCCCGCCAGGCCATTGTGCTCACGCTCTTCCACTACGGCATTTCCGGCTGGGGCCTGTACTCACTGGTGGGCGTCGCCATGGCCTACTTCGCCTACCGGCGCCGCGACACCCTGGCGGTGCGCTCCACCCTGCGCCCCCTGCTGGGGGACCGCGTTGAGGGGGTGGCCGGCGACATTGTGGACACCGCCGCGCTCGTGGGAGGGGTCTTCGGCATTGCCGCCTCCCTGGGGGTCGGCGTCGTCCAACTCAATGTCGCCCTGACCATCCTCTTCGGGCTGCCGCAGGGCATCAGCACCCAGATTGGGCTCATCACCCTGTCAGTGGTCATGGCGACCGTCTCAGCAGTCTCCGGCGTCGACCGGGGGGTGCGCATGCTGTCCAATATCAATGTGCTGTTGGCGATCGGCCTGGCCCTGTGGGTCCTGGTCACAGGCAACACCGCTTTCCTTCTCGACGCCCTGGTGGGGTCCATTGGCGACTTCCTCACCCAGTTCCCGCTGCTGACGCTGGAGACCTACGCCTACGACCGGCCCGACGCCTGGATGAACGGGTGGACGCTGTTCTTCTGGGCCTGGTGGATTACCTGGGCCGCCTTCGTCGGCATGTTCCTGGCCCGCATCTCCCGGGGGCGCACCATCCGCCAGTTCGTCCTGGGCTCCCTGGTCCTGCCCTTCAGCTACGTGGTCATGTGGGTGTCGATCTTCGGCAACCACGCCCTGGATATGATCCGCTCCGGGAACACCCACTTCGCCGAAACCACCCAGGCTCAGCCCGAGCAGGGCCTCTACATGCTCCTGGGCTCCCTGCCGGGAGGCACCATCGTCATTGCCATCGCCCTGTTCGTCGGCATCCTCTTCTACGTGACATCTGCCGACTCCGGCGCCCTGGTCATGTCCAATCTGTGTGTTCGCCAGCGCGGCGAGCACCAGGACGCCCCCGCCTGGCTGCGGATCTTCTGGGCCTCGTTAACCGGGGTGTTGACCATCGCCATGCTCGTGGCCGGCGGCATCCCCATCCTTCAGCAGGCCACGATCGTCATGGCCCTGCCCTTCTCCTTCGTGCTCATTATCGTCATGGCCTGCCTGTGGAAGGCTCTGAGGTCGGAGGCCAGCCGCAATGAGGCCCGCTCTCAGGCCTACCGCAACCGCGCCCTGGGCTTCACCGGGAGCGCCGCGGGACTGGGCCGCTCCTCGTGGCGGGACCGCCTCTCCCACACCTTCGACTCGGTCTCCCCGGCCCGCGCCAAGCGGGCCCTGGACAACCGGATCGTGCCGGCGCTGGAGGCGGTGGCCGTCGAGCTGCGCAAGGAGGACCTGCTGGCCGAGGTTTATGTGGAGGGCGACAGCGCCCAGGACCCCGACGACGACCGCAACTTCCTGGGGCGGGCCACCCTGGTGGTGACCTCGCCGGGGGCGGAGCCCCCCAAGGAGGAGGGCTCGCCGACGGCGGTCGAACGCTCCTTCGGCCGGGACTCCTTCCGCTACGTGGTGCGCATGGTCCAGGCGCCAGTACCGGCCTACGGCGCCGTCGTCCACGAGGCCGACGACCTCACCGTGCGCCTGGAAGTACGTCCGCGCGGGGGCGGCCAGGGCTACGACGTCATGGATTGGTCGACCGACCAGGTGGCCCACGATGTCCTGGACCACTACGAGCGCTGGTTGGAGTACCTGGGCGCGTCGTCCGCGACCGTGTGAGTATGCGGGGCCGCGCCGCCCCGTTGGTGGGTGTGCGCCGGCTCGGCCCGGACGGGCGGTCTGCGATTGTGGCCCGGTGCCGAAGGCGCGACCCGGCGCTGAGGTCAAGGCCAATGCTCGACCCCAGCGCCGGCGGGCGTGCGCCGGCTCAGGCCGGCGGCTCAGCCCGCTGGGCCCGGGCGAGCAACGCCAGGTAGCGCTCCCAGCCGAAACCGCCCGGGAAGACGGCCAGCCGGTTGGCGGGCATGGGGGTCATGAGCTCGTAGGTGCTCGGGTCCGCCTCCAGGCCGGCCACGAACTCGGGCAGCTCGGCGCGCATGAGCGGGCCGCCCACCGGGTGGTCCAACCACTCCTTGACACTGGAGTCCATCTTGAGCGGGCGGACAAGGGGCGGCGCCTGGACCTCAATGCTCTCCGCCAGGGGCAGGTCGCGGCTGGAGAAGCCCACGTTCACCGTGTACCGCCCGGCCTCCACCACCCAGGCGCCCGTGGGGGCGTCCCAGAAGGCGAGGTCGCGCTGGGTGACCGGCAGCTCCACCTCCCGGCTCTCGCCGGGGGCCAGGCTCACCTTGGCGAAGCCCGCCAGCTCCCGGGCGGCGCGCTGGACGTGACCGGTGCCCTCGCGGCCCACGTAGAGCTGGACCACCTGGGCGCCCTCACGGGCACCGGTGTTGGTCACGGTGGCGCGCACGGTGGCCAGGACCGTGTCCTGGGCGGCGGTGTCAGCCGGGCTCATGGCCCCGCCGGCCACAACCGCCCCCGAGCCGGCGGCGGGGGCGACCACCAGGTCGCTCAGCGCGAAGCTCGTGTAGGTCAGGCCGTGCCCGAAGGGGTAGGCCACCTCCCGGCTCATGGCGTCGAAGGCGCGGTAGCCGATGAAGACCCCCTCCCCGTAGCGCACCTGCGAGTCGGCCCCGGGGAAGTTGAGTTGGGCGGGGACGTCGCTCAGGGCCACCGGCAGGGTCTCGGCCAGGTGACCGGTGGGGGCCACGGCCCCCAGGACCACGTCGGCGATGGCGCTGCCGCCGGCCTGGCCGCCCAGCCAGGCCACCAGCAGGGCGTCGGCGGCCTCCTGCCAGCTGGCCACTTCCATGGCCGAGCCGCCCACGAGCACCACCACAGTGCGGGCGGCCGCCTCGCCCACGGCGCGAATGAGGTCGACTTGGTCGGTGGGGATGTCCATGTGGGTGCGGTCGTAGCCCTCGGACTCGGAGGCCTGGGGCAGGCCGGCGACAATGACGGCGGTGGCGCCGCGGGCGGCCTCAACGGCCTGCTGACGCAATTCGGCTGCGCCCAGCTCCTGGCCGGGCTTGCCCGCGGCCTCCGCTAGGCGGTAGCCGGGGGCGAAGCGCACGGCCCGGGCCCCCAGGGCGGCCTCGAAGGCCTCTAGGGCGGTGTCCAGCCGGGTGGGGTTGATCTGGGAGGAGCCGGCCCCCTGGTAGCGGGGGGTGCGGGCGAACTCGCCAATGAGCGCCAGGGGCGCCTCGGCAGTGAGGCCGGCGGCGCTCAGGGGCAGGACCGGGGCAGCGCCGTCGGGCCCCGGGACCTTGTCATTGCGCAGCAGCACCGTGCCGGCCGCGGCTGCCTGACGGGCAATGGCGTGGTGGGCGTCGGCGTCGAAGGCGGTGGCGCCGTCGGAGCCGACGCCGGTGCGCGCCCCCAGGGTGGCGTGGCCGGCCAGGATCATGGCGGTCACGCGGGTGGCGGCCGCGTCCAGGACGGATTCGTCGAGCTCACCGGAGCGCACGGCGGCGACCACCTGGGCGTCGGTGCGGCCGCCGGAGGCGGGCATCTCCAGGTCCAGGCCGGCGGCCAGGCCCGGGACGCGCTCGTTGACGGCGCCCCAGTCCGAGACCACCAGCCCCTCATAACCCCACTGCTCGCGCAGGACCTCGGTGAGCAGCCAGGGGTCCTCGGAGGCGTAGGTGCCGTTGATCCTGTTGTAGGAGCACATGACGGTCCAGGGCTGGCAGCGGCGGACCACCTGCTCGAAGGCGGGCAGGTAGACCTCGCGCAGGGTGCGCTCGTCGACCTGGGCGTCCACGCGCAGGCGGTCGGTCTCCTGGTTGTTGGCGGCGAAGTGCTTCAGGGAGGTGCCCACGCCCTGGGACTGGATGCCGGCCACCAGGGCGGCGGCAATACGGCCGGCCAGCAGCGGATCCTCGCTGACGTACTCGAAGTTGCGCCCGCACAGGGGGGAGCGCTTCATATTGACGCCCGGGCCCAGGATGACAGCGACGTCGTTGGCGGCGGTCTCCTCACCCAGGGCCCGGCCCACGCGCTCGACGAGCTCGGGGTCCCAGGTGGAGCCCAGCGCCGCGGCGGTCGGGAAGCAGGTGGCGGGCACCGAAGCGTTGAGGCCCAGGTGGTCGGTGTCGCCCGCCTGCTTGCGCAGCCCGTGGGGGCCGTCGGTGACCATGACCGGCTCCAGGTCCAGGCGCTCCACCCCCTTGGTGTGCCAGAAGTCGGATCCGGAGGTCAGGCCGGCCTTCTCCTCCAGGGTCATCTGGGCGACGAGCTCGGTGGCGCGGCGCTGAAGGTCGGGGGAGAACGGAGACGCGGGGGTGGTGGTTGTCATGGGGTGAGCTCCTTCGCTCAAGAGACTGCCTATCTATCGGCTCGTTGGTCAGTTTATCTGGAAGACACGAGTGTATGGTGCGGGCCGCGTCACAGAGGTGCGCTCAGGCGGTGGCGCCCGTGCCCAAGCTCAATCACCTCGCCATTGACGCCCGGCAAGCGCACCCGGGCCCTGGCGCCCACCGGCACCACCACCTCCAGGCGGAATGAGGAACCGGCCTCCAGTCGCCAAGAGGACGCGGCCCACCCGTAGGGGGTGCGGTGCACCGACTCGCCGGAGGTCAAGGAGCCGCCGGGCTGCGGGGCCACCTCCATCACCCGGTAGCCGGGCTCGGCGGGCGCCAGGCCGCCCACGGTGCGCTGAAGCCAAGCGGCCACCGCGCCCAGCGCATAGTGGTTGAAACTCGTCATGCCCCCGGGGTTAATGGAGCCGTCCGGCAGCAGGGAGTCCCACCGCTCCCAGGTGGTGGTCGCCCCCATGGTGACCGCGTAAAGCCAGGAGGGGCAGGTGGTCTGCTCCAGGAGACGGTAGGCGGCCTCAATCTGGCCGGTGTCCGACAGGGCCGCGGTCACCACCGGCGTACCGGCGAAGCCGGTGGCCACATGATCGTCGGCGTCGGCGACCAGGGCCGCCAGGTGCTCCCCGGCGCGAGCCCGCTCCTGCTCGCCCCCGCACAGGTCGAAGGCGATCGCCAGGGCGTAGGCGGTCTGGGAGTGCGAGCTCAGGCGCCCGCCGTCGGCCCCGTAGCGGCCCCGGAAGGCCGCGGCGACGTCGTCGGCCAACTCCCCATAGTGGGCCGCATCCCGGCCGCGCCCCAGGACAGTGGCCCATTGGGACATGACCCGGGCGGAATGGGCGAAGAAGGCGGTAGCCACCAGGTAGCGGTCCGTCAGGGCCCGCATGGGATCATCCGGTGGGGCGGCCGGGTCGAGCCAGTCGCCCAGCTGCAAGCCGGTGTCCCAGATGTGACTGGGGCCCGCCAGGCGGTCCACAAGATCCACCCACTGCTTCGCCGACTCGTACTGCTGCTCCAAGAGCCCCGTGTCCCCGGTCGCCCGGTAGAGCTCCCAGGGCACCAGTGTGGCGGCGTCGCCCCACACCGCCGCCGGGCGCGGCGGGGTCCAGAAGCCGCCGGGGATGACCGGCACATACCAGGGCACGGTGCCGTGCCTGCGCTGCTCAATAGCCAGGTCGGTCAACCAGGACGCCAGCAGGCCCGAGCAGCGGTAGTGGAAGGCCGCGGTCGGGGTGAAGGCCTGGATGTCCCCGGTCCAGCCCAGGCGCTCGTCGCGCTGAGGGCAATCGGTGGGGATGGCCACGAAGTTGCCGCGCATAGACCAACGCGAGTTCTCGTGCAGGCGGGTGACCAGCTCGTGGGAGCAGGTGAAAGCCCCCAGGCGCTCCATGTCGGTGTGGACGACGACGGCCCGCACGCTTGAGGCAATGTCGCGCGTGACCGCCTCCGGGTCGGCGCCTCCCGGCCAGCCGACGACCTCGGCGTAGCGGAAGCCATGGATGGTGAAGGCCGGTTCCCACTCCTCGCGCACCCCTCCGTCGAGCCCCCGACCGCGCAGGGTGTAGGTGTCGGTGGCGGCGGCCTCGCGCAGGGGGCGGGTGCCGAGCTCCCCGCCGGGAGAGTTGCCCTCCAGGACCTCGGCGTGCCGCAGGCGGATAACGGTGCCGGCCGGACCGGCCACGCTCAGGCGCAGGCGCCCGGAGATGTTCTGCCCGAAGTCCAGGATGTAGCGCTCTGGGGCGGCGGGCAGGTCGACATCGCCCAGGGTGAGGTGCTCGGCCCCGTGGCGGGTGACGCTGACCGGCTCCAGAGTCTCAATGGCGCGCACGGGCGCGTCAGTGGCCATGACCAGACGCCGCCCCTGGGGGTCGCCCACGCGCACCGGGCTCCAGCCCCTGTCCGGCGTGGCCTCATAGCCGGGGCGGGACCAGGCGGGGTCGGCCAGGCGTGCGTCCACGGTCTCACCCTCGTACAGGCCGGTGAAAAGGATCTCCCCGGCCCCGGCGCTCCAGGTGGCGTCCGTGGCATGGAGGGTGCGGCTGCCATCGGTGTGGGTGAGCTCGAGCTGAACAATGGCGGCGACGTCCTCCCCGTAGAGATTGTGGTAGCCGCCGTCGAAACCGATGTGGCCCCGGTACCAGCCGTCGGCGAGCTGGGCGCCGACGGCGTGGGGGCCCACGCCGTCGCCCCGGGCACTGGCGGCCAACAGCGCGGCGGTGACGTCATAGGCGCGGGCGGCGAGGCGCTCGTCGTAGACGGTCCAGCCGGGGACCAGCTCGTCAGCGCCAATGCGCACCCCGTCGAGTTCGGCGCGGATGAGGCCGTGAGCGCTGAGGTAGACGCGGGCGGCCGCCACCGGGCGATCCACGGTGATCTCGCCGCGAACCCGGGGCGGGCGACGCCGGGAGGTCGGGTTCTCGGGCCAGGCGGGACCCACGGGCAGGGCCCGCCAGTCCTGGGGGCTCAGTAGTCCGGTCTCGTAGACCAGGGGGGCGGACCATGGCGACCAGGGGGCGCCGGCCGGGCCCTGCGCGCTCGGGGCGCCGGCCACGCGCACCCGCAGGACGACGCGCTCGCGGGAGCCCAAAGGCGCGGCGGGCCAGGGCGCCAGGACGCCGTCGGCGACCTCCAGGGGGACGACCTCGGGGTTGGGGCGGACGGTGGTGCCGGTGTCGGGGCGGGTGGTGGCGCCGGTGTTGGTGCCGGGGTGGCCGGTGGTGCCGGTGCCGGGCAGGGGAGTGCCGTTCAGGGCGGTGCGAGTGATCTCGAGTTCGGCGCGGGTGGGGGTCCACAGCGCGGGGGCCGTGGGCACCTCCCAGCTCAGGCGGGGGGCCGGCCAGGCGCCGCCCAGGACATCGCCGCTCAGGTGGTGCTCGATGCGCAGGTGGCGGGGGGCGGCCAGCGGGCCAATGGGGTCGGGCAGGGCGGCGGCGGTGATCGTGGGCTCAGGCGTGGTGGGGCGGGTGGGTGTGAGGGGGGTGCGCTGGGCGCTGCGGCGGATGGTCACGGTGACTCCGGATGCTCGTCATTGAAACGACTCAAAAATAGGTTGCGGTGGTCCGTCCCGTCAAGAGTCGGCCCCTCGCCCCCAACCTCCTCCAACGAAATCCTCACAGCACAACGTCCCGGGACGTCGCGCTGTGAGGATTTCGTTGGAGGGGAGGAGCGGGAGGGCGAGGGCGGGAGGGGAGGAGCGAGGGGGCGGGGGCCGCGAGGGTGAGAATGCGGCCTCAGTCCAGGGTTGCCACCACCTGGGAGAGCGCCTTGTGCACGCCCTCCAGACCGGGGATGAAGCCGTACATAGTGGCCGCACTGGGGACAACGGCGACGGGCGAATCCAGCTCGTGGGTGAGGAGCTTCGTCAGCGCGCCGGACGGGTCGTCAGCGTAGGCCGGATGTCCGCTGGCGGCGACCGCCTCACAGGTCCGCCTCCACGCCTCCTCGTCATCAATAAGGTCGCGCACTGTGCCGATGGCGGCACCCGCCGACTCGGCCGGCGCGCCCACCGTGCGCTCGTGCAGGCCGTGCCCCACCGTCTCCGGCTCGGTGCCGGGCAGCACAATCCGCGCCGTGGACCCCACCGGCACCTGGACGCTCAGGTGCAGCCGGTCGCCGTCGAGCTCCCAGGCCGCCCGTGCTACGCCATCAGGCAGGCGGCGCACCACCGAGGCGCGGGTGAATCCGTGCCCCACCTGCGGAGCCACGCGCAGGGCGCCGCCCCCCGGGCTGTCCAGCGCCAGGCCGGCGACGTCGTCGAGCAGCCACTGGGTGACTGCGCCAAGGGCATAGTGGTTGAAGCTCGTCATTTGGCCGGGTGGAGGGCCGGGGCGCCAGTGGCGCGCATGACCTCAATGCACTCCTTGTGATGGTCAATGGCCTTGCGGCGCACCGCGGCGTCCGGGTTGGTCAGGGAGCCGAGTTTGTAGTCCTCGTCCTGGAAGACGTTGGAGTTAATGGTGCCGATGGACACTCCCTGCTGCTCCGCGTGGCGGCGCAGGGCCTCGTAGTCGTCCACGGCGTCCCAGGGGATGTGGAGGGAGACGCGCGGGGTGATGCCGGTGAGCCGGTTGACCTCGGCGACGTCGTCGATCTTCTCGAAGGGGTCGCGGGGCACGCCGGCAGTAGTGAACACGCGGAAGCGGGTGCCGGAGTTGCCGAAGGCCCAACTCGGCAACTCAATGGTCTGGGTTCGGAGCAGGCTGCGGGCCTGCGCGGTGAGGTCGGACAGTGCGGGGCTGGGCATGGCGGTTCTCCGTTTCGTCGGGCGGGGCGGTTCGCTGCGGTTCGGTACTGGTGGGCTGGATGGGGTGGTGCCGTGCTTGCGGCGCTTCGTTGCGGCGGGCGGACCCGAGGGGACGAACTGATGTGAATCGTTTCAGTGAGAGTGAGCGTAGCGCGCTTTGAAGCGTTTCATCAAGAGGTTTGAGGGCCGGGATCCGACCTGGCCCCTATGCTTGGACAGCGATCAGGATGCGGCCGGCCCCGCCTGAGAGGAGAAATCATGCCTTCCGCCCCCGTCCGCCCCCAGAGCGGACGCCCCTCAGTGCGCGATGTCGCCGCCCTGGCCGGTGTGTCGGTGGGCACTGTCTCCCACGTCCTCAACCACCCCGACCGCGTCGCCCAGGCCACCCGTGAACGTGTCGAGGCCGCCATTGAAAAGCTCGGCTTCGTGCGCTCGGAGACGGCCCGCCGATTGCGCCGCGGCGGCTCCTCCCTGGTGGGGGTCCTCGTCCACGACATCGCCAACCCCTTCTTCACCGAGGCGGCCCGCGGTATCGAGGATCGGCTGCGCGAAGACGAGAGCATCCCCCTGGTCGGCTCCACCGACTCCGACGCCGCTCGAGAGCGCGATCTCATGGGGATTCTCGCCGGGCTGGACGCCCGCGGCGTCATCATTACCCCCTCGGCCTCCACTCTGGACAACCTGGGTGTGCTCATCGACCGTTCCATCCCCGTGGTCCTCATGGACCACCCGCCCATCTCCAGGGCTCTGTCCACTGTCTCAGGCGACGACGTCGCCGGGGCCCGCGCGGCCATTGACCACCTCGTGGACTTGGGGCACCGCCGGATTGGCCTGGTCAATGGCCCCCTGTCCGTGCGCCAGGCCGCTGATCGGCGCGAGGGCGTTCTGGCCGCCATTGTCGAGGCGGGGCTCGACGTGGCCGAGGTGCTGGAGGAGGTTGAGGTCGTTGTCGAGGGCAGGGCCTTTAGCGCCGACGCCGGCGCGGCGGGGGCGGCCAGTCTGCTGCGGAGGCCCAACCCGCCGTCCGCCCTGTTCTGCGCCAATGACCTCATGGCCATTGGGGCCATGCGGGAGGTTCGTCGCCAGGGCCTGAGGATCCCCGACGACGTCGCCATTGTCGGCTACGACGACATTTCAGTGGCCTCCGAGCTCATTATCCCGCTGACCAGCGTCCACCAACCCATGCGCAAACTCGGCGGGGCCGCGGCCGACCTGCTGTTGACGGCGGGGGATGAGGTGCGCAATGTGGTCTTCACCCCGGAGCTGGTGGTGCGCGAATCCACGCTCGGGCGCAGCCGGCACGCCTAGGAGCCGAGGAGAGGGCGCGGGCGGGCGAGATCTGCGGCTGGTGGGGCCGGGCACCCCTGAGCGCCCTCAGGGCGCTGTAGAACCAGGGCCCCGTAAAACTGCGCGGCCCGCCCCTCAAGGGGGCGGGCGCTATGGGTGAGTCGGGTGCCGATGAAGCTGCGCGCTGCCCGTCCTATGGCTGCCCGCCCCGCGAGGGGCGGGCCTGAGCGGTGAGGGATGGCGCGCCGCCAGGTTCAGTTCCTGACGGCGGAGAAGCGCACGGCGGTCCCCGAGGCGGTCACCATGAGCATGCCATTGTCGGTGCCCAGCGTCTCGTAGTCGATGTCCACACCGACAACGCCCTCAGCGCCGAGCTCCTGGGCGCGCTGAACCATCTCCGCCAGGGCGGTCTCGCGGGCCTGAGTGAGCTCCCGCTCGTAGGCCTCGGAACGGCCGCCCACCACATTGCGGATGCCCGCGGCGAGGTCCTTGAACACATTGACTCCAGCAATGGTCTCACCGCACACGATGCGCAGGTATTGGGTGATGGGGTAGCCCTCGACGGTGGGGGTGGTGGTGACGAGCATAATGCGGCCCTTTCTGGTTGGGAGCGGCTGTACACTGGCGGTGCTGCCATGAGTTCTATGAGCTACATGGCTTATCTTCCCGAGTTCCAGTCGCCCAGCGGATCCGCCGACAGGAGGAAACGCAACGGGCTCTTCTCCCCCCTCCTGCTCCTCGTCGCACCTGGCCCGCAGGGCCTAGGCTGGGGGCCAGGAATCTTCCCGCGTCGCGTGGCGACATCGCATCTGAGAGGAAACAGTCGTGTCATCCTACTATCCGGCTCAGCCTCCCGCCCAGCAGGCCCCGGCCCAGACCGTCCACTACGCCCCCCAGACGACTAATCCAGCAGACTCCGTGGGTGCTTGGATGCTCACGTTGTTCATCTGCGCGATTCCCCTGGTGGGGTTCATCTACCTGCTTGTGGTCGCTTTCGGCGGGAGCGCCTCGGAGTCGCGCAAGAACTGGGCGCGGGCGCAGTTCATCTGGATGCTCATTGGCGTCGTTCTCTCGATCATTTTCTTGGTGCTGGGGGGCCTTACCCTTTTCCAAGGCACGTCTTCTTCTTCCTACGGTTACTGAGGCCCGCCCGGCCCGGCGTTAACGCCGGGCCGGTGCTAATGCCCTCACGGCCCGGCGGGGTCACGCCTGGCTCCGGCGCACCCGGGCCAGGATCCGGGCGTAGCGCTCGCCGATCCTCTCAGGAGTCATGGGTGCGCCGTCGTATGTCCAGGACAGCAGGTGATCCAGGCGGAAGGACTGTCCGCAGCGGGCGCAGGCCATGGGCGCGGCGGGCCTGCGCATGCGGTTGATGGTGTGACCGGCCGGGCAGGTGCCCACCCACCTGCCCTCGATTCGCGGAGCGTGCTCGGCCACGAGCCGTTGTCCGCTGGAACCGATCCTGCGGGCCTCAGCGGCCCAGACGGCGTCGTGCCCATGGGCGGCGCCGACGCGGGCATGAGCGATCTCATGCAGGATGGTTTCGCGCACCTCCGTCTCCTTGTACAGGGCCATGAGGTGACGTGACAGGGTGATGCGCCTGCGGGCGTGGTCCGTCTGGCCCGCGCGCCTGCGGGCCCGGTCGAATTCCAGGCCCCAGGCGCCCACCCCGTGCTCCTCCATGAGTGCGCGGGCGAGGCTGAGAACATTGGACAGGTCCACATCGACAGCCTAGCGGCGGCTTCGGACACGAATCACAGTGGCGTGAGGCACGCCGGGGCCAGGTCGTGACGCGGGTGTGGGAGCATGGCGGCGATGCGTTCCTCCTTGAAGCCTCGCCCTGGACGCCGCCCTGTCAACGGGCGGCGGGCTAGTGGCGGCCGCATGGGTACCGCCAGCAAGAAGGGCGGTGCAGCCGGGCGTCATCGCAGTACTCGGCGGACTGGTAGCGCCGTACGCGCCTCCCGGCAGCCCGGCAAAGCCGCGCGCGCCTCGCGGCAGCCCGGCAAAGCCGCGCGCGCCTCGCGGCAGCCCGGCAAAGCCGCGCGGACTGACAGGGCTGTGCGCTCCTCGGGGCGGGCCGACAGGGCCGCGCGCACCCCGGGGCGGGTCAATCGGGTCAATAAGACCAATAAGACCAATAAGGCTGCGAGCGCCTCGCGGCAGCCCGACAAGGGCTCGCACGCCGTGGGGCGGACTCCTCGCGCCTCCGGTCGCGGGTCGAAGAGCACCGCCCGGCAGTCCGCCAGCCACCGCAGGTACGACGCCAAGCGCGCCACCGCCGTCAGCCGCAGCGTTGGAGCAAGGCACGGCCAGAAAGGCGCAGGGCGCGGCCAGAAGGGCAAACGGCGCGGCACTCGAGGCGCCGCAGACCGGCAGGCGCAGACCCGCACCACGACGAGCCGGGCTTCAAACCAGCGCGCGACGCACACCGGCAGGGCCGCAGGAGCCGCCGGCAGTAGAAAGACCCACCGGGGCGCCGGCTCCGCCCACAACCGCCCCTCCCGCCGTCGTTCCAACCGAAAGCGGTTGAACGCAACATTGAGGCTGCGACGGCGCCGTCGCTGGCTGAGGGCGCTGCACACAGCGGTGCTGCTCGCGGTGCTGGTGGCCGTCGTCCTTGCCGGTGCCATGGCGGTCAACACCATGCGCCTCAACAGGCAGGTGGTGGCCTCTCAGAGCCCCGACGCCACCGCCCCCGCCCCCGTCTACCTCGACATGACCGGCTTTGATCCCGAGCACATTATTGACGACGAGATCTTCTACGATGAGACCGCGATGAGCCGTGATGAGATCGCGGCCTTCATCGAGAATATTAACGAGGGGTGTCAGCCGGGGGAGGACGGCACCGTCTGCCTGGCTGAGGCCGTTTTCGACACCGAGGACCGCGACGCCTCCATTACCTGCCCCGGCGGCTACAAAGGGGCCAGGGGGGAGACCGCCGCCGACATTATCTCTAAGGTGGCCCTCGCCTGTGACATTAACCCTCAGGTCCTGCTGGTCCTCATCCAGAAGGAGCAGGGGCTGCTCACCGCCTCCGGCCCCACTCTGAGCGCCTGGGCCTATGAGGCCGCCGCCGGCTACGGCTGCCCGGACGGGCGGTCCTGCAATGAGGAGTGGGCCGGATTCTTCGCCCAGATCTACGGGGCGGCCTCCCAGTTCCAGCGCTACCGGCTCATCCCCGAGGATTTTCAGGTGGTGGCGGGCAAGACGACGCAGGTGGCCTACTCCCCGGACGCCGCCTGCGGCAGCTCCGCGTTCACCGCCGCCAACCAGGCCACTGCCGGCCTGTACGCCTACACGCCCTACCAGCCCAACGCCGCCGCCGCCGCGGGCGGGGATGAGTGCACCAGCTGGGGGAACTGGAATTTCTACGGCTACTTCCGTCGCTTCTTCGGCGATCCGACCCCTTCGACCTGAGGGCGCCGGGGCCGGGACGAGCCGGGCGCACTGCCGGTCCCGGGTGTATTGGTTCGCCACCGCCCCCTTGATTCCCAGGGGTTTTTCAGGGCGATCTGGGGTGTTTTCTCAGGCGGGACCCGCATAGTAGTTACTGCCACCGACCAGAGGCGGCCACGAGGTACTGGGGAGTGCTGTTGAAGGGTCGCCCTGGAGGCGGGGCCGTAGCCAAGGGAATGCGGTTCTGTCGCTCGGTGAAGGGAGTACCGCTTCCGGCGTGGGAACCGGCTAGCGACTTCGATGCGATAGGCCCGGCCCGGTTGATCCATACCGGGGCGGGCCATCGCCATGCTTAAGCGCGGTCCGCGACCTGACCGGGGCCTCATGCGGGTCCGGCCGCCACCGGCGTGGCATTATGCGCATATGACCTTGCCGCCGGTTCTCACCACCCTGTGGGTCGTGGCGGAGTACTTCATCAAGATTGTGGCCCTGGGAACTGTTCCGGAGAACCGCAGGCCCTCCTCGTCCACGGCGTGGCTCCTGCTCATTTTCCTACTGCCGGTCGTCGGCCTGCCCCTTTATCTGCTCCTGGGCAGCCCCTGGGTCAGCGGGAAGCGCTACGAGCAGCAACTAGCCGTCAACGAAACCACCTTGGCCTATACGCGCGACATGGCCGACACCCCGCCCGGTGCCAGGCCCTCGTCCTCCCTGGATTCGGTGCTGCGCATGAACCGGCGGCTAACCGGTCTTCCCTGCGTCACCGGCGAGGTCATTGCCCTGCACTCGGATTCCGTGTCCACCTACCAGGTCATGGCGCGCGCCATTGACGCCGCCACCGACCATGTCCACATTGAGTTCTACATTCAAAGCTGGGACGAGGTCACTGACATCTTCTACTCGGCACTGGCCCGCGCCGCCGCCCGCGGCGTCAAAGTGCGCCTCCTCCTGGACCATCTGGGCTCACGCAAGTACCCCGGATGGAGAAGCCTGGGGGCGCGCTTGACCGCCGCCGGCATTGAGTGGCACCTCATGATGCCGCTACTGCCGCACAAGCGGCGCTGGCGCCGCCCCGACCTGCGCAACCATCGCAAGGTCCTGATCGTTGACTCCGCCCGCGCCTTCATCGGCAGCCACAACATTATTGACCCCACCTACCGGCTGCGCTCCAACCAGAGGGCCGGACGCGTCTGGGAAGACCTGTCCGTAGAAGTCACCGGGGAAATCGTGGCCGAGGCCCAGGCCGTGTTCGCCATGGACTGGTTCTTCGAATCCGGTGAGCAGCTCGACGTCGTCGACCTGTCCGCCCGGCAGTCGGCCTGGCTGCAGATGCAGGCCAGCGGCGGGCGCCCCCCCGCCGTCGGGGATCCTGCGCCCCAGCCCGGACGCCCCGACGCCGTCCTCAACGCCATGCAGATCATTCCCTCCGGGCCCGGATACCCCACCCAGCCCAACCTGCGGATGTTCCTGTCCCTCATCCACGGGGCGAAGGAGCGCGTGTCCATTACCAGCCCCTACTTCATCCCCGACGAGGCGCTGCTAGCGGCAATGACCTCCGCGTCCTACCGGGGGGTTGACGTCGAACTCTTCGTCGGCCAGGAGTCCGACCAGTTCATTGTCAACCACGCCCAGCGCTCCTACTACTCAGCGCTGCTGTCCGCCGGGGTGCGCATCTACCGCTACCCGGCGCCGGCGGTGCTGCACGCCAAGTACATGACGGTCGACGGGGAGGTCGGGGTCATTGGCTCATCCAACATGGACTTCCGCTCCTTCGCCCTGAACTACGAGATGATGCTGCTGGCCTTCGGCGGGGACCTCGACGACCTGCTGCGCCACAACGACGAGTACTACCGGGGCGTATCCTCCGAGCTCACCGTCGCCGAGTGGGCGGCCGAGCCCTGGTACCGCCGCTACATTGACAACGTCTGCCGCCTCATGTCCGCCGTGCTTTAAGGCCCCGAACGGGCCGGCGGGGCGGCGCGGGCGCGCCAGCTGAACCCCGTGCACGGCCTGGTCCTGGGCGCCGTCGTCGGGCGGGGCCAGGGGTGAGCCAGGGTACTGCCGCCCGCCTGCCCGGACTGCGCCCGGCGGCACCACAGGACGCCACCGTCCTGGGGCGCGCCTACGGTCGCGCGGGCATTGAGCCGCGGCCTCTCAGACCGCGGCCAGGAGCTTGCTCAAACGCTTCATACTGACCTTACGGCTCGTGCCCAGTCTCTGGGCGAACAGGCTCACCCGCAGTTCCTCAACCATCCACGTGGCCTCCACCAGCACCGCCTCGCGCTCGGCGTTGGGGGGCAGCGCCGCCGCCCGCGCCCTCGCTTGAGACACCAGTTCCAGGGCCTCGCCGACCTGGTAGGCCAGCGCCGCATCCTGGGCGGCCGCGGACGGCGAGGAGGCCGCCCTGTCCACGCGCATGGCCAGAGCCGTCAGGAAGCGGGGCAGGTGCGCCAGCTCGGTGGCCGGTGTGACCGTGATGAAGCCGTCGAAGACCAGCTCGGCGGCGTGCTTGCGCACCTGCTGCAAAACCGGCAGCAGCGCCATCGAGGTGTGCGCCCCCACGGCCCGCTCCACGTCCCGCTGCGCTGAGAGCGTGCGCACCACGATCTGTGCGAGCCGGTGAACCTCGTCCTCCAACTCCTGGCGCATGACCCCCACCAGAGCAGTGAAGACGGCCCGCTCGCGCACCTGGGCCAAGGGCCGCCCGGTCGCAGTGGCCCACCGGTCCGCCACGCCGCGCGCTGCCGCCAGCTGCAGGTCGGCCACCAACTCCTCGGTGCTGCGGTAGGGGGAGGCCGCCAGCGTTAACGCCTCCGATCCGCTCCACCGGCTGGAGACCCGGCCCGTCGGCAGCATCGTGCGGGCCAGGGCCAGGGCCGTTACCCCGGCTCCGTGCTCGCGGGCCTGGCCGACGGCGTCCGACAGGATCATCAGGTCCGCGCTCGGCCCCAATGCTCCGCCGGCTCGGCGTGAAGAATCCTGTGCGCCCGCCGCACCGGCCCGGCTCGGAGTCCCCGCCGAATCCGCCCCGGCCCGCTGCCCGCCGGCGCTGGGCCGCAGCGGCGCCGCCCCTCCCGCGGCCAGGAGCGTGGGGTAGCCGCGCACAATCAGACCCGCTGCGCCCGTGGACTCCACGGTCGCCGGAATGGTGGAGGCCTGCGGGTCCCCCAGGCCGGGCACATGCTGGGGCCAGTCGGTCAGGCCCGTGCGTTCGGCGAGCCCGGCGCGAAGGGCGCTCCTGCGCCTTGAGGCGCCCGCGTCCCCTCCGCCCGCCCCCGGCCCGCCGGCACCCGGGGCCGCCCCTGGCTCCACCCCCGGGGCCGGGGGCCGCCCGGGCGCCCCGGCGCCGGGAGCACGACCGGGGGAGGCACCCCCGCGGCCCCGGCGCCCCCCGGAGGACGCGCCGCCCTGGGATGAGCCGCCCGGGCGGGACGATCCGCTCCCCCCAGGGCCCCGGCGGCCCCGTGAGGCCTCCCGCTCGGTGGCCTCGGCCATGGCCTGAGCCAGGGCCCCGCGCACCACCTGGCGCACCGCGGCCTCGGTGCGCCCCGACAGGCGCTGCTGCAGCGCCACCAGGTCCGTGTCCCGCCCCAGCACCCGCCCGGCGGCGTCCAGGGCGGTGAAGGCCATCTTCAAGTGGTCGGGCAGTCGCTGGGCGGCCTCCGCCCAGTCCGCCTCAGTGAGTTCCACGCCGCGCAGGCGCGCCGTCGTCGCCGCAAAGGCCTCCTCGAAGGGGACTCGTGGGGCACTGGCGCCCGGCGGCGTCGGGTAATCCCGCTCCATGGCGGCCCACACCTGAGCGCCCACATCGGGGGCCGGCACTAACTGGCGTCGCACCCGCTTGGGCAGGGCCCGGATGGTGGCCACCACCAGCTCGGGGCGCAGGCCCGGCACGAGCCAGTCGAAACCGTCGGGGCGCAGCCGCCCCAGCACCTCCACGGGCACCAGCACGCTCACGCCGTCGTTGGCGCTGCCGGGGTCGAAGACGTACTCCAACCCCAGGGTCAGGTCCCCCTGCACCCAGGTGTCGGGGTAGCCCGAGGCGTCGTCGCCGCCGGGCAGTAGCAGCTCGCGGGTGAAGTCCAACAAATCGGGGTGGCGTCGCCGCTCGCTCTTCCACCAGGCGTCGAAGGCGGCCGCGCCGGTGACCTCCTCGGGGAGACGGTCGTCGTAGAAGCTCACCAGCGCCTCGTCGTCGGCCAGCAGCCCATGCTCACGACGGCGCCGCTCTACGTCCCCCAGCTCCTCGAGAAGGTCCCGGTTGCGCTCCACGAAGGCGTGGCGGGCGTGCCAGTCGCCCTCCACCAGCCCGGAGCGGATGAACATCTCCCGGGCCACCTCGCGGGCCGAGGGCGTGCCCACCGACACCAGGGTGGCGGGACGGTCAGCGACCAGCGTCATCCCGTACAGCAGCACCTTCTCATGGACCATGGCCGCCCCGTGCTTCGTGGACCAGTAGGGTTCGCCGTGGACGCGGCGCAGCAGCCCGGCCCGCTCGGCGGCCTCCTCCACCCAGCGGGGATCCACCTTGGCCACAGTGCGGGCGAAAAGGCGGGAGGTCTCCACCAGCTCGGCGGTCATGACCCACTCGTAGGTCTTGCGGCGCAGGCCGGAGCCGGGCCAAATGATGAAGCGGGTCCCGCGCGCCCCGGCGTACTCCCGGCGCCGCTCGTCCCAACTGCCCACATTCGACAGCAGCCCCACCAGCAGGGAGCGGTGAATGGCGTCGGCGTCGGGGGTGTCTGCGCCGCGCCCCAGGGCGACGACGGCGGCCGCCACGTCCCCATTGGCAATAGTGGCCGCCTGGGTTCCCGCCTCCAGGGCGCGGCCGGCGGCTCGAATGGCACGGGCGGTGGGCAGCTCGACCGGGGCGGCATCCAGCCCCAGGGGCCGGGCCATCTGCCGCAGTTGGGCATGAACATCAATCCACTCGCGCACCCGCAGGTAGTGGAGGAACTCGGTGCGGCACATGCGGCGGAAAGCGGAGCCGGACAGCTCGCGGGCCTGGGTGCGCAGGTAGCGCCACAGGTTGAGGTAGGTGAGGAAGTCACTGGTGGGGTCGGCGAAGCGCCGATGCAGGGCGTCGGAGGCCTCCTGGCGGTCCGCAGGGCGCTCGCGCACGTCCTGGATGGACAGGGCCGCGACGATGACGAGCACCTCCCCGGTGCAGCCGCGCTCCCCGGCTTCCAGGAGCATGCGCCCCAGGCGCGGGTCAATGGGCAGGCGGGCCAGGCGGCGTCCGACGGCGGTCAGGCGCGGGCCCCGGCGGGAGCCGCCGGTGAGGGGCCCGCGATCCCCGCGGTCTTCACGAGTCTTGCCGCCAGCACGGTCCCCGCGGGCCCCGCCGTCGGTCTTAATGGCGCCGATCTCGGTGAGCAGCTGGATGCCGCTGCGAACCTGGCGGGGGTCGGGGGCGTCCAGGAAGGGGAAGTCCTCCACCGCCCCCAGCCCCAGGGCCGCCATCTGGAGGATGACGCTGGCCAGGGAGGTGCGCAGGATCTCCGGCTCGGTGTACTCCGGGCGGGAGTCGAAGTCGGCCCGGGAGTACAGGCGGATGGCGATGCCGTCGGCCAGGCGCCCGCAGCGGCCCGAGCGCTGGTCGGCGCTGGCCCGGCTGACCGGCTCAATGGGCAGGCGCTGAACCTTGGTGCGGTTGGAGTAGCGGGAGATGCGGGCCAGGCCCGGGTCGATGACGTAGCGGATGCCGGGCACGGTCAGGGAGGTCTCGGCCACGTTCGTGGCCAGGACGATCCGGCGGCACGAGTGCGCCTCGAAGACCCGGTGCTGCTCGGCGGCGCTCAAGCGCGAGTACAGGGGGACCACCTCCACCGCCCCCGGGGTGCGTGAGCGGCCGTCGGCCGTGTAGCGGGGGCCCAGGTGGTCAATGAGGGCCGACTCGGTGTCACGGATATCCCGCTCACCGGCCAGGAAAACGAGAATGTCGCCGCTGGGCTCGGCCATGAGCTCGTCGACGGCGTCGAGGATGCCGGTGACCTGATCCCGGGGCTCGTCGGAACCGCCGGCGCCCGCCTGCCCCCTGCTGCCCGCTCGACCTCCGGGGCCTGTGCGCCCCCCGTCCCGGCCCCTGCCGCGGGAGCCGCCCCGACCTCGCGGGAAGTGGCCGGCGGCCTGGGCGGCGGAACGGGCGGCCTCGCGGCGCGCCCGGGCGGCGGCCCGGACGGCCGGGTCGGGGGAGGTCAGGGCCTCCAGCTCGGCGTCGGTCAGCTCCCCGGGGGCGGCGGGGGAGGGCTGCCGGGAGGCGCTGTCGGGAGCGTCGGGACCGCCGGGAGCGGCGGAGGCCTGGCCGGGACCGCCGGGAGCGCCGGAGGCCTGGCCGGGGCCGCCGGGAGCGGCGGGAGCGCCGTCGGGCCCCTGGTCCTCGACGGCGTCGGGGACCAGGGGACGGTAGCGGATCTCCACGGGGTAGGTGCGCCCGGAGACCTCGATGACGGGGGCGGGGACGGTGAAGGGGCGGCCGCGGTCGCCCACCTCGTGGCGCCCGAAGTGCTCGGCGAAGCGCGCCGAGTCAATGGTGGCCGAAGTGATGATGACCTTGAGATCGGGGCGGGAGGGCAGGAGGCGGGACAGGTAGCCCAGGATGAAGTCGATGTTGAGACTGCGCTCGTGGGCCTCATCCACAATGATGGTGTCGTAGCGGGCCAGCATGGGGTCGGACTGGATCTCCGCCAGGAGGATGCCGTCGGTCATGAGCTTGACCAGGGTGCGCTCGCCCACCTCCTCTGTGAAGCGCACCTGGTAGCCCACCACGCCGTCGCGCCCGATCGGGGTATCCAGCTCGCTCGCAATGCGCTCGGCCACGGTCCGGGCGGCAATGCGCCGGGGCTGGGTGTGGCCGATCATGCCGGTGACGCCGCGGCCCAGCCCCAGGCAGATCTTGGGGATCTGGGTGGTCTTGCCGGACCCGGTCTCCCCGGCCACGATGACCACCTGGTGGTCGCGGATGGCGGCGGAGATCTCCTCGCGGCGCGCGCTGACCGGCAGTTCGTCGGGGTAGACGAGGGCGGGGACGGAGGCGGCGCGCTCAGCCAGCTGCTCGGGGGTGAAGCCTGGCCAGGAGCGGCGGCGCCCGCCGCCGCGGGAGCGGTCCGGGTGGCCGTCGCGGGAGCGGTCTGGGCGGTGACGGTTGTTCCGGCCGCCGCGGCGTTGGGGGCGCGGTGGGCGCTCGCGACGGTCGGGGGTGAGCGACTGGCCCTCCTGGGTGGTCCCGACCGGGGCGCTGGCAGCAATCTGCCGGTTACAGGTCTCACGATTACCCTGGGTGGCCCCGATGGGGGCGCTGGGCCGGCCCTGGCCGCCTCGCTCGCGGCCCTGCTCCTGCCGGCTGGGGTGCGGGTCCTTCCCGTCCTGCCCGTGCCCGTCCTGCCTGTGAGGGGCCCGGTCCTCCTGCCCGTGGTGCCGTGTTCGCTGGTCCTGGCTGCCTCGGGTCCCGCCCCGATCGCCCCCGCCTCCCTGGTCCTCCTGACTGCGGGGGGCCCGGTCTTCTCGACTGCGGTCCTGCAGGTCCTGACTACGGTGCTGGTCAGGGCCGGGGATGCTCCTGCGCGGCCGACCGGGGCCGGTGGCGTCCCGCGTCTCCGGGGAGATGGTGCCGGTGGCGCTCGCGGCTGCTGGCGTGGTGGCGTCGTCGTTGCGCTGCGTCTGACTCTCCATAGGTGCCTCATTGTCCCCCAGGAGCGGCGCGGTCCCCGAACGGGGGTGCGTGCGCCGCCTGACAGCGGTAGGCGGCTGCCGGCCCAAGGCCGGGCCGACTGCTGGCCGGTGATCCTAATGGGTGCGCCCGGCCGTCCGGCGGCCGCGCATGCCCGGCCGCCTGCTGGTGGCCGCCTGCTGGCCGCGCCCGCCGGCCCAGCCTCAGGCGGGCCGGTGGGCGGTGAGGACGAACTGGAGGGGGAGGCGCTCGGGGGCCTCCCGCAGCCGCCAGCTCTGCTCGTCGAGGACCATGAGGTCGGGCCACGGGCACCACGCGGCGTGCTGGGTCTCCTCAAAGGAGTCCAGCACCAGCCCGGCACTCAGCAGCGCGGTGAGGATCTCGCCCACGGAGTGGTTCCACTGGTGGTTGACGCTGTGGGAGACCACCGGGCCGTCCTCGGGGCCGGTGACGTAGCTCCCGGGGTCGTCCCAGGTCAGGGGCTCAGCCTGCTCGAAGTAGGGCTGTTCCACGCGCAGGCCGTCAGAGACGTCCTCGCCCAGGGTCATGAACATGGGGTGGTCGTCGCGCAGCAGGAGGCGCCCGCCGGGGCGCAGCAGCGAGGCGACTACGCGGCCCCAGGCGGCGATGTTCGGCAGCCAGCACAGCACGCCCAGCGAGGTGTAGACGAGGTCGAAGTCCCCGGTCACCGCCTGGCGGGCGTCGTAGACGTTGGCCTCCACGTACTCGATCCCCGTGGCGGGCGCCCCGCAGCGCCGGGCGATGTCCCGCGCCCGCCGCAGCGACTCCCCGGACAGGTCGACGCCGACGACGCGCCGCGCACCCAGACGGGCCAGGCCCACCGTGTCGGTGCCCAAGTGGCACTGGAGGTGGATGACGTCCTTGCCAGTGAGGTCGCCCAGGCGCTCGCGGTCCTGGGCGACCTCGTTGCTGATCGCATTGGGGTCGGACACGAGGTGCTGAATGCCGTAGCCGGAGGCCTCGTGAAGAGCGGCCCGGTCATCCCAGTTGGCGCGGTTGTCCTTGAACCAGGTGGCCGAAGAACTCCTATCCATGCTGCCGCATACTAACAAGGCGTGAATGTTCCCCGGCCCCGGAGCCTCCGCCCCCTCGGCGCCGTCACCTGGGTGCTCGCCCTCGGCCCGTCCCTCCTGGTCCCGGTCCCTTGGTCCCGATCCCGGTCCCGGCCTGGCCGCCTCCGATCGAGAGGCTGCCGGGCCACATCAAGCCGTGCGGCGGCTGCGCCGATGGGCGGGTGGTCCGAAGGGTTGGCGGTGTTGCACATTCTTCTTGCCTCGGCCCGTGAGGGATCGTTGGTATTTCAACGATCCCTCGTCGCAGAAGGTTGGTTCGACAAGGATGAATGTGCAACGGCGACGCCGTTGCACATTCATCCCATTCCCGAACCCTCAAGCCCCGAGCAGATCCGCAGGATTCCGCGGCTCCCCACTCCTTGAGGGAAGAAAGAATGTGCAACCTCCAAGCCCGCACGCCCAGGGGGCCCAGGATGACGTGGCGAAGGGGATCCGTTTGGCGGCCTCCAAGCCCGCACGTCCAGGGGCCCAGGATGACGTGGCGAAGGGGATCCGTTTGGCGGCCTCCAAGCCCGCGCGCCCAGGGGCCCAGATGGTGTGCGGAGTGCCGGGGCTCGCGGCGCAACTCAAGTACAGGAGGCGATCTTCACCGCCCCTCGGCGCAGTCCTTTAGAGGATGGCGAGCATTGTTTGAATGAAGTCGTCGTATGAGGTGGCCGCCGCCAGGCGGGCGGTCTTCTCGTCGTTGACCAGAGTGCGGATGAAAGCGTCGAACACATCCCCGAAGGCGTCCCGGCTGGCCTCGGACAGACAGAGCATGGCCACCAGTCTGACCGGTGTGCCCGCCCAGTCCACCGGCTCGTGCGCCAGGCACACGGCGATCGCCGACCTGATCGCCGTCATCTCAATGGTGTGCGGGATAGCGGCGCCCGAGGGCAGTGCCGTGGTCGACAGGCGCTCGCGCTCCATGACCTGGGCCAGGAAGTCGGGCCCCACCGCCCCCTGGCCGGCCAGCGCCTCCGTCATGGTTGAGAGCACCGCCTCCCGCGAGCCCCCGCCGGGGATCCGTATGAAGAGGTGCGGGTCCATGACCGTGGTCAACCAGGCCGCCGCCTTGAAGCGCTTCTGACCGGCGGCGATTCTCTGCGCCATTGTGCCGATTCGGCCCAGGTCCTCCTGGGAGAGCAGGAGTCCGGTGCGGATGACCGGCACGTCGGGGACGTCGTGCAACGGCACCGTGGTGACAATGAGGTCGGTGTCCAGCTCGGGGGTGACTTCCTCCAGATTCGTGACCACCCGCTCCACCCGGCCGGTCCCGGCCACGGCCCGCCCCACCGCTTCACTGAAGGGCAGGTGGGTGTCGTAATAGCGGGGGACCACCACGGTGACATCCACCTGGTCGTCGTGCTCGTGCATGGATTGCAGGCGCCCACCGACGTGGAAGGCGATAAAACCGATCTCGTCTTCAGCCACCTTAATGCCCGTGCCCCGTTCAATCTGTTGGGCGATGAATACGGCGAGCTCGTGGACCAGGGGGTGGGTGTTCTTCACCGACTGGCCCGCGGGCACTTGGGCGACCTCGTGGTGCGAGGCCCGGTCGACCAGGTGGCGAATGTGGAGGGCGAGGAAGGCGGTGAACCGCTCATCGCTGAGGTCAATGAGATAGTTCTCATTGAGTTTATGCACAATGTCGGTGACGAGTTCGACGTACTGGGCGTCCAGGAAGACCTCCAGTTCAGGGCGGGCGGGGTCTTCGGGCCGGGCGGGGACCGCCTTGTCCAAGAGGAGCAGCGCCAGGTAGGCGAGCTCCTGGTCGGACAGCTCAATATGGAAGACCTCGTCGACCAGGCCCCCCAGGGCCTGCGAGATTGGCTTCAGCACGTCACGGTCCTGGGCCCCGGACAGCCAGGAAATGGCGTGGCCGGTGCGCACCCGCCCCACCATAATGGCAATGTGGGCGACCAGCTCGTCAGCAGTGCGGTCGTTGACAATAAGATCGGCGGAGGTCAGAACCGCGAGCATCCGCCGTTTGAAGTCGAGCAGGGCGGGTTCGCCGAGTTGGCGCGCCAGCTCCTCGACGTCAATGAACTGGCGGCGGCTCACCGCCGCCTCAATGAGGAGACGGCGCATGAGACGACGCTGGGCCACCTCGTCGCCTTCCAGGTGAACCCGATGCCCGGAGCGCACAATGCTCAGTCCGAACTGCGTGACCAGGACCCGGGCCCGGGTCAGGTCCGACTCGACGGTGGACTCCGAGACGTGGAAGGACTCCGCCAGGTCGAACACGTCCAGGGGGGTGCCGGTGGCTATGAGTTCACGCAGCATGTGGATGAGGCGTTCGTTCGGGCCCTCGGCCGGGTGAGGGGAGGCGTTGCGCATGACCACCGCCCTCTCCAGGGCCTCGGTGTCCAGGCGGTATCCGGCGCGCGAGGACGTCACCACGCGGCGCCCGTAGTGGCGGTTGGTGGCGGTGACGTAGTTGCGGACCGTGCGCGTGGACACGCCCAGGTGGCGCGCGATCTCGGCGGCGGGCACACGACGCTCGGGATCCTGGTCCAGGATCGGGATAATGTCGGTGAACCGTGCCATGGGGTCTTGTCGTCTCCTTTGTGACGCCCGCTGGTGGTGCCCCGGCTCCATGGGCGGGTGCGGCCGGGCCCGGGTGGTGGGTCAATCGCGCATGTGCTCATCCAGCCAGGCGAGGATCGCGGGATGGTCAACGGCGTCGAAGTCGCTCATATCTACCTCAAGCACCTCCCCTAACGCGAAAGAGCCGTAGCCGCGGGTGGTGCAACGACGGCGCAACTCCTCGCGGGTGAGCAGCCCGTCGGCCTCCTGGCGCTCGGTGAGCTGATCCCCCGGGCGGTAGCTGGTCAGGATGTGACCCAGATGACGTGAGCTGTTGAGATCTCGTAGGCGCTGGCGCTCGTAGAGGACGTCGAGGTCGGCCACGAGCCGCACAGTCAGGGGAGTGAACCCGTGCCGAGCGCACAGGGCCGCCAGGGCGGGACCCTGTTTGGAGCTGAAGGGGTAGTCCGAGAGCACCACCCGGCTGCGGCCCATGGCGGCGCCGACCTCCTGGAAGAAGACCTTCAGCGCCCGTTGGTCAATGGCGGCCTTCTCCTGCGGGCCCTGGAAGCCGACTTGGTCCCACAGGCGCTCCTTGATCTGGTCCAGGCAGACCTGCTCGCAGTTGCCGACGTGGTCGGCAATGAGCCTGCTCAAGTGGGTCTTGCCGGTGCCGGGCAGGCCGGCCACGAGGATGAGGGTAGGTGGTGCCACAGGCTGGTTCTCCTTCCGGTGGTGGCGCTCTGGGCGCCCGGACCGTGGGATCGGGCGGGTGGTGAAATGCTGACGGTGAGGGCCTGGGCCGCCCCCGCTCGCCCAGGCGGGTCGTCCGGGGACGGGCGCCCGGAGCCGGGCCTGCGCGGGCCAGGGCACCGGGCCCGGCCCGGCTGGGGGTTCGGGCCGGGGATCAGGACATCGAGTCCCGTCATGCGGCCCGAACCGCCCTCGACCGGTGTCACTGGGAGCGGTCGGCGCCCATGAAAAGACTGATCTTGTGGGCGACAATGTCGTGGACGACGTCGTTGCAGGGCACAATGTTGTTGCGCAGGGAAGAGTTGACCTTCGTGGCGGCGAATCTCTCCTGGGCGGTGCGGGTCCAGCCCACCAGCAACTCGGTGCCGACATTGAACTTCCGGATTCCGTCGGCGGTGAGTTGGGGGTAGTCGGCCTCGTCCACGCCCGTGCCCCCGTGAATGACCAGGGGAACGTCGACAGCCCGGTGGATCCGCGAGAGCAGGTCCAGGTCCAGCCGGGTCTTGGCCTTGAACTGGCCGTGGTTGGTGCCAATGCTCACCGCCAGCGCGTCGGTATCCACCTCTTGGAGGAGGCGCACGGCCTCCTCGGGCTGGGTGTACACGCCGACCTTGTTACGAATGCCCTCCTCGGTGCCGCCAATGGTGCCGATCTCGGTCTCCACCGACGCGCCGTGGTCGCGGGCGTACTCGATGACGCGGCGCGAGGTGGCCACATTCCGTGTGAAGGGCAGCTGGGAGCCATCGAACATGACCGAGGAGTACCCCGCCTCAATGGCGTCGCGAATATCGGTCAGGTTCGTGGCGTGGTCGAGGTGGAGGGCGACGTCGACGATCTCGTCGGAGGCCATGGAGCGGCACACGGCGACGAAATTCCTCATCCCCACATAGCGGGCCGTGCCCGGTGAGGTCTGGATAATGATCGGTGCCCCGAGGTCGCGGGCCGCCCGGATCATGGGTGGCACCATTTCAAGGTTGTGGGCGTTAAAGGCGCCCACCGTGTAGCCCACCCGGGTCGCCTCGGCGAGCAGTGGGGTCATGGAAACGTACATTGCGTCTGTCCTTGCTGGTGGCTGATTGGAGGTGGCGACGGCGCGGCGTCAGTAGCGTGAGCGCATGACGCGCTTGGACAGGGCCAGGAGATCGTCGAGCCGGGTGGTCCAGCGCTGGATGCCGGCGTCGTCTTGAGCCTGCGCGGCCGTCTTGAGTTTGTCGTTGTAGAGGCTGAGCAAGCCGTTGTAAGCCGGCCCGAACTGCTCACGGATACCCATGGAGGCCTCGTAGTGGGCGATTGCGGCGTCAGTGTCGCCGAGCTCGCAGCAGGTCGCCGCCAGCTCGTTGAGGAGCGCAATGCGCCGCTCCGGGTCTTGTTCCTGGTCCAGGGTCCCGGTGAGGGCCGTGGCCCTGTGCTCCAGGTCGGCGCGGCGCTCGGCGCTCAGGGGGGCGTCGTCGTCGGGCTTGGCCGGCGGTTTCCGGCGGCGGAAGAGTCCCATAACTGCCTGCCCTCCGCCTCAAACTGCCTTGAGGATCGGGCCCACGAGGTAGGCGAAGAACAGGCCCGCCGCAATGGTGTCCACATCTGTGGCCGACAGGTTGGGGAACCCCAGGTTGAGGAAGGTGGTGACCAGCAGCGCCGGCAGCAGGGTGATGAAGAGGCCGTGGACGACGCCGCCGACAATGGCACCGCGCCGACCGCCCACCGCATTGCCGAAGATGCCCGCGGTGCCGCCGGCGAAGAAGTTGGTGAGCATGCCCGGCACAATGACCGCGAAGCCGACCAGCGGCAGGGTGAACATGGCGATCACCGTGCCGATCGTCGTCGTAATGAAACCGACGATGACAGCGTTGGGGGCGTAGGGGAAGAGCACCGGGCAGTCCAGGGCCGGCTTGGAGTCGGGCACCAGTTTCATGGAGATTCCGCGGAAGGCCGGCACGATCTCACCCAGCAGGAGCCGGACACCGGCCATGAGGACGTAGACGCCGACGACGAACTGGATGGCCTGGAGGAAGGCGTACATCAGGTAGTTCATGCCCCCGGTCGTCTCCGCCACCGGGGCGGGGCCGGCGAAGGCCGCCGTAATGAGGTAGAGGGGGATCATGACCACGGCCAAGGACATGTAGGTGTCCTGAAGGAACTCCATGGCGCGGGGCAGCGCGATCTCCTCGGTGGAGGGCTGCTTGTCCACGCCGCGCTTGCGCACCAGCCAGGCCACCCCGGCCTCCACCAGGTAGCCGATGGTGCAGAAGTGACCCAGGGCGATGGCGTCGTTGCCGGTGATCTTGCGGACGATCGGCTGGGCGGCGGCGGGCATTCCCACCGCGAACAGGCCGCCGACAATGCTGGCCGCCAGCACCAGCCAGAAGCCGCGCAGTCCGGCGGTATAACCGAAGACCACTGTCATGGTGGACATCCACAGCAGGGCCTGACCGGTGAGGAAAATGTACTTCAAGGGCGTGAAGCGCGCCAGGATAATATTGACGATGAAGATGCCCAGGAAGGTCATCGCGATCTGGCCGCCGAGGGCCAGGTTATTGGTGGCGTAGCCGTTGACCGCCTCAATGCTCGGCACAATGCCGGTCATATTGAAGGCCGCCTGGAACATAGTGCCGAAGTAGGTCAGGGTGGCCACTAGAATGGCCGAGCCGGCGGACAGGACGTAGAAGCCCAGGAGGGTCTTGAAAGTCCCGATAATCGTGCCCCCGACCCCCTTCTTCTGCAAGATGAGGCCGAGCATCGCAATCAGCGCGACGACAATTCCGGCCTGAGTCAGGACGTTGCTGATAATCCAGTTCAACACGCTCATGGCCGGGCCGCCCTCTCCTGAGCCGCGGGCACGAGCTTGTCGGCGATCTCCTGCTTGTCCACAATGTTCTTGAGGAACACCAGGCTAATGGTTGGGTCGAGCTCGTACTTCTCAATGGTGGGCTTGAAGTTCTCCGCCGAGACAATAATGTCGGCGCGCAGCCCGGGAATACCCGAGATGCCGTCGTGGTGCAGGTTGGCCTGGATGCCGGCCTCCCGGAGCACGTCCTCGGCTTCCATCTGGCAGGCCAGGCTGGAGCCCAGGCCCGCTCCGCAGATGAAGTAAATGTCGGGTCGCTTTGCCATGTCGGGCACTCCTTTATTAATAACGTGGCGGATGACGGGGTTGGGAATGTGGGCCCCGGGGTCGGGTGGAGCCGGGTCGGGGCCGGCAACCGGAGCCGCCGGAGTGGGGCGGTCGCCGGGGCGGTGCAGCTGCCAGGATCCGGTTGGGGCGCCTGCCGGGGCGCGGCCGTCGGGGCCGGGCGGGCGGCCCCTGGGCCGGCCCTGCGGCTCAGCCGCTCTCGTGAAGAACCTGTTGGAACTGTCGAACACTGGACGCCTGAACCAGGCGCTCCAAGCGAGGCGCGTCCTTGGCCACGACGACGAACTGCCGGAGGGCCTGGAGGTGGGAGTCGTTGTCCACCGCCGCCAGGCAGAACACAATGGAGACCGGGTCGTTCTCCTCGTGACCGAACTCCACCGGCTCAGCCAGGGTCATGACGCTCATGGCCTCCCGGTTGACGCCGCCCTCGGGCCGGGCGTGGGCCAGCGCCATGTGGGGGGTCAGGACAATGTAAGGGCCGTACTTCTCAACGGAGCGGATCATGGAGCGCACATAGTCCGGCGTTATCGAGCCGTCGGCCACAAGCGGCTCCGCCGCGGCGGCAATAGCCTGCCGCCAGTCGCGTACTCGCCTGCGGATCATGACTCGATCGTCGGTAATGAGGTTGGTCAGCGCACTGTCCATGGTCCTGTCCCGTCATTGCGGCGCGGTCCCCTCCGAAGCCGGTCGGCCACCGCCCTGGACGGGTGGCCGACCGGCGAGAGGGCTTACCGGACTGGCTGGGTGGATCAGTCCAACTCGAGTCCGGCGGGCCTCTCCGTGTGGCTTCCTTGCCGGCGGCCGGGAATCTCCCTGCCGCATATCGAGTATGTGGGCGATGTCTCACTTCGGGCCAACACGGTTCCTTCCGCGAGGCGCGGCAATGGAGGAAGACATTGTCGGCGCTATTGCGGCGTGGCGGGCGGCACGTCGGGGCACCATGAGGCGGAGCCGGCCACGACTCCCCGGGCCCCTGGGCCGGCGGCCGGAGTGAGGTCCTCAATGGCCTGGACTGGCCCGGAATGGCCCGGAATGGCCTGGACCGGCCCGGGATTGATCCGGGGCGACCGCGCAGCGCCCCGGATACCCCCGGGCACTGAGGCGCTTTGGGGCATACTGAATCGCTCTGGGGCGCGGGGCTCGGGCGGCTTGGTTCTCCCGCCCCGGGGATGGGGTTGTAACCGGGTGCCCGGGATGGGGTCGTACCGGGCCGGGCGCCCGCGCGAGCAAGTGCGAGCAAGGAAGCAAGGAGGAGAGCGCCCATGGGCAACGCGCAGTCAAGGAGTGGTGAGCCGGTGGGCTTGTTCTGCGGGCTGGCTGTTCTCGACGTCGTCCAGCTGGTGGACGAACCGCCCGGGCCCGACGAGAAGACCACGGCCCTGGACCAGGTGGTGGCCGCGGGCGGGCCCGCCACGAACGCCGCCGTCACCTTCGCCGCTCTGGGGGGCCGGGCCCTGCTGGCCGCCCCGGTGGGGAAGGGGCCACTGGCCGCCCTGGTGCGGGCCGATCTGGCCGCACAGGGCGTGGAACTCATTGACTGCACCGCCTCGGCGTCGGGGAGTCGGCCCGCCGCCTCCCCGACCCGCCCCCGCGATCGGAGGCCGGTCGGCGGCTCGGGCCGGGCCGGCGGCGTCGGCGGCGGCTCCGCCCCGGCCGCGGGTGGCGCTCCGGGCGCCCTATCGGTCTCCTCCTGCATTGTCTCCGCCGGCACCGGTCAACGCTCGGTGGTGTCCACCAATGCCCGTCTGCCGGTGGACCCGGCCCCGCTGGTTGGTTTCGGACGGGCGGTTGCCGCCGGTCGGGCGCCGGCCCCCGACGTCGTCCTGGTGGACGGCCACAATCCGGCCCTGGCCCGCGTTGCCCTCAATATGGCTGAGGCCACCGGGGCCAGGCGGGTCATGGATGCGGGCTCCTGGAAGGACGATGCCGCCGATCTCCTGGGGCGCTGCGACGTCGTGGCCGCCTCGGCCCGCTTCCGCCCGCCCGGCGCCGCGGACCGTCCTGACGAGGTCGCCGCCTGGCTCCTGGGCCGTGGCGTGCCCGCCGTGGTGATAACCCGTGGACAGCAGGGCGCCCTGTGGTGGCGGGCCGGGGCCACTGGAAGCGCAGGGCCCGCCGACAATGCAGGAGATGGAGCGCCCACTGGTTCGACAGGGTCGACTGGAGCGCCCGTGGCTCACGGCTCGGTGGAGGCCCCCGCAGTCGCCGTCGTCGACACCCTGGGAGCCGGGGACGCCTTCCACGGCGCCCTCGCCTACGTCCTCGCCACTGGGGCGGGCGGGCCGGCAGGGGGCGAAGCGGGGGAGCCCTGCTCTTATGAGCCCGGCCCCGGTGCGAGAACCGCAGTTGAGAATGGTGAGCACGTTGAGGACGTTGAGAGCAGGGCGCGGAGCGGCCCGAAGACAGTGGCGTTGGGGATGGCGTTGGGGGCGGGGGCGCTGGAGGCGGCGGTGCGTCGCGCCTGCCGGATCGCCGCAGTCTCCACGACCACCCTGGGCACCCGAGCATGGCTCGACCACGTGAGAACGACGACGTCCGCCTGAGAAACGACGTCCGCCTGAGAACCAGCCGGCCCGGTGCGGTGAGGCGATGACGCACCGCACCGGCGATGCACCGATTGCCCGATCAACTCAGGAAGCGCCTCATCCAGGCGATGGAGTGCTCCGCGATCTCATCGAGGGCCTCCGCCCCCCGGTCCCCGTGCACCTCCACCAGTTGAGACCCCTCGGGTAGGAACTTGAAGCCGTAGGAGGCCGTCTGGACAGTGTCGGGGAACTCGTTGGTCAGCGCCCCGTTGAGCATGAGGACCGGCCAGGGGAGGTCGGCCATGGTCTTCTCCGGGGTCTGCAAGGAGACATCGGCGAGGGTCTCCTTGCTCAGCACGTCCCACTTGCGCCGATTCGGATTGTCGTCCATTAAGCGGGTCAGGCCGTGGCGGTCGAGCTCATCGAGCTGTTCGGGGGAGAAAACCTCCTCCCACAAGATGGACTGGGGGCCGACGACGGCACCGACCACCACCGCGGTGCGCACGGTATCGGGGCGTGCCAGCAGCGCTGCAGTCGCCCCGAAGCCGTTGGCGTGAATGCCCTGGCGGGTGAACCCGTGCCTGGCGAGCCAGCCGGAGACGGCTTGAAGGTCCTCGACCTCCCCGGCCAGGGTGATGACGTCGTCGTCGGACTCGCCCAGGCCGGAGAAGTCAAAACTGAATGTGGCCAGGCCCGCCTCCTGATAGCGGGTGGCCAGGGCGTCCAAGCGGCCCTCCAGCCCGTGGCGGTCGGTGAGGAAGTCGTGGGCCAAGATGACCATGCCCTCAAGTCGGGCGGGGGCGCGGTCGGGGTTGTGGTCGAGGGCGGTTTCAAGGGATTGCAGGTCAAGTGGGTCGGCGTCCGCGGGTAGCATCAGGGTGCCTGCCAGGGTGACGCCGCGGGCAGTGTCGATGCGGACATCTGTCATGGAGGTAACCTAAGGCAGGCGTCGTCGCGGGTCACGGGCCGCTTTGGGCAGCGCACTCGATTGCGCTGCCAGCGTGATCGAGGCAAAAGTTAACCGTGTAGTCGGTTTCTTGGTCTGTGGATGCATGGTCGTCGGCCGCACTGGCCCGGGATACGGTGAGTCCAGTCCATCCAGAGCGGCTGAGAGACCTGGCTCCGCGACGCCGCAGCAACCCCGAACCGGTGGGTGCTTCCGCCAGGACCGATGGAGTGCTCTATGAACGCCACCGCTAGCCCTGAGACTCACAGGCCGAGCCTGTCGCTTGAGCTCTTTCCGCCCCGCCCCGGCCCCTCCTCCTCCCAAACCTGGGGGGCGCTCAACCGTCTGCTGGGCCTGTGCCCCGACTTCGTCTCCGTCACCTACCGGCCCTCCTTCGTCACCTCCAGCGCGGTCACCTCCGGCGCGCCGTCCGCCGCGGTTCCGACACCGGCATCCACCGCGAGCCCAGCAGCGGCGCCGGCGGAGGGCTCGGCCGGCGCCGCCGACCCAGGCCCCGCCCCGGCCTCCAGCACGGTTCCCGCCCCGGCCTCCAGCACAGGCTCCGCCCCGGCCTCCGACGGGGCCGCCACAGTTCCCGCCCCGGCCTCCGACGGGGCCGCCGCGCAGGTCCCCGAGCAGTCCGCCAAGCCGGCCGGCCGCCGCGTGCGGGTCACCACCGAGCGCGACCCCGCCGTGCGCAACCCGGCCGAGGACGTCATCGCCCGCGTCTTGGCCGGCTCCCAGGTGCCGCTCATGGCGCACCTGACCTGCATCGGCTACCGCAAGCGCGACGTGGTGGAGATCGTTGGCCGCTTCCTGCGCATGGGGGTGCGCCGTTTCCTCGCCCTGCGCGGGGACCCGCCCCGCGGGGTCGCCCCCGAGGAGGTCGGCGGCGAACTGCGGCGCGCCGAGGACCTTGTGCGCGTCATTCGCGAGGTCGAGGCCGAGTTCTTCGACGACGGTGAGCGCCACCTCCAGATCGCGGTGGCCGCCTACCCCGCCGCCATTGACCACGGCCTGGGCGTGGAGATTCTGGCCGCCAAGCAGGCTGCGGGCGCTGACCTGGCCATTACCCAGGTCTTCTACGACGCCGAGGACTACCTGGCCCTCACCCGCGCCTGCCTGTATTCCGGAGTCAGCCTGCCGATCCTGCCCGGCATCATCCCCCTGACCGACCTGCGCCGCCTGACCCGCTTGGAGCCCCTGACCGGGGTCCGTGTCCCCGAGCGTCTTCACGACGCCCTGCGCGACCACGGCCGCGGCGGGGCCATGGGCACCTTCACCCGCGGCATTGACGCCACCTTGCGCCTGGCCACCGAGGTCCTTGACGGCGGCGCCCCCGGACTGCACCTCTACACCTTCAACCGCACCCGGCCCGCCCTCGACGTCGTCTCCCAGCTGCGCTTGGGTGGAATCCTCGCCGGCCAGTCCCCGGACCTGGCGGTCCAGCAGGAGGTGCGCCAGGCCTTCCTCAACGCCATCCCCGGCGGGGGCCGGCGAATGCACGAGGCGGTTGCCGTGCCGAGCCGCACCGCAACCGCCGCCCACTAGGCGCGACCGCAGGCCCTGGCCGGGCTCCGGTTGGACCCCGGCCGGGCACCGGCCGCGCGGCGCCCAGCGCCCGCCGGCTCGCCCTGAACGACGCACTCCACAACAAGAAACGAGTCCTAACCACCATGAGTGTCCCGACCACCGCCCTGCCCGCCGCCACCATTCTCGGCTACCCCCGCATTGGCCCCAACCGCGAGCTCAAGCGCGCCGTGGAGGCATTCTGGGCCGGCCGGATTGACGAGTCCCAGCTGCGGGAGCGCGCCGCCGCCGTGCGCACCGAGGCCCGCCGCCATCTGCGGGACCTGGGACTGGCCGGCGCCAGCGCCGTGCCCGCCGACTTCACCTACTACGACCAGGTCCTCCAGGTCACCAGTGCGCTGGGCGCTGTCCCTGAGCGCTTCACCCACCTGCGCGGTGCCGTCCAGGGGACCGGTGAGTCCTTCCCGGGCCTGGACCTGCCCGGCTACTTCACCGCCGCCCGCGGCGAGGGGGAGCGTGCCGCCCTGGAGATGACCAAGTGGCTGGACTCCAACTACCACTACCTGGTGCCCGAGCTCGACGAGACCACTCCTTTGGACTACGTTCCCGGGTTCGGCGCCGTGGACCCCACCGACGGCCCTGTCGCCCAGGTCCTTGAGGCCCTGGGCGCCGGCGAGGAGGCGCCGCGCCCCGTCGTCGTCGGCCCGGTCACCTACCTGCTGCTGGCCAAGGCCTCTGACGCCGCCGCCGAGGGCTTCCACCCCCTTGACCGCCTGGGTGACCTGCTCAACGCCTACGGCCACCTCCTGGCCGACCTGTGGGCCGCCGGGGCCCAGTGGGTTCAGCTCGACGAGCCCGCCCTGGTCTCCGACTCCTGGGATGCGCCGCGCGAGAGAGTTCTTCAGGCGGTGGGCGAGGCCTACACCTGGCTGTCGGCCATCGCCGAGCGCCCCCAGATCCTGGTGGCCGGCTCTTACGGCGCCCTGGGCGATGCCCTGCCCGCCCTGGCCTCCACCGGCGTGGAGGGCGTGGCCCTGGACCTGGTGGCCGGCGCCATCCCGCCGGCGGAGGACCTGGCCGGCCTGGCCGGCAAGACCGTGGTGGCCGGCATTGTCTCGGGCCGCAATATTTGGCGCAACGACCTCTCTGTGTCCTTGACCGCCCTGGAGGCGCTGGCCGATCGCCTGCCCGCCGGCACCCCCATAACCGTGGGCACGTCCACCTCTCTACAGCACGTCCCCCACGACGCCGAGCGGGAGACCGCCATTGACGCGGACATTCGCTCCTGGCTGGCCTTCGCCGACCAGAAGGTCACCGAAGTCCAGATCCTGGCCAGGGGCCTGGCCCAGGGGCGGGAGGCCATTGCCTCTGAGCTGGCCATTGACTCGGCGGTACGTGCCAAGCACGCCACCCACCCGGGGGTGAAGCGCGCCGAGGTGCGCGCCGCCGTTGCCGCGGTCACCGACGCCGCCCGTACCCGCGCCCCCTACGCCGAGCGCCGGGCCGCTCAGGCCCAGCGCCTGGGCCTGCCATTGCTGCCGACGACGACGATCGGCTCCTTCCCCCAGACCGGTCAGATTCGGGCCGCGCGCGCCGCCCATCGCCGGGGCGAGCTTTCCGAGGCCGGCTACGAGCAGGCCATGCGCGAGGAGATTGGGCGGGTGGTGGCCCTCCAGGAGGAGATCGGCCTCGATGTCCTGGTCCACGGGGAGGCCGAGCGCAATGACATGGTCCAGTACTTCGCCGAGCTGCTCGACGGCTTCGTGACCACCCAGCACGGCTGGGTCCAGTCCTACGGCTCGCGCTGCACCCGTCCTTCTATTCTGTGGGGCGATGTTGAGCGCCCCGCGCCCATGACCGTGGCCTGGTCCGCCTACGCCCAGTCACTGACCGACAAGCCCCTCAAGGGCATGCTCACCGGGCCGGTGACCATTATGGCCTGGTCCTTCGTGCGCGAGGACATCCCCCGCGCCCAGGTCGCCGATCAGTTGGGCCTGGCGCTGCGCGCCGAGGTCGCTGACCTGGAGGCGGCCGGAATCGGTGTCATTCAGGTCGATGAGCCCGCCATCCGCGAGACTTTGCCGCTGAGGCGGGCCGACCGCCCCGACTACCTGGACTGGTCGGTGGGCTCCTTCCGCCTGGCCACTGGCGGGGCGGCACCGGCCACGCAGGTTCACACCCACCTGTGCTACTCGGAGTTCGACGTTGTCATTGACGCCGTCGACCATTTGGACGCCGACGTGACCTCCATTGAGGCCTCCCGCTCCCGCATGGACATCCTGCCGGCCGTCGCCGAGCACGGTTTTGAGCGCCAGCTGGGCCCGGGCGTGTGGGACATCCACTCCCCGCGCGTGCCCAGCGTCGAGGAGTGCACCGAACTGGTGGAGCGGGCGGTGGCCGCGCTGGGCGTGGAGAAGGTGTGGGTCAACCCCGACTGCGGGCTCAAGACCCGCGGCTACGCCGAAACCGACGCGAGCCTGCGCAACCTCGTAGCCGCCGCCCGGGCCGGGCGGGCCCGGGCCACTGGCGCGCGGCGGGCCTGAACCGTCTCCCGACATCGCTCTCCCGCCCGGGCCGGGCTCCTGCCCGCCCGGGCCGGGGCGCGCATTCCGCGGCCCGATCCGGGTGCACATTCCGCGGCCCGGCCAGTTCCCGCACAGCTCGGCGCGGTCGGCCCCGGTGTGCGCCGCGGCGCGCACGGATTACCTCCTCCACGCCGATCTCGACGGGAGGGTGGGGTTCTGGTTGTGGAGCATGATCCCGGTCAGGCGAAGGCGCGGTGTTGAACGGCGTTCAGGGCCGGGTTTGCGAGGGTATGCACCGGGGTGGGCCTCACTGGTCGGGGCCGCTACCCGCTCGCCGTGCGTTGATGCTGCGACTTGCACATTCTTTCCGCGATCTTGAATCTATGAACCGCGGAATCATGCGGTTCTGGCGGGTTGTGTCAGAGGTCTGGGAGGGGATGAATGTGCAACGGAGCGCTCCGATGCACATTCTTTCCTTGTCTGGGCGCTCTTGCCTCGGTGAATCGTTGGAATGGCGCCGGCCTCTCGGCTGCGGTGAGGGAAAGAATGTGCAATCAGGTTCCGGGGGTGCGCCATTGCATTCGCGGCCAGCAGTCTCCCATGGCGCCCCGACCCGCTCCTCGCCCCGCTCAGAGGTTCCGGCTTCGATTGGAGGGCTCGCGCTGCTCGGCCAGGGGCGCCGACACCGTGTTGGCCGGGACGGTGACCAGGTTCGTGGAGTCAACGCCGGTAATGAAGGCGCGCCCGCCCAGCATGACACCGAGCAGGAGCAGGATCGCTGTGCCCACCATGGTGAGTACCTGCAGGAGTGACAGGCCCGCCAGGGAGTTGGTGCGGATGGTGCCAGTGGTCATGGTTGCCTCCGTGTGCTCGTGTGGTGCCGGTGGTCTCTTCCGGCCTTGCCCTATCAGCTAAGCGGCCCGAGCTGTTCATCGCGCCCAGCCGCGCTGTGTCCGGCCTGTGAGTGCGGGGCCGGCGGGCATGGGAGCGCTCCGATGCGCATGCCGGTGCCGACGCGCGCCTCGGGCGGGGCCGGCGGGCGCGGGGGCGGCCCGGACCCGCCCGCTCCGGCAGACCAGCAGTGCCCGCCCCGGCGGGCCAGCAGTGCCGGCGGGCGCGGGGGTGGCCCATCATTTCCCATGATCGCCACCGGGCCAATGCAGCGCGCGGTTCAGACGTCCTCAATGTCCTCGTAGCTCTTGGGGTCCTCAATGGGTTCAAGATGCGCCGAGACCCGCAGGCTGGGGTCGGTGGCCACGAAGTCGTCTATGAGCGACTCGGTGAAGTCGTGCCCCTCCTTCACGCTCCAGGTCCCGGGCACCAGGACGTGCAGGTGCATAAAACGACGGTTGCCCGCCTCTCGCACGCGCACCGCATGGAAGTCGATCCGACCCGGCTCGCGGTGGCGCTCCAGCACTGCCTCAATGGGGCCCATGAGCTCGTCAGACGGGGCAATGTCCATGAGCCCGCCCACCGCACCGCGCAGGATCCCGAACCCGGTCCACATAATGTTCAGGCCCGCCAGCAGGGCCACAATGGCGTCCAGGATCGGGGCCTGGAAGAGCGCCACCAGACCGATCCCCACAAGCACCGCCACGGAGGTGACGACGTCGGTCAGCAGGTGCTTGGCGTCGGCCACCAGGACGGCTGAGCCCTCCTGCCGGCCCTTGCGGAGCAGCACCAGGGCCACCGAGCCGTTGAGGACGGCGGCGCACACGCTAATGAACAGGCCCAGCCCGAGCTGCTCGGGCATGACCGGGGTCAGGATGCGTTCAACGGCCGAGACAATAATGAAGGCGGCGGCTACGAACACCATGGAGCCTTCGACTGCCGCTGAGAAGTACTCGGCCTTGGAGTGACCGAAGGGATGGTCGTCATCCGCCGGTTTAATGGCGATCTTCAGGGTCACCAGGGCCACGACGGCGGCCACCAGGTTGACCACCGACTCCGCGGCATCCGAGAGCAGGCCCACCGAGTCGGTAATCCAGGCGGCACCGCCTTTCAACAGGATCGTGGCCAGGGCCGCCGCAATGGACAACCAGGCGTAACCGCTCAGATCCTTGGGCGGGGCGTAGCGCGGAGAAGACACCTTCACATCCTCCCCGGCCCCAAGCCGCCAGGTGAACCCAGTATTCCGGGGCGCCGCAATACCTTCGGGCCCCCGAAGGCGTGGGGATTCCGATGACGGCGCTTGTCTCGGCGCACAACCGCTAGGGTGGCGCCGTGTTGTTCGGCGAGGCGATGGCTGCGGGGGCGGCCGCAGGTTTTCCAGGGATGGCGGATGCGGGCGCAGCGGCCGGAGCGGGGGCGGGCCCTCTGGGGGCCGTGGCGGCCGGCGCCGTCGCAGGCCTGCTGGGGCAGGGGCCCGCAGCCTGTGGGGCGCTCGCCTCCGCCTCCACTTCGGCCGACGTGCTGCCCGCCTCCATTGCTGACGCCACGACTCTCTCCCAGACCTTCCGGGTCCTGGACCTGTCCGGCGTCCTGCTCAATGGCATCCTCGGTGGACTCATCGCCCGGCGCATGAACTTCGACATGGTCGGCTTCGTGGTGCTGGCGATCTTGACCGCCACTGGTGGCGGCATCCTGCGTGACGTCATGATCCAGGCCGGCCCGCCCTTCGCCCTCACCGACCCCTACTACCTGGGCACCGCCTGCGCCGGTGCACTGATCGCCTGGTTCGTCCCCTTCACCTCCAGCCTGGCGCACCGCTTCCTGGTCGTCGCCGACGCCGTCGTTCTGGGCACTTGGGCGGCCACTGGGGCCGCGAAGGCCTTGAGCAACGGCCTGGGGGTCATGCCGGCCCTCCTCCTGGGGTGCTTGACCGCGGTCGGCGGCTCCATGATCCGGGATGTCTCGGTGGGGGAGAGGCCTTCGGTGTTCGGCGGCAATAAGCTCTACGCCGTCCCCGCCCTGTGCTCGGCGGCCACGGAGGTGGCCATGGTGCGGTTGGGCCTGCCCGATGGCGCCGCCATGCTGGCAGCAACCTTGGTCGGGGCCGGAACCTGCCTGCTGGCGTACTGGCGGTCCTGGCGGCTTCCGGTGATCTCCGATCGCGAGCGCCGCCGGGTCCAGCGTCGGGCCGCCCGCACACCGGGGGTGGTGCGCGGCTCCTGGCGCACTCTGGTCATGACCACCTCCAGGTTGTCGGCCGGTGCGCCGGTGCGCCGCCGCCGCAAGCCCCTGGACCCCGAGGACCTGTGAGCAGGGGCTTGACGGCCCGGGTGCTCAGTGCAGGGGGCTCACCTGGGCGTCGTCGACCTTGACGACCGCCGTCTCAGTGGGGCTGGTGGCCTGCGCCCCGAAAAGGCGTTCCTTGACGGCGTCCGCGACCTTGTCCGTCACCGCCTCGCCCTGCTCGCGCACGATCTTGGAGACCTTGGAGGCGGCGGCGTCGACCCGAGTGCGCACGAAGGGCTGCTCAACAATCTTGACCGCGGTGGCCTTGATCCGCTCGTACTGGGCGCGCCCGGCGCGGGTTCCGAGCAGGTAACCGGCGCCGAGTCCGAGGATGAAGGGGATCTTTCCGGACATGGGTGCCTCCTGGAGCTGGTCGCGGCCTGGCCTTGTGCCGCGTCGGCACGGGGACGACGACGGCGCTTGCGGGCCACTCTAACGCCCGTTTCCGGGTGACTCGCGTCGGGGGCCGGATTCAGGGCGAGGCGGGTGCGCCCTACGGGTTTTTCAGCGGCCTCGTGCCGGGAGGCTTCAGTGAGTCGAGGTGTGTCAAGGGCAGGCGCACCTTCGTTAGGTAAGACTTTCTATGCTATACAGGTTTATTAATTGGATCTACCATCGTTGGTATGACGGTCGTCGATACCCCCCGCAGCACTTCTCGTGTCAGCCCCGACGACACGCTCGACGCGCCGGCCGACCAGCACCGCCCGAGGGTCGCAGCGTGTCCCACCGCCCGCTGGCTGGCCCCCCAAGAAGGGGCGACCCAAGAAGGGGCGACCGGTCTGCGCCGGACGGTGAACACCGCCGTTCTGGGAGCCCACCTTGAGCAGCCGTCCGCCGCCCCGACCGTCAGTGCGTCAGTGCCCGCTCCGGCGGCTGGGGCTCCCGCCGCTCCGGCTGCTGAGGCTCCCGCCGGGCCGGCGGCTGCTGAGGCTCCCGCCGGGCCGGCGGCTGCTGAGGCTCCCGCCGGGCCGGGCTCGCCACGGGCTTGGGATGAGCCGGACGGGGTCGCCCGCCACGGCGACGCCTCCTCGCTGGCCTCCCGTCTTAACTGGTTGCGCGCGGGCGTCCTGGGGGCCAACGACGGCATTGTGTCCATTGCCGGTCTGGTCATTGGGGTGGCCGCCGCCGCCCCCACCGCCACCGGCGCCATCTTCACCGCCGGCGTCGCCGGCATTCTCGCCGGCGCGGTGTCCATGGCCGCCGGAGAGTACGTGTCGGTGTCCACCCAATCGGATACCGAGCGCGCCCTGGTGGTCAAGGAGAAAGCCCTGCTGACCACCGACCCCGCCGCCGGCGTCGCCCGCCTGGCCGCCCACTATCGGGCCAAGGGGCTGTCGGCGGTCACTGCCGGCGCCGTCGCCAGGGAACTGAGCGAGCACGACGCCGTGGCCGCCCATCTGGAGGTCGGGCTGGGCCTGAGCGAGGACGAGTACACCAACCCCTGGCATGCGGCGCTGTCCTCAGCCATCGCCTTCACCCTGGGCTCCCTGCTGCCCATGCTCGCCATTGTGCTGCTACCGGTGCCCTTCAAGATCCCGCTGACCTTCGCCGCCGTCGTCGTGGGCCTGGCCCTCACCGGCGGAGTCAGCGCCAAGCTGGGTGGGGCGCCGGTGCGTCCGGCGGTTGTCCGGGTGGTCCTGGGCGGCGCGGTCGCCATGGCGGTGACCTGGGGTATTGGCCACCTCATAGGCGTCACCGTCTGAGCCGTCCGCCCCGGTAGGGGCGGGAACCCTCAGTGGCTGGGGGGCGTCATAATGTCACGGGGGAGGAGCCTGGCCAGTTCGTAGCCATCGCCGCCCACCACCACGGGCACGTCGGCCTCCGCCAGGGTGCGGGCTTCAGGACCCAGACCCATGGGGTGCACGGTGATGCCCCCGGCCAGAACCTGCTGAGCGGGTGTCAGGCGCCTAATGGCAATGGCCGCGATTCGGTCGGAGTGCTCGCGCGCCGCCTCCCCATAGATGAGGGGGTCGTGCTGACCGGAGTCGCCCACGAGTAGCCAGCGGACCTCCGGCAGGTCGATCATGAGCCGGCGCAACTCGGTGCGCTTGTGCTCAATCCCCGAGCGGAACCAGCCGGTATTGGTCGGCCCCCAGTCGGTCATGAGCTTGGGGCCGTCGGGGAAGCCATTGCGCTTGAAGAAGGAGCGCAGGGTCGGCACAACATTCCACGCCCCCGTTGACAGGTACACCATGGGGGTGCCCGGATGCGTCTGCTGGATCCGGGTCAGGAGCTCAGCCATGCCGGGCACCGGCTCGCGGGCCAGGGAGTGCTTGACCAGTTGGTTCCAGGCGGCCACGAGCACGCGCGGCACGTGGGAGACCATGGCCGTGTCGTCAATGTCGGAGACAATGCCCAGGCGGGGGCCGGGCGCCACGACGAGTACCCGGGCACTGACGGCCCCGGCTCCCGCGGCGTCAATCTTCGCCTGGTGCCATCCCGGCGCCAGGCCGTGGCCGCGCACCACCACATTGACGTATCCGCCGCGGTCGGCGCGCGTGCGCACCCGCGAACCGCCCACGGTGACGGTCACTGGCAGGTAGGGCACCGGGACGTCCACGAAAAGGCGCCAGCCGCGCTGGGCCTCCAGAATGCTGGTCATGGCCAGGTCGCGGGCGTCAGCGGCGGAGCCGGGCAGCTTCTCCGGCAGGGAGCGGAACAGGGGGCCCTCGCTGGGGGCGTCCTTGGGGCGCATCACCATACGGCCCAGCACGCGGGCCATCTCGTTGCCCTTCTGCGGCCCGGCACCCTCCGGGGGACCGGCGGCCGAGCCGTAGCCCTCGAAGGGGATGACACGCGGACGCCACCCGCGCCGGCGCAGCGCAGGGATTATGTCAGCGTGAAACCGGTCCTCGGCGGCGCGGGCGATGTCAGAGAAGGGCACTGCCCGATCCTAGATCCTCCGAGGGGCGCCTCACAGGGTATGGCGGGTGTGAGCACGCCGAATGGTGCGCAGCCCCACGAGCGCGGCCAGCACCGCCAGCCAGCCGCACAGCGCCATCAGGAGGTAGCCGCCGTGCGAACCGGCGGCGTCAATGACGCGACCCCCCGCCATGGACCCCAGGGACACCCCGATATTGAGGGCGGTGCCGATCCAGGCCAGGCCCTCGGTGAGTTGAGAGGGGGCCACGGTGACCTGGACAATACTGTTCCCGGCGGTGACTGTCGGTGCGATCGCCATGCCGGTGAGCACCATGAGTGCCGAAAGAACCAGCAGGTTGGGTGCAAGAACAAAGGTCGACGACCCCACGGCCATGACAACGACGCCAGTGAGCAGCTGCTTCCACAAGGGCCACCCCCAGGAGCGCGAGCCGTAGACCAGGGCCGCCATGAGGGAGCCCACCGCCCATGCCGCCAGCACCACCCCGGCGGCGGACTTGCGCCCCATCTCGGTGGCGAAGGCGACGGCGGTGACGTCGTTGACCCCGAACAGGGCCCCGGAGAACATGAACACGGCGACAATGGCCAGCACCGCCCCGTGGAACAGGACGGGCTTGGAGCGCTGGGGAACCAGGGCGAGCAGGTCCTCCACCTCTCCGGCCTGACGGCGCGCCGGTCGGGAGGGGCGCGGGTGAGCCGGCGGCTCGGTGGCGCGCTGGGCCAGGAACCACAGACCCCCGCCCACTTGGAGGATCAAGGTGGCCGTCCACCCGGCGGTCACCGGCAGGAAGGGTGCGGTGCACAGGGCGGTGGCCAGCACCGGGCCAACGATGAAGGCGACCTCGTCCAGGGCGGCCTCCAGGGAGAAGGCAATGTGGATGTCCTCAGGAGTGGACAGCAATGCCGTCCAGCGCGAGCGCACCAGGGAGCCCATGGACCCGCCCAGGCCCCCGGATGTGGCGGCCAGGGCCATGAGGGCCCATAGGGGGGCGCGGGCGCCGGCGGCCAGGATCAGGCCAACCAGGGCCAGCCCCGAGACCACCAGCGCCGGGCGCATAATGCGGGCCTGACCGTGGGTGTCGACGAACCGGGCCAGGATGGGGGAGCCAATGGCGGCGGCCACAATATGGGCGGCGCTGACAGCGCCGGCGTCGGAGTAGTTCTGGTAGAGGTCCTGGATGGCCAGAATTGTGGAGATGCCCACCATGGACATGGGGAAGCGGGCCAGAAGGCCCGCCAGGGAGAAGGTCCAGGCGCCGCGCTGGCGCAGGATACGGCTGTAGGGGCTGGGCATGCTCGATGTGTGCGCCCGCCCCCTAGCGGGAGGTGCCCTGGGCCCCGCTGCGGGCGATCGTGAATCCCTGTCCGCTGACCTGACTCCAGCACTCAACACCGGTCTCGGTCGAGGTGCAGGCGAAGGTGCCGTGGGTGGCGGACGAGCCGTAGTTCAAGGTCGCACCCGAGGGGGAGAAGGGCGTGCCGCAGGTGCCGGTGGCTTGGCCATTGGTGCCCACAGACGCCGTGAAGGGTTGAGAGATTCCCTGAGAACAGGAGGCGTCGGTCGAGGTGAAGCTGTGCTCGTTAATGGTGCAGCTCACTGAGCTCTCCCCCAGGGTGCAGGTGATATTGCCGCTGGGAGAGGTGAAACTGGTCATCTCAACGGCCCCGGCCGGGGCCGGGTAGCGCAGCTCCGGAGTGGGGCTCGGGGTGGGGCTGGGGGTCGGGGTGGATGAGGGGGTCTGCGAAGGGGTCCGCGTGGAGGCGGACGGCTTGCTCTCCTGGCTCTGGGAGGGCTTGGCGGAGTTGGCGGAGGGGGCCGGGTCGGAGGAGCCGGAGGTGAAGAACCAGGTGGCCACGGCCACCACCAGGAACAGGACCACGCAGGAGAGCACCCACAAAATCGCCCCACCGCGGTGGCGCTCGGGCTCGGCCGGGGGCTCGCCGCCCAGACCGAAGATGCCGGCCTCGGCGCCTGACGGGGCCCACGCCTGGGCTGCGGCGTCGGGGGCCTGAACAGCGGTTGGCGCCGACGGCGGGACGCCCTGCCAGGCCTGGTTCGGTTGAGGAAGACCGGCGAGGGCTTGTGTGGGCGATCCCATCTCCGTGGGGGCGGCGCCGGGGGGCAGGGCCTGGGTGGGTGCGCCCGCCGTGGGGGCGGCGCCGGGGGGCAGGGCCTGGGTGTCGGCGCCAACGGCGGCCTGCGGCTGTGTCGGTGCGTCCACTGCCGGGAGGGGGGCCGTGCTGGAGATCTGTTCGCTGCCGCGCGCTGCCAGCGCCGCGTCGACTGCGGGATCCCCCAGGGAGCCGAGCCAGTCGAGAAGATCGGGGTAGGTGCGCGGATTTGCAGCGATGTAGGGCCGCAGGCCGGGGTAGTCCTGGGCGAGTTCGTGAAGAGTCTCGAGTGGGGCCTGCGGGTCCTGAGCTCGTGCAACGAGGTCATCCGGTGCCTGAGACATGCTGGATCCTTCGGAATGGTCTGGGGAGAGCATGCCCCTCCACGCCGTCGGGTCGCCGGGGAAGGACATCGGGTGGCGGGTCGCGGGTGCCGCCCGCTACGAGCCTACCTGAGGGCTTCAATCCGGGGCTTGTGCCGGTATCGTCACGTTTGGTGGCTCACCTCTCAGGCCCCGCCGCCCCGAGCAGACAGGATATGGCGATGAGCGAAGCGACATCATCCCGGGAGCAGGTCGTGCTGCTCGCACCCGCGGCCGGGGCGGCCACCGACGTGGGACGCTTCCGCTCCGTCAATGAGGACGGCTACCTCGCCGCCGCTCCCGCCTTCATTGTCGTGGACGGCATGGGCGGGCACGCCCTGGGCCGCGCCGCCACCCAGAAGGCCCTGGACGCCCTCGCCCCGCTGTCCGGCACCTGCATTACCGACCAGGGCACGGTGGTCGACGCTGTTGTCGCCGCCGGAGAGGCGGTCGCGGCAATCCCCTCGGAGTCCTCGCACCGGCCCGGCGCCACCATTGCCGGTGTGGTTGCGGCGGACCTGCCCGAGGGCCGCACCTGGATTGTGCTCAACATTGGGGACGCCCGCGTCTACCTGCGGCGCTCGGGTGCGCTTCGACAGGTCACCCGCGACCACTCCCAAGTCCAGGCCCTCATCGACGCCCGTCTCCTCACCCCGGCCGAGGCGCGCCGGGACCCGCGGCGCAACGTGGTCACCCGCGCCCTGGGGGCGGGAATCTCAGGGCCAGCGGTCCCCGATATCCACCTCCTGCCGATTGAGGCCGGGGACCGCCTGCTCGTCTGCTCCGACGGGCTCAGCGACGAACTCGATGATGAGACTTTGGACACAATACTCTCGGCCGGGGCGGACGCCCAGCGCACTGCTGAGCACGCCGTTGCCGCCGCCCTGGAGGCCGGTGGGCACGACAATGTCACCGCCCTGGTGGTCGACGCCCCCGCCGAGCCCGAGGAGGCCGGCTTTGAGGCGACTGATACCGCGGGGGCGGGCGGCGAGGAGTCCCGCACCGGGGGGCGCCGTGCTCCTGAGAATCCTGAGAACGGCACGGGGCACCAGCGGTGACGGGCTCCAGCGGCGCGACACCGACGGAGGGTGACGACGGCGTCATTCGGGTGGTGGGACTCTACGGCACCGCCGAGCTCAGTGCCCTGGCGCCTCCGCACACGGCTCAGCAGGTGCTCGACGCCCTGGGGGGACCGCTGCCCCAGACCGCTTCCCCCCTCCAGGCCGCCCAGGACGGCGCGCGCGTCACCGAGCTTCTCAGCGGCGACCTCATTGCGCAGGTGCTTGGGACCCCCGCCGGGGCCACTCTGACCTGGGGCGAGGAGGACGAGGCCCAGGCCAATGCGTCTGTCGTCGAACTCCCCGACCCTCCCGGCCCGCCCGCCCCGCGCCCCCACCCCCAGCCCAGGCCCGGCTCAGGGCGACGGCGCCGTAAGGCGGTCCGGTCGGCCGACGGGAACGGCGGGCCGGACAGCGGCAAGGTCGCCTCACCGCCGTCGTCTCACTCCTCGGACGCATCGAGTGCTACGAGCATGGATAGTGGCGCCCATCCGACCCAGGTCATGCCCGCCACCCAGGCCCAGTCCGTCACCGCCGGCTCACCCGGATCCGTTACCCCGCCCGAGGGGGCCACGGCGCCCTTCACCCCTATTGACACCGGCCCCCTCGTGGCGGCCGTCTTGTGCACCGCCGGGCACGCCAACCCGCCCGGCGCCACCGCCTGCCAGAGCTGCCGAGCGCCCCTGACCGGCGAGATCCGCAAGGTTCCCTGCCCTATGCTGGCCACGCTGGCCCTGTCCACAGGGGAGGCGGTGGCGGTGCGCGGCGACGTCGTCATTGGGCGGGCCCCCCAACAGATGCCCGGCAGCGAGCCCGGAACCCAGGCCCTGGTGCCCGTGCCCAGCCCCACGCACCTGGTCTCCCGCTCCCACCTGGTGGTGACCACCAAGGGCTGGAACCTGTTAGCACGGGATCTGGGATCGAACAATGGGACGGTCTTGGTGCGACCGGGCAACGCGCCAGTGCTCCTCGCTTCGGCTCTGCCGACACCGCTGCTCGTGGGAGACTTTCTGGACCTGGGCGACGGTGTCACTGTGAGGATCGAGGCCCCACTATGAGGCCCAAGCCCATACATCCGCGCCGTCAAGGCCCATGCCTGGGAAGGAGACCACCCTTGAGCGACCTGACGTGGACCGACCTGCCATCGGTTGACCCGGAGAGCCCCGACGAGCTCGTCCTCGACTTCTCCGGCGAGGTTCACCGCATCCCCCCCGATAAGAGCTTCGTCATTGGGCGCGGCGGCGACCTCGATATTGACGACAATCCCTACCTGCACCGGCGGTTCCTGGCGCTCTCACGTGACAATGGGCTGTGGTGGGTGTCCAACGAGGGAAGCCGCCTGTCGGCGACACTCACCGACGGCGACGGCCTGGTCCAGTCCCGGTTGGCGCCGGGGGCCCGCATACCCCTGGTCTTCCCGCGCGTCATCCTGACGTTCTCCGCGGGCCCCACCACCTATGAGATCAACCTCATTACCAGCGGTGAGGACCACTTCGCAGGGATCACCGGCACCCAGCAGTCCAGCGGGCAGACCACCATTGGGGTGACCCCCATGACTCGCACCCAGCTGCTGCTCGTGCTGGCGCTGGCCGAGCCGGTGCTGCGGCGCGCCGGGACGGGCGCCGCCGAGATCCCCTCCTCCGCCGCAGCAGCAGCGCGCCTGGGCTGGCCGTTGACGAAGTTCAACCGCAAACTGGACAACGTCTGCGAGAAGCTCGACCGGGTGGGGGTGCGGGGACTGCGCGGCGGGCGCGCGGCGGGGGCCGCCTCGAACCGGCGCACCGCCTTGGTGGAGCACGCCGTGTCCACCCTCATGGTCACCGCTGAGGACCTGCCCATGCTTGATGAGGAGTTCGCCGCCAATCAGGCCGCGGCCGCCTCGGCGGGGACGACGCCGGCGCGACGCGGTGAGGAGAAGTAGTTGAGGAGAAGTAGTCGTGAGTTCGACGACGCCGCGCGAGCCTGAGGAGAGCCAGCACCTGAACCGGGCCCGGACCGAGCCGGTGCCTGCGCCGCTCCAGGCCCCGGCCCACAGTCCTGAGCAGGAGTCGGCCGGGGATCCGGCCCAGGATCTTGCCGCGGTTCCCACCGGGGGCGTGCCGGAAGACTCCACTTGGGCCCGCCCCGGTGACCCCGCCGGGGCCGTGCCGGAAGACCCCGCCGGGGGCGGGCCGGGAGACCCCACTTGGGCCCGGCCCGGCGACCCCGCTGGGGCCGTGCCGGAAGACCCCACCGGGGGCGGGCCCTTGGCCCCGGCCGGGGGGTCGGCCTTCGCGGCCGCCATGGAGCAGCTGACAGTGCCCGCACCCCCGCTCAAGGCTCCAGATGAGCCCACCGCCGCCCAGTCGTCCGCCCTCATGGAGACCGCCTGGCTGGACGCCGCCGCCGTGGACTTCGCCGCTGCGGGCGAGTCCTCCCCTGTGAGCCCTGCGAGTGCCGAGAGGGACGAAGAGGAGGATGAAGGGGCTTACTTCGACGAGGAGGCTGACGAGGACGAGGCTGACGAGGGGAGCGGCCGGGGCGCCGCGTCCAAGAAGCGCTTGAAGGTCGCGCCCAGGCGCCGCCGGCGGCGCGGGAGGATTGCGCTGGCCGTGGTCCTGGTCCTCATCCTGGCGCTCGCCGGGGCCGGGTGGGGCCTGGAGATGTATCTGCGCTCCCAGGTGTCCGCCACCATTCGCCAGGGCCTGCCCGGGCTCTCCCAGGACGCCCAGATCACCACCGAGGGGCTGATCACTCCCCAGATCCTGCGCGGCACCCTGGAGACCCTGAGCATTGACGCCGACTCGCTGACTCTGGAATCCGGGGGCGGGAGCGCCCCAGCCACCGGCGGTTCGTCGATCACGCTCTCAGAGTTCAGCGTCCACGTCACCGACTTGAGCTTGAAGGCGCCCTACACCGCCCAGGAGTTCTCCGGCACTGGGACCATTAGCTGGGATGATGCCACCTCCCTGGCCGCGGGCATCTCCACCAACCTGCCACCTCTGACGCTGAAGCCCGATACTCTGAGCACCGACACCGATCCCGGCACCATCCTGGCCGAGTCCTCCTTCGGCGTCGAACTGCAAGTCGGCATTACCCCCTCGGTGACGGCCGAGGGCGGGCTCCTGTTGTCCGTGTCCTCGATCACGGTGGCAGGCTCTGGTTTGAGCGTCGATATCCCCGACTTCGCCGTCGGCGCCCTCACCGGGCTGACCGGCAATGAGTCAGTGGAGATCGGCCCCGAGCTCCTGCCCGCCGGTTTGAAAATCACCGCCGTGAAGGTGACTCAGAAGGGGCTTGCGCTGACGCTGTCGGGTACCAACGTGTCGCTCGGCTCCTGACCGGCTCCTGACCAAGGGGCACTTATCCCCATGGTCATGGGCTGGGGGTGGGCCGGCCGACGTAATAGCCTGCGGTTGGCGCCGGTTGACCCGGCCCGGCCCATACGAGGAGGACGATGAGCACCCAGCCTGAGCAGCACTACGGCACCTCGAGCCCGAGCACGGCGCCCCCCGTGCTCAGTGAGCTGCCCCCCTCGGTGGCGCCGCCGGCATCGCCGCCACGGGGCTCGTCCTACCCCGACACCGGCCCCCTGCCCGCGCGCAGCGAGCTGCGCCGCGAGGCGGAGCGCACCTCCCGGTCCACCGCCTCCCCGGAGGAGGACGTGGCGCGCGCTGGCGACCTGCTCAAACGGGTCAGGCGCATCTTCTCTGAACGGGTCGTGGGCCAGGAGCGCCTGCGCATCGCCATGGTCTCAGCCCTCATTGCCAGCGGGCACGTCCTGCTGGAATCCGTGCCCGGCCTGGCCAAGACCACCGCCGCCCAGACCCTGGCGGCAGCCGTCTCCGGCTCCTTCCACCGCATCCAGTGCACCCCTGACCTCATGCCCAACGACATTGTGGGCACCCAGGTCCTGAACTACCAGACCGGGGAGATGACCACCCAGCTGGGGCCGGTCCACGCCAATATTGTCCTGCTCGATGAGATCAACCGCTCCAGCGCCAAGACTCAATCCGCAATGCTGGAAGCCATGCAGGAGCGGCAGACCTCCATTGGCGGCGTCGTCTACGCCCTGCCCCACCCCTTCATGGTTCTGGCCACCCAGAACCCCATTGAGGAGGAGGGCACCTACGTCTTGCCCGAGGCGCAAATGGACCGCTTCCTCATGAAGGAGGTCCTGACCTACCCGCGTCCGGCCGAGGAGGCCGACATCCTGGACCGCATTAGCCAGGGGGCCTTCGATCAACCGATCACCACCGAGCCCATTAGCACCCGGGACGTGGAGTGGCTTCAGGGCGCTGTTGAACGCGTCTACGTCGATCCGGTCATTAAGCAGTACATTGTGGCCCTGGTCAACACCTCCCGCGGTGGCGGCCCGCGCCCGGTTCCCGGCATTGAGCGGCACGTGCGGGTGGGGGCCTCCCCGCGCGGCGGTATTGCCCTCATGAAGGTCTCCCAGGCCATTGCTCTGCAGGCCGGGCGCACCTATGTCACCCCCGACGACGTCGGCCTGCTGCGCCACGCCATCTTGCGCCACCGGCTGGTGCTCACCTATGACGCCTTGGCCGACGACGTCGCCCCGGAGTCGATCATTGACGCGATCTTCGCCGCCGTCCCCACCCCGTGAACCCACCGCCATGACCGCCTCAGCCTCGCCCCTGCCCGACGTGCCGTCCTCGCGCGGCTCGCGGCTGGCGCGTGCGCGCGGACGCATAGCCCTGCCGACCCTGCGGCGGGCCACCGGCATGCTCGATGGGCGCCACAAATCCGTGTTCATCGGGCACGGCCAGGACTTCGACGACCTCAGCGAGTATCGGCCCGGCGACGACGTCTCCGACATTGACTGGAAGGCCTCGGCCCGCCTGGGCCTGCCCGTCATTAAGCGTTACCAGCGTGAATCCAATCTGCCGCTGGTCCTGGCCGCGGACACCGGGCGCACCATGGCGGCCCAGGCGCCCAGCGGTGAGGACAAGCGCTTCCTGGCCATGGCGGTGGCTGAGATCATGGCCTACCTGGCCCGTATGCGGGGGGACTCCATTGCCCTGGTGGCGGCCGACGCCGGTCGTATTGTCACCCGCCCTCCGCGCGCCGGCGCCGAGCACGCCGAAACCCTTCTGGCCCGACTCGCCCGCCAGTACGACGCCCTGGATGCAATGGGGGCCGAGTCGGGGCAGGCCCCGCCCTCAGCCGTGCCGGTGCTCCTGGAGCGCGTGAGCACCTGGCACCGGCGCCGCAGCCTCGTGGTCCTCATTACCGACACCGCCCACCCCGGACCCGACGCCACCGACTGGTTGCGTCGCCTCTCCGCCCAGCACGAGCTCATTGTCATCCAGATCGCTGATGATCTGCCGCTGCGCCCGGGCGCCGGTCGCACCCGTGATGTTGAGGTTGATGGGGAACTGCCCGCCTTCCTGCGCGAGGACGCCGATCTGGCCGCCCGGCTCGCCCAGGTCGAATCCGCTCGCCGCGCCGCCATCACCGCCCTGCTCGACGCCCGCCACCTGGAGCACACCGCCATTGGCTCTGAGGAGACCCTTGTGGACTCCATTGCCCAGATCCTGGGGCGCCAGCGCTTGGCCATGTCCCGGGGCCGGAGGTGAGACGACCATGACGATCTCCTACGTCGACCCCGTCCTCATGCCCGTGTGGATGCTGGTGGTTGCCGTCGTGTGCCTGCTGACGGCCTTGACCTGGCTGCTGCGGACCTTCCTGGTCACCCGCCGGGACACCGCCTTAGAGGTTGGCGACATCCCCATGGCCCCCAGGGACCGGCGCAAGTGGGGTGCGCGGGTGAAGAAGGCCGCCGCCCGCTTCCATGCCGGTGAGACCGACCTGCGCGGCCTGCACCTGGAGCTGGCCGAGATTATGCGTGGTTTCGCCACCGCCCGCTCCGGGGCGGACATTGAGTCGGCCACTGTCACCGAGATCCTTGACATGGCGCAGACCTCCGGCCCGCGCTCGGTCCAGGAGCGCCTGCGCCGGGTGCGCCACGACGGCCGCCCCCTGGACACCAACCCCCTGGGGCGAGTCGGTGAGCTGTTGGCCATCTGGGAGCAGCCCTCCTTCGACCGGGAGCCCGACGCCGCAGCGGAGGCGGCCATTAAGCACGCCCAGGAGGTGGTGACCCAATGGTGATGCCCTGGCTCACAGGACTGGTCCTGGTCCTGGTCCTCATTCTCGTATTGCTGGCACTCGGCGGCGCCCTGCCCGGTGGGGCCCGGCGCGGCGAGGATCGGGTTGCGCGCAAAGTCGCCAACTCCGGCCCCCTGCTCGCCTCCCCCCTGGTGCGTCGCCGCCTGGCACTGCGCCGCGGCCTGCATGTGCTCCTGGGGGTCATGATCATGGTCTGCCTGGTGGGCGCCGCCGGGATTGCGGGGCGCCCAGTGGCCCGCTCGGTCCACTCCGAGGCCCTGGCCAGCCGCGATATCGTCCTGTGCCTGGATGTGTCCACCTCCATGGTGACCGTGGACGCCGAGGTGCTCAATACCTTCAGCACACTGATCAAGGAGTTCGACGGCGAGCGCGTGGCGCTGGTGGTCTGGAACTCCACCGCCCAGACCATGGTGCCGCTCACCGACGACTACGACCTCCTCCAGGACCAGTTCGACGAACTCAGCGAAGTCCTCGACTTCTCGCCCTACTACGGCAACCCCGACCTGGACCGCTATTTCGAAACCTTCCCCGGGGCGCTGTCCGACAGCGTCTCCGGCTCCTCCCTGGCCGGCGATGGCCTGGCCTCCTGCACCCTGGCCTTCGACCAGCCCGTGGAGGAGCGCTCCCGCTCCATTATCCTGGCCACCGACAACCAGGTCGTGGACCTAGGCCACACGCAGGTCTACTCCCTGTCCGAAGCCGCCGACCTGCTCGCCGAGCAGAACATCCGGCTTTTCTCCCTCTTCGCCGCCGCCGACCTCGAGTCCGACCCCTGGGTGTCGGGCATTGACGTGGAAGGGGCCCGCGCCGAACTGGAGTCGGTGACCACTGCGCACAACGGCCGCTTCTATGAGATTACTGACGTCGACGCCACCAGCTCAATCGTCAAGGAGCTGGAGCAGGATCAGGCCAATGAACTCACCGCCGACTCCGAGGTACGCATTACCGACACCCCCCAGCGGTGGGTGACTGCCCTGGCCCTAGGGGTTCTGACCCTGCTGGGACTGACCGCATGGAGGCGCGCATGAGCCTGCACCCCATGATCCCCTGGCCCCTGCTGGTGCTCCTGGCCCTGGTCCTGGGGGCCCTGCTGTGGGTCAGCGCCCAGTGGCTGTGGCGCCGCGGCTCCGATCCGGGCGCGAGGATGAGCCTGTGGCGGCGGGTGGCGCTGAGCCTGACGGTGCTGCTCATTCTGGCCGGGCCCAGTGTCAACGCCTCCTGGGCCACCCAGGTCTCCAATGTGGAGATCTACCTGGTGGTGGACCGCACCGGCTCCATGGGCGCCGAGGACTGGGCCGGGGGCGGTGGAACCCGACTCGACGGCGTGCGCTCGGACCTGGCGGCCGTCCGCGAGGCCTTCCCCGACGCCCGCTTCTCCATCCTGGCCCTGGACTCCACCGCCGCCCGCGAGCTGCCGCTGACCAGCGACGTGGACGCCGTCGACTCCTGGATCGGCTCCCTGCACCAGGAGATCACGCAGCGCTCCTCGGGCTCCTCCCTGGAGCGCGCCCTGCCCCTGCTGGCCCAGACCCTGGCCAACGCCGCTGAGGAGGACCCCGAGGATGTCCGGCTGGTCTACATCCTCTCCGACGGCGAAGCCACTGATGACGGCAAGGCGGCCCAGGAGGTCGCCGCCCAGGGGCTGAGCTGGCAGATGCTCGCCGAGCTGGTCGACGGCGGGGCGGTGCTGGGCTACGGCACCCCCGAGGGCGGCTCCATGCGCGAGTTCGACGGCAGCGCCGACCCCAATGCCAACTACATTGAGGACCCGGCCACCGGTGAGGCCGCCGTCTCCGTGCCCGACACCGAGGAACTTACCAATGTGGCGGCGGCCCTGGGCCTGCCCTACATCCAGCGCACCGGGGCCGATGACGCCCCCACTAGCGATTTCACCAGCGTGGACGTCCAGGCCGCCCTGACCGATGGGCGGGAGCGCAAGCGCGACCGCCAATACGTGGTGTGGCCACTGGGCCTGGTCGCCGTTGGCCTGCTCGCCTGGGAGGCGGTGGCGCTCATCCGCGCCGATCGCGCCCTGCGGCGGATGGTCCCGGCCTTGAGGGGGATGCGATGAGGGACAGCCGCGGACGCGAAGAGAAGGACACCCCCGCGGCGCCGGTGCCGGTCGCCGGCGGGGCGCCGGCGACCGGCACCGCCGCGAGCCCGCAGACCCCCCGGGCCTCCAACTCACCGGATGCCGGCGAGGGGAGGGCGGACCCCCCGAGCGCCGAGGAAGACCCCCGCTGGCGTGCCGCGAGGCTGGCGCGCCGGCGCCGCCTCCTGCTCATTGGCGGCCTGCCGGCACTACTGGCGTTGGCCGCGGCCGGGTGGCTGGGTTTTGTGAGCCTGTGGACTATGGGCGGCAACCAGGCCTTCGTCCACAAGGATTACCCCACCGCGGTGAGCCGCTACCGCACGGTGGCCCGGGTCAACCCGTGGCTGGAGCAGTGGCGGGTGTACTTCAACCTGGGCACCGCCGAATTGGCGGCCGACCGGCTTGACGACGCCCTGACCGACCTGACGACGGCCCTGGCCGCCGCCCCACCGGCCTCCATGGTGACGGTCGACAGGGGCGACGGCAGCACAGACCGGGTCAAGGACCCCTCCTCGCCGGAGTGCATGGTGCGCACCAACCTTTTCGCCACCCACCTGGTCCTGGCCTCCAAGGCCCGGGACGCCGGGGACACCGCCGGCGCCGAGGCGCAGACCGCCGCGGCCACCGAGGCCGCCGACACCTGCGAGGTCCCTCCCGCCCAGCAGAATCCGGACCCGACGCCACCCACCCCCTCGACCAGCCCGTCGCCCAGTCCCTCCGCGAGCCCATCGCCCAGTCCCTCCGCGAGCCCATCACCGAGCGCATCAACCTCCCCCTCACCGAGCCCAACGCCGACTGACGCCAAGCGCGAGGAACTGGAGCGGCGCAATAGGGAGGCCAATGAGTCGGACGGGACGGATTCCGTCACGGACGGCCGCCGCTGGTGAGCCGCAGGCGCACGTCCGCGCCTGTCTGAAGCTGTGATAATGGGGCGCCGCGGCTCAAATCGGGGTGGGCACGGGGTGGTCGGGAACGACCGCTCCCACCCCGCGCAGCACGAAGGTGTCCAGCGCCTGCAGGTAGGCGGCCCGCGCCTGCGGGTCGGTGGGGGTTGGGCGCCCGCCCATGACGCAGGCGTGGATCAAGGGGATGAGCTGGGCCGGGTCCTGTCGGGGGATGGCCCCGGCCTCCATGGCCTCAGTGAGGATCTGGGCGAGCATGTGCGTGACCTGTCCGGCGTGGGCGCGCAGCCGCCCGGCGGTCCCCTGGGAGACCGTGGTGGACAGGGGGCCGGTGGTGGGGAAGTGGTAGTGGCTCTTGATCAGGGCCTGCTGGCGCACGTAGATGCGCAGCTGATCGACGGGGTCCTCGGTGTCGATCAGGCAGCGGGTGAGTTCGGCGCCGAAGCGCCTGCTCTCGTACTCCATAAAGGCCAGAAGAAGATCCTCCTTGTCGGCGAAATGGTTGTAGACGGCTGTGCGGCCCACACCCGCCTGGGCGGCGACATCGGAGAGAGTGATCTTGTCGAAGGCGCGTTCGCTCATAAGCGTGGACAAGGCCTCGAAGAGGGCTGCGCGCGTGCGCTGACGATGCTCGGACAGTGAGTTACCCATGATCTTCGGCACGGCGGTCAGCCTAGTCGACAAGGTGACGAATGCGCGAGAAGCGTCAGAAAACCGAGGTGAGCAGGGCGCGGAGGGCTCGCACAATCGGCTCGTCGGCGGACAACCATCCCAGCTCCCCCAGCCCCTCCAGGCCAACCCAGCGCATGTCCTCATGGTCACCGCCCCGCCGGGGACCATGCCCGGGGACGGCGGGCTCGGCCAGCCACACCCGCATTCGATAGCCGTTGAGTACCGGCCAGGCCGGGGCGTCGTCGCCCGGCCCCCGGCGTTGGCCCGGGGCGGGCGGCGCCACCGCCAGGCGGGCCGGCGGGGGCAGCTCAGCCCCCAGGCGCACCTCCAGGCTGATCTCCTCGCGCAGCTCGCGGCGCAGGGCCACCGGCGGTGTCTCGCCGGGGTCGACCTTGCCGCCGGGCAGCTCGTAGAGGCCCGCGTGCTCAGGCGGGTAGGAGCGGGCGGCGCACAGCATCGCCGTCGGATGCGACAGGCTGTCCAGGACGGCGGCGGCCACGACCAGGCGGGGGGTGGGGGAGGGTGTGGACATGGAGTGACCCTACATAGCGAGTCCACAGGCGCTCCTGGCACACTGCCGGACGTGAGTTCTGACGGAATGAACCTGTGGCATGAGCTTGTTGTGCGCGTCTCCGGTACCGGTGCGCCCTCGGTGTTCGAGCTGTGGCCCGCCCTGGCCATGGGGGTGCTGGTGGTGGCCTGGCCCACGGCCAGGCGCTGGGGACGGGCCCTGGTCACCATTGTTCACGAGGCCGGGCACGGTTTCGTCGGCATTCTGGTGGGGCGCAGGTTCGAGGGGTTCGTGGTCTCCCGGGAACTGGGCGGGCACGCCATTACCGCGGGCAAAACCCGGGGGCCGGGGCGGGTGCTCACCACGTGGGCGGGCTACCCGGCGCCGGCCCTGCTCGGGGCGGTGACGGTGGCCGTCGCCATGCGGGGGTGGAGCGGCGCCCTCCTGATCCTCGCCGCGGTGGCCTTCGTGGTCCTGCTGCTCATGTCGCGATCGCTGCGCACCGCCGTGCTCGTGGTGTGCGCCATTATTGCGACTGGCGCCCTGTGGTGGTGGGGCTGGCATTGGCGCGACGGCGTGCTGGTTGGAGTCGGACTGGCGCTGCTCGTGGGTGCGTGGGACTCTCTGCGAGACGTTGCCTCCTCACGGGACGCCGGCCAGGACCACCGAACCCTGGCCCAACTCACTGTCCTGCCTGCCTGGTTCTGGCTGGTGACGTGGTTCCTTGTCGATGCGGCCGCCAGCGCTGTGGCGGTTAAGGCGTTACTGGCGGCCTTTTGAATGGCTGGCGGCGGCTCGGCGGCCGGGCCGCCCCGGCAGTGGAGCGGGTGACGGGAATCGAACCCGCGCTGTCAGCTTGGGAAGCTGAAGTTCTACCATTGAACTACACCCGCGTGCTCGCCCTCGGGGCGCGCTGGAGCAGCATACCCCACCAGGGCGTCAAGGCGAAAACCGTGTCAAGGGGGAGATCTGTCTCCGGCGGTCAGGTACGCGCAAGCCTCCGAATCTGGGTATGGTGTCCGATGCACGCGCCGTATCCCAGCGGCGCCGGTTTGAAACAGGAGCAGATCGTATGACGACGCCGTCTCCCGAAGGTACCAGCCCGCAGTGGTCCAACTCTGCTGACGGCGCCCAGTCGGCCCCCGGAACCCAGTCCGCTTCCGGGGCCTACGGAAGCGCCGACCCCTACGCCGCTCAGGCGGGCCAGCAGGCTTACGGTCAGACCGGCTACACCCAGGACGCCTCCGGCCAGACCGGCTACACCCAGGACGCCTCCGGCCAGACCGGTTACACCCAGGACGCTTACGGTCAGACCGGTTACACCCAGGACGCTTACGGCCAGTCGGCCCAGCAGGCCTATCCTCAGGCCGGCTACCAGCAGCAGGGCTACGTCACGGAGCAGAAGTCGAAGATGGCCGCGGGCCTGCTCGGCATCTTCCTGGGCGGGTGGGGCATCCACAACTTCTACCTGGGCAACACCAACAAGGGCATCATCCAGATCATTGTCACCATTGTGACCTGCGGTGCGGGGGCCCTGTGGGGCCTGATCGAGGGCATCCTCATCCTCACCGCCCAGCCCGGCGCCCAGCCGTGGGGCGTGGACGCCAATGGCGTCCCCCTCAAGGAGTGAACCGGTCAGCGGCACATACACCGGCACTGGCCGCATGCCCGCCCTGCGGCGGGCGTGCGGCCGGTGTGCGTAGCGCAGGCCATGACCTGGCACAATCGCCCTGTGCTACTTTCCGACCGTGACATCCGCGCCGAACTCCAGGCCGGCCGCGTGGTGTTGGACCCTCTTGACTCGGAGATGATTCAACCCGCCTCCATTGACGTGCGCCTGGACCGTTGGTTCCGTCTTTTCGATAACCACCGCTACCCGGTGATCGATCCGGCCCAGCCGCAGGGGGACTTGACCCACTTGGTGGATGTCGGCCCCGATGAGCCCTTCGTGCTCCACCCCGGCGAATTCGTCCTCGGGTCCTCCTTCGAGCGGATCACCCTGCCCGACGACATTGCCGCCCGCCTGGAAGGCAAGTCGTCCCTGGGGCGCTTGGGCCTGCTCACCCACTCCACGGCCGGGTTCATCGACCCCGGCTTCACCGGGCACGTCACCCTGGAGCTGTCCAACACGGCGACTATGCCGATCAAGCTATGGCCGGGGATGAAGGTCGGCCAGTTGTGCTTCTTCCGCCTCTCCAGCCCCGCCGAGGCGCCCTACGGGCAGGGGGCCTCGGGCTCGCGCTACCAAGGGCAGCGCGGCCCGACCGCCTCGCGCTCCTATAGGGGCTTCGATCGCAGGCGCATTACCGACCCCGGCCCCCTGGCCCAGGATGCCGGTCGGGATCAAGTACAGGGCACGAGCGCGGAGGTACAGCGGTGAGCAGTTTCGGTGATTTTGCAGTTTCCCTGCCCTCGGACACTATGAGTTTCTCGGTGACCGGGATGCTGCCGGTGGGCCTGGTGGACACCCGCCACCTGCTGGTCCTGGCCGATGATGTCGCCCCTGACGAGGTCGAGGCCCTGGCCCTGTCCCTTGACGCGCACGCCGGGTGGGTGGGGGCCTCCCGCCTTCAGCTCTCTCCCGGGGCCGAGCTCCACGGCCCGTGGAGCTTGGACGCGCAGATGCGCGCCATGCTGGACCTGCCCGAGTGGGCCACGCAGGTCATGCTGCTGGACTGCGCCCCCCAACGCTCTGGACCGTTGCCGCCTGAGCTGGTGGGGGCCGATCCCCTGGCTGACGCCTTCCCCCAGCGTCAGCCCGCCGGTGACGAACTCCTTGCATTGCAGAGGCTGCGAGCTATTGCCCGCAGGCTGGCCGGCGGCCTGCGCCTGGTTGCCGACCCCCCCGAGGGCCAGAAGAAGCCAATGGTGACCCTGGTGGTGCCCGATCCCATGTCCTCGGTGGGGTTGACTGTCTTCTCGCCGGTGTGGCTCTCGCCCGACGGTGCCGTGGCGGCCTTGTCACCGGTCGCCCCAGGGGTTCGCCTGCACCTGGACGCCATCCAGGTGCGGGGTGCCACGGGCCTGGCGGCCCTGTCGAGTCAGCAACTGGAGAGCCTGGTGGAGCGTTTTGGCGCCGAGGTCCTTGATGAGGCGTGGCGCACCGCTGAGCGTTCCCGGCAGGAGCGGGGGCGTGAGGACGACCGGGTTGCCGCCGCCGGGCAGACCATTGACGAGATCCGCACCGGTTACGGCGTCGTCGCCCCCGTCGATGTTGAGAACCAGCGCGAGGATTGGGGGCGCCTAGAGGTCCGCGTCCAGGGCGCCGAGCACCTGCCCCTGTGCATCCGCGGTGAAGAGTGGGCGCGCGACGGCGTCGTCATGTACTCGCTGGCTTGGATTCCCCGGGACCCGGCCGACGCCTTCGCCCTAGTGCTCTCGCGCAGTCGGCGTCGTGAGCGCACCGCGGCCCGCGAGCGGGTTGAGGCGATGGCCGCGGCGCTGGTGCGCGCCGTCGGTGGCGTGGCGGTGGACGACGACGGCTTCCTGGTGGCGCTGGAAAGCTGAACCCCTCCCCTCCCTCTCTCCAACAAAATCCTCACAGCACGGCAGCCGTGGACGTTGTGCTGTGAGGATTTTGTTGGAAGGGGGGAGGAGGGGGCGGGGGCTAGCGCGGGGCGCCGGGCCGGGAGCGCGGCACCAGCAGGGCCTCGGCCCTCCTGGCGCGCTCGTCGTCCCAGTGCCAGCCGGTAAAGGCCTGCGCAGCGACCAGGGCCCGCGCCCACGCCACCGGCTCCTCGCCGCGCTCGCGACCTACATTCAAGTAGTGGCGCAGCAGGCCCGCGGCTGCCACGGCATCGTCAAGCGCGCTGTGGTGCTGCCCAATGTCGACGCCGGCGCTGCGACAACAGGTGACCAGGCGCCGCGAGGGTGTGGTGATGAAGTGACGCGCCCACTCCATGGTGCACACCCGCGGCACGCGCGCACCCCGGTCGAGCATGCGCCGCCTGCCTAAGGCCTGAACGAGGAAACCGACGTCGAAACGCGCGTTGTGGGCCACCACCGCCCGGCCCGCGAGGTCGCGCACGAGCAGGTCGGCGACGTCATCCAGGGCGGGGGCGCCCGCCAGGTCGGCGGCGACAATCCCGTGAATAAAGGTGGGGCCCACGTCAATGCCGGCGCCAGGATCCACCAGGGTGGACCAGCTCCGCTCGACCCTCCCGCAGGCGTCGGTCAGGACTACCCCGATTTCCAGGATGGAGTCGGTGGTCGGGGACAGGCCCGTGGTTTCCAGGTCAATGATCGCGTAGCCCACGCCGGCCACCGCGCGCTCCAGCGCTGGGTCGGGCACCAATGCCCGGCCGGCCGCCGAGGTGGGGTCGGTCGCCCGAAGCCGGGGTGTGGAGACGGGGCGCAGAGGGCCGCGGTCGTGCGGGGCGCGGTGATAAAAAGGCATCGCCAATGATGCTAGCGACCTGTGCGGACACACTCGCGGGCGCCCGCCGCCCCTGCCCCGCATGCCTGATGGCCGCGTCATCCCTTGAGCGGCATGGGGCGACGCCGGCTCGACTCCTGCGGGCTCGGCCCCGACCCCTGCGGCTAGCATCAGGGTAAACACGATCCACCGGACGGACAGCAGGCATGAGCACGACCGCACACAGTACCGACGCCCCCACCGACGCTCTCAACACCCCGGCCACCACCCCGGTGACCAATACGACTATCGCCGCCCAGATGGCCCACCGCACTATTCGCGCCTACACCGATGAGCCGCTGGGGGAGGACACAGTCACCACCCTTCTCGATGTCGCCCGGCACGCCGCCACCTCCGCTTTCCAGCAGCAGGTCACCATTATCCGCATTCTGGACCCGGTGGTGCGCGAACAGGTCTACTTGGCCTCCGGGCAGCCCTATGTGGGCGGGGACCGCGGCGAGCTCTTCGTGTTCGTCGTCGATCTGCACCGCAATGCGGTCATCCGCGAGCGCGCCGGGGTCTCCTTGGAGCCCCTCGAGCGCGTCAACCTTTTCCTCCAGGGGGTGGAGGACGCGGTGATCGCGGCGCAGAACGTTGTCGTGGCCGCCGAGTCCCTGGGCCTGGGCACCACCTACCTGGGATCGATCCTGGGCGACCCCCGCCGCGTCATTGAAGCCCTCAAGCTGCCCGAGCGCACCTTCCCGCTGCTGGGCCTGCTCGTGGGGCATGCCGCCCAGGAGCCCCAGTACAAGCCGCGCCTGCCCCGGGAGATCACCACCGGAGTCGACTCCTACCCCGATGTGGAGGAGCATCTGGAGGCCCTGGCCGACTACGACGCCGTTGTTGAGGAGTACTACGACCTGCGCGACACCAACAACCGCGTCGACTCCTTCAGCGCACAGATGGTGCGCGCCCTGGGCATGGGGCCGGCCGCCGTCGTCCCGGCTCTCCCGGTCCTCCACGATCAGCGCCTGGCCCTGCACTGACCAGAAGGGCCGGCTGGGCCCGTGGCGGATGGGCGGGGACGACGACGCCCAGGGCCGGAGTACTCGCGTGCAGTTGCCGGCGGCGCGCGTGCGCGATAGGGGCCGTCTCCCGATCCGGATTCGCTGCGCCGCCAGCCCGTGTTCTGCACCACGTGGAAGGACAGAAGGACCCCATGACCGTTTTGCGCCCTTTGACTGGGGATGCCGCACTGGCGGCTCTTCCCGCCCTGGCCGGTTTTGACTTTCCCACGGCGCTGGTGGTCTGCCAGGGCGGGCGGGTCATCGCCGAGGCGGGGGCGGTGATGGAGGTTCTTCCCCTCGCCTCAGTGACCAAGCCGATTGTGGCCTGGTCGGTGCTGGTGGCTGTTGAGCGGGGCCTGCTGGGCCTGGGGGCGCCCGCCGACCCGGCTCGCCTGCCGGGGGCGAGTGTGCGCCACCTCTTGGCGCACGCCTCGGGGGTGGCCTTCGACTCCGACGCCGTGCTCGCTGAGCCGGGGACCAGGCGCATCTACTCCAACCGGGGCATTGAGATCGTGGGGGAACTCCTGGAGGAGGCCACGGGTACTGCCCTGGAGACATGGGTGGAGACCAGTGTGCTGGAGCCCCTGGGGATGGCCAGCGTTCTGGTGCCCGGGTCCCCCGCTTACTCCGGCGAGGGCAGCGCCCGCGACCTGGCGCTCTTCGCCCAGGAGCTGGCTGCACCGCGCCTGGTGTCGGCGGGGCTGGCGAAGCAGGCGTGTGCTCCAGTGTTCTCAGGCTTGGCCGGAGTGCTGCCGGGTTATGGACGTCAGACGCCCAACGACTTCGGCCTGGGGGTGGAGGTTCGCGGCTCGAAGTCGCCGCATTGGACGGGCCGGGGGAACAGTCCGGCAACCTTCGGCCATTTTGGTCAGGCGGGCTCCTTTATCTGGGTGGATCCGGTGGCCGGCCGGCAGGCGGTGTTCCTGGGGGAGCAGCCCTTCAGTTCGGTGCACAGGGCCGTGTGGCCGGTGCTCAATGACCAGATCTTGGCTCTGTGAACTCCTCGATCTTGCCTTGCCGGCGGCGGACTATTTGGGGGCGTAGGCGGTGAATCTTGGTTTCTCGCTGCTGGTGCTGCTGTCATTCTTGAGCAGCAGGCGCTGGGAGCTGTGGTACCAGACGAAACCCTCAAGGGTGCTGGAACTGCTGCCGCGGCCCGACGCCCAGAACGAGACCTCCTGTTTGGTGGAGGTCCCGCTCACCACTGCGAACCCGGCTCCTTCAGCCAGGGGGATGATGAGGGAGCGGGTGCTGACACTGCGGGTCTCGCCGGTCACCAGGTTGATCACCTTCCCGTCGTCCTTCAGGACGAAGCGTGAATCCTTATCAGCGGCGTTATAGAGATCCCCTGAGGAGAGTTGCGGCATATCCGCTTTCACGAAGTCATGGAAGTCGTTGACCGACTTCACTGTCCAGACGTGGTCGAAGCCGACGCCGTCGTGCTTCTCCTGCCACAGCTTGGTGCCGTCCCAGGTGTAGGCGACCAGCGTGTCCTCATTGTTGACCACAATGCCGTCCAGTGTTGTCAGCACATAGCTGGCATCGGCATCCAAGTGGGCCACAACCTGGCCGGTGTCGGCGTTGAGAATGTCAACGGAGTCATTCGAGACCCCAACAAGATAGTCGTCTGGAGCAAGATCCCACAGCCCGCGGGCCGTGACCCGTGTATAACTCTTACCCAGGGACGCGATCTCCTGCCCCTCGGCGGTGAGCAGGGTGAACGGGCAGGTGATGGTGGTCCCATCCGGCGTGCAGTCGGCGTCGTAGGCCAAGATCGTTCCACTCGGTGTCTCCTGGTAGGCGGTCAGGTCGTTCGCGTCCCAGGGGGCGTCCTGACATTTGCCGTTGGCGAGCTCGCAGATCCTTCCGGCGACCATCGCCTTGTCCCCCGCCATGAACATGGGGTCTGTCATCGTTGAGGCGTTTCTCGTGCCGTCCAGGAGCACGGGATCCCCCAGTTCTTCGCCTTTCAGGGCGTAGGCGGTGTAGGAGTAGTCCGATCCCGAGTCCTCGACGGTGATCATCCATCTCCCGTCAGGGGAGATCCAGGCGTCGTCGGCGTCAACGCTCCACAGCTCCCGGGTTCCCTTCGCCCAGTCCGCGCTCATTGTGCCCACCCACGCGTTGGTGCTGTTCTTGGAGCGCAGGAACCAGACGAGTCCGCCCGCCACTACGAGCACGACGACCAGGACCGCCGCCAGCGAGGCGATGAGCGGTCCCTTCTTGCGCCGCGGCGTCGGCGCGGGCACGGCCCAAGGGCCTCCAACGGGGACGGTGGGCCATGGCTGCTGGCCCTGGGGCGACGGTAGGGGGTTCGGTGCTCCGGCCGGGGCAGCGGCAAAAGTCGGCGCCGGCCCTCCAATCGGCGGCCGGCCTCCGGCCGGCATTGGCCCCGGGGCCCAGGGCGCCGCGGGCGGCGCTGCGGGGAACGGCGCAGATGGTGGCGCCGCGCCTGGGGCGGCAGGGGCCTGGGCGGCCGTTGGAAGCGCCTGGGTCGCTTGAGTTGCTTGCGCGGTGAACTCGTTAATCCAGGCCACCAGCTCCGGGGAGGCATTGGGATGACGCAGGATAGCCCCATGCAACTGCGGATGGTTCTGCGCGATCTGTGCGAGTTCAGCGGTGCTGGTCGCCGGGTTCGTCACGGCATCGGCCGGGAGGGAGGATCCCCAAGGAGGAGTTTCCATACTGTGTAGTGTCACACATTGATCTCAGTCACATGCCGAGCAGGACCGGATTCGGTGCCGGGGCCCGACCGCTGAGGGATCACGCCGCGAGGGGATGGCCATGCCCCAGGTGGCCCGGTGCTGACCTGGTGCTACCGCCCGCCGCCCGGCGGCATGGTGCCCGACGGCGGAGAGCCGGACGGGGTTACTTGGGGGCGTAGACGGTGTACGTTGAATTCTTACCAGTGCCTTCTTCTTCGACTAGGAGGCGTTGGGAGCCGAACACCCACGACATTCCCTTGACGACGTCGACCTCGCTGCCGCCGCTTGTCTCCCAGAACGAGATCTTAGGCTTTTCGGACGTCAGCGTGGCCGCCGCGATGCCCTGACCGCCGGCGAAAGGAAAAATATACTCGTAGCTGGAGCTGATCTTTATGGTCTGACCGGTCACAAGGCTTGTCACGCGTCCGTTCCTCAACGTGTACCTGGAGTCTTTGTCAAGCGCGTAATATGAGTCGTCCGGGGAGAGTTCAGGGAGATCCTCTTTCAGGAAGCTGTGGAGTTCGGCGACGGACTCCACGCGCCAGACGCTTAGGAGGTTATCGTCACCATGCCTCTCCTGCCACATCTCGTCGCCGTTCCAGGTGTAGGCCGTCAGCTTGTTGTTGTTGTCAACGACAATGCCGTCGGAGGCTGCGTGCGTTAATCCCTCGCTGGCGTCCAGGTGCGCGACGACGTGACCATCGTTGGCGTCCACAATGTCGATGGTGTCCGCGGCAATTGCAATGAAACGGTCGCCCGGCCCGTGGTTCCACGTCATCGGCGCCTGGATGTCGCTGTAGCGACCCTTCAGGGAGGAGATTTCTTGGCCATTGGGGGCGAGAAGGAAGAATCGGCAAGAACTGGTCGTAGAACTGGTCGTACTGCGCAGAAAGCACGAGCTGTCGTAGGCCAGAAGGTTCTTGTTCGGGAACTCCAGGACAATACCGAACTTGTTGGTGTCCCAGGGAGCCTCCTGGCACTTGCCGCTGGCGAGCTGGCAGGTCTCATCGCCAATGACCGCCCTGCCGTCGGCCAGGAACACAACCTCTTCTACCTCTGAGAATGAGAATGTTTCATCCGTGTCCATGCTGATCGGCTCCCCGAGCTTCTCGCCCTCCAGGCGGTAGGCCTCGTAGGAGACCTCGGATGAGCGGGACCCTGATGCCCTGGCGGCGACCATCCATCTGCCGTCTTGAGAGATCCATACTCGCCGCGCCTCGACACTCCACAGCTTTCGAGTGCCCCCGGCCCAGGTACTGGACCAGGAACCGATCCACGGGTTGTCGTCGCCCCGTGAATGCAGGAACCAGAAGGTCCCGCCGGTGGCCGCGAGCACGACGACGAGCAATACGGCTATGACGGCTGCTGTCCTGCCCTTTTTGTGTCGGGGGCCTGGGAAGGGGCCCTGCATCGGTGCCGCGCCGGGGGGCATCGGTGCCGTGCCGGAGACCCCGGGTGGTGGTGCTACTGGAGCCCACGCCTGGTTTTCCGTGGGCGCAAGTGAGGGTGCCGACGCCGCCGATGGCATGGGGCCTGGGGCGGCCATTGGAAAAGCTTGCGCTGCCTGAGCCGCTTGCGCCGCCTGGGCTACTTGAGCCGCCTGGGCTACTTGAGCCGCCTGGGCTGCTTGCGCCGCTTGGGCTGCCTGGGCCGCGGCTGCTTGCGCTGCTTGTGCCGCTTGGGCTACTTGAGCCGCCTGGGCTGCTTGCGCGGCTTGGGCTGCTTGCGCCGCTTGGGCTGCCTGGGCCGCGGCTGCTTGCACTGCTTGAGCCGCCTGGGCTGCCTGCGCCGCCTGGGCTGCTTGGGCCGCCTGGGCCGCTTGCGCCGCCTGGGCCGCTTGCGCCGCCTGGGCTGCTTGGGCCGCGGCTGCTTGCGCTGCTTGAGCCGCCTCCTGGGCGGCCTCGGGGTTGAGTTGGCTAATCCACTTTGTCAGGCTCGCCGGGGCATTGGGGTGACGCAGGATGGCCACATGCAACTCAGGGTGACCGGCCGCGATCCGCTCAAGCACGGCGGCGCTTGTTGCAGGGTTTGTCACGGCGTCGCTAGGGAGGGGCTCTCCAGGGGGAGAAGTCGTCATGGCCTGGAGTATCACACGCCGGTGCCGGCCACGGAACGACCAGGCGCCCGCGCACGGCGCCGACCGCACCAGGGGGCCGACTGCCGGCCGGCCATTGCCGACTGGCCATAGGTCCTGCCGGCAATGGCCCCCGGGGGCGCTTTTGTGGCCGCCCCGCCGGCGGCCCTCAACCGCGGGCCGCCCTGTTGGCCCGGCCCCTCATCCGCGACTAACTCTGCCGGCGCCGTCCCTCATCCACTTTGACAATGACAGGTACATGGTCTGAGGCACCCTTGCCCTTGCGCTCGTTGCGGTCAATGGCCGCCCCCGTCACGCGCGCGGCCAGGGTCGGCGAGGCGTAGACGAAGTCAATGCGCATGCCCTCATTGCGCGGGAATCGCAGCTTCTGGTAGTCCCAGTAGGTGTAGTTGGTGACGTGCTTGCGGGTCACTTCCCGCATCCCCGTCTCCTGGAAGGCGGCGAAGGCCTCCCGCTCCAGGGCCGAGACATGCGTGGCCCCTTCAAAGGCGGCCATGTCCCACACGTCCTCGTCGCGGGGCGCCACGTTCCAGTCGCCCGCCAGTGCCAGGTCCAGGTCCGGCTCGGTCTCCAGCCAGGAGGTGGCGGCCCGGCGCAGTGCCCCCAGCCATTCCAGTTTGTAGGTGTAGTGCGGGTGGGTGAGCTCGCGGCCATTGGGGACGTACAGGCTCCACAGTCGCACTGGAGTCCTCGTGCCGGCGCCGACCGTCGCCCCCAGCGCCCGCGCCTCCACCACCGGGGCCCGGCCCTCTTTGGACGTCCAGGTGGGCTGACCCGGGAAGGAGGTGGCGACGTCGTCGATCCCCACCCGGGAGGCGATGGCCACCCCATTCCACTGATCGAGGCCGTGAACGGCAAGTTCATAGCCGGCGTGCGCAAAGGCGTCGTGAGGGAACTGGTCGGGGCGGCACTTGATCTCTTGCATAGCCAGAGCGTCAATCTCCTCGCGCTGGAGGAAGGCGAGGACGCGATCGACGCGAGTGCGGATGGAGTTGACATTCCACGTAGCCAGGCGCATGGCGGCAGGGTATCGGCTGCCGGGTGCTGCGTCCCGCAGGAGGGCGCGCCCTGTCCAGGCCGAGTCCAAGTCGAGTCCAAGCCGGCGATGAAGCGCCTCCCGGCTGAGCGCAATAGCTCGACGCTGAGCGCAAGAGCGTCTTCAGCATGACCAGCCGACCGCCTCCCCCGACATCTCGCCCGATATGTCAGACATCACACGGCCTGCACTTCTCGCCAATGGCGACATCAGACGTCATACAGTATGGTGGTTGCGCAGCCAGGCTTAGAAGTCCACTGGCTGAGCACAACCGGGCAATGGGGCTGGGTCTGCGCGCGCCACCACGGCGCCGGTTCCCTCATGGGGCTGCGAGGATTCCAGTCGAGCCCGTCCATAGTCTTCCTTCAGTGCCATCATCGGCCCGGTGTCGCCGTCGGGCCGCCGATAGCTGAAGGTTGTTGGGGTGGGGACCCCGGCGACGCCCGTCACCGATTACATGGGGGGTGACGGGCGCCGCCGCATACTCCGGGGAGCTTCCCAGTAGCCTGGAGGCATGGGAACTGCACTTATTACTGGAGCGACCGCCGGCATTGGCCGCGAGTTCGCCTGGCAGCTGGCTGAAGCCCATCACGACTTGATTCTCGTCGCCCGCGACACCCTCCGCCTGGAGGGCCTGGCCGAGGAGCTTCGCCAGATTGCCGGCGTTGGCGTCGAAGTCCTGCCCGCGGACCTGTCGACCGCCGAGGGCCGCGAACGTGTGGCCCAGCGTCTGCGTCCACCCGGAGAGCCGTGGGCGGACGGCTCCGCCGCGCACCCCTCAGACTCCGCTGCGCGCACCAGTGGGCGGCATCCCGCCCGGCCCGTGGATCTGCTGGTCAACAACGCCGGTTTCGGCCTGGGGCAGGACTTCGTGGGCGGGGATATTGAGCAGGAGCGCCGCGCTCTGGCGGTCATGGTCACTGCCGTCATGGAACTCACCCATGCGGCCGTGCCCGGGATGGTGGCGCGCGGGCGCGGCGCCATCCTCAATGTCTCCTCCATGACGGCCTTGACCGCCATGGGCACCTACGCCGCTCACAAGGCCTGGGTGCGCACCTTCACTGAGGGCCTGGCCGGTGAACTGGCCGGCACGGGGGTGAGCGCCACCGTGTTGTGCCCGGGCCTGACCCGCACCGAGTTCCATGAGCGCGCCGACATGGCCACCGCTGACTGGTCTGGGGTCGTCTGGTTGGAGGCCGACGACGTCGCTCGCGCCGCGCTGACGGCGGTGCGTCGCGGGCAGGTCATTTGCACGCCCTCCTTGCGCTACATGAGCGTGAACGCCCTGCTGCGCGTGGCTCCACGCTGGCTGGTCCGCCGGGTGACGAGCCCGAGGGCCTCCCACCGCCGCTGAGGACGGGCCGCCCTGGGCCCGCACGCCCCGGGTTGTGGCGGCACTACCATCGTGCCCATGAGCACCAATGATTCCCAGCGTGCCCGCCTGGCTGAGCTCGTCGGCGAGCTCGCGGTGGTGCGCGGCAAGGTCACTCTGGCCTCGGGCCTGGAGTCCGATTTCTACGTGGACATGCGCCGCGCCACCCTCCACCACGAGGCCGCCCCGCTGGTCGGCCACGTCATGCTCGACATGCTTGAGGAGGCCGGGCTGGGCGCCGACGAGGTCGACGCCGTCGGCGGGCTGACCATGGGTGCGGACCCGGTGGCCACGGCCATGCTCCACGCCGCCGCCTCCCGCGGCCTGGACTTGGACGCCTTCGTGGTGCGCAAGGCCGTCAAGAGCCATGGCATGCGGCGTCGCGTTGAGGGCCCCGACGTCGCCGGCCGGTCGGTGGTGGTCCTGGAGGACACCTCCACCACCGGCGGCTCCCCTTTGGAGGCGGTAGCGGCGCTACGGGAGGCGGGCGCGAATGTACTCGCCGTGGCCGTCATTGTGGACCGGGACACCGGTGCGCGTGAGCGGATCGAGGCCGCCGGCCTGCCCTACTACGCCGCCCTGGGGCTGACGGACCTCGATCTGGCCTGAGTGGCTCCGGCCCGTCGTACACTTTGCAAAGCAAACTAGTTGGTGTACTCTAGTAGTGGTTTGTTGAACAAACTAGTGTTAACTAGAGACCAAGGAGCTCGATCATGTCATCCTCCACGCATGTCCCTGAGGCCGAGTCGCTCGACCCGGCCGCCGCCCTTGCCGCCATCAAGACACAGCGCCAGGCCGTCACGGTGCGCGTTGACCTCATTCTCATCGCCTGGGGCCTGGCCTGGGCAGTGGGCTACACCGGCCTCGCCTTGGCGGGCAGTCCCTTCATCCTGGCCGCCGGCCTCGCCGCCGCCATCGTCGTGACCGCCGTCGTCGTGAGCCGCGGCTCACGCGGCGTGCGCGGCACCACCTCTCGCATTGGCACGGTTTACGGACTGACCTGGATCGCCGCCATGGGACTGGCCGTCATCCTCCTGAGCCGCATCGGCGTCGTCCTCGCAGACCTTCCTTCCGAGGAGGTCAATGAGCTCACGTCGCTCCTCAGTTCGGGCATCCCCTGCCTCGTTGTCGGAACCATCTACATGGCCAGCGCCATGCTCTGGGAGGAGACCTCCATGGCCTGGTTGGGCGGCTGGATCCTCGTGGTGACGGCCGCGGCCACCATCGTGGGCCTGCCCGCCGCCTGGTGGATTATGGCCATTCTGGGCGGTGGCGGCCTCCTGGTGATGGGGCTGGTCCAACTCTGGCAGCGCAAGGCGGTGCGCTAATGCTCGACCCGGTTATTCACGCCCAAGCCAGGTTGCGAATCATGGCCACCCTCTCCGGACTCGCCGAGGGCGACGAGATCTCCTTCCCCCGGCTGCGGGGCGCCCTGGACATGACCGCCGGCAACCTCTCCACCCACCTGAGCAAGCTGGAGGAAGTGAACTACATCAAGGTCAACAAGACCTTCAAGGGCCGCAGTCCTGCCACCTACCTCGGTCTCACCGCCCAGGGGCGGCGCGCCTTCGAGGACTACGTCGAGCAGCTGCGGGCCATGATCGAGCGCCCCTGAGGGGAACCAATGGGAGCGGCCCCCACCGATTCGGTGGGGGCCGCTCGCCGGCGGTGTCCACGTGCCTTCGACCGGAACGGCCCGCGCTCGCGCGGGCCAGGGGAGCGTCGACCCCGCGCGAGCGGGGATGATCCCGAACGGCCCTCGCACGCGCGGGCCAGGGTCGTGGGGCGGGCGGCGCGGTAGACGCGGTGGGAACGGCCCTCGCTCGCGCGGGTCAGGGGCCGCACCGGGAGGCGCAAGAATGCCCCTGTGAACCAGGACGCCAGCCACCCAGTCCCCGCCCCGCAGGCCGACGCCGCCCATGCGCCGCAGAAGGAGGCCTGCGGCCCTGGCATTGCCGGCCGGCCCGGGGGCCAGGACCTGCCCGAGGGCGAACACCGAACCGGGGGCCAGGACCTGCCCGAGGGCGAGTACCGGGCCCGGCCCAGCCCACTGGACCGTGACGCCCCGGCTGATCACCGCGAGGTGGGGGTGGGGCCGTGGCCCGGCGGGGAGACCGCCTGGCCCACCGATCCGCGCTACGACCCCGTCCTCCTGGCCCAGGGGGATCGGCGCAATGTGGTGGACCGCTACCGCTACTGGAGTATTGAGGCGATTCGCGCCGACCTGGCCGCCCGCGCCCACCGGCTGCATGTGGCCATTGAGAACGTCAGCCAGGATCTCAATATCGGTTCCATTGTGCGCAGCGCCAACGCCTTCAATGTTGCCGGGGTCCACATTGTTGGACGACGCCGCTGGAACAAGCGCGGCGCCATGGTCACCAACCGCTACCTCGACGTGCGCCACCACCCCGGGCCCGGCGAACTCCTGGACTGGGCGCGCGACGCCGGCTACGAGCCGGTGGCCATAGACAATGGCCCGGGATCTCGCCTGCTGGAGGGTGAGCCACTGCCTGAGCGCTGTCTCATGATCTTCGGCTCTGAGGCGCAGGGGGTTAGCGCCGATCTCCTTTCCGGCTGCACCCGGTTGCTGCGCATAGGCCAATACGGCTCGACGCGCTCCATTAATGTGGCCGCGGCGGCCGCCGTCGCCATGCACGCCTGGATCCTCCAGCACGGTGGGCCCGCACCGGACTGAGCTTGGCGCGGGTAATGCGGCAGGCCGCCCCCGCCGGAGCGGGCCCGCTGTGTGGCCCGCTCCGGCGGGGGCGGCCCGTCCGGTGCTCGACCGGCGCCGGCCCTCCCGCCCAATGCCCGGCGCGGAGTGCTGTCGGATTCGAATCCGGCAGCACTCCGCGCACCCAGTACTCCGTACTCCGCGGGCCCGGCTGGGGCCGGCCGGCGGGAGCCGGCGGATTACGCCTGCGACTCGGCCTCAATAATGGGCTGGTCGGTCTTGGAGTGCATGACCTCGATCTTGCGGGGCTTGGCCTCCTCGGCCACCGGGATCGTCAGTGTCAGTACGCCGTCGGTGTAGGTCGCTGAAATGCGGTCCAGGGCCAGACCGTAGCCCAGCGTGAGCTGGCGGGCGAAGGTGCCCGAGGGGCGCTCGTGGGCGAGCCACTGGACGCCCTCGTCGTCGTGGGCGGGACGCTCGGCGCGAATGGTCAGGGTGCGGTCCTCGACATCGACGTCGATCGTTGCCGGATCAACGCCGGGCAGGTCGATCTGGGCCACGAAGGACTCATCCTTGCGGTAGAGGTCCAGAGGCATGCCCACGGACGCGGGAGTGCGCACCAGGCCGTGAGTGAGCCAGCGGTCAAGGTCGTGGAAGGGATCGAAGGAAGATGTTGCCATGTCAACCACCTCCTGTGGTCACGGCCCCGGAGCCTCCGGAGGCCGAGTGGGCGAAGGCGCCTGTCGCCTCTCTACCCCGACGCCTCGATTCTGGCACTCTCGCTCCGAGAGTGCTAAGAGGCATCGCCCAGGGTGAACCGGCCGGCAGCCGGTGACTCAGGGCGGCGAAACGGGAAGGACCGGCTATTGGGAGATGTGAGCTGGGATCGTGATTCGATCCACAGCGAGCCGATTTCGTGGGACAATCGGCCACGCACCACTGTCTTATCACTGACACAGGAGGCACCCAGTGGCCATTGCAACTCCGGAGTCCTACGCGGACATGCTTGACCGCGCCAAGGCCGGTAAGTACGCGGTCCCCGCGATTAACGTCACCTCGTCCCAGACCCTCTCCGCCGCCCTCAAGGGCTTCGCGGACGCCGAGTCCGACGGCATCGTCCAGATCTCCAACGGTGGTGCCGCCTACTGGTCCGGCTCCTCCCGCCTGGACCGCGTCAAGGGCTCAATGGCCTTTGCCGCCTACGCCCGTGTGGTCGGCGACCTCTACCCCGGTGTGGTCGGCCTCCACACCGACCACTGCCCCAAGAAGCTCCTTGAGGGCTGGATCCACCCCCTGCTGGAGATCGAGGCCGAGCAGGTCAAGAACGGCGAGCTGCCAATGTTCCAGTCCCACATGTGGGACGGCTCGGCGGAGTCCCTGGACGACAACATTGACATTGCCGTGGACATGCTCAAGCGCTCCAAGGCCGCCAACACCGTCCTCGAGATCGAGATCGGCGCCGTCGGCGGCGAGGAGGACGGCATTAAGGGTGAGGAGAACGCCAACCTCTACACCACCGCCGACGACGCCATGCGCGCCATCGAGGCCCTGGGCCTGGGCGAGAACGGCCGCTACATTACGGCTCTGACCTTCGGCAACGTGCACGGCTCCTACAAGCCCGGCCACGTCAAGCTCCGTCCGGAGATCCTCGGTGAGATCCAGGTCGAGTGCGCCAAGCGCATTGGCGACCGCCTCGCCACCAAGGTCGGCGTCAAGGACTCCCCCTTCGACCTGGTCATGCACGGCGGCTCCGGCTCCACCGATGAGGAGATCGCCACCGCGGTGCGCAACGGCGTCATTAAGATGAACGTTGACACCGACACCCAGTACGCCTACACCCGTCCGGTCGCCGACTGGATGCTGAAGAACTACGACGGCGTCCTCAAGATCGACGGCGAGGTCGGCTCCAAGAAGAAGTACGACCCGCGCGCTTGGGGCAAGGCCGCCGAGGAGGGCATGGCCGCCCGCGTGGTCGAGGCCTGCGAGCGCCTGGGCTCCGTCGGCTCGGCCAAGCGCTGAGCCTCACCGCCGGTCAGGCCCCTGACCGCCCCCGCCAGGAGCGGCGCGCGGCTACCTGTTCGAGAGGGCAGGCGGTCGCTTCGCCCCACACCGGAGGCGGTGCGGGCCGCCCGAGCAATACTCGACCCCCGGTCCGGGAACGGTGCCGGGGGTCGAGTGCGTCATTGGCTCCACGATCTCGATCTCTTGATTCCGCCGGCCTGCCGGCATCCGACCGGGACGACGGCGCAGGGCCCAGGGTCTGGGGTATTGGCGGTCCAGGCGCCGTGGTGGTAGGCCGAGGCGCAGCCGCGTGTGACTGAGGACGCAGTTCTGTATTGCCTTGCAGCAACGGACATGTACTTTGTGCAATGATTGGGCGTCGCCGTCGAGGCCCGGACCTACCCGTGGATCCGATGCCCCCGCGGCAACTCCCACCGGTGGGCGAGAGCCCCGCCACCTCTCGCGTCCAAAGGAGGACTTCCCGTATGCCACTTATCTCCCGCCGCACCATGCTCAGCGGCTCGCTCGCCCTGGCGACCGCCGCGACCCTGGCTGCCTGCTCAAGCGGTTCGGACGCGGCCAGTGTCTACTTCCTGAATTTCAAGCCCGAGTCGGATGCCGCCTTCAAGGAGGTCGCCGCCACCTACAAGGAGAAGACCGGTGTGGAGGTCAAGGTCGTGACGGCCGCCTCCGGCACCTACGCCCAGACCCTGAAGTCCGAGCTCGCCAAGTCCAACCCGCCCACCCTGTTCAACCTCAACGGCCCCGTCGGCCTGGCCACCTGGGAGGCCTACGCCTCGGACATGACCGACCTGGAGCTCACCGGGCACCTTTCCGACCCGACCATGGCCCTCAAGGGCGAGGACGGCAAGGTCTACGGCCTGCCGCTGGCCAACGAGGGCTACGGCCTGATCTACAACGCCGCCATCCTCAACGCCTACATTGCCACCGACGGCGCCAAGATCACCTCTGTCGAGGAGATCAACAGCTTCGCCAAGCTCAAGGAAGTCGCCGAGGACATGCAGGCCAAGAAGGGGGAGCTGGGCATTGACGGCGCCTTCGCCTCCACCTCCCTGTCCCCCGGCGAGGACTGGCGCTGGCAGACCCACCTGGCCAACTACCCGCTCTTCTACGAGTACCGCGACGCCGGCGTCCAGGACTCCAAGGATGTCAAGCTCACCTACTCGGACAATTACAAGCAGATCTTCGACCTGTATCTGGCCAACTCCACGGTGGCCCCCTCCGCCACGAGCGCCAAGCTCGTCACCGACTCCATGAGCGAGTTCGCCCTGGGTAAGGCCGCTTTCGTCCAGAACGGCAACTGGGCCTGGTCCCAGATCGCCGAAGTCCAGGGCAACACGGTCAAGGAGGAGGACATCCACTTCCTGCCGATCTACATCGGCGTTGAGGGCGAGGAGAACTCCGGCATTGCGATCGGCACGGAGAACTATCTGACCATTAACTCCAAGGCCTCCGAGGAGAGGCAGAAGGCGTCGGCGGACTTCCTCACCTGGCTGTTCACCGACCCCGAGGGCACCAAGCTCGCCGCGGAGAAGCTTGGTTTTATCGCCCCCTACGACACCTTCGTTGACCTGGCTCCCAGCGACCCGCTGGGTAAGGAGGTCGTCACCTTCATGAACAACGACGACCTGTACACCATCAACTGGGTGTTCCCCACCTTCCCGAGCCAGGAGTTCAAGAACCAGCTCGGCCAGCACCTGGCCCAGTACGCCTCCGGGAACGAGGACTGGGCCGCGGTCAAGGACTACTTCGTCACCCAGTGGGCCGCCGAGAAGGCCTGATTCCAGTATCCCAGTCTCGCACCGACGATGGCGCCCGGCCCGGTACCGGGCCGGGCGCCATCGTGCGCACTGACCACGCGGAGCTCAAGCAGAGACAACAATGACCACTTCACTTAAAAAATACTTCCCAGTGTTCGCCGGGCCCACGCTCCTGGCGTTTCTCATAGCCTTCGTCATCCCCTTCTTCATGGGGCTGTACCTGTCCTTCACCGAATTCACCACCCTGACCGACGCCAAGTTCGTCGGCGCCCAGAACTACGTTGACGCCTTCGATAAAGGATCCGGCTTCGTCTCGGCGCTGGTGTTCACCGCCCTGGTGTCGGCGATCTCCATTATTACCGTCAATATTGCCGCCTTCGCCCTGGCCTACCTGCTGACCCGCAAGCTGCGGGGCACCAACCTCTTCCGCTCGGTGTTCTTCATGCCCAACCTCATTGGCGGCATTGTCTTGGGCTACACCTGGCAGGTCATGCTCAACTCGATCCTCCAGCGCTGGGGTCAGACCATTGTCAACGACTGGCGCCTGGGCCTGGCCGGCCTCATCCTCCTCATCAACTGGCAGTTGGTGGGCTACATGATGGTCATCTACATCGCCGGCCTGCAGAACGTGCCCCCAGAGCTCATTGAGGCCGCTCAGATCGACGGCGCCGGAAAATGGGCCACGCTGCGGCACGTGACCCTGCCCATGATCATGCCCTCAATCACGATCTGCCTGTTCTTGACGTTGGCCAGCACCTTCAAGATGTACGACCAGAACCTTGCATTGACCAACGGAGCACCACTCAAGCAGACGCAGATGGCGGCGCTCAATATTGTGGACACCATGTATGTCAAGGTCGGCCACGAGGGCACTGCTCAAGCCGAGGCCGTCATCTTCTTCATTATTGTTTCCACCATTGCGCTGCTTCAGCTGACCGCAACCCGTTCCAAGGAGGTCGACGCATGAGCGCCGCCGTTCAGACCGCGCCCGCAGAAGCCCCCAGCGCGCCGCGCAAAGCCCCGCTCAGTGCTGGACGCTCCATAATCGTCGCCCTGCTGGCACTGCTGTCCCTGATCTGGGTGGTGCCGCTGGCGTTCATCCTCATTAACTCCTTCAAGGGCAGGGCCTTCATCTCCACCGATCCTTTCGCCCTGCCCACGCGTGATACCTTCGCCGGGATCGACAACTATGTCACCGGCCTCAATCTCTCCGGTTTCGCCCCGGCCCTCGGCTGGTCTTTGTTCATTACGGTCGGCTCGGTCCTGGTGATCGTCCTGCTCACCGCCATGACCGCCTACTACCTGACCCGGGTCAAGACCTGGTGGACCTCCCTGATCTACTACGCCTTCGCCTTCTCCATGATCGCGCCTTTCCAGATGGTCATGTTCCCCACGGTCAAGATCGCTGACATGCTGGGCCTGGCCACCCCATGGGGCATGATCGTGCTCTACCTGGGGTTCGGGGGTGGACTGTCGGTATTCCTGTTCGCCGGCTTCGTCAGGTCAGTCCCCGTCGAGATTGAGGAGGCCGCCTACATCGATGGCTGCTCACCGTTGCAGACCTACATTAGGGTGGTCATGCCGCTGCTCAGGCCCACCGCCGTAACCGTGGCCATCCTCAACGCCATGTGGGTGTGGAACGACTTCCTTCTGCCCAACCTCGTCATTGGCCAAGATGAGCGGTACAAGACCATCCCCATTGTTATCCAGATGCTCATCGGCTCCAATGGGAACCGTGACATGGGCGCCCAGATGGCTATGCTGGTGCTGGCGATCGTCCCGATTGTCACTTTCTACCTTTTCGGGCAGAGACACATTATCGAGGGCGTGGCCGCCGGCGCCGTCAAGGGCTGAGCAGTACCCGCAGTTCCGACAAGAGGCTGCCCACGCCGGCATCCCGGAGCCCGGCACCACGCCGGGGACTCGGGGGCGCGCAGGCGCGGGCAGCCTCGACCTCTAACCGCGTCTCACCCGCACCGGGCCGCGTCTCACCCGCGCCCGGCGCGCAAACCGCACTATCCACGCCAAAGGAGCCCTCATGGCTGGTCTGCTCAGGATCGACTCCCCGGTCTACCGGGCCTGGAACGCCGCCGCCGACCTGGTCATTGTTAACGCCCTCACCCTCCTGGCCTGTCTGCCGGTGCTCACAGCCGGCGCCGCCCTGAGCGCCTGCGCGCGAGTGACCATGGAGATGGCCCGCGACGAGGAGACCTACATAGTGCGCTCCTGGTGGCGCGCCTGGCGCAGCGCCCTGGGCCAGTCCCTCCTGTGGTGGCCGTTGGTGCTCGCCTTGGCGGCCCTGGGCCTGTGGGAGTACCTGCTGCTGGCCGACGCAGGTGGCGGGGCGCTGTCCGGGCTGGTGCTGGCCGGTGGTGTCGTCCTTTTGGGCGTGGTTGTGTGGCTGGTGCCCCTAACGGCCTTCTTCTCCGCCCCCCTGGGCCGCCACATAGCCAACGCCGCCCGACTGGCCGTCGGAGCACTGGGCCTGACCGGGCTGTGCCTGCTCGTCGTTCTCGCCCCGCTGGCCCTGGTTTGGTTCCTGCCGGGGGTTTGGACGGGGCTGATCTGGTTCATGGTGCTCATTGGCGTCGGCTTCCAGGCCTACCTCATCGCCCTCATTCAGCGCCGCGTCATTGACCGCCTGCGCCAGACCGCCCGCGGCGGGCAATGAGCCGGGCGTCCATTCCGCCACCCGCCTGCGCCGCACCGCCTCCTTATCTCCCGCGCCCACCCTCCTTCTTCGGGGTGCTCCGTAGGGTGGGTCGTGGACAGGATGGCGGATGCGGCAGTACGGCGATTTGCCGGCAGGGACTTGGCCGGCCGTGAGGCACTCGATCTCATGCGCGAAGCCGCAGGGCAGCCGGAGGCGCGGCTGCGCAGACTCCTCGCCGAGGACCTGCCCGCCATGGTGGTCTACAGGACCGGGCCGCACGGGCGCCCCCGCTACTGCCAGGTCGAAGGGTTGGGCTATCGCCTAGGGGACCGGGCCGCACGGGCGCCCCACCTCCCTGGCGGCCGTTGTCCTCACTGAATCATTCGCCCGATTACTCGCCGGCCGACCCCACGTTGCTTCCACATCATTACCGCCTGAACCCACACCATGTGCGGCCAAGGCCTCCTGAGCTGGTTGTTGCTTGTGGCCCTGGCGTCCTGAGGTCTCATTGGCCCGGTTCTTGGTGGTGTTGCACATTCTTCTTGCGCCGGCCTGTGGGGGATCGTTGGTATTTCAACGATTCCTCGTTGCAGGGGGTCGGTTCGGCAAGGATGAATGTGCAATGGCGTCCCCGTTCGCACATTCATCCCGTTCCTGGGCGCCCGGATTCCGGACAGATCCGCAGGATTCCGCGCTTCTTCGCTCCTTGGGGGAGGAAAGAATGTGCAACGCTCACACCCGGGCGCGCGTCAGGGGGATCCCAGACGGCACAAGCCCCTGGAGCCGGGCGGCGTCAGAGTCGACAGGAATGTCCCCCGGCTCGCGGCCGCGCTCGACGACCCGGTTGCACTCATCGACGAAGACGACACTCGGCAGGTAAGTGCGGGCCTCCTCGTCGCTCATCTGGGAGTAGCCAATGAGAATGACAATGTCGCCAGGGCTCACCAGGTGAGCGGCCGCCCCATTGACACAGATCCCACCCCCGCCCCGCTCACCGGGGATCACATAGGTGGACAAACGGTTGCCATTAGTACAGTCACAGACATCGACACGCTCACCGGGCAGAAGATCAGCAGCATCAAGAAGACCGGCGTCCACCGTAATGGAGTCAACGTTGAACCGCCGGGCCCCGGGGTGAAGTGAAGGAGGCGGTTCGAGTACTAATGATATCCGTGTTGGGCGGTGCTTGGTGTCAAGGGGTGGAAGCAACGAGGAGGCGTTCGAAGGCTTCTCGTGGGGTGAGGTAGTTCAGGGTGGCGCGGGGGCGTTCACCCGTGTTCTTCGGCGATGG
>NZ_RYFV01000078.1 GCF_004104015.1 Actinomyces oricola | reverse complement strand
GAGGGTTATTCATGGGGTGTTGTAGGTGAATATGAGGGCTAGTACTGCGGTGATTGTTGTGTTGAATGTGTTCAGGGGTCTTCGGTAGTCGTTGTGGAGGATTCTCCAAGTCTTGATATTGGCGATGGTTCTTTCGATCTTGTAGCGGATGCGGCCGTGGGCGTGGTTGGCGTCTTTCTCGGTGCTGGTGAGGGGTCTGTGGGGTGGTTTCCTGTAGGGGGTGATCATGGTGGTGCCGGTGTAGCCCTTGTCGCCCAGGTGCCTGGGCGGCTTGGTGCCGGTGGGCAGGTCGCTGGCTGGTAGGTCCAGCAGTCCGCTGGCTCGAAGCGCGGTGACGTCGTGGGCGCGGCCGGGCAGGGGGTCTGATACCCAGGCGAGGTGGCCCGACAGGGTGCAGGCGACTTGGAGGTTGACTCCGGTGGTGTGGTGCTTGCCGGAGTACAGCTCGGGGTGGTCTCTCCAGGACCAGCATGGTGCCAGGGTGCCGTCGATGATGAGTTCGGTGGTGGGCTCCAGGTCCTCCACGGTGGGGACGGCGTCCTGGA
>NZ_RYFV01000077.1 GCF_004104015.1 Actinomyces oricola | reverse complement strand
GTCGGGTCATCGATCAGCAGCCGGTGCCCCTCGGCGAGGACGGCGTTGTTCGCGGTGTGCCACGACACGCCCAGACCCGCGGCGACCCGGGCGACGGTGAGGTGATCAATCACCAGCGCTTCTAAGGCCCACCTCATCCCGCGCCTAGACAGCTTCGCCCGCTCGGGCGCTGCCGAGGTGAGGTCCTCGCGCCAGGAACGACCACACTCGCCGCATTTGTAGCGCCGGACCCGGATCAGCAGGCTCGTTGGCCGGTGCCCGAACGGCTCATGCGCCAACAAGCGCGTGTCCGTCCCCCGCGACCGCGCCCGACAGCCACAACCCCGGCACCACGGATCCGGGTCGGCTACCCGGCACTCGATCACCGCCCGGTCCGGCTCCAGGAGTTGACCAACAGCCTGGAGTCCCAGCCCATCAAGGCGGCAGAACACTGTCAGATCAGGGCTAGCAAAGATAGCGTGGTCCACGTCGAGGCCTTCCGGCAGTTGGTTGTGTAGCAACTCCCATCATCAGAGGGCCTCGACCCCCACCCTGGCACCCACACGCCCAAACCCACCCCCTCAAC
>NZ_RYFV01000076.1 GCF_004104015.1 Actinomyces oricola | reverse complement strand
TCTCCACCGATCCCCAGCTGGAGGCCAAGGTCGTCGACGTCGTCGGCCTGTACCTGGATCCGCCCGCCAACGCCGTGGTGCTGTGCGTGGACGAGAAGTCCCAGATCCAGGCACTGGATCGCAGCGCGCCCGTGCTGCCGATGCAGCCCCACCTGATCGAGCGCCGGTCCCCGGACTACGTGCGCAACGGCACCACCACCTTGTTCGCGGCCCTCAACACCGCGACCGGGAAGATCACCGCCCGCTGCCAGAGCCGCCACCGTCACCAGGAGTTCCTCGTCTTCCTGCGCCAGGTCGCTCGCGCCTACCCCGACGTCGAGCTGCATCTGGTGATGGACAACTACGCTGCCCACAAGCACGCTGAGGTCAGCAAGTGGCTGGAGGCGAACCCGCGGATCAGCGTGCACTTCACTCCCACCCACGCCTCCTGGATGAACATGGTCGAGATCTTCTTCGGGATCGTCCAGCGCCAAGCCATCCGACGCGGCACCTTCCGCTCCGTGCGCGAGCTGACCACCACCATCCGACGCTTCATCGACACCTACAACAAGACCTGCAAACCCTTCTCCTGGACCAAGCCCGCCGACCAGATACTCAAGAAAGCCAAGCGCCCAAC
>NZ_RYFV01000075.1 GCF_004104015.1 Actinomyces oricola | reverse complement strand
ACCGTGGCACGGTGGTTGTCGGCTCACCGCCGCGCTCATGACGTGCGCCCCCACCAGCGGGCAGCGACCTGCTGGGTGCAGGCCGTGATGCTGCTGCGCTGGCTCATCGAGGCCACCGCCGTGGCGGCCCTGGCCCGCGACGCGAGGATCTCGCCCGCCACCGCATACAGGTACCTCCACGAGGCCCTGGACGTGGTCGCCTCCCAGGCCCCGGACCTGATCGAGGTCATCACCCAGCTGCGCGAGCAGGGCGAGCCCTTCGTGTGCCTCGACGGAACCCTCATCCGCACCGACAGGGTCGCAGCCCGCAACCCGAGCACCGGCCACCACCTGTGGTACTCGGGTAAGCACAAGGCCTTCGGGGGCAACGTCCAGGTCATCACCGACCACACCGGCCACCCGGTGTGGGTCTCACCGGTCGAGCCGGGCTCGACCCACGACCTCACCGCCGCCCGCACCCACGTGCTGCCGGCCCTGTACAAGGCCGCCTGGCAGGGCATGATCACCCTGGCCGACAAGGGCTACACCGGTTCTGGCATCGGCGTGCTCACACCCGTCAAGGGCCCCAGCCCCTGCCCCGACGACGCCACCTACAACCACATCCACAGAGCCCTGCGCTCCCCAGCCGAAAGAGCCAACGCCATGCTCAAGCACCTCAAAGCCCTCCAGAGAGTCACCCTCGACCCCAAGGCCATCACCACCATCACCGCCACCGCACTCGTCATCATCAACCTCAA
>NZ_RYFV01000074.1 GCF_004104015.1 Actinomyces oricola | reverse complement strand
CTACACCCCACCACCAGACGACACCGACCAAGCCGACAACCAGAGCACCAGCCAGACAATCGACGAACCCCAGCCGGCAACCACCGGCTCCAGATAAAACACCCTCCACAAAACCCAGGGCTTGACAGCCGCAGTAGACGGTGGATTTGAGGTAGTGCGGGTGGCGGATGGTGCGCTCACCGTTGACCTTGCTGCCCAGGATGGTCTGGACTCGCTGGAAGGTCTGGGCATCGGTCAGCGCCTGGTGGGTTCCTGGGTAGAGGCCACCGCGGTAGACGATCTGGCCGGTGTAGAACGGGTTGGACAGCATGCGGTGCAGGGACTGGATGGAGATCGGGCGCTCGGGCATGTTGGCGGTAGCAGGGACGGTCAGGCCGCGGGCGGCGAGCTCGGCGGCCAGGGATTTAAGAGTGTGGTCGCCGGTGGCGTAGGCAGTGAAGGCCCAGGTGACCAGGTCGGCTCGCTCTGGGTCGATGGCAGCGATATGGGCCTGGCGCCCGTTGCTCTCCACTGTGGTGTTGCGGTAGCCCGAGTTGTGTCCCTGATAGTGGTGTAGCGCGGCCAGTGTGATCGTTGCTTGGCATGTGGTCGGGGCGAGAGCGCGGCCATCGCGTGATCTTTCGAGTGAACCTTCCAAAGCACTCTCGATAGGAGTCATCACGATGACCGCTTCTGACATTGTCGACCCTGCCCGCCTGCTGGGCGAAGCGCTCTCGGGCGTGTGGTTCCCCCCGAATCGTGGAGGGCTTCCTTATGCGGTTTTGGGCAGGCCCTGGGCCGTGTTGGTCTCGTAGTCGATGGGGCTCTGCATGTCGGCTGTGCTGTGTCGGCGGTCGTGGTTGTAGA
>NZ_RYFV01000073.1 GCF_004104015.1 Actinomyces oricola | reverse complement strand
CCTGCGCAACGACCAGCCCTGCTCCAGCCCCCGTGCGATCGCAGCCCGATCCGACATCGTCAACATCCCACCCAACACAACCTCCCGCCTCTAACCAGCACTGTTGCTACGACCCTATGACACCACCTGGCTCATGGCCTGGAGAATCTGAGAGTATTCGGGTCTGTGCTCACGGGATCGGACAGATTCCATAGCGATATCGATCTCGTCTTCACCCCGCGTGATGGAACCGATCTATTCGACGTGGCCCTCTTCTGCCAGGCCGTGGGGGAGTTGACGGGCTTCACTGTCGAGGCGATCTCAGATCAGTCGACAGCGGCGCAGGAGGGTCGTCTGGGCGACTCGCTCCTGGAGGCGGTGGCATTGTGAGCGGCCGGTGGTTGCTGAGGCTGCGCGGATCGGCGTTGATAGGGAATGGTGCGATGAGCCTGTTATGGTATCGATGCCGTATGAGGGGTCAGAACCTGGAAAGTTGTTTTTCGTAAGTTGCACCGGATTTCTCGTCCAGTGCCTCAAGCGTGCGGCGGGCCGTATCCGGATCGTCGCGCACGGCTGCCGCCAGCTGAATGCGGCGCCACTCGATCCGGCCACTCTCGACGCATTCTTCCCAGCCGGGTTGAACGTCCACTCCGAATTCATGAATGATTAATTCGATGACGTCTTCCAGGCAGGGGCGAAAGCGGGCTCCACCTAAGGGGAAGTGTGGCCGGTTTTAAACAAGATCGTTGTCGGGCCGTGTTGTTGGTAGGTGTTCGAAGTCGTAGTCGAAGGTGCGGCTGGTGATGTAGTCGGTGAACGCGGTGTAGGTCTGCTCGGGGGTGTCGTGTTGGATGTTGGCGATGCTTCCTTTGGCCGTGTTCCAGAC
>NZ_RYFV01000072.1 GCF_004104015.1 Actinomyces oricola | reverse complement strand
TCCACCTCAAAAGAACATCGTGTTCCTTCTGCGTCACATCCACTTGCATGCAGGTATTCTACAGGGGGTGGCACATGATTTCCAGACTACTAAACCACAGAATACGGTTTTGTTTCATTTCGGCCATGGCAACGAACGACGCTTTTCGCGATCCCGATCGAGTCACCAATCTCCTTAGTAATAATGGATTGAGCGCAACCTACTTTATGAAGCGTTTCTCGAGGTCAGGGCGGCACTAACTCAGCGACATCGAGCGGTCGAACCTGATCAGCGAGTTAGCGGCTGAGGACGCTTCTATAGCGCTATCTATATTCAAGTCGATCAAATCTATTTGATACGGGCGATCTATTGAGTTTTTCTCATCGGAGTGATCAGAGTCGGCAAAGTCGGTGGGTGGGGGCGGCTGAGCCGGTTTGACGGGGTTTGGTGTGTCGTTGATACGGGGGCGCGGGTCCCGTTGGCACGATGAGTGGTGCTTAGTCAATCCCTCGTTCCCAGGAACCCGCGCCGATGTCGTCTTCCGTCACGACTGCCCTGTCGCACCGGCCCCTGATCCAGGTTCTTCAAGAGATAGCTGATCCCAGGAACCGGCGGGGTGGGCTCCACGACTTGCCCTTGGTCCCTACGGGAGTGCTGGCCGGCTGCCGGAGCCTGACGGCGATATGGGGAGTCCGCCACCGACCTGGAGGCCCTGGGTCTACCGGCGGGGCGGGGCTTGCCCCGAGTAGACTGTCGAAGGACGACACATTCCACCACCCGATAGATAGCGTCGTTGCTCATGCTGGGACGTGTTGAGTCATAGCGGCTCATCGCATTTGAGGGTGTAGGTGGGGTCTGAATCCGCCGGTTTCTAGCAGGCTGCGGGCGATGTAGTGGGTGAGGTTCCGGAAGCCGAGGGCGGAGCCGCGGAGGTGTTCGAGGCGGCCGTTT
>NZ_RYFV01000071.1 GCF_004104015.1 Actinomyces oricola | reverse complement strand
CAGGTTTTCTTGGTCGAAAACAACTCTGACGCACGGCTCCGCGTGCCTTCGTCTACGACACACCCACCTCCCCGCACCACTCCAACCATCTTCACCCCTCGACCCCCACTCCCAGTGAGAAAGGCTCGTTGTTCGGCCAGGGGTTTAAATGGTCGCTCGTCGTGATGCTCGCAGTTGCCATCATTACAGTTCTATTCGGTACCGCAATACGTTACCGTGCTTTGGGCGCTCAATCTGATTTGGCTAGCGACAACGCGAAGATTTTCCTTCGGGATAATCGTCCGCTTGCCGTTTTGGTCCTGGTTGGCCTGTTGTCTAACGTATGGGCGGGAGTGTTCAACGCCCAGTACCCTCTGCTGCTCCTTCGTGTGATCGGCATGCCGCCTCAGATGTACGGAATTAACAGCACTATGCTGAACGGTGGTTTGATCTGTGCGAGTTTGTTGTTTTTCCTGCTTGCCAACAGGGTTGATTCTTGGAGTTATGCGACGGCCGCCGATCTCATCAGATGCGGTTCGTTAGGAATGATGGTATTCTTCACTGAAATACCGCTTCAGTTCGGTGCGGCGTTCATGTATGGATTAGCCATGGGTGTGTGGAATTCTGGATCATCTTCGGCTACGTTGCGGCTCGCGAAAGGGCCATATCAACGGCAATACTTGGCTAAGAGCAGATCCGTCGTTTTTGCGGGTGCGCCTATAGGTAGTTTGGTAGGCGCCTTCACTGGATCGTTCGAAATCAGTCACGTGATGATCGTACTCATGGAAGGTTATTCACAGGGGTTTGCGGGATTTCGTCGGAGGAGGCCGGAAAGGATGGTGGGTAACCGGGGGTGCGGAATGGAGTGGTTCCCGCCGCCTGGCGGGCTCCCCAGGTGGGTGACGTAAGAGAGGTTGTGGGTGGCGCCCCAACCAGCGGACAATTTAGGCGTCTAAACAAAAACCAGCCACGGGCAAGGGCGCCACCATGAACGGTATCACACGACTGGACCAGCGTC
>NZ_RYFV01000007.1 GCF_004104015.1 Actinomyces oricola | reverse complement strand
GTCTGGAACACGGCCAAAGGAAGCATCGCCAACATCCAACACGACACCCCCGAGCAGACCTACACCGCGTTCACCGACTACATCACCAGCCGCACCTTCGACTACGACTTCGAACACCTACCAACAATACGGCCCGACAACGATCTTGTTTAAAGCCGGCCATAGATGCCCTCGGGGTCTGAGTCGCCGCCGTGGGTGAGGATGACCCCCTCGATGCCGTTCAGGGCGTCCGCGAGCACCGAAGTGCTGGCGAGGTCTCCCTCGACGAGTTCAACGCCGTCGCCCAGCACGTGACGAGCACGGGCGATGTCGCGCGTGAGAGCGCGGGCTTCACGCCCGGAGGCTAGGAGCTGGCCGACGACCTCGCGGCCAATGGTGCCGGTAGCGCCGATGACGAGGACGGTCATGTCAGTTCTCGAACTTCAACGTGGCCAGCCATTCGACGGTCTCGGGCGAGTGATGATCGACGAACGAGGACTCCCCGGTGTCGAGGGTCGCGATCGCGGCCATGTCGGCATCGTCCAGTTCGAAGTCGAAGACGTCGAAGTTCTCAGCCATGCGCTCCGGGCGCACTGACTTGGGGATAGCGACCACGTCGCGCTGTACGAGCCAGCGCAGCACCACCTGGGCGGCGGACTTGCCGTACCGCTCACCGATGGCGGTCAGCGTCGGGTGGGTGAAGATGCCGTGCTTGCCCTCCGCGAACGGACCCCACGACTCGATGGCAACGCCTTTGCCGGCCATGTACTCCTGGTCCGTGAAGCGCGCGTTGAAGGGGTGGGTCTCGACCTGGTTGACGGCCGGAACGATCTCGTTGTGGGCAATGAGGTCGGCCAGGCGGTCCGGGTAGAAGTTGGAGACCCCGATGGCGCGGCTCAGGCCCTCGGCGTTGATCCTCTCCATGGCCCGCCAGGAGCCGTAGTAGTCCCCGAAGGGCTGGTGGATCAGGTACAGGTCGAGGTAGTCGAGACCGAGCTTGGCGAGGGAGCGCTCGAAGGCGGTGCGAGCGCGGGTCTCGCCGGCGTCGGCGATCCACAGCTTGGTGGTGACGAACAGCTCGTCGCGGGGGATTCCGGAGGCCGCGATCGCGCGCCCGACAGCCTCCTCGTTCTGATACGCGGCGGCGGTGTCGATCAGGCGATACCCGGCCTCCAGCGCAGCCGATACGGCGGCCTCGGTCTCGGCTGCGGGAACTTGGTAGACGCCGAAGCCCAGGATCGGCATGCGGACGCCGTTGTTGAGAGTGATGTACTGCATGAGAGTTGCCTTTCAGTCGGTGGCGCGAGCGCCGGTGAGATAGAGAGTCAGGGCAGCGGCGAGGCTGCCCGTGTGGTCGGGTAGACCGCAGTGGATGCGCGGGTCGAGCGCGGCTGCGCTTTGCAGCGCCTTAGAGGGATGGGCCAGCGAGTGGAATTCGATGATCAGCGCGTGGATGCCGGGCACCAGGACGAGTTGTCGCTCGGGTGGGAGTGGGCCGATGACCGTATCTAGGAGTCGCTGCAGCCGCTCGATCTGGTCGTACATCGCACCCTTGAACGCAATGATCTCTTCGGTGCTGACGTTGTGTTCCAGGCTGGTCATCAAGTTGGACAGGAGCTCGCCCAGGAGGGGGTGGGAGATGGCCGTTTCGGCCAGCCGGCGGGCGAACTGTGCCGGAGTGTGCGGCCCCTTGGCGGACTCGAGCTCGTCCACCCAGTCCGTGTACTCCCGGCGGGTCAGTTCCAACAGCACTGCCTCCCGCGAGCCGAAGTAGCCGAGCAGGCTCGCCTTGGCCAGGCCTACCCTCCGGGCGAGCTCATTGAGCCCGAGCTCGGGCACCCGGCGCTCGGCCAGCAGTTCCCGGGCGACTCCGAGAATGTGCTCGCGGCGCAGCGTGCGCTGGGCCGCCGTACGGGCCCGCTGGAAACCTGCTCCGCCCAGTTGATCCTCCCTCGACACGTCGGACCTTCCTCCATCTCGCTCGGCATCCAACCAACGGTCGGTTACCATCGTGACACAGTAAGCGACCATCGGTCAAATAATGGAGGAACATCAATGGGGAACGTCGTCGTACTGATTGGGGCAGGCTCGATCGGACGCGCCATCGCCCGCCGCGTGGCATCCGGACACACACTGCTGGTTGCGGACCTGCGCGAGGACGCCGCCCGTGCCGTCGTCGAGGCATTCCTCGACGACGGCTTCGACGCGCGCCCCGCACAGGTCGACGTCTCCGACGCAGACTCGGTGGCCGCGCTGGTCGAGCATGCCGCATCTTTGGGCGCTGTGACGCATGTCATCCATGCGGCCGGGGTCTCGCCGGTGCAGGCGAGTGCGCAGGCCATCGTTGCGGTCGATGTCGTCGGAACCGCCCTCGTGCTGGAGGAGTTCGGACGCCTCGTCGCGCCCGGAGGCGCGGGCATTGTCATCGCCAGCCAGGCGGGGTACATGCTGCCGCCACTCGATGAGGCCACCAGCCGCGCACTCGCCCGGACACCGGCTCGCGAGCTGGCGGGGTTGCCGGCGCTGGCATCCATCACCGACTCGGGCCATGCCTACAGCATGGCCAAACGCGCCAATATCCTGCGCGTCCAGGCGGCCGCGCTGACCTGGGGCGATCGCGGCGCTCGCGTCAACTCGATCAGCCCCGGCATCATCATGACTCCACTCGCACGCGACGAGATGAGCGGGCCCGGCGCCGCGGGCTACCGGGCCATGATCGAGGCCTCTCCCGCCAAGCGGGTCGGTACACCCGACGAGATCGGCCAGGCGGCCGCGTTCATGATGGGCGCCACCTTCCTCACTGGCGCCGACCTGCTCATCGACGGTGGCGTCATCGCGGCAATCGCCGGTGGACGGTACCGCCTACACAATCCCACACTTGCCGGAAATGACCACTGAAACGACGCTGGACTCTGTCAGGTGGGCGGTCGACGTGCGCCCCGGCCAGGGGTGGAGGCGCTGAGGACGCCGTCGCCCCATTCACCGGAGTTCTCGTTGCCGGGCTGAATAATGCGCGCCATTACGGGCTCCAGCGCGGCCGGGCGGGGGCGGGCCGAGCCCGGGAGCGGCATGGCGTCGCCGCAGGCCTCGTTCCACTGGGCCGGCGGCACGGCAGACCAGCGCATGGTGTAGGCGCCCGGGTCACCGCGGTCGAGCCGCTGCCAGGGGATATTGCGCAGCGCCCCCTGGACAACATCACCGGGATGCTCGACGGCCGTCTCGGGGTAGCAGTACTCGCTTACTCGCTCCAGCCGGGCTGCTCAGGCACGAACGGCGCCGGGCGCTGAAACGCGGTCGGCGCTCCGCAGAGCCACCTGCAGGACAGTGAGCTCACCCCTGGCTACAGCGAGGTGGTCCTCGACGTCGGCGCGGTTGGGCACCCGGCCCTCGTGCCAGCTGACCGCCAGACTGTCGATGTGCCCCTCGTGCTCGGCCCGGCTCAGGGGCTCGAACAGGTCGGGCCACCACTTGTCAGGGGTGAAGGGGAAGCACGGGTCCGTGCTCATCCTGGTCCTCCTTGGCGGCGAATCCTACTATGCGGGACCGTGGGCGCCCCGCGGGTGAGGTGTCTCGCAAGCGGAGTGCCCCGCTGTCCATCCTGTGGACCGGGGAGAGCCGCCGATCCGACCCGGCCTGGGCGCGTATCAGATGGTGCGAGCCCCGGCTCCCCCACTGCACGGATGGCGTCGGAGCCTCGCGCCTGGTCGATGTGCGCCTCAGCCCGGTGTCCCGTGTGCGACTTCTCCAAGAACCGCCTGCGTGAGCGCCTGGAGGCATCCGGCCTGGTGTACGAGCACCGGCCAGAACTCGGCAACCCCAAGAACAACCGTGCCGGCTACGCCGAGCCCGGGACACTGGCCGCGCACCGTGCGCACGCCCGTTTCCGGGACAGTGTCCTGAGCACTCCGTCGGCTGACAGTGCCCTTGCTTATCTCGCTGGTCTTGTTGCCGCGGATCCTCGCATTTGTACTGGTACCACGCCTTCAGGGGAGGTGGCTTCAAGGGCGACGCCGAGCGGCGTGCGAGCTCCGGTAGCGGGAGCGTGTCCTGCCGCTGCTGCCACAGGCGGATCGTCTCAGCCTGCTTCGGGATCCAGTCCTCGTGCGGCTTGATCTCCAGGCGCGACCCTTGGGGGATGACGAGCCCGAGAGAGGGGACGTTCCTGTCGACTCTGACGCCGCCCGGCTCTCCGGGCTCACGCCGTCTGGGATCCCCCTGGCGCGCGCCCGGGTGTGAGCGTTGCACATTCTTTCCTCCCCCAAGGAGCGGTGAAGCGCGGAATCCTGCGGATCTGCCCGGAATCCGGGCGCCCAGGAACGGGATGAATGTGCGAACGGGGACGCCATTGCACATTCATCCTTGCCGAACCGACCCCCTGCAACGAGGAATCGTTGAAATACCAACGATCCCTCACAGGCCGACGCAAGAAGAATGTGCAACACCACCAAGAACCGGGCCAATGAGACCTCAGGACGCCAGGGCCACAAGCAACAACCAGCTCAGGAGGCCTTGGCCTCACATGGTGTGGGTTCAGGCGGTAATGATGTGGAAGCCAGCGCTCAACGCGTTCGCTTTTCCCCTTCGCCGGGCGGTTCGCCAGAACCGCTCACTGTTGAAAACCGCCCCACCCCACACACCGCTCATCGGACAGGCCGTCTAGCCGCCCAGCACCGCCACGGCGGTGGTTGGCACATCAGTCATAATGGCGTCCACGTTCAAGGCGGCCAGGCGTCGCATTTGTGCGGGCTCGTCGACGGTCCACACATGGACCTCCAGCCCGGAGCTGTGGGCGGCGGCAACGAAGCGCGGCGTCACCACGGGCACGCCGTGGAAGCGTTCGGGCACTTGGACGGCGTCGGTGCGCCCCTTGGCCCAGCCCCACCGGGTGTGCGGCAGGGCCAGGGAGGCCTCGGCGCGCAGTAGTAGGCCGGCAATGTCGCCCACCCCCAGGGAGGTCGTGGCCCGGGGCTCCTGGCGGCGCAGCACGGCCAGGCGCCTTGCGGAGAAGGAGGCGAAGCGGACACGCCCCAGGGCCCCGGCGTCGCGGACCACCTGGAGTGCCGGCTGGACGACGGCGGACTCCTTGAGATCGACATTGAGGCGCAGGTCGGGGTGGGCGGCCAGGGCGTCGTCGAGGCGCACGTGGGGGCGACCGTCCCCGGCGTCATGCTCGGCCAACTCCTCCCACGTCATCTCTCCAATGGCCTTGTCGACCCCCACCAGGCGGACGAGGTCGGGGTCGTGGGACAGGACGGGTACGCCGTCCACAGTGACCCGCAGGTCCGTCTCCATCCAGGCCAGTCCCAGCTCGGCGACATGCTCAACGGCGGTCCAGGTGTTTTCAGGGACCTCAGCAGCCCCGCCGCGGTGGGCGATCACAGCGCAACGGCGCACTCGGCTCACAGGTGCCTCCCGGTGTGGTGGGTGTGGTGGGATTCAAGCAGGGCCACCAGACCCACGGTAGCGCTCAGGTGCAGTCCGTGGTGAGTTCAGCGGCCTTGTGCTCAACCAGCCAAGCCTGAGGGTCCACTGTGGTCTCATCGGCCCCGTCGTTGGCCGTGCGCACCTCGAAGTGGAGGTGCGGGCCGGTGGAGCGGCCTGAGGAGCCGACGGATGCGATGAGTTGGCCGGCTGCGACCACGTCGCCCTGTTTGACGTAGATGCCGTCCTCATACATGTGCAGGTAACTGGTGTACCAGGTCTGCCCATCAATGGTGTGCTCAATGGTGACCGTCCCCGTGCCGTCGATCATACCGGCGGTGACCACTGTGCCCGCGGCGGCGGCGTAGATGGGGGTCCCCGCAGTGGCGGACATGTCCTGACCGGCGTGGAGCTTGAGAGTGCCCAGGGTGGGGTGGATGCGATAGCCGTACGGCGAGGAGAGCGCGTAGGTACCGGTGATCATCGGTATGTAGAGCTCGGGAGCCGTGGTGAAGGCGGTTGTGTCACCGCTGGCGCCGGCGGGCTGGGCGGCGCAGGTGACCGCCGCATTGGTGTAGGCCTCGCGAATGCGGGCGAGTGTGGCGGCGTCGGGGACGTTGGACAGGCCGGGGTCCGTACCGGGGTCGACGTCGGCGTCCGAGCCGAGCACGGACTCCGTCAATGAGGAATTGCTTACTGTGGTGTCCCCACTGCTCAGTGCGGCCGAGGCGGTGGTGGCCGAGGGAACGTGCGTGAAGACGGGGGCGACAATGGTCACGGCCCCCAGGACGGCGAGTACGCCCAGGCGCCCGACCGTGCCCTGGGCAGTGTGCCGGGGCCTGGCCGGAGGCGGCGGATCCATCTCCGGAAGGCCACTGCGCTCCTGGGGCGCGGCCTCCTCAGCTCCACGACTTTCAGCCCCATGACTGTGACCGGCGGAGTACTCCTCCTGAAATTCCTGAAATGCTGTTCGCTGGAGGTGATGCTCCTGGGAGGTGTCCTGGTGGAGACGGCGCTCCGGGGGCGCCGCCTGGTGGAGGCGGCGCGCCCGCGAGGCGGCCCGCGACGTGGGTGAGGCGGCTCGGCCAACGCGGGGCTCGGCGGGCGGGCGGGCGCGCCCGTGCTCAACAGCCCCGGGGGCCGAGTGGAGGGCGATCCAATGGTGGCCGCCCCTCCCCGGCCCGTCAGTCTCGGAGGGCCCGCCGGTCTCCTCGGGCGTGCGCACGCGCTCCTGCTGGTACTTGACAGCCTGCTCGTGCTCGGCGGTCTCGGAGGCGGCGGCGCGTAGGGCGATCCAGCGGCGCCCCAGCTCCCTGGACGCATGCTCGACGGTTGTGGGCGGTGCAACCGGAGAGGCGTCTGGAGCCGCCTGAGCGCCCCCCGCGAAAGCCGGGGCTGGCGCGTTCGCCATCTCCGCGGCTCGCTCGAGCTCGCGTCGTTGACGTCGGGTCATGGGCTGCGTGGTCACGCCGATGGTCTCCCAGTGTCGCGGTCCGCAGCGGGCCGGTCCTGGCCGCTGCCGGGCGGCGGGTGCCGCGCACCCTGCCGCCATAGCTGGAACGATAACGAGGCGGGCGGGTACACGCCAGGATTCTGGTCACACTCCTGCCAGGGCGCCTGGCGCCGGCCCCGCCGGCGAGTGCGAGGTGCCGGCGCGGATCCGCCCCCGCCTCGTCCGCCGCTTCGGGTCAGTCGCGTCTGCGCCGCTGGAACTCCTCGCGCTGCATGGCGTCATTGACCTCGCCGACCAGCTCCTCAAGGATGTCCTCCAGGAAGACCACCCCGAGTACCGTCCCCGACTCGTCCTGGACGCGTCCCAGGTGGGCGCCGGTGCGCTGCATGGCGGCCAGCACGTCCTCAACCTCGTCGCGGGCCCGCACGGGCACCAGGGCGCGAGCCCGCCAGGAGGGCACGGGCAGGGCATGGTTCTCGGCGTCGGCGTAAAGGACGTCCTTGAGGTGGAGGTAACCGGTAATAGTGGGAGCGTGAGCCTTAGAGCCGGGGGCGGTCAGGGGGAAACGAGAATAGCCGGTCGAGGCGACCGCGTGTTCGACGTCCTCGGGAGTGCAGTCGGCGGGCAGGGTGACCAGGCCGTTCAAGGGCACCATGACGCTGCCGGCGGTCTCCTCGGAGAATTCAATGGCCCCGCTCAGCAGGCCCGAGTCGTCCTCCAAGACGCCCTCGGCGGTGGAGCGCTCCACAATGGAGGCGACCTCCTCGACCGTGTAGGTCGCCGAGACCTCGTCCCGGGTTTCAACGCCCATGAGGTGCAGGGCGCCATTGGCGAGAGCGTTGAGGGCGGTAATGACCGGGCCCAGCAATCGTGAAATGAAGACCAAGGACGGGGCGAGCCAGCGCACGGCGTTCTCGGGCGTGGAGATGGCAATGTTCTTGGGCACCATCTCACCGGCCACCACATGGATGTAGACCACGATCACCAGAGCGACGAGGACGGCAATGGTGTGGGCGCCGGCATGCCCAACACCCACGCTCTCCAGCGGGCCGGTCAGGGCATGGGCGATGGCCGGTTCGGCGACAACGCCCAGACCCGTGGAGCACAGAGTCACGCCCAGCTGGGCGGTGGCCAGCATGCGGGAGACGTGTTGGAGAGCCCACAGGGCGGTGGCGGCGCGCCGGTCCCCGGCCTCGGCCAGGGGCTCCAGGGCGGCGCGGCGCGAGGAAGTGACGGCGAACTCAGCGGCCACGAAGAAGGCGTTGCCTGCGAGCAGCATGACAGCGACCAGCAGGGCGACGGGAGTGCTCATTGCCGCCCCTCCTGGTCCTCGGATTCAAGGGCGCCCACCCGCAGGCGGGTAACCCGCCGCCCGTCCATGGCCTCAACGGCGAGCCAGGCGCGGGGGGTGCGCACGCGGTCGCCGACGGCGGGAATGCGGCCGAGCTCGGTCATGACCAGGCCGGCGAGGGTCTCGTAGGGGCCGTCGTCGGGCACATGGACGCCGGCACGGGCGGCCAGCTCGTCGGGGCGCATCCACCCGGGCACGATCCAGTCGCCGTCGGAGTCCATGTGGGCGCCGGCGCGGCGGCGGTCGTGCTCGTCAGCGACGTCGCCCACGATCTCCTCAATGGCGTCCTCCAGGGTCACCACCCCGGCGGTGCCCCCGTACTCATCGACCACGAGAGCCATTTGGGACCCCTGGCCGCGCAACTCCACCAGAAGGGCGGCCAGGGGCATGGTCTCGGGCACGCGCGGCGCGGGCGTCATGAGGGAGGAGGACGAGGCTGGAACCTCCGGGCGTTTCTCAAAGGGGACCGCGATAGCGCGGCGCAGGTGGACAATGCCCAGCACGTCGTCGGAATCCTCGCCCAGGAGGGGGAAACGCGAGTGGCCGGTGGCGTGGGCCAGGGCGACCACATCCGCGGCGTTGGCCTCCTCAGGCAGGGTGTGGAGGCGGCCGCGGTCGGTCATGACGTCGACGGCCGTTAACTCCCCCACCCCAATGGAGCGGGTCAGGAGCGTCGCCGTCGAGCGGTCGAGGGTGCCCTCCTGCGCGCTGTGCCGCACCAGGGCCGCCAGCTCACTGGCGCTGCGGGTGCCGCTAATCTCCTCGGCGGGCTCAATGCCCATGCGGTGCAGCACAAGGTTGGCGGTGTTGTTGAGGACCACGATGACGGGCTTGAGGACGGCGGTGAAGGCCATGAGGAAGGGGGCCACGTAGCCGGCGGCGCGCATAGGGTCGGCCAAGGTGGCGTTCTTGGGGATGAGCTCGCCAACCACCATGGAGAAGGCGTTGACAACCACTAGAGCGATGACGACGGCGGCGCCGGTTGCCACGGACTGCGCCATCCAGGTGCTCATGAATGACCCCAGGAGGGTGGCGAGGGCGTCCTGCATGGTGTAGCCCAGCAGGATGGTGGTCAGGGTAATGCCGACCTGGGCTCCGGACAGGAGGAGGGACAGGCGCCCCAGGGCCTTGAGGACGGTCTCGGCGCGCCGCTCCCCGCCGGCGGCGCGGGTCTCGACGGTGGCGGGGTCCAGGGCCACCAGGGAGAACTCCCCGGCGACGAAGAGGGCGGTGCCCGCGGTGAGCACCACGCCCAGGGCGATCATGAGCCAGTCGGTCACGCAGCCCCACCTCCGGGGATGCCCGACCCGGGGCCAGGGAGAACACGGTCAGCAAGGGAGCGGGCACGTCGCCTGAGGGCCCGCCGGGGATGTCGGCGCATAGTGCTTCGCACGCTATCACCGCCCTGCGGCGCCAGGGGCCCCAGAGCCGACCCCGACACGCGGCACACCTGGAACTGCGCCTTTAGTCCCATGTTCAACTATCGTTTTAACACCCGCGCCCGTAGGATGTCGTGGGACACAGCAGGCCCGGTGGGCCCCATCGCCCCGAACGGGTCGGGGTCTGGGCCCGGCCGGAGTCCACAGCCTTTGAGTGAGGAAAGAGGCGCCGTGCCGGAGCAGGACCACGACACCGCAGGATTCGGGGCCAACGAGTGGATGGTGGAGGAAATGCGGCAGGCCTGGGCCGCCGACCCCACCTCCGTGTCACCCCCGTGGCGGGAGCTCTTTGAAAGCCGCTCCACCAAGGGCGCGCCCCGCCCCGCCACCGGCCGTGCGCCCGCCCCGCCACCGCGCGCCGCCGCCCCCTGGAGCGCCGCGATTGGGACCGAGGACCCAGAGAACTCCCCGCCCCCCTCGACCGCCCCGCGCACCGGTCGCGCAACCATTGCCGCCACCGCCTCCGAGGGGCCCGCCCCGCGCCGCCGAGCCACCATGGTGCAGGACGTCACCCGCTCCGACCTGCCGCCGGCACCTCCAGCGGATGCCACCCCGCCGACCTCCCCCTACGCCCAACGCGTGGCCCACCACCAGGCGCACCCCCTGGAGGGCGACTCCTGCCCTAACAACGACACCCGCCTGCGGGGTGCGGCCGCCCGCACCGCCAAGAACATGGAGGAGTCCCTGTCCATACCGACGGCGACTTCCGCACGATCCATCCCCGCGAAAGTGCTCATTGAGAACCGCACCATTATTAATGAGCACCTGGCTCACACCCACGGCGGCAAAGTCTCCTTCACCCACCTCATTGGCTGGGCGGTGGTCGAGGCACTAGCCGCCATGCCCGCCATGAACGTGTCCTATCGCCTGAACGCCGAGGGGCACCCGGTCCTGCATGAGCCGGCGCACGTCGCCCTGGGCCTGGCCGTGGACGTGCCCACCTCCTCGGGGGAGCGCCGCCTGCTGGTGCCCTCGATTAAGCTCGCGGACCTGCGGGACCTGGCCGGATTCGTGTCCGCCTACGAGGAGCTGGTGCGCAAGACCCGCCAGGGCCGTCTGGAGGTCGAGGACTTCCGAGGCACCACGGCGACCCTGACCAACCCGGGCATGATCGGCACCTTGCACTCGGTGCCGCGCCTCATGCCCGGCCAGGGCGTCATTGTTGGAGTGGGCTCCATGGCCTACCCGGCGGCCTTTGCCGGGGCCAGTGAGGAAACCCTGGCCCGCCAGGGCATTGGCAAGGTGGTCACCTTGACCTCCACCTACGACCACCGCGTCATCCAGGGGGCTACCAGCGGGGAGTTCCTGCGCCTGATCGAACGCAAGCTCCTGGGGCTGGACGGCTTCTGGGAGCGCGCCTTCGAATCGCTGCGCATCCCCCACGAGCCGGTGCGCTGGGCGCGCGACGCCACCTACAACCCCGAGTTGGAGACGGACAAGCCGGCCCGCGTAGCCGAACTCATCCACGCCTTCCGCCAGCGCGGCCACCTGGCGGCTGACACCGACCCCTTGACCTACCGCCTGCGCCGCCACCCCGACCTGGACCTGACCAGCTACGGCCTGAGCCTGTGGGATCTGGACCGGGTCTTCCCCACCGGCGGCCTCGGGGGCGCCGAGCGCGCCACACTGCGCACCATCCTGGAGCGCTTGCGCCAAGCCTATTGCCGCACGATCGGCATTGAGTACATGCACATCCAGGACCCGGCCCAACGCCTGTGGTGGCAGGAACGCCTGGAGCGCGAGTGGACCCCGATCCAGGCCCACGAGCGTCGCCGCATCCTGACCATGCTGGAGCAGGCTGAGGCCTTTGAAACCTTCCTGCAAACCAAGTACGTGGGCCAGAAGCGCTTCAGCCTGGAGGGCGGGGAGTCCCTCATTGTTCTATTGGACCGCCTCTTGGACGCCTGCGCCCACGACGGCCTGGACGAGGTCGTGATCGGCATGGCGCACCGCGGGCGCCTCAATGTGCTGACCAATATCGCCGGGAAATCCTACGGGCAGGTTTTCGATGAATTCGACGGCAATGGCGTCATTGAGGGCGCCGGCACCGGGGATGTGAAATACCATTTGGGCACCGAGGGCGTTTACACCGGCACCGACTCGGTGACCACGCGCGTGTCGCTGGCCGCCAACCCCTCCCATTTAGAGACGGTTGACGGCGTGGTGGAGGGCATTGTGCGCGCCAAGCAGGACCGCATTGGCCTGGGGGAGAAGGGCTATACGGTCATGCCGGTGCTCGTCCACGGGGACGCCGCCTTCGCCGGGCAGGGGGTGGTCTATGAAACCCTCAATATGAGTCAGCTGCCCGGCTACCGCACCGGCGGCACCATCCACATTATTGTCAATAACCAGATCGGTTTCACCACCGGGGCGGCCTCGGCCCGCTCAACCACCTATGCCACCGACCTGGCCAAGGGCCTGCAGGTGCCGATTTTTCACATTAACGCCGACGACCCGGAGATGGTGGCGCGCGCCGCCCACCAGGCCTACGAGTATCGGGCGGCATTCCACAAGGACGTCATTATCGACCTCGTCTGTTACCGACGCCGCGGGCACAACGAGGGCGACGACCCCTCCATGACTCAGCCGGTCATGTACCGGCTCATTGACTCCCTGCCCTCCACGCGTGAGGTGTACACCGCCGACCTAGTGGGCCGCGGGGACATTACCAGCGCCGATGCCAAGGAGATTGCCGCCGCCTACCAGGGCGAGCTGGAGCGGATCTTCGCCGAGACCCGCGGGCAGCCGGCTCCGGGCCCTCGGCCGGCCGCGGACCACGATGGGGACGCTCCCTGGATGGCGTCCTTGGCGGACCCCACCAAGGTGGGCGTGCCCCGCTCCAGCCTGGATCTGCCCTCCTCCCAGGCGGCGGGCGCCGGCATGATGCTGGGCTGGACCTCGGCGGTCCCACGCGGTGTCGTTGAGCGCATTGGCGACTCCCAGGTGACCTGGCCCCGGGCGTTCAACGTCCACCCCAAGCTCAGGACCATGCTGGCCAAGCGGCAGCGGGCCAGCCGGGAGGGCGGTATCGACTGGGCTTTCGGCGAGCTCATTGCGCTGGGTTCACTGCTCATGGAGGGCGTGCCGGTGCGACTGGCCGGCGAGGACACGCGCCGGGCCACCTTCGCCCAGCGCCACGCCGTCTTGCACGACCACGACTCGGGGGCGGAGTGGACGCCACTGGACTTCCTCACCCCCGACCAGCCCTCCTTGGAAATCTACGACTCGTTGCTCAGTGAATACGCGGCCCTGGCCTTCGAGTACGGTTACGCGGTCGAACGGCCCGAGGGCCTGACCATGTGGGAGGCGCAGTTCGGGGATTTCGCCAATGGAGCCCAGCCCATTATTGACGAGTATGTCACCAGCGCCTCCCAGAAGTGGGGGCAGCGCTCCGGACTGGTCATGCTCCTGCCCCACGGCATGGAGGGGCAGGGCCCGGACCACTCCTCGGCCAGGATCGAGCGCTATATGCAAATGTGCGCCCAGGACAATATGCGGGTGGCCCAGCCCTCGACGCCGGCCAACTATTTCCATTTGCTGCGCGAGCAGGCCTATGTCCGCCCGCGCCGTCCACTGATCGTCTTCACCCCCAAGCAGCTGCTGCGGCTCAAAGCGGCCGCCTCGCCGGTGGAGGAGTTCACCTCCGGGTCCTTCGAGCCGGTGCTCGGCGAGGCGGATTCGGCGGTTCTGGCCGCCGGTGCGGACCGAGTACTGCTGTGCTCGGGGCGGGTCTACTACGATCTGCTGGCGGAGCGCACCAGGCGCGGGGAAACCGCCACGGCCATTGTTCGCCTGGAGCAGCTCTACCCCCTGGACGGCCGGGCCCTGGCAGAGGCACTGGCGCCCTTTACCGGGGCCGAGTTGGTGTGGGTCCAGGACGAGCCCGCCAATCAGGGCATGTGGCCCTACCTGGCCCTGCACCTGCCGGCGGAGCTCACCGGTGGCGCCCTGCCTCACCTGGTGGCCCGGCCGGAGGCGGCGGCCCCCGCCGTCGGCACTGCCGGCGCCCACCGGCACCAGCAGGCCGCCGTGATTCAGAGGGCTTTCTCCCGCGCTTGAACGGGGCAATAGGGGCAATAACAGTGTGAGCTTCAAGGAATCTGAGAAAACACTGGGAGTGCATCCCGTCGCGTCATATCCGGGCGCGGTAGCGTCGGAATCGTAGAAGGTCAGAGCACAAGGAGGTCCGGGTGGACGTGGACAGGGACAGGCTGCACTTCATTGGGGATGAGCTTGTCGCCGGTTACGGGGACCCGCGGGCCCTGGGGTGGACAGGCCGGGTCATGGCCCGCACCCCCCATGAGTTGGGGATCTTGTGGTCCGCCTTGGCCGTGCCCGGGGAGACCACCGCCCAGCTCGCTGAGCGCTGGCTGTCTGAGGTGGCCCTGCGCTCAACGAGCAATGGCAAGAACCGCCTGGTGATCGGGCTGGGGGTGGCCGACGTTGTCGTCGGAGTCTCGGCGGCGCGCTCGCGCCTGGCGATCGCCAATATCCTGGACAAGGCATTGGGGGAGCGCCGCGAGTGCTTCGTCCTGGGCCCGCCCCCACTGCCGAGCGCAGATGCGGAGGGCACGGCCGCCCTGTCGCGCGCCGCGGCCGAGGTGTGCCACCGCCGAGGCGTGCCCTATGTGGAGGCCTTCGAACCCCTGCGCAACCATGAGCAGTGGAACACTGACGTCTCCGCAGCCGGCGGCCGCCATCCGGCACAGGCGGGCTACGGGCTGCTGGCGTGGCTGGTCATGCACCGAGGCTGGTACGAGTGGCTGGGGGTATCCGCCCCGAGCTGAAGGGGACTGGGCTCCGGGTGGAAGAGAAGTGGATCAACGAGAACTGGGTCCCGGGCCGCCCGGCCCACTCCCCCGGGCCCAGTTGCGGCCGCTCCCGGGCTCAGTCGCCGGCCCGGCCGTCCGGGTCGGGGCCCGACGGCGCCAATGGCCACGGTGACCGATGCGGGCGACGGCGGGCGACCACCGCATGGTGGTCGCCCGCCGCTCTCAGTTCTGAAGTCGCTCGGTGCCGTGTCTCAGGCGTTGGGGCGCTTGCCGTGGTTCGCCTTGTTCTTGGCACGCGCACGACGCTTACGACCGCGTTTGCTCATATTGCCTCCTCGTGTCTCGACTCGCCCCACGAGGGGGCACGGAACAGGTGCCATCTTCGCACACGCGTCCGCTCCAGGGCCACCAGGCGCCGCGCGCCTTCATGGTGGTTGTCAGCACACCGCCGTCGCCGCGCCCGACGCAGCCTTGATCACGGATCACGGCCCCGATCCCGGGCTCAGTTGCGGCTGTAGCGCACCGTGGCGGTGCGCACCGTAGTGGTGGTGCGCCCTGAGACGGTCACGGCGGTGACGGTGGAGGAGGCCCGCATGACCGACAGCCGCCCCAGCACCCGGGCCCGCAGCTCGGGCGGGGCCTGTTCGGCGCAGCGCGAGCGCAGGATCTGGCGCAGGTGGGTCTCAGCGTCGGCAATCTTGGAACAGTGGTCGCAGGTGGCGACGTGCTGCGCCAGACGCGCGTACAGGTCGTCCTCGCACTCGTGGTCCAGGAACGCCTCAAGGTGGGCGCGGGCCTCGGCGCAGGAGCAGTTCGGGTCCTTCTTGACCGTCATCTCCCCTCCTTAGGGCCGGCGTAGCCGAGTTGGCGGGCGTGGTCGGCCAGAAGGCCGCGCAGTTGGCGGCGGCCGCGGTGGAGTCGGGACATGACCGTTCCTATGGGGGTGTCCATGATCTCGGCAATCTCCTTGTAGGAGAAACCCTCGACGTCGGCGAGGTAGACCGCCAGGCGCCGGTCCTCGCTCAACTCGTTGAAGGCCGCCTTGATCTCCTGGTCGGGCAGTAGGTCCAGGGCCAGCGCCTCGGCTGAGGGCAGCCCCACCGAGTCGTGGGAGGCTGCGCGGTGGAGCTGCCAGTCCTCGACAGTGTCGGCGTCGGATTGAAGGGGCTCGCGCTGCTTCTTGCGGTAGAGGTTAATGAAGGTGTTGGTCAGGATGCGGTACAGCCAGGCCTTGAGGTTGGTGCCCGGACGGTACTGGTGGAAGGAGGCGAAGGCCTTGGCGTAAACCTCCTGGACGAGGTCCTCGGCGTCGGAGCGGTTGCGCGTCATGCGCAGGGCGGCGCCGTAGAGCTGGTCGAGGTAGGGCAGGGCATCGGCCTCGAAGCGCGCGGCGCGCGCCGCCTCATCCTCGTCAGCCGGAGCGCGGTCGAGGCTCTCGGGGTCAATGTCGTCAATGTCATGGTGGTCATGGTGCCCGGAAGGGGTGTCGTCAACGGCGGGGTCAACATGATCGGTGTCCATCATCAACAACGAGCCTAGCCCTCGGTCGGGCCCCGCCGGCACGGCCACGGCGATAGCGAAAGAGGTAGCGCTGGGTGTCATCACCTCGGCCAACGACGACGGCCCCCGGCTTGTTCCCACCGCGTGTCGGCTGCGCTCCAGCGGCCCGGCACAAATGGTGGCCGCCGAATACGGCGTCCTAATGTCTCAATGCCTCTGGGCCGCGGCCCAGGGGTTCCGGGGCCAGGATGGTGCCCCGGGGCGAACTCGCCCGGCCCCGGGGAATCGTCGGCGGGAATCCTGGCCCGAGTGGCGAAGCTGCGCGAGGATAGGGGCATGGACCTCCTTCGCGCCGTCGCCCGCCCCATGCTCGCCTCCAGCTTCGTCGTTGACGGCGTCGACGCCATCGTGCGCCCTCGGCGGCATGTGGAGAAGTTCGAGAAGGTGGCCCCTTTGCTGGAGCGGGCCGGCCTGCCGCCGGTGCTGGCCTCGGACGCCGTCCTGCTCACCCGATTGACCGGGGCCATGAGTGTTGCGGCGGGCCTGGGCCTGGCGACGGGGCGGGCCCCGCGCACCTGCGCCGTTGTGCTCGCCGCCCTCAACCTGCCCCTGACCGTGGTCAACTATCCGGTGTGGGCCGCGCGCGGAAAGACTGAGCGCCGCGAGGCCGTCTCGGGGCTGGCGCGCGGCGGGGCGGTGGGCGCCGGCCTGCTGCTGGCGGCCGTGGACCGTGAGGGCCGCCCGTCCCTGGCCTGGCGCCTGCGGGCCCGCAAGCAGCAGCGCGCGGCGATCGCCGCCGCCCAGGCCGCCGTTCTGGAGCGTCACGGCCTGGCGGACTGAGGCGCCGCACGAGGGCCGGCGGCACCCTCCCGGGCGGTCACGGCCTGGCGGGCTGAGGCGCCACATGCTCTTGTCACAGGCGCGCGATAGTCTCGCGTCGTCCCATCCCCGGGGCCCTTGAGTCGAGCATGAGGGAGACCGTCCGTGACCGAGCAGACCACCGTCCAGCCCGAGGTCGTCTACACCTGGACCGATGAGGCGCCCATGCTGGCGACCCGCTCCTTCCTGCCCATCGTCCAGGGTTTTACGCGCGCTGCGGGCGTAAGCGTGGGCACGGCGGATATTTCCCTGGCCGGCCGCATCCTGGCGGCCTTCGGCCTGGCCCGCGATGACCTGGCCGGTCTGGGCGAGCTCACCCAGTCGCCGTCGGCCACTATTGTCAAGTTGCCGAATATCTCCGCCTCCCTGCCCCAGCTCAAGGCGGCTATCGCCGAACTCCAGTCTCAGGGCGCGGACCTGCCCGACTACCCGGATTCCCCGGCCACCGACGCTGAGCGCGAAGCCCGCACCAGGTACGACGCCGTCAAGGGCAGCGCCGTCAACCCGGTCCTGCGCGAGGGCAACTCCGACCGCCGCGCCCCTGAAGTCGTCAAGGCCTACGCCCGTTCCCACCCGCACTCCATGGGCGCATGGAGCCCGACGTCGCGCACCCGCGTGGCCACGATGGACAGTGGGGACTTCCGCCACAATGAGCGCAGCGCGGTGGTGCCGCGGGCCGGCGTCCTCCAGATTCGCCTGCGGCGGGACGACGACGGCCGGACAGTGGTCCTGCGCGAGCATCTGCCGGTGACCGCCGGGGAGATTGTGGACGCCACCTTTATGAGCGCCGCCGCCCTGGATGCCTTCCTGGCCGAACAGGTCGCCGCCGCCAAGGCTGAGGACGTCCTGCTGTCGATCCACCTCAAGGCCACCATGATGAAGGTCTCGGACCCCCTCATCTTCGGGCACGCCGTCCGCGCCGCCCTGCCCACAACCTTTGAGCGCTTCGGGCCGGTGCTGGAGGCCGCGGGCCTGCGCGCTGAGGACGGGCTGGCCTCCATCCTGGCGGGCCTGGACGCCCTGCCCGAGGGCGAGCAGGTTCGTACCGCCATTGAGGCGGACCTGGCCGACGGGCCGCGCCTGTCCATGGTGGACTCCTCGCGCGGCATCACCAATCTGCATGTGCCCAGCGACGTCATTATCGACGCCTCCATGCCGGCGATGATCCGCGGCGGCGGCAAACTATGGGGGCCCGACGGCCGCACCGATGACACCCTGGCCGTCATCCCCGACTCCTCCTACGCCGGTGTCTATGAGGCCGTCATCGAGGACTGCAAGATCCATGGGGCCCTGGACCCGCGCACCATGGGCTCGGTACCCAATGTGGGCCTCATGGCCCGTAAGGCGGAGGAGTACGGCAGCCACGACAAGACCTTCCTCATTCCCGCCGCCGGCACCGTGGAGGTGGCCGTGGTTTCGGGTGCGGGAGCTGAGCCGGGCGCCGTCCTATTGTCCCATCAGGTCCGGGCCGGGGACATTTGGCGGGCCTGCACCACCCAGGACGCCCCCATCCGTGACTGGGTGCACCTGGCGGTCACCCGGGCGCGAGCCACTGGGGCGCCGGCGGTCTTCTGGCTGGATCCCACCCGCGGCCACGACGCCGTCATGATCTCCCTGGTAGAGCGCTACCTGGCTCGGGAGAACACCACGGGCCTGGACATCCGCGTCCTGGACCCGGTGTCCGCCACCCGCCTGTCCCTGGAGCGGGCCCGGGCCGGTGAAGACACCATCTCAGTGACCGGCAATGTCCTGCGGGATTACAACACCGATCTTTTCCCCATTCTCGAGGTGGGTACCAGCGCCAAGATGCTCTCGGTGGTGCCGCTCATGAACGGGGGCGGCCTGTATGAGACCGGCGCCGGCGGCTCGGCCCCCAAGCACGTGCGCCAACTGCTGGAGGAGAACTATCTGCGCTGGGACTCCCTGGGGGAGTTTCTGGCCCTGGCCGAGGCTCTGCGGCATGTGGCCCGGGTCAGTGGGAACACTCGGGCCACTGTCCTGGCCGATGCCCTCGATGCCGCCACCGCCGCCGTATTGGAGGAGAACCGCTCCCCTGCTCGTCGCCTGGGCGCGGTGGACAACCGCGGTTCGCACGCCTGGCTGGCGCTGTACTGGGCACGGGCCTTGGCGGCGCAGTCGGCCGATGCCGGTTTGGCGGGGTTCTTCGCGCCGGTGGCCGAGCGATTGGCGGCCGCCAATGACACCATCCAGGCCGAGCTGCTGGCGGTCCAGGGCACTGCGACGGATATTGGCGGCTACTACCGGCCCAATGCTGTCAAGGCCGACGCGGTTATGCGGCCGAGCGGGACGCTCAACGCGATTATTGACGCGCTCTGAACCGCCCCTTCGGGGTGGGGCCGCTCAATGAGCGCCCGCGCCACGCGAGTTGCGCGCCCTGAGCCCCGACATCGGGCCCGTTAGGCTCAGGGCATGCCGCCCGCCTCCCGGCCCTGGTCCGCCCCACCCGCCCCCGGGCCCCTTGACGCCGTCGTGGAGCTGCCGGGGTCAAAATCCCTGACCGCCCGGGCCCTGCTCCTGGCCGCGGTGGCGGGCACCCCAACCACACTCACCGGTGTCCTGCGCTCACGCGACACCGACCTCATGATCACCGCCCTGCGCCAGTTGGGCGCGGACGCCACCGCACTGGACCCGGCAGGCACCCGCCTGCGCATTCAGCCCGCCCCCACGCCCCTGACCGGAGGCGGCCGGATCGACTGCGGTCTGGCGGGCACTGTTATGCGCTTCCTCCCGCCCCTGGCCCTCCTCGCCGACGCCCCGGTGACCTTTGATGGCGACCAGGCCGCCCGCACCCGCCCCCTGGCCCCCCTTCTGGACGCCCTGTCGGCCCTGGGGGCGCACGTCACCTGCCTCGGTGAGCCCGGGCACCTGCCGGTCACGGTCGGCCCCGGCGAGAACGCACCGCCACTTTTTCACGCCCCCCCATGCGCCGCCCCCACAAGCACCGCCCCGGGGGGCACGACCCGCGCACGCCCCGACGAGCCGCACCGGGTGGCAGTGGACGCCTCCAGCTCCTCCCAGTTCCTCTCCGCCCTCCTGCTCCTCGGCCCCCTCCTGCCCGGGGGCCTGGAGGTCACCGCGACCGGCCCAGTGCCCTCCTTGCCGCACGTGACCATGACGGTGCGGGCGCTGCGCGACCGGGGCGTGCGCGTGGAGACCCCCGCCACGGGCGCCCCAGCCGGGGGGCGGACCTGGCGCGTTCATCCCGGCCGACCGCGTGGCGGTGAGGTCGCCATTGAACCGGACCTGTCCAACGCCGGCACCTTCCTGGCTGCCGCCCTCATCGCCGGGGGACGGGTGCGGGTGGGGCACTGGCCCGAGCGCACCACCCAGGCCGGCGACGCCTGGCGCCGCCTTCTGCCCCTCCTGGGCGGGGAGGTCCAGGAGGTACGGGAGCCGGACGGCTCACTGTCCCTCCAGGCCCAGGGCACCGGGCGGCTGCGGGGTATTGAGGCGGACTTGTCGGCTACTGGAGAACTCGTTCCCGTCCTGGCGGCCCTGGCCGCCCTGGCCGGCGCTCAGGGGCATGCCTCGCGCCTGACCGGCATCGCCCATCTGCGCGGCCACGAAACCAACCGGCTGGCGGCCCTGGTGACCGAGATCAACCGCCTGGGCGGGTCGGCGCGGGAGCTCCCGGACGGTCTTCAGATCACCCCCGCCCCCCTGCACCCAGCGACCCTCAACACCTACGCCGACCACCGCATGGCGGCTTTCGCGGCACTGATCGGCCTGAGCGTGGCCGGCGTGAAGGTCACCGACGTGGCCTGCACCTCCAAGACCCTGCCCGGTTTCACCCGCATGTGGCAGGACGTGGTGGAGGGACCGGCCCAGAGCTGCGACCCCACCGTGGGGCGCGCCGCCGCGCCGGCCCCCGGGGGTGTTCATGGCGCGTCGTGACACCGGCACCGACGACCCGCGCGTGCGGGTGCGCCCCGGCAGGGGCTCGCGCCCACGCACCAAGCAGCGCCCCAAGCACGCCGACGCCGTCACCGGAGTCGTTACCCGCATTGACCGCGGCCACTACCGCATCCGCCTGGAGGACCCCTCCCTGACTGAGGACGGCAGCGGTGAGGTCACCGCCATGAAGGCCCGGGAACTGGGGAGGGGGAAAGTGGTCGTGGGGGACAGGGTCGGCGTCGTGGGGGACGTGAGCGGGCGCAAAGGCACCCTGGCGCGCATGGTCCGCGTCCACGAACGCCGCACCCTGCTGCGCCGCAGCGCCGAAGACGGGGACGGTGCCGGCACGGAGAAGCCCGTGGTGGCCAACGCCGACCTGCTCGTCATTGTCACCTCCGTGGCAGAGCCCCGGCCGCGGCCCCGCATGATCGACCGCTACCTGGTGGCCGCCTACGACGCCGGCATGGAACCGCTGCTGGTCCTCACCAAGTCCGACTTGGCCGACACCGGGCCCCTGCTCAGCCTCTACGAGCCCTTGGGGGTGCGCTCCCTGGCCACCCGCCTCGAACCGGACCTCGAGCCGGAGTCATCCGGGGAGGGCGCCGGTACCGCCCGCTGCACCGCGGGCAGCACCCCGGGGCCGGGCGACGCCCCCGACCGGGCCCGGGCCCGGTCGGACACTGGTGTTGAGAAGGTGCGTCAGGCCCTGGCCGGCCGCACCTCCGTACTCGTCGGCCATTCGGGGGTCGGCAAGTCCACCCTCATTAACGCCCTGGTCCCGGGGGCGCGGCGCGCCACCGGGAGGGTCAATGAGGTCACCGGCCGGGGCCGCCACACCTCCACCAGTCTCCAGGCCCTGGAGTTGCCCGACGGCGGCTGGGTCATTGACACCCCCGGGGTGCGCTCCTTCGGGGTCGCCCACGTCTCCAGCGCCGACGTGCTGCGCGGCTTCCCGGATCTGAGCGACGTTGCCCAGTACTGCCCACGCGGCTGTACGCACGAAGAGGGGGTCATTGACTGCGCCCTGGACCAGTGGGCCGCCGAGTCGGATCCTCTGGGCGCCCCGGGGCCGCCGGCCGGGTCGGGCCCGGCCGGGAAGGCGCCCGGCCCGCCGGGCGCCCCGCCCGGGCCCCGGACTGACAGTGGGGCCCAGGACCGGCGCGCCCGAGTGGAGTCTTTTCGCCGGCTCCTGGCGCCCGCCCTGGAGGCCGAGGATCCCACACTCAACCGCTGAGCCGCGCCCCGGATCAGTGGCCGGCCGGCGTCCGCGCAGCGGCGAAGCGGGAGGCGGGCGGGCGGTCGCACTGTGTAGCACATCATCCCAGAATCCCCCACTGATGACATCTACACCGATAGGCTGCACGCATGTCCGATGTCGCCAGGGCGAATCTGCCCCGCCCCACCTGGAGTGATCTGTCAGCCAGGACCAACCTGTCCGCCGCTCGCCGCCGGGTCCTAGAGACGGTCGAGGCGGCCGCTGAGCCCCTGACTGCCACCGAGGTGTCCAAGGCCCTCAACCTCCATCACAACACCGTGCGTGAGCACCTCGACTCCCTGGTCGACGCTGGTTTCGTACGCTCCGCACCCCGCCCCACCGGCAAACGCGGTCGGCCCGCGCTCCTCTATTCCCCGACCGCGCCGGACCCCACCCTGGTCCTGGCCTCCTACCTGACTCTCCTGGACGCCATTGCCGCCACCCTCGGTGACGGCGAGCAGGCCCGGAGCACCGCCCTGGAGATCGGGCGGCGCTGGGCGGAGATGACGCCGCCGGCGGCCATGGCCAAGAACTCCACCACCGGGGGCGTCGCCGAGGCCCTTCTGCCGTCTCTAGCCCTCATGGGTTTCAGCCCGGAACTGCTCGACAATGAGATTGTGCTGCGCTCGTGCCCCATGATCATGGACGGCAGGGGCCCCGACCCCCTGGTGTGCCTCATGCACGAGGGATTCCTGCGGGCGGTGTCCAAGCATGAGGGCATTACCGTGATCCGTCCCTCGGCCGGCGACAATCAGGACACCCGCGAGGCGGCCTCAACGGCGGCACTGACCCCGGGTTGCCGCATTCTCCTGCCCGGCTAGAGGCCTGCTCGGGGCCCGCTTCGGCCAGGAGACCGGTTGTGGAGGGACGTCATGCAGCGTCCGCGGTCCTCGTCCGCATTCCTTTCATACAGAACGTACCGTCATAATCGTCATAATTGTCATAGTGTGGCCATGGGCCGGCCCGCGACCCGGCGGACGCCATGGTCCTTCGCAGCCATTGCACCCGGCCAACACCCGCCTCCACGAATGAGGGCCCAGATTGCGCGACGATGTCCCCACACGCACCTTGGCGCGGATCGAGGAGCCCAAGGACACGGCCGGCCGGCACTGCCGCCCGCCACAAGCGCCGGGCGAGCGCATCGGCGGCGCACAGCCGGCCCTTCCCGGGCCGGCAAGACATCTGATGGAACCCGTGCACCGCACCGCGCCGGCCGGCGTCCTGCCGCCCACCGCCCTCATTGACCGCCATGGCCGCACCGCCAAGGACCTGCGCCTGTCGGTGACCGACCGCTGCAACCTGCGCTGCACCTACTGCATGCCGGCCCAGGGCCTGGACTGGCTGGCCTCCCCCAAGCTGTTGAGCGTCGAGGAGATCGTGCGTCTGGCGCGCATTGGCGTCGAGCAGCTGGGCATTGAGAGAATCCGCCTCACCGGTGGTGAGCCGCTGCTGCGCCGCGACTTAGAGGACATCATTACCGGCATTGCGGCCCTGCGCACCCGCGCCACCGGGGCCAAGCCGGATATTGGCGTCACCACCAACGGCCTGGGCCTGGACAAGCGGGCCGCCGCCCTGCGGGGGGCGGGCCTGGATCGAGTCAATGTCTCCGTGGACTCCCTGGATCGCGCCACTTATGCGCGCATTACCCGCCGCGACCGTCTCCATGACGTCCTGGCCGGTGCCCGGGCGGCCCAGGAGGCGGGCCTGTCCCCCATTAAGGTCAATGCCGTGGCCCTTCCCGAGAACCTGGGCGAGCAGGCGCCGGCACTTTTGACCGAGTGCCTGCGCCGCGGCTGGCAGCTGCGTTTCATTGAACACATGCCGCTGGGGCCGGACCGGGCCTGGCGGGCTGACGACGTCGTCAGCGCCGCAGAGATTCTCCGCATCCTGCGGGGCGCCGGTTTTGCGCTCTCAGCCGTGGGGCGCCCGGACCGCCGGCCGGCGACCCTGTGGCGGGTGGCTGCCGGGCAGAAGCACCCCGGTGGGAGCGTGGGGATCATTGCCTCAGTGAGCGCCCCCTTCTGCGCCGACTGCGACCGCAGCCGCATTACCGCCGATGGCCGCCTCATGACCTGCCTGTTCTCCTCCACCGAGACCGACCTGCGCACACCCCTGCGCGCGGGCGCCACCGATGAGGAGATTGCCGCCATCTGGGCGCGCGCCACCTGGAACAAGCCCCGGGCCCACGGCACCGACAACCCGACTGCCCGGGACACGGGCTTCGCCAGGCCCGGCCGCACCATGTCCGCTATTGGCGGCTGAGCGGGCCCGGTCCGCGCCACCCCCGCCCACCGCCCGCCTCTCAGAACATTAGAACAGGAGCCCCATGAGCCCCTCAACCACTAGTGAGTCCATTGAGTCGCCCATCGCCGTCGAGGTGCGCTACTTCGCGGCAGCGGCGGAGGCCGCCGATACCGCCGGTGAGCGCCTTGAGCTGCCGGCGGGTACTACCCTGGCGGCCCTGCGCGAGCAACTGGCCGGACGAAGCCTGGAGATGGCCCGCATAGTCGGCATCTCCAGTTTCCTGGTCAATGCCCTGTCCACACCGGCGGACTCGTTGACGCCCCTCAAGGACGGCGACGCCGTCGACATCCTGCCGCCCTTCGCCGGCGGGTGAGCGACCGCAGCCGCCATTCCTGTCCCGGTTCTTATTCCGCCGCGTCAGTGCGGGCGGGGGTGTCGGCCCCGGTGCGGGCGTGGGTCCACTGGGCGGAGCCGTCGGCGAAGAACTGGCGCTTCCACACCGGCAGGCGCTTCTTAACCTCCTCGACCAGGTCGCCGGCGGCCGCAAACGCCTCAGCCCGGTGGTCGGCGCTGACCGCCACCGCCAGCGCCGTATCCCCCACCTGAAGGTCCCCGACCCGGTGGACAACCCCCAGGGCCCGCAGCCCGCGGCGGGCAGCCACCTCGGTGGCGATTTGTGAAAGGACCTCACTGGCACTGGGGTGGGCGGTGTAGCCGATCCCGGTCACGCCCCGCCCGCCGTCGTGGTCGCGTACCGCGCCCTCGAAGGTGACGACGGCGCCCGCGGCCCGGTCCCGAACCAGGGCGGCCAGCTCATGAACACTCACGGGGTCCTGGCAGATCCCGGCGCGCACAATCCGGGTCGGGGCGCTAACCGGGGTGCCCTGCGCGGACGTGCTACCCCACCCGGGCGCCCGCCGCTCGGCCCGTAGGGCACCGGCCTGCACGCCTGCCCGGGCGCTGGCCTGCTCGGCGGGGCGGCTGCTCATGGGCGCGTCTCCTATCAGGCGGATTGGTGACTGGGCGTCGTCGGCCCGTGGCCGGGCGCCGGAGAGCGCCGGGACAGCCGCCGGGTGCCGGGCCAATGACGCTACACCGCCGCGGCGCCGCCCGAACTGTGAGACTGGCTACCCGAGTGGAGGCATGATGGGATCCATGCACAGCCCCGGCCGCTGTGCGCCCCTCGCCCGCCGCCGGCCCAGGAGAACGCCTTATGCCCCTCATGCTTCCGTTGGAGGACTACGTCGCCCAGGTCTTGGCCGCGCTCACGCCCCTGAAACCGGTCGAGGTGCCCCTGGCCCGCGCCCACGGCCTGGTTCTGGCCGAGGACGTGACCGCCGCGGTGCCGGTGCCCCCGTGGACGAACTCGGCCATGGACGGCTACGCCCTGCGCGCCCAGGACGCCGCCTCCGCCTGCCCGCAGGCGCCGGTGGCTCTGCCCGTGGCCGGCGACGTCCCAGCGGGGGCCGAGCCCGCACCGTTGGCCCCCGGAACCGCCCAACGGATTATGACCGGCGCCATGCTGCCCCCGGGCGCCGATGCGGTGGTCAAGGTCGAGGACACCGACCAGGCCCCCGGCCCCCGCCCCCTGCCCGCCCGGATCCGCATCTTGGCGGCTCCGACCGTGGGCCTCAACGTAAGGCGCCGGGCGGAGGACGTGGCCATCGGCGACCCGGTGCTGGGGGCCGGCACCGTGCTCGGCGCGGCCGCCGTCTCGGCCCTGGCCTCGGTGGGTCGAGGCACGGTGCGGGCCATCCCCCGGGTGAGGGTGGCCGTGGTGTCCACCGGGGCCGAGCTGATTGATGCCGGCTCCGAGCCGGCAGCAGGCACCATCCCGGACTCCAATGGGCTGCTCCTGGCGGGCCTGTCCCGTGAGCACGGCGCTGAGCCCGTGAGCGTGACCCGCAGCGGCGACACCACCGCCGAGCTCACCCGGGTTCTCACTGCCGCGGCGTGCCACGCGGACCTGGTGGTGACCAGTGGCGGAGTCTCGGCCGGGGCCTTCGATCCGCTCAAAATGCTGGGCGCCGCCCCGCGGAGGCAGGATGGCCCGGCCGCCCCCACGGGCCCGGCCGCCCCCGGCGGTGGGGGCGGCCGGGAGGCGCCCCACGCCGGCGGGCCGGAAGAATCGGAAGAAGAGGAGGCCGGGGCGGACCTCCGACTGGACTTCGCCAAGGTCGCCATGCAGCCGGGTAAGCCCCAGGGGCACGGCTGGGTCCGCGACCGGGCGGGGCGGCGGGTCCCACTCATCGCCCTTCCCGGTAACCCGGTCAGTGTCCTGGTTTCCTTCACCACTATTGTCGCCCCCGCGCTGGCCCGCCTGTCCGGCCACGACGGCACCGCCGTCGGCCGCACCCGGCCCGGGCGCGTGGGCACGGCGCTGCCAGTACGGGCCCGGGCCGCCGTGCCCTGGCGGACCTCACCGGGTCGCCGCCAGCACATTCCGGTGCGCCTGGTCCCCGCCCCGCAGGATCCTGGCCCGGGTGCGGGCGCGCAGGATGCCTCCGGGGAGTTGTGGGTCGCTCCTTCCCACCGCCTGGGCTCGGGCTCCCACCTGGTGGCCTCCCTGCCGGGAGCCCAGGCGCTGGCAGTGGTCGACGCCCGCATTGAGCGCGTGGAGGTCGGCGACGAGGTCGCCCTCGTCGCCCTGTCGCATCCCGCCGCCCCGGGCGCCGCCCTCCCTCTTGAGGAGCCCGTCTCACAACCGTCGCCCCCAGCGCCGCGGGCCGCCGCGGGCCGTCGGCCCAGTCTCCGCCCTGGTGCAGGGGGCGCCCCGGCACCGCCGGGCCCCGGCGCCGCGGGGGACTCCGTTCCGCCGGCCCGCAAGGAGTCCTGACATGGCTGCCCCCGTCCCGGTTCGCCTGACGCACCTCGACGACGCCGGCGCCGCCCGCATGGTGGACGTGAGCGCCAAGACCCCAACTGTGCGCACCGCGGGCGCCCAGGCGCTGGTGACCTGCTCCCCGCAGGTGGTGACCGCCCTGCGCGAGGGCACCATCCCCAAGGGCGATGTGCTGGCCGTGGCCCGAATCGCCGGGATAGCCGCCGCCAAGAGGGTTCCTGAACTGCTGCCCTTGGCCCATGTCATTGGGGTGCACGGTTGCCGCGTGGACCTGGAGGTCGTTGAGGGCGGTGTGCGCATTGAGGCCACGGTGCGCACCGTCGACCGCACCGGTGTGGAGATGGAGGCGTTGACGGCCGCGACTGTGGCGGGCCTGGCCGTCGTGGACATGGTGAAGGGCGTGGACCGCGACGTGGCGCTGGCCCACGCCCAGGTCACCGCCAAGTCCGGGGGGCGTTCGGGCGATTGGGTGCGCGGCGGCCATGACCACTGAGCCGCCAGGAGGGGCCGGGCCGGCCGGGGCCCCGCAACCCGCCGGGGACCCGCCGGAGGGCCCATCGCCCGCGGAGAACCCGCCGGAGCCGGCGGAGGAGGGGAGGCACTGTCGGGCGGTGGGGCCGGTCGGGGCCCGGCGGGCCCCCGCTAACGCGGAGTCGGCCGACGGCCCGCAGTTCGGGCGCCCCGGCCAGGAGCCGCTGGATGTTCTTGTGCTGGCCGGGGGCACGGGGCGGCGCCTCGGTGGAGTCTCCAAGCCGGATGTGGTCGTGGCCGGGGCCCGGATGATCGACCATGTGCTGGCCGGGGTGCGCAGCCTGCGCGGCAGCAGGATAGGCCCGGGGCGCACCGTGGTGGTGGCTCCTGCCCAGGTCCGCCTGCCCGCGTGGGCGGGGCGGGCCTTGGAGGACCCTCCTCTGGGCGGACCGGTGGCCGGAATTGGGGCCGGGCTGGTCGAGTTGGCACGCCTGGCTGCGGCCGCCGGCGGCCGGCCGGCCGCCCTGACGGCGGTGCTGACCTGCGACGCCCCGCAGTGCTGGCAGGCCCTGCCCAGCCTGCTGGCCCGCATATTGTCCGTTTCGGAGCTGGAAGGCGCCTGCGCGCAGGACGAATCTCACCGCCAGTACCTGCTGGGGATCTACCGGACCGGGGCGCTGAATCGCGCCGTCGCCCCTGGTGGCCGGGTGCTGCGGGACGTGGCGGTGCGCCGGGCGCTGGCGGGGCTGGAGGTGCAGGCGGTAGACCTCGGCTCACGGGCCGCGGCGGTGCAGGATCTGGACACCTGGGAGTCCATACGCGCCTGGCGCCCCTGAGGGCAGGGGCCCGGTCCGGGTCGATGGCGGGGGCGGCCCGCTGCGCCTGGCGCCCTTAAGCGGCGCCGACCGGGAGCGATTCGCGGACTCGCGGCCGGGGCGGATCGGGGTGGCGTTATCACCCCGCCCAGCCGCACCGCCTGCGGCGGACCCGCAGCCGGGGCGCGGCGGCGGGCGGTGACCTCGGCGTCGGCCCGTGGTGGGGGCGCCGAGTCAGCCGGGTCAGTGGTCGCCGCCGCCGAGTTGTTCCAGGACGTGGGGCACCAATGGGCCAATGACGGCCACAGTGTCCTTGACGCCGCCGCGTGAGCCGGGAGCGTTGACGACCAGGGCGTCATGAGCCCCGCGGCCGGTCACGCCCACCAGTCCCCGGGACAGGCCGGCCAGTGGGGTCTTGGTCAGGCCATGAGCGCGGATCTGCGCCTCTATACCCTCTAGCCGGCTCTCCAGCAGAGGGGCGGTGCCCTCCGGGGTGAGGTCGTGCGGGGTCACGCCAGTGCCCCCGGTGGTCACAATGACGCGGGCGCCCTCGACCAGGGCCTGCTCAATGGCTGCGCGCACCGACTCGACGCCGTCGGGCACCAGTTGCACGCCGGCCACAACGACGTCGTGCTGGCCCAGCAGGCGCTGGGCCAGCGGCCCGGAAAGATCCTCGCGCTCACCACTTGCGCAGCGGTCCGAGACGGTAATAACAGCGCCCTTGACGGGCTCGGCCAGGGGCTGGAGCCCCTTTTGGACGATTGGCGGCTCACTCATGGCCTCACAGTACCGGCGGACGGCGCGCTCCCGGCGAAGAACCCTGAGAACCCTGAGAACCCTGAGGACAGGGCCCGGCAGCCGCCCCACCGGGGGCGCTTCCACCCGAGCACAGGCCAACGTGTTGTTAATGTCACACCACACTTGCATAATACGTCTCGACCCGTAACAAACCAGGGTCGGGAATCCCCGCCATACCAAGGGAATCTAGGGCCCGGTAGGAGAGGCGCGGCGCGTGCCCCATCATGGGGGCAGCGGGAGGGCGCGCAAAGGAGCCGTTCGCCCGCGCACAGGCATCGGCCAAATCCTCACAGCACCACACTCAGGAGGACCATGACCACGCTCGACACCTCCGGCCGGATCCTGGTCGGATGGAACCCTGAGAAGCCTGAAACCTGGTCGGCCTCGATCGCCTGGCGCACCCTGGCCATCACCACCTACTCCCTCATGCTCGGCTTCACCGTGTGGTTCCTGCCCAGCGCCATTGCGCCCAGGCTCAATGAGATCGGATTCGACCTGTCCAAGGGCCAGTTGTACTGGCTCACCTCCATGCCGGGCCTGTCCTGCGGGCTGCTGCGCCTGGTCTACATGTTCCTGCCCGCCACCATTGGCACCAGGCGCATGATCGGCTGGTCCTCACTGCTGTTCGTCCTGCCAATGCTGGGATGGTTCTTCGCGGTGCAGAACCACGAAACCTCCTTCGGGGTGCTGTTGGCCCTGGCCTTCACCTGCGGGATCGGGGCCGCCACCTTCTCGGGGTACATGCCCTCCACGGGCTTCTTCTTCCCCAAGCGCCTGACCGGCACCGCCCTGGGGCTTCAAGGCGGGCTCGGCAACATGGGCATGAGCATTATCCAGTTGGCCGCACCCTTCCTCATGTCCACCAGCCTGTTCGGCCTGACCTGGATCGAGCCCCACGCCCCGGACGCGCCCATGGTGGTCAACGCCACGGTCTTCTTCCTGCCGTGGAGCCTCATCGCCGCCGCCCTGTCCTTCCGATACCTCAAGGACGTGCCGCTCAAGGCCAATGTCCGTCAGCAGTTGGACATCTTCTCCAACCCCGATACCTGGCTGATGACGGTGCTCTACATTATGACCTTCGGTATTTTCTCGGGCTTCGCCGCTCAGACCGCCCTGATCATTAACAACAATTTCGGGGCCTCCTCCCCCCTGGCCTCCTCCTTCGCCGAAGCGGATCTGCCCAAGGGCGCCAGTTACGCGTTCCTGGGGGCCTTGATCGGATCGGTACTGCGCTTCGCCTGGGGCCCGTTGTGCGACCGCTTCGGTGGCGCCATTTGGACCTTCGTCTCGGCCCTGGGCATGGCTACAACCCTGGGTTTTTGCGGGTGGAGCCTGGCCACCGCCAATGAACCGGGCGACTTCAAGATCTTCCTGGCCGGTCTGCTGGCCATGTTCTTCTTCGCGGGAGTCGGCAACGCCGCCACCTTCAAACAAATGCCCATGATTATGCCCAAGCGCCAGGCCGGCGGAGCCATCGGCTTCACCGCCGCGGTGGCATCCCTAGGACCATTCCTAGTTGGCGTGGCCCTCTCAGCCATACCCGCCTCACTTTTCTTCTACGCCTCGGCACTCTTCTGCCTGCTGTGCGCCGTTATCTGCTGGCTGCGCTACGCCCGGCCCGGCGCCGCCCGCCCCGGGTGACGAGCGCGCCAACGCCCCCTATGGCGGACCCCAGAAGCCCTATACCCCACAACCCACCCGACCCCAGAAGGACCACTAAGGACCATCGATGACCGCTTCAGGCCCCCAGCCCGCCGACCGCCCGATCATCCCGGCCTCCGCGGGCCCGGTGGAGAACGTGCCGGGACTGTTCGCCCTGGGCTCCTACCTGCGCCGGGGCACCCCCAGCCAGGATGCCCGTCGTCTGTTCCTGTCCGGCGGGCGCGAGGCCGACACCTTCTACCGGCACCGCTGGAGCCACGACAGAATGGTCCACTCCACCCACGGGGTGAACTGCACCGGCTCGTGCGCCTGGGAGGTGTATGTCACCGACGGCATTATCACCTGGGAGAAGCAGATCACCGATTACCCCACCACGGGGCCGGATATGCCCGAGTACGAGCCCCGCGGCTGCCCGCGCGGCGCCGCCTTCTCCTGGTACACCTACTCCCCCACGCGCATCCGCTACCCCTATGTGCGCTCGGTTCTCCTGGACGCGTTCCGCGCCGCCAAGAAGCGCGCCGACGGCGACGCCGTAGCCGCCTGGGCGCAGGTCACCGGGGACGAAGCCACAAGCCGCGCCTATAAGTCAGCCCGCGGCAAGGGCGGCATGGTGCGCGTGGGCTGGGACGAGGCCATGGAGATCATTGCCGCCGCCTACGTGCACACTATTCGCACCTGGGGCCCGGACCGCTGCGCCGGATTCTCCGTCATCCCGGCCATGTCCATGATCTCCTATGGCGCCGGGGCCCGCTTCCACGAGCTCATTGGCGGCACCATGCTCTCCTTCTACGACTGGTACGCCGATCTGCCCCCGGCCTCCCCGCAGGTCTTCGGCGACCAGACCGACGTGCCCGAGGCCGGCGACTGGTACAACGCCCAATACCTCATTATGTGGGGCTCGAACCTGCCCCTGACCCGCACCCCGGACGCCCACTTCATGACCGAGGCCCGCTACCACGGGCAGAAGGTGGTGGCGGTATCCCCCGACTTCGCCGACAACACCAAGTTCGCCGACCAGTGGCTGCGCGTCGCCCCCGGCACCGACGGGGCCCTGGCCCAGGCCATGGGCCACGTCATCCTCACCGAGTTCCATGTGGCTAGAGGCGAGCCCTACTTCCTGGACTACATGCGCCGCCACACCGACTCCCCCTTCCTCATCGCTTTGGAGCCCTCACCCACCGGGGACGGCCTGGTGCCGGGCCGCTTCCTGACCGCCTCACAGGTCGACGGCGTGGCCGAGGGCCTGCCCAGGAACGACTTCCGCCCCCTGGTGTGGGACCGCGAGCGCGGCCCGGTCGACCCGGGCGGCACGCTGGCGGATCGTTTCACCCCGGAGGGCGAGGGCCGGTGGAATCTGCTCATGGAGGGCGTGGACCCGGTCATGAGCATGGAGGAGGTGGGGCAGGGCGGTGGCGCCGTTGAAGCCGCCGAGGTCCTCCTGCCGCGATTCGACCTTCCCGCCTCCAGCACTCCTGCGGGGGGCTCGGTGGGCGCCGGGGTGGTGCTCCGCGGTGTCCCCGCCGTGCGCCTGGCCGACGGCCGCCTGGTCACCACCGTCTACGACCTGCTCCTGGCCCAGTACGCGGTGGCGCGACCCGGCCTGCCCGGCCAGTGGCCGGAGAACTATCAGGACGCCACGGTGCCCGGCACGCCGGGGTGGGCCAGTGAGATTACCGGGGTGAGCGGCCCGGCCATGATCCGGGTGGCCCGCGATTTCGCCACCAATGCCTTGGAGTCCCAGGGGCGCTCCCAGATCATTATGGGGGCGGGCATTAACCACTACTACCACGCCGACCAGCTCTACCGGACAATCCTGGCGCTGACCTCCATGTGCGGCACTCAGGGCATTAACGGCGGCGGCTGGGCGCACTACGTGGGTCAGGAGAAGGTCCGCCCCATTGCCGGCTGGGCCCAGTTCGCCTTCGCCCTGGATTGGCACCGCCCCGCCCGCCAGATGATTTCCACCGGCTTTTGGTACATCACCACCGACCAGTGGCGCTACGACACCACCAGGGCCGAGCGCCTGGCCTCCCCCCTGGGCCCGGGCACCATGGCCGGCAAGACGACCACCGACACCATGGTGGAGGCGATGAAGCGGGGATGGACGCCGTCCTACCCGACCTTCAACCGCAATCCGCTGCTGCTGGGCCAGCAGGCCAAGGAGGCGGGGGCGGACCCCGCGGACTACGTGGTGCGCGAACTGGAGGCGGGCACCCTGCGTTTCGCCTGCGAGGACCCTGACGCCCCCGAGAACTTCCCGCGGATCCTGGCCTCCTGGCGCACTAATCTGTTGGGCAGCTCGGCGAAGGGCACGGAGTTCTTCCTGCGCCACATGGTGGGCGCGGACAACGACGTCAATGCCGCCGAGGCTCCCCCCGAGGCGCGTCCGGCGTCCATGACCTGGCGGCGGGAGGCGCCCAAGGGCAAGCTCGACCTCATGTGGACCGCGGACTTCCGCAACACCTCCACCACGCTGCACTCCGACATTGTGCTGCCCGCCGCCACCTGGTACGAGAAGTACGACCTGTCCACCACGGACATGCACCCCTTCATCCATTCCTTCAACGCGGCCATTGATCCGCCGTGGGAGGCCCGCAGCGACTTCGAGATCTACCAGCAGCTCGCGGCCATGGTCTCCCAATGGGCGCCGAAGTACCTGGGCACCCAGACCGACATTGTGGCCGCCCCGCTGACCCATGACACCCCCGACGCCATGACCATGGCCCATGGGGACGTCTCCGGGCTGCCCCAGGGGTGGATCCCGGGGGTGACAATGCCCAAACTGGTGCCCGTGGAGCGGGACTACACCCAGATCCGCAATAAGTTCGACGCCGTCGGCCCGCTGGTCGACAAGGCGGGCATCCCCGCTAAGGGGATCATGCTGAAACCCGACAAGGAGATTGAGAGGCTGGCCCGCGCCCACGGCACCGGCGCCGGGGCGGCCCGGGGGCGGCCCCTGTGCAACACTCCCATTAGGGCCGGTGACACCGTCATGCACCTGTCGGGCGCCACCAACGGGCGCCTGGCCACCACCGGCTGGGCGACCCTGTCGGCGCGCACCGGCACCCCCTTGGTCGAGCTCAGTGAGGAGGAGGCCGGTAAGCAGGTCACCTTCGCCGACACCCAGGTCAAGCCGCAGCCGGTCATCACCACCCCGGAGTGGTCGGGGTCGGAGCACGGCGGCAGGCGCTATTCGGCCTTCGTGGTCAATGTGGAGCACGCCAAGCCGTGGCACACGCTGACCGGGCGCATGCACTACTACCTGGACCACGACTGGATGCGGGACCTGGGTGAGGCCCTGCCCCTGTACCGGCCCCCGCTGGACCTGCACGCCCTGTACGGGGAGGCTCCCCCCGGGATGGTGGGCACCTCCCAGGAGGGCACCGCCGAGGTGGCGGTCCGCTACATTACGGCGCACAACAAGTGGGCCATCCACTCCCAGTACTACGACAATCTGCACATGCTCACCCTGGGGCGGGGCGGCCAAACCATCTGGATGAGCCCCGCCGACGCCGACAAGATCGGGGTCAAGGACAACGAGTGGGTCGAGGCCTACAACCGCAATGGCATTGTGGCGGCCAGGGCCGTGGTCTCCCACCGCATCCCCGAGGGCATGGTCTTCATGCACCACGCCCAGGAGCGCACCATGAACACCCCGCTGACGGAGCGCAGCGGGCGGCGCGGCGGCACCCATAACTCCCTGACCCGCATTGTCCTGAAACCCACCCACTTCGCCGGCGGATACGCGCAGCTGTCCTACGCCTTCAACTATGTGGGGCCCACCGGCAATAACCGCGACGAGGTCACTCTCATTCGCCGCCGCAGCAACCAGGAGGTGACGTTCTCATGAAGGTCATGGCCCAAATCGCCATGGTAATGAACCTCGACAAGTGCATTGGCTGCCACACCTGCTCGGTGACGTGCAAGCAGGCGTGGACGAACCGCGAGGGCACCGAGTACATGTGGTTCAACAATGTCGAGACCCGACCCGGCGTGGGCTACCCGCGCACCTGGGAGGATCAGAACCGTTGGAGGGGCGGCTGGGAGCGCACCCCCGGCGGGCGGCTGCGCCCTCGTTCGGGAGGGCGCCTGCGGCGCCTGGCCCAGATCTTCGCCAACCCGGATATGCCCGGTGTCCAGGATTATTACGAGCCGTGGACCTACGAGTATGACCGTCTTCTCTCCGCCCCCAAGGACTCCCCCGCCCTGCCGGTGGCGCGCGCCAAGAGCCAACTCACCGGCGAGTACATGCCCACCATTGAGTGGGGGCCCAACTGGGATGACGACCTGGGCGGCTCCACGCGGACCCTGCAGGACGATCCCGTCCTAACCGCCATGAGCCGCAAGGTCACCACTGAGATCGACCAGGCCTTCATGTTCTACCTGCCGCGCATATGCGAGCACTGCCTCAACCCCACCTGCGTATCGGCCTGCCCCAGCGGTGCCATGTATAAGCGCACTGAGGACGGCATTGTCCTGGTGGACCAGGATGCCTGCCGCGGTTGGCGCATGTGCGTGTCGGCCTGCCCCTACAAGAAGGTCTACTTCAACCACCACACGGGTAAGGCTGAGAAGTGCACCCTGTGCTACCCGCGTCTGGAGGTGGGCGAGCCCACGGTGTGCTCCGAGACCTGCGTGGGGCGACTGCGCTACCTGGGGGTCCTGCTCTACGACGCCGACCGCGTCTCCCAGGCGGCCGCCATTGAGGACCCCCAAGACCTCTACCGGGCCCAACGCGAGATCCTTCTGGATCCCTACGACCCGCGGGTCGTCTCCGCCGCCCGGGCCGAGGGCGTGCCGGCCACCTGGGTCGAGGCCGCCCAGGCCTCCCCGGTGTGGGACCTCATCTCCACCTATGAGGTGGCTCTTCCGCTGCACCCGGAGTACCGCACCATGCCCATGGTCTGGTACATCCCGCCGCTGTCCCCCATTGTGGATGAGGCCGTGGCCGCGGGGCTCGACGGCGAGGACCACAAGGTGCTGCTGACCGCCGTCTCAGAGATGCGCATCCCCCTGGAGTATCTGGCCGGACTGTTCACCGCCGGGGACACCGACACCGTCGAGCTGGTGCTGCGGCGCCTGGCCGCCATGCGCTGCCACATGCGCGAGGTGCGCCTGGGGCGCCCGCCCTCCCCTGAGATCGCCGGCGCCGTGGGCATGAGCGGGGAGCAGGTGGAGAGCATGTACCGCCTTCTGGCCATCGCCAAGTTCGACGACCGCTACGTCATCCCCACCGCGAAACCGGAGATCCCCCGCGGGATGGCCGCTATGGGCGAGGACGTGCGCACTCTCCTGGGCGAGGGAGCGCCCTCCGCCTGCCACCGCGAGGCCTCCGGCCCGCCCACGCCGGGCGCCCCGGTGGCGCTGCCGCTACCGAGCGTGCGCCGCGAGCCCGTGCCGGCCCCGGGCCCCGACCTGGTCGGTGCGGGCCGCGTAAGCGGAGGGCGCTAATGGTCTCCTTCGTGCGCACCCCGCGCCCTCTGGACCCGCCCCAACCGGTTGAACTCAGCACCGAGCAGCGGGCGGTGGTGCACATGTGCGCCTCCCTGCTCCTGGACTATCCCGATGAGGACGGGGGCTTCGACCAGCGCCTGGGGGCCGTCGCCGCGGTACTGGAGGGCCTGCCCGCCCCGGTGGCCGGGCCCCTGGAGGAGTTCATTTCGGTCGCCCGCCGGCGGGGGGCCCGGGCCATGGCCGAGCACTACGTCGATGTCTTCGACAGGCAGCGGCGCTGCTGCCTGTACCTGAGCTACTACGCGGTGGGGGACACCAGGCAGCGGGGTGCCGCCCTGCTGGCTTTCAAGCAGACCCTGGCGGCCGCGGGCTGGGAGTTGGCCGCTGAGGAGCTGCCCGACTACCTTCCGGTGGTCCTGGAGCTGTCCGCCCGCAGCGGGGAGGAGGTCGCCCAGGCCCTGCTGGCCAGCCACCGGGAGGGCATTGAAGTGCTGCGCAGCGCCCTGGTGGACGCCTCCTCCCCCTACACCCATCTGGTCCAGGTGGTCTCCATGACCCTGCCGGCCATTGACGCGGCCATGGCCGAGCGCATCCGGGCCCTGGTGGCGGCCGGGCCGCCCACCGAGCTCGTCGGCGTCACCGACGTCCTCCCCTTCCCCACCGTGCCCGCCGCTCATGGTCAGACCGCGCCGGCCCCGGCCGGGCGCCGGCCCGCCGCCATTGCCGCCCCAATCGCACAGGAGGCCCTGTTATGAGCGTTATGAGCGCTATGAGCGTTATGAGCACCTTCGAACAGCTCTTCGTGTGGGTGGCCCTGCCCTACGCCTGCTTCCTGCTGCTGGTGGCGGGGCTGGTGTGGCGCTGGCGCACCGACCAGTTCGGGTGGACGAGCCGCTCGTCGCAGTGGAACGAGTCTCGGATCCTGCGCTGGGCCTCGCCCCTGTTCCACCTGGGCATCCTCATGGTGGCCGGCGGGCACGTCGTCGGCCTGCTCATCCCCAATACCTGGACCGAGGCGGTGGGGGTCACCGAGCACATGTACCACCTGGGGGCGGTGTCCCTGGGGCTGGTGGCGGCGACCATGACCATTGTGGGGCTGGCGGGCCTGCTCTATCGGCGCATCGTGGTCAAGTCGGTGCGCCTGGCCACCACGCGCAACGACAAGATCATGTACGCCCTACTGCTGGTACCCATCGCCCTGGGCGCCTGGGCGACTGTGAGCACCCAGCTCCTGGGCGCCGAGGGCCACGGCTACGACTATCGCGTGACCATTAGCCCCTGGTTCCGCTCACTGTTCACCCTCCGACCGGATCCCGCGCTCATGACGCAGGTGCCCCTGGCCTTCAAGCTGCACATTGTGGCCGGCCTGCTGCTGTTGGCCATCTGGCCCTTCACCCGCCTGGTGCACGCCGTCTCGGCCCCCGTGGGCTACGTGACCCGGCCCTACGTCGTCTACCGCTCCCGGCCGTCGGCCACGGCAACGGCGCGCCCGCGCCGCGGCTGGGAACCAGTGCGCACCCAGGGCACCGGGAACCTGGGAATCGATGACGTGTCGCCATCGGCAGGAGCCTAAGCGCACTCCTCATTCTCCTCGGCGAACTGGGGCGATACGGGCACAGGCGGCGCGTGGGCTCGGTATCGTCAATGGTGGAGCCGTTGCCCGACGGCGGGGTCGTCGCCGGGCAGCGGAAACTCCCGGGGGGCCGGTGCGCCTGCTGACCCGAAGCCGCGCCCCGGCCTCGCAAACGCCTGCGAACCGACAAGGAGATCTCATCATGCTCACGCGACAGCGGAGATTACTGGCCGCCATCGCCCTCGTCCCGCTCTTCTCCCTGGCTGCCTGCTCAGGCACCTCCTCCACATCCGGCTCAAGCACCGCCGAGGCCGGTTCCTCGGCGTCGGCCGCTGGGCCGGTCTCCGGGGAGCTCACTGTCTTCGCCGCCGCCTCCCTCCAGGGGGCCTTCGAGGAGATCGCTCAGGGCGTCAAAGAGGACAACCCGGATCTGACCATCACCTTCAACTTCCTGGGCTCCCAGGACCTTGTCACCGCTCTGGCCAACGGTGACGCCGCTGATGTGCTGGCCACCGCCAACAACTCCACCATGACCGACGCCGCCAACCAGTCCCTGGTGGGCGAGCAGACCGAATTCGCCACCAACACGCTCACGCTCATTGTCCCCAAGGGCAACCCGGCCGGCATCACCGGCCTGGACTCCTCCCTCGATGGCGCCGACCTGGTCATCTGCGCCCCGGAAGTCCCCTGCGGCGAGGCCACTGAAAAGCTCGCCACCGCCCTGGGCGTGACCCTGAACCCCGTCTCAGAGGAGCAGAAGGTCACCGACGTGCGCGGCAAAGTCGAATCCGGTGAGGCCGACGCCGGGATCGTCTACACCACCGACGCCGCCGCAGCCACCGGCGTGGAGGAGATCTCCATCCCCAATGGCGGCGTCATCAACCACTACCCGATCGCTATCACCTCGGGTGCGCAGAACACCGCCGCCGCCCAAGCCTTCATTGACTACATCCTCAGTGACAAGGGCCGGGCCATCCTCGACACCCACGGCTTCGGTGCTCCAGGCGCCGGGGCGACTCCGAGCACCACCGCCTCCCCCACCGGCCAGTGATGCCGGCTCACGGCTAGTTGCGGTAGACCTGCGAGTGAGTACCGCGCCCGCCTCGCGGCGGCCCGCCGGCGCCTCCAGGCGCTCGCGGGTTGCTCACGCCCCCCTGCCCGTGCCCGTGGTGGTCTTGGCTCTTGTGGGGGCCTGCGCCATTGTCGTGCCCATCGCCGGCCTGGGCACCCGAGTCGCCTGGGGCGAGCTGCCGAGGCTCCTGGCCTCCGACTCCGCCCGCCTGGCCCTGGGACTGTCCCTGCGCACCTGCCTGGTATCCACCGTCATCTGCGTGGCTCTGGGCGTCCCCTTGGCCCTGCTGCTGGCCCGGCAGTGGCCCGGAGTGCGCGTGGGGCGGATTCTGGCCGTCCTACCCATGACCATGCCCCCGGTCGTGGCCGGTATTGCCCTGCTGTCCACACTGGGTAAGAAAGGGGTTCTCGGGGCGCATTTGGACGCCTGGGGCATCTCCATCGCCTTCTCGACCGCCGCTGTGGTCATCGCCCAGGTCTTCGTGTCCATGCCCTATCTGGTGGTCACCTTGGAGGCGGCGCTGCGCAGCCGGGACACCCGCTGCGAAACCATTGCCCGGACCCTGGGGGCCGGGCCGTGGAGAGTGCTCACGCGCATCACCCTGCCGCTGGTGGGACCGGCGCTGGCGCGGGGCACCGCGCTGGCCCTGGGGCGCGCCCTGGGCGAGTTCGGGGCGACCATCGCCTTCGCCGGCTCCCGGGAGGGGGTCACCCGCACCATGCCGCTGGCCATCTACCTGCAGCGGGAGAATGACACCGCCATCTCCCTGGCGCTGGCGGTGGTGCTCATTGCCCTGTCCTTCCTGGTGGTGGGCGCCACCACCGTCGACTGGGGCGCACTGGTGCGCCGCGCCGACCGGGCCGGCGGCAATGCCGGCGCCCCCGAATCGGCCGCCGTGGGCGATGGCGCGCAGGCCCACCCCGCCCATGAGCCCGACGGCGCGGCGTGGGCCCCGCCGCTGGGCACGGCCGCCGATGCCACCGGGGGGGCCCGGGGCCAGGAGGTGCACCTGTCCTTCAACTCCCGGGAGCGCGGTGTGGCCGTGGAGTTGACGGTGGCCGCCGGACGCACTCTGGCGCTGATCGGCCCTAACGGCTCGGGGAAGTCCACCGTCTGCGCGGTCCTGGCCGGGCTCCTGGACGCCGAGGGCGGTCAGGTGCGCGTGGGCGGGCGGGTTCTCGATGGGCCGGGCGTCTTCGTGCCCGCGGGCCGGCGCTCCGTGGCCCTGCTCTCGCAGAGCCCCGGGATCTTCGACCACATGTCCGTCATGGACAATGTTGCTTTCGGGCCCCGCTGCCAGGGGGCGGGGCGCCGGCGGGCGCGGGCGCGCGCCCGCCGTGAGTTGGAGGCCGTGGGCGCCTCCCATCTGGCCCGCCGGCCCGGCTCGGCGCTCTCGGGCGGACAGGGCGCCCGCGTGGCCCTGGCCCGGGCGCTGGCGACATCCCCGAGCGTCCTGGTGCTTGACGAACCCATGGCCGCCCTGGACGTCACCGCCCGTCAGCGGATGCGGGCCCTGGTTGCGCACCGGGCCGCCCAGGAGGGGCTGACGGTGATGCTCGTCACCCATGACGTGGCCGATGTGGCGGCCCTGGCCGATGATGTCGCTGTCCTGGATGACGGGAGGGTGGTGGAGTCCGGCCCGGCGGCCCAGGTGCTGTCCACCCCGGTCTCCCCCTTCACCGCCGAGCTGACCGGCACCACCATGCTCCATGGGACCCTGGACGGTTCCCCCGCCGCTCCCGCCCTGGTCCTGGGCGACGGGACCCGCCTCATGGCGGCCCCTGTCCAAGAACTGTCACCGGGGGCGCAAGCAGTCGCGCTGCTGGCCCCGGCCGCGGTTGCGCTCTACGAGCGGGCCGGACCGGGCAGTCCCCGCAACACTCTGGAGGCGCGCGTGGTGGAGACCACCAGCGCCAATGGCCTGGTGTCGGTGGTGCTGGCCCTCGGGGACGGCCAGCACCTGCGGGCGCTCATCACCCCGGCGGCGGCCGCCGAACTCGGGGTACGGGCGGGCCGGGAGTTGCGCGCCGTCATTAAGGCGACGCAAGTGCGCCTGATCGCTCGCCCTTGAGCGGGCCGGGCCCAGTGGCCACGACGTCGTCGAGGCGTGAGCGCCCGGCCTCAGACCAGCGCCCAGCCCTGGGCGCGGCTGCGGCACTCCCAGAAATCGCGGTAGGGGCCGGGGATCTCGACCAGGTCGGCGTGCCGGCCCCGCTGGGCCACGCGCCCCTCGGCGCCCAGGACCACAACCTGGTCGGCGGCCGCAATGGTCTCCAGCTTGTGGGCGATGACGATAAGCGTGGAGGTGCGCCGCAGCTCCCTCATGGCGGCGACAATATTGGCCTCGTTCTCCGCGTCCAGGGCGCTGGTGACTTCGTCGAGCAGGACAATGGGGGCGCGCTTGAGCAGGGCCCGGGCAATGGAGATGCGCTGGCGCTCGCCGCCGGACAGAGCCCGACCCCCTTCCCCGACGCGGGTGTTCCATCCCTCGGGGAGGCGGTTGACGATCTCGGTGACACCGGCCAGGTCGGCGGCACGGCGCACCTGCTCGTCGGTGGCGTTGACGTCCCCAATACGGATATTGGCCTCCAGGGTGTCGTCGAAGAGGTAGACGTCCTGGAAGACCATGGAGAGCTGGTCCATGAGGTCCTCGGTGCGCAACTCGCGCACGTCCGCCCCGCTTACACGCACCGCACCGGCCCCGACGTCCCAGAAGCGGGCGACGAGCCTGGCAATAGTGGTCTTGCCGCATCCCGAGGGGCCGACAATGGCGCACATGGACCGCGCGGGCACTGACAGGGACACGCCGCGCAGCACCGGCACCCCCGGGCGGTACCCGAAGACGACGTCGTCGAGCTCGACGGCGCCCGGCCGGCTCAGGGGGGCGGAGGCCTCGGGGGTGGGCAGGAGTTCGGCGTCCATGACCGTGTCGAGGTGGTTCATCATCTGACGGCGCTCTTCCATGCCCAGGGACAGGGCGCCAATGTCCTCCAGCATGGTGGTGAAGCGCAGGCACATGCCAATGGTGGCAATGGCCGGCAGGGGCTCCAGCGCCCCGGAGAGGGACAGGGCCGCGGTCAGGACGATCATGGCGACAATAATGATCTGGGTGAACACCCCGGACAGGAGGTTGCCGGCGGACTCCCACCACAGGGCGCGGTGCGAGGCGCGGGCACTGGCATTAAAGGCGTCGGTGAGCTGGCGGTAGTCGGAGCCCGCGTGGCAGGAGCGCAGAGCGCCCTGGCAGCGGGCGAACTCGACAACGCGGGCGGCCAGCGCCTGCTCGGCGGGCTCGATGAGCGACTTGCCGTGATTGACCAGGCTGCGCGACCAGCGCAGGAAGAGGGCCAGCAGTGGGGCGGCTATGGTGAGCAGAAGCCCCAGGCGCCAGTCCCAGGCCCAGGAGGCGGCCCAGATGACGGCGCAGCCGGCCACCTGCGAGAACAGCCGGAACTGAAAGTGGGCCACGGACTCCGCCAGGTGGACCATCTCCTGGGTGACCGCCCGGGACATGGTCCCGGCAGACTCCGCGGTGAACCAGCGCAGTGGCACCCGGGCCACTCGGCCGCCAATGGCGTGGTGGACGTCGTGCATGAATCCCAGGGCCCCCAGCATGACCACCCGCTGGCCGTAGAAGTCGCACACGGTGGTGATCACGGTGCAGGCGGCCAGGACCACCATCCAGCCCCCCAGGTCCAGCCCCCAGCAGGGCTGCCCGGAGGCCAGGGCGACGGAGGCGGGCAGCAGCACTACCAGGGCGAGCCCGGTGAAGGCGCCGGCGATGGCCCCCAGAATCAGGCCGGTCAGCATCCGTCGCCACGCCGGTGGCCCCATGAGGCGCTTATAGCGCCGCAGCAGGGACAGGCGCCGCCCCCCGGCGGTCGTCTGGGCGGTGGTGCTCATCGTTGCTCCTCCTCGGCTCGGTCAGTGCCGGGCGCCCCAGTGCCGGGTGCCTCAGCGCCGTCGTTAATGCGGCCCTGACGCAGCAGGGCCTGGTAGTGGGGTTCGCCCACCAGCTCCTCGTGGGTGCCGGAGGCGACCAGGCGGCCGCGGTCCATGACCACAATGCGGTCCGCGCCGCGAATCGCGGCGGGCCGGTGGGCGATGACGAGGACTGTGCGCCCCCGTACCAGGGCGGACAGCGCCTGCTGGATCTCATCCTCGGACTCGGGGTCCGCCATGGCGGTCGCCTCGTCCATGAGGAGCACGGGGGTATCCAGCAGCACTGCGCGGGCAATGGCCACGCGTTGGGACTCCCCACCGGACAGGGAGGCTCCCGCACCAATGACGGTGTCGTAGCCCTGGGGAAGCGCCATGACGGCGTCGTCAATGCGGGCGATGCGGGCGGCGGCCCTGATCTCCTCCAGGGTTGCGTTGGGGCGCCCCAGGGCAATGTTCTCGCGGACTGTGGCGCTCAGAAGCTGGGGGTCTTGGAGCACGAAGGAGATGGTCCCGTACAGGGTGCCCTGGTCCATTTTGCGCAGGTCCACTCCGCCTATGCGCACGCTTCCGCGATCCGGGTCGGCGAAGCGGGCGATGAGGGAGGCCAGGGTGGATTTACCTGAGCCCGAGGGGCCGAGTAGGGCGGTGACGGTGCCGGGCTCCAGGGTGAGAGTCACGTCGTCGACGGCCAGGATGTCGCCATAGGAGTAGCTGACGGAGTCGATCTCGACCCGGGCCCCCTGGGGCGAGCGCGGGTGAATCGCGGCGGGCAGGACGGGGGTGTCCACGATCTTGCACAGGCGCAGGGCCGCGGCCCCGGCCATCTGGTAGGCCCAGGCCACCAGGGCCACGGTCATGACCGTGTTCGGCAGGACCAGGGCGATGAGGGTGGTGGCCAGGACCTGGGGCAGGGTGACCACTCCGGCGCTGATGAGCAGGTACCCGCCGCCGAGGTTGACCAGGAGGAGCACGGGAACGGACACCCAGACGAGGGCCAGGGAGCTTATGGTGATCAGGGGCCGCGCCCAGTTCCAGTAGAAGCGGGAGAAATCGTCGGCGGCCGCGAGGTAGGCGGCGTGGGCGCGGCCTGTGCGGCCGAAGGCCTTGACCACTGAGATGCCGGAGACGAACTCGACCATTGTCGAGGAGACGGTGCCGAGCTTGCGGTCCATCTCCACGGTTTTCGCGTTCATGCCGCGCAGATTCAGCGTGTAGGTCGCCATGTACAGCACAATGGTGGACACCGACAGCAGGCCCAGGCGCCAATCGACCCAGAAGGCGTAGGCGAGCAGGGCCACAGGGGTGACCACGGCGTTGAGCCGGTCGACGGGCCCATGGGCGATGACGGTGTGAACGGCGGTGGTGTCATCTTGGACGGCCTTGCGCACCAGCCCCGAGGTTGAGGCGGTGAACCAGGACAGGGGGGCTCCGGCGAGCCGGGCGACAATGTCGCGGCGCAGTTTGTCGCGCAGGACGAGGTCGGCCACGTGCGTGATGAGCAGGGCCACGAAGTGCAGCATGAGTCGGGTGGAATAGGCGCCGACCAGCATCATGACAATGTGCCAGACCCGCCCGGCCTCGGGCGCCGCGTGGGCGCGGTGAGCCTCCAGGAGGAGGTCGCCGAGCTGGACCAGGGCCACATAGGGGGCGATGGACAAGACGCCGGAGATCAGGACCAGCCCCTGGGCAATGAGCATCCTTCGGTGCACGGGGGCCCCGAGGCGCTTAATGGCGGCTTGCCCCTGGGCGGCCTTGCGCTTGTTCTCCTCGTGCTCGTGGTCGGCGTTCTGGGTGCCGGGATCCTTCGGGGCGGCCGGTCCCCCGGCAGCGCGCGAATCAGGGGCGTTCGCTTCAAGCACAGCCATACACACACCTCGTCAGCAACTATGAACATCATTCAGTATTGAGTGAGGCTGACCTTACTACAGAGGTTGTGGTCTGCCTAGCCGCTACCGTGGGTCCATGAGACGCGCCTTCCGCCCCTCCGGGCCCAAGCCCGGGTTCACCCGGGACGATGCGGTGGACGCCGCGCTGCGCATTGGCGTGGGCACGTTCACGCTGGCGCGTGTTGCCCGGGACCTGGGCGTAGGGACGCCCGCCCTGTATCGGACCATCTCCTCGCGCGACGATCTGCTGCGCGCCTGCCTGGACCGTCTGGCCGCCCAGATCGACCTCGGTGACCTCACCGGGGCCTGGCCGCAGGTCCTGCGCACCTGCGCGGATAGACTGTGGGCCCTCCTGGAGGACAATCCGGGCCTGGCCCAGACCCTCCTGACCGTCCCCTGGGCGCACCAGTCCTTCACTCCGGCGGTCCGCGCCGCCCTCAGGAGCTTGGAGTCCGGTGGGCTCGACCGCGCCGCGGCGCTTCTGGCCCTGGACTTCGTCGGCGACACGGTGCTGGGCTCCCACACCATGGCCGAGGCCCTCAAGGGCGCCTCCTCGCGGAAGGGGCGGAAGGGGATCGACCCCGCCGCCGCACCCTCGACCCCCGGGCCCTGCCCCTGGGCGGGGGCCGCCCTGGACCCGGTCCCCGCCGGGGGCTCTCCGGGCCACAGCGGCTTCAACCCCGCGGCGCCCGGGACGCCTCCGGCGTGGCCAGTCCAGTCGGTACCGGACTGGCTGGACAGCAAGATCAACATCATTGTCGCCGGAATCAACGCCCAGCGGCAGCTCCTGGCGGGAGACGCCAGCACAGATTAGGCTCACCTAACATAACCGCCCCCTCCTTACCACCGTGGAAGAAGTCCGTATGCGGTCCTCCGGCACCCCCCATGTTTCCATCAAAGACCTGACCAAGAGCTATGGTCAGGGCTCGGCCCGCGTCACTGTTGTCAACAAGGTCAACCTGGAGCTGGAACTGGGGGAGATCTGCGCGCTCCTGGGCCCCTCGGGCTCGGGGAAGTCCACCTTCCTCAATCTCCTGGGAGGCCTGGAGGCGGCCGACTCGGGCACCATCACTGTGAGAACCACCGAGGTCACCGCTCTTCCGGAGGCCCGCCTGGTGGACTACCGGCGCCGCCAGCTCGGTTTCGTCTTCCAGTTCTACAACCTCCTGCCTGACCTCACCGTGCGCGAGAACATTGAGGTCTGCGCCCACCTGACCCCCGACCCCCTCGACGTCAATGACCTTCTGCGCGCCCTGGGGCTGTGGGAGCACCGGCAGAAGTTCCCCCGCCAGGTCTCCGGCGGCCAGCAGCAGCGCTGCGCCATTGGGAGGGCACTGGTCAAAAGACCCAGTCTGCTCCTGTGCGATGAGCCCACCGGTGCCCTGGACTACGAAACCTCCCGGGAGGTCCTGGGCGTGCTGGAGCACGTCAACCGCACCTACGGCTGCACCACCGTGATCGTCACCCACAATGAAGCCATTGGAGCCATGGCCCATCAGGCCATACGCCTGCGCGACGGACGCATTGTGGAGCGCAGCGTCAACGACCACACGGTCGCGGCCGCCGACCTGGAGTGGTGAGCGCCGTGGCCTCCCCCCTGACCCACCGCCTGGCCCGCCAGCTGAGGGCCGGCGCGGGCAAGTACCTGGGCATCGCCATTATGCTGGTGGCCACCACCGGGGTCGGTGCCGGATACCTGTCGACCACCATGTCCCTGGACCGGATTATGGACGCCCGCGATGACGCTTACGCGGTGGAGGACGCCCGCCTGACGTTGACCGCGCCCCTGTCGGCGGACCAGGTCGATTCCATGGAGGACCTGGGCTGGCAGGTCGTCGAGAACACCTCCCGGGACGTGCCGCTGACCCTGCCCGCGGCTCCCGGGGACTCCTCGGACGCCCCCGCGACCACCGGGGCCGCGGCGGCGGGCCGGGGAGCCGCCGAGGAGACAGAGGAGACAAAGGAGATAACGGCCCGGCTCCACCTGCCCCGCCAGGACCTCAACCTCGCCGCCCTCCATGCCGGGCGCATGCCCACCGGGCAGCAGGAGGTGGCCCTGGACGCCACCTTCTGCCACCGCCGCGGCCTGGAACTCTCCGACCAGGTCGAGTTGGCGGGAGTGAGTTACACGCTCGTCGGCATTATTACCCTGCCCGACTACACGGCGCTGTTCAAAACCAACCAGGACCCGACCGTCAACGCCCTGACCTTCACCGTGGGCGTGCTCTCACCCCCGGGATGGGACCGACTGACGGGCGTGGCGGGGGTGGAGAACACCAACACCTACTCCCTGCGCCTGGGCGCCGACCTGGCGGGCGACAGCGCTCCGGGCACTGGCCTGGACGGGGCGGGCCTGACTAATGGCGACGGCGTCCTGACCCGCGCCGAGCGCGAGGCCGTCGAGAAGGAGACGGCACTGCGCCTGATCACCTCCGGAGCCACCGTGACCTCGCTCATTGATGCCGAGGAGAACCAGGGGATCACCTACGCCACCGACGACTTCAAGCACGACTCGGTTTTCGTTGAGACCTTAATGGTGGTCATCATCGTCATTATGTCCTTCGTCTTCGTGGTGATCACCTCGGCCACCATTGAGGCCGAAAGCGCGGTCATTGGAACGCTCTTGGCGTCGGGCTGGCGCCGCAGCGAGCTGCTGCGCCACTACCTGACCCTGCCCACCGTGGTGGGGGTGCTCTCCGCCGCCGCCGGCAATGCCCTGGGCTACACCCTCCTGAGCGCGCCCATGCGCAATCTGTACTACAACACCTACTCCCTGCCGCCCTTCGAGAGTCATTTCTCGCTGCGGGCCTTCCTCCTGACCACGCTCCTGCCGCTGGGGCTCCTGGAAGGCCTCACCCTCATTGGCCTGGCCTGGGCCATGCGCCGCACGCCCCTGGAGTTCCTGCGCCGCGAAAAGCCACAAGCCGGGATTCTGGCGCGTCTGCGGCACCGCACCGATCACGGCTCCCGCCTGCCGGCGGGCCTGCCCTTCACCACGCGTTTCCGCCTGCGCCTGCTGCTGCGGGGCCTGCCCTCCTTCATCACCTTGTTCCTGGGCATTACCCTGTCCAGTTTTCTGCTCCTGGCCGGGCTGGCGCTCCTACCCGTGGTGGAGAACTTCTCAGCGTCACTGGGCCGGGCGCTGCCCGCCGAGCACGTCTACGTCCTGTCCACCCCTGTGGTGCTCGCGGACACCGACACTGCGCCGGCCGTCGCCGAACAAGCCGAGCCCATTGCGACGACCTTCCTTCAGACCGAACGCAAATGGGAGTTCGGCCCCATGGACGTGCAGGTGCTCGGCGTGGATCCGGCCGGCCGCTACCTCCCGGACCTGGACGTCCCCCAGGACCAGGTGGTGCTTGGAGCAGGATTGGCCACCAAGACCGGGATCAGCCCGGGCGAGACGATCGTGTTCACCGACCCCTACAGCTCCGAGTCCTACTCTCTGACGGTGGCGGGGGTCAGGGGCGAGGACACCGACACGCGCGCCTACATGTCCCGCTCGGGGCTCAACGCCCTTCTAGAACGGGACCCCCAGGACTTCAACGGCTACTTCTCCCCGGCCCCCCTGTCCCTGCCGGAGGGCTCAGTGATCAGAGCCATCTCACGCAGCGATATGGATTCCGTGGCGGCGCAGGCGGTCGCGTCCTTCGCCCCGGTCGCCCGGTCCTTGGCCGCGGTATCCATCCTGGTCTTCTTCATTATGATCTACCTGCTGACCAAAACCACGATTGAGCGCGGGGCACGCACCATCTCCCAGCTCAAGATCCTGGGCTACCGCGACCGGGAGATTAACGCCCTGTACCTGCGCACCATTACCCTCACCGTGGTCGCCTCACTGCTGGCCTCTCAGGCGCTCATTATCCACACGCTGCGGTGGGTCCTGGAGTGGGCGTTCATGCATTATGAGGTGAACTTCGTCCTCGAGGTCCCCGCAAGAATGCTGGTGGAGGAAGTGGCTATTGCCCTGGGCGTCTACCTGCTGGTGGCCGCGCTCCACGTGCTCCACATTAGGCGGGTTCCTCTGGTCACGGCCCTGCGAGTCCAGGAGTAGGCCCGTCGGGGCGGCACCGCGGCGAGGCGGGACGCCTCCCGGTGAATCCCGGTGAATCTGAGTGAACCTGGATGAATCAGCGCGCCGAGAACACGCGCCAGGGGGCCCTGCCAGTACCTGGAAGCCCCCCGCGGAGCGCGCGTAGGCTCCACATATCAACGGATTGTGATGAGAGGAAGACCCGTGAGCACCACCCTCACCCCGCCCGCCACCATGCGCGGCGTCGTCATGCACGGACCCGGGGATGTGCGCGTCGAAGACCGCCAGGTCCCCCGCGTCGTAGACCCCACCGATGCCGTTCTCCGTCTGGAGGCCGCCTGCATCTGCGGCTCCGACTTGTGGCCCTACCGGGGCATTGACGCCGACTTCCCCGCCGGAGGCCGCCCCATGGGCCACGAGTATGTGGGCACTGTCGTCGAGGTCGGCGAGGCGGTCACCAGCGTTGAGCCCGGAGACTTCGTCGTCGGTTCCTTCTGCATTTCGGACAACACCTGCGAGATCTGTGAGGCGGGCTACCAGTCGCGCTGCGCCAACGGCGGCTTCATGGCCGATACCCAGGCCCAGTACACCCGCGTGCCCCAGGCCGACGGCACGCTCGTCGTGGTGCCCGGCGGCAAGCCGGAGGACCCCGAGGTCATCGCCTCCCTTCTGGCCGCCTCCGACGTGCTGGGCACCGGCTGGTTCGGGGCCGTGGCCGCCGGCGCCGCCCCGGGCAGGACCATTGCCGTGGTCGGCGACGGCGCCGTCGGGCTGTGCGCGGTCCTGGCCGCCAAAGCGCTGGGGGCCGAGAGGGTCATCGCCTTCTCCCGCTACGCCGACCGGGCGGCCCTGGCCCGGGAGTTCGGCGCCGACGTCGTTATCCCCGAGCGCGGTGACGAGGGCGCCGCCAAGGTCAAGGAGCTCACCGGCGGCTACGGCGCCCACGGCGTGGTGGAGGCCGTGGGCAATCAGCTCTCCATGGATCAGGCCATTGCCAGCTGCCGCCCCGGCGGGCACGTGGGCTATGTGGGGGTCTCCCACGGCGTGACCCTGGAGGGCCAGTCCCTGTTCTTCGCCGAGATCAACCTCCTGGGCGGGCCCGCGCCGGTGCGCCGCTTCCTGCCCGACCTCATTGACCGTATCCTGGCCGGCGAGATCAACCCCGGGAAGGTCTTCACCATGCGCATTCCCCTGGAGGAGGCCGCCAAGGGCTACCGGGCGATGGACGAGCGGCGCACGATTAAGGTGCTGCTGCACCCCGACGCCTGAGCGGCGCCACAAGAATCCACAAGAACCGACAAGAACGGGGGGAGGCGGCATTCTGGGCCGCCTCCCCATCTCTCAACCCTCTCGACCGGACAGGAGCACTCCATGCAGCAGATCACTCTCGTCGGCGGCGTCGAGATGCCTGTTCTGGGTCTGGGCGTCTATCAGACTCCCTCGTCAGACACTGAAAGGGTGGTGCGCCAGGCCATTGAGGTGGGCTATCGCTCCATTGACACTGCGCAGTACTACGGCAATGAGGAGGGCGTGGGCAGGGCCGTGCGCGCGGTCGTCGCCCAGGGCCTGGATCGTGAGGATCTGTTCGTCACCACCAAGCTCCGCTCCTCGGGCTATCGCGCGGGCCTGCGCGCTATTGACGAGTCTTTGACGGCCCTGGACATTGGGGCCATTGACCTCATGCTCATCCACTGGCCCCAGGGCCGGGACACGGGTACGTGGAGGGCTCTTGAGGAGGCGGTCTCGGCCGGGCGGCTGCGCGCCATAGGGCTGTCCAATTTCTATGGCGCCGAGCTCGCCGAGATCATGGGCTGCGCCGACCTGGCCCCGGCCGTGGACCAGGTGGAGCAGCACGTCCTCTACCAGCAGCGCCGCCTGCGCCGCGCCCTGGCGCACAGCCCCACCCGCCTGGAGGCGTGGGGTCCGCTGGGCCGGGGCGGCGACTCAGTGGTGCGCCATCCGGTGCTCACCGGGATCGGCCGGCGTCACGGGGCCAGCGCCGCCCAGGTGGCCCTGGCCTTCCAGGTCGCCACCGGTGTCATAACGATCCCCAAGACCGTGCATCGCGAGCGCATGGTGGAGAACCTGGCGGCGGCCGACCTGGTTCTCAGCGCTGAGGAGCTGGAGCGGGTGGCGGCCCTGGACACGGGGCGCTGCGGCGGCTGGCCGGCCCACCCCGAGCAGGATTACGACCCGGCCGACTACCCTTTCAGGTAGTTCCAGGCAGCGCCTCTCTGAGCGTCCGGGTGGCGGCCCCTCGTCCGGGCGCGCTCAGCCCAGGAGTTCCAGGGTTGGGCGCGGGGCGGTCAGGGCGGCGGCGTACTCCTGGGCGCGCGCAGCAAGGTCCTCCTCCGAGATCGTCCTGGCGCCAGTGGTGGCGAAGGGCTCCGTGTAGGTCAGCGAGCACAGGTTGGCCATCGCCTGAAATGGGCGCAGGAGTTCGGTCACCGTGTAGGTGAAGGCGCCATCCCGGCCGTACTCGCTGGAACCGGAGGACACGGCGATGAGTAGTTCCTTGCCCTTCAATGCCTTACCCGTCGAACCGTACGCCCAGCCGTGGGTGAGAACCTCATCCTGCCACTGCTTGAGCAGCGGCGGGCAGGAGTACCAGTACATGGGGAACTGCAGGACGATCCGGTCGGCGGCCTCCAAGGCGACATGCTCGGCCTCAATGTCAATGACGCCGTCGGGGTAGAGGGCGTAGAGGTGGCGCACGGTGACGTGCTCGACTTCTTGCGCCGCAGCGGCCAGGGCGCGGTTGACGCGCGAGGCCTCGAAGTGCGGGTGGATGACATTGACGAGTGTCTTCACGGTTCTCTCCTGTGTGGGAATTCGGGACTGAGGAAGTCAGTCCCGCACTTATTGGACGCTATGGGTCCGGGCATGGCGCAGTCACGCCGGTACGGGTGCCCTGTCAGGGCCACCCGGTCCTGGAATGTTCTGGAATACGGGCCGACGGCGCGGCTCGCCCCGCGCCGGGAGGCCGTGAGCGCCGTCGGCCCGCCGATGGTTCTCAGCCCAGGTGCTTGGCGAGAAAAACGTCAATGCTCTCGAAGGGGATGAGATCGGTGCGGTGGTAGAGGTCCACATGGCCGGCGCCGGGGGCCACCAGCAGCTCCTTGTCCGTGGTGAGGCGCTCGTGAATGCTCTCGGACAGGGCCCGGGTGGCCGCCCGCTCGCCGACCACCGTCAAAACAGGAGTCTCAATCCACTCCGGGTGCGCTAGCTCGGGGAAGTTGAGGAAAGACAGGTCCGAGGTGGCGGTGAACTGTGTGGTGGAGTTGTGGTGGTGCCCCACTTCCCGCCAGTAGAAGGCCCCGAACTCGCTCATGGGGTTGTCGTCGCTCAGGGTCATTGGTGAGCCCATGGCGGCCATTGCGGGGGATGGGGAGTCAAAATCGAGGTAGCGCTGCTCGGCCAGGTCGGCCAGGGCGGCGCGGCGCGCCTGGGCATCGGTGTACAACGGGAGGTAATTGGCGGAGATATCGATCATGGAGACATTGACCAGCGCTCTCATCCGTGGGTCGACCTGGGCGGCGGTCAGGGCGAAGGCGCCCGATGCGCATATGCCGACCACGCCCAGGCGCTGCCGATCGGTGAAGGGGCGGGTGTCCAGGTAGTCGAGTCCGGCGTGGAAGTCCTCAACGAAAATGTCCGTGGAGGACACGTGGCGGGGGCTGCCGCCGGAGTAGCCGTTGTAGGAGGGATCGAAGGCGAGGGCTATATGGCCGCGGCGGGCGAGTTCGTTGGCGTAGATGCCGGCTGCCTGTTCCTTGACCGCCCCGTAGGGGGAGCCGACCAGGAGCGCCTGGTGCCGGCTGGAGCGGTCTAGGTTCGAGGGGGTGTAGAGATCGGCTTGGATCGTAATCCCGTAGCGGTTCGGGTAGGCCACATGCTCGCGATCAACGCCGTCGGCGAGAGTGAAGGTGTAGTTGCCGTCCTGGGCCATGGGGGTCTCCGTTCATTGCGGGGCGCTGATCATCGACGGTGGCAGCTGGGGGCGGGCCTACCGCGGCCGGAGGTCGGTACTGCCCCCGAATCCGGGCCGGCGCGGCCGGCTGCGAAGGCTCCCGGCGGGCCCCGCCCGGACGGGCGGATCCGCCGACTGCTGCGCGGTCAACCATGTCATGGCGGCACGCGCCCGCCGGCGCATACGGCGTGTCTTCGGCAGGCCCTGGCAGTACCTCCCAGGGCGACGCGGGCGGATCCGGGGTCGGGGGTGCGTTAGCCTTCCCGGCATGACGAGCAAGAACGCCAAGCGGTCCATGCCGCCGTCGCAGTCAATGCAGTCTGCGGTCAACGAGTTCCTCACCTCTCGTCGTGCCCGGCTCTCCCCGAAGGAGGTCGGGCTGCGCCCCGGCGGCAAGGGTCGCCGTGTGCCCGGCCTTCGCCGTGAGGAGGTTGCCGCCCTGGCGGGCGTGAGCCTGGACTACTACACGCGTCTGGAGCGCGGCCGCCTCCAGGGCGCCTCCGACTCCGTCCTGTCCGGGATCGCGGACGCCCTGCGCCTAGACGACGTTGAGCGCGCCTACCTCCTGGCGCTGGCCCACGGCGGGGAGGGATCCACCACCTCCCCTGAGCTGCCCCCCTCCACCAAAGCGGTCCTGGCGCACGTGAAGGCCCCTGCTCTGGCGATCACCGCGGCTCAGGATATTGCGGGCGCCAATCTTCTGGGCCGTGCCCTCTTCGACGCCGTGTACCGCGAGTACCCCGACCAGGAGCACCCCAATATGGCGCGGTTCGCCTTCATCGGGGAATCGGCCCAGGAGTTCTACGGCACGCACTGGGGTGAGGCGCAGGTTCTCATCGCCGCCATGCTGCGCATGCAGGCCGCCCAGCACCCTGCCAACACTGACCTGGCCGCGGTGATCACCGGACTGCTGGAGGCCTCGGACCGTTTCCGCATGGCCTGGGAACGTCACGATGTTCACGAGCACCGGTCCGGCACCAAGACCTACCACCATCCAGTGGTCGGGGATCTGCCCATGACCTATGACGTCTTCAACCTCCCCGGCGTGACCGGACTGAGTATTACCGTCTACGGCCCGCAGCCCGGTACCGATGCTGAGGAGCGGATCGCCGCCCTGGCCTGCTGGGCCCACGAGCAGGACTTCGCCGCCACCGGCGACTTCCCCTCCCTGCCCACGGCCGCGTGCCTTTGATTGCCGCGCACCACTGCGGGCGCACGGCCCTGGCGTTCGGTTCTCACACGTCACTGCATGCATCACCATGCATCACAGGGAGTCGATGAGTTCGCGCATCAACTGCGAGGGCGTGATGTGGCGCTCCTGCGCGACCTCATCCAGCTTCGCCCGGCGCACGGCATCGAGTCGAAGAGTGAAGGGGCGGGCCTGTGCACCCACACTGATGGGACGTCCGGGCACCGAGGAACCCAGGTGCTTGCCAGCGTAGCCCGTCTCGGATTCCGCCTCGGCGGCCCACTGCTCAATGTCCTCGTCGGTGAACGGAGCCCCGTTGACGTCACTGTACTCGCCCATCTGTCTACCTCCTCAGTCCTACTTCGGTGAGAACCTTCTTCGTTGCCGGCATGGCGTGGAAGACCAGCCAGCCATCGGGCTCGACCTCGACGGCGATGTACTCCAGCAGCCGCCCATTGGCGTCCGCCCCCACACCCACCCACTGCACCGGATGGGTGTCACGCGCGCGGGATCGCAACGTGCCCTCGAAAGCCCCAACGACATCCGCGGCAGTGACCTCAGGGTGCCGATCGGCGGCCCTCGGATGCACTCCTACCCGCACGCCCACTCCCGTGCCCATGTTTCGTACTACGTTAGTGTAGTACGAAATCTGCTGAGGTGCCGGCCTTCATCGGCAGTGGATCGGCGTCGACGAGTAGATTCTCGCGGTTACGCCATCCCACATTTCGGTCATCCCGATTTTCGTTCCGTTATCCCGGACAGGTACTACGGCCCGTCTCTGACGGCATCACCGACTCGGCGGCCTGCTGGGCGAACGGCATTGAGCGCCGGGGCACGACCGCCCGGCACGACCGCCCGGGCGGGTACTGGGTGGTACTCCCAGGGCCTCCCACGGCGCTGGCCGTTGGGCCGAGGACAGGGGCAGGCTTGGGCCGTCTGAACCGACTGCCGGGGTGCGGCACGAGTCCGCCCGATCGGGGCGCCTCCGGCCGCCGTGCCCGCACTGACCGCAGGAGCGGCTATGACCCTTCACCCCGACGGACCGCCGCACCCGGCCGACGCACTTCACTGAGATCACGAGAGGATCCCCCGCCATGACCACCTGGGACACCAAGACCATCGAGGCCATTTCACGCAGCGACGATCTGCACATCTACCCCTACCGCGCCGACGGCCGCACCCTGGGCATACCAACCTGGATCTGGTCCGTCGTCGTCGACGGGCGCCTGTTCGTACGGGCCTGGAATGGCACCCGGGGCCGGTGGTACCGCTCGGCGATTACTCAGAAGGCCGGCAGGATCGACGCCGCGGGACAGACGTTCGACGTCCGTTTTGAGAAGGCCGACCCCTCCCTGGCCGACGCCATCTCCGCGGCCTATGAGCGCAAGTACGCGGGCAGCCCCTACCTACCGCCAATGCTGGGCGCCGACCAGCGCGAGGCCGCCGTCGAGATCACGCCCGCGACCACGGCCTCCTGACCCCGACCGCCGCCGGCCGCCTCAGGGGGTCGTGAACCTGCCGGCGACCACCGGCAGACGGAAAACCTGGGATAGCGGCGGGCGGCGGCGTAGCCTGCGAGAAGGGGACCGGGGAGCACCCCGGGCCTCATCCAGAAAGGACGCACCATGACCGCGACCACAGACCACAACGCCTTCGACTCCGCTAACCTCTTCGGCCAGGGCGCGCCGAACGACGCCTACGCCCAGTACTTCTCCGGGCGCTCCTTCCTCAACCCGTTGTCCGGCCAGGCCGCTGTGGGAGTCACCAACGTGACCTTCGAGCCGGGTTGCCGCAACAACTGGCACATTCACCGCGCCAGCAGCGGTGGCGGCCAGATCCTGCTGTGCATTGCCGGCTCGGGCTGGTACCAGGTCGAGGGCCAGGCGCCGGTGAGTCTGGAACCGGGCAGCGTCGTCGTCACCCCAGCCAACGTCAAACACTGGCACGGCGCCAAGGCGGACTCCTGGTTCAGCCACGTGGCCATCGCCGTGCCCGGCCAGGACACCTCCAATGAGTGGTGCGAGCCGGTCAGTGACGAGGAGTACGCCGCGCTGTGAGACCCCCGGGCCGTCGGGGCCGGCGCACGGCGGGCCGGCACCGTTGAACGACCGCGAGCGCCCCGGGCGCGGCCGCCCCCGCGACGCCTCCATTGATCAGGCCGTGCTCGACGCCACCATTGCCCTGCTCGGCGCGCACGGCTACACGGGGCTGCGCATTGAGGAGGTCGCCCGCACCGCCGGCACGGCCAAGACGACCATCTACCGCCGCTGGCCCACCCGGACCCACCTGGTGGTCGCCGCCATTGAGCGGGCCCTGGGCGAGCGCCTGCCCCCACCGGCCACCGGGGATCTCCTACTCGACCTGGACCGGCTCATTGAGGCGGCCTTCGCGCCCCTGTCCAAAGGGAATGCGGGACTGGTGTCCATCACCATGGACATCCATCGCCAGGACGATGACGGACTGCGCGCCACGTACCGGAGCCGGATCATTGACCCGGTGCGTCAGCGCGCCATCGCCCTGGCCGCCCGGGCGCAGCGGGAGGGGATCGTGCGCAACGACCTCGCCCCTCAGGTCCTGGCCGACGCCGCCATTGGGGGGCTGGTTTACCGCACCGCGATCCTGGGTGAGCCCATGACCACCGCCCAGGCCAAAGAGTTCGTGCACGGGCTCATGGGGCTGCCGGGCTGACCTCCCGCGAAGCGCCCGGGCGGCGCCCACTGGCGGACCAGCCGCCAGAGACGCGCGGTCCCCTCGCGCCGGCTGCCCGGGCCGACCACCGCGGGCAGCCGACCACCGCAGGCAGCCGGCCACCGCGGGCATTCGGCTACCGGTGCCGTCCCAGGGCCGTATTGCCGGCCCGATCGCCGGCGCGCCCCGTGTGAGCGGCCGGTCGTAATCGGATCAGTGCTCCGCCCAGCGGGCCGCCGCCGCTGGCGCTCGCCCCGCGGCTACCGTGGTCCTATGAACGCCCCCACCTCGCCTGAGCGCCGTTGGCGCGATGACCTCCATCTGGCCCACACTATTGCGGACCAGGTCGATCACCTTACGGTCCCCCGCTTCGAGGCCCAGGACTTCACGGTGGAGTCCAAGCCGGACCTGACCCCGGTCACTGAGGCCGACAAGGAGGCTGAGCGGGTCATTCGCCAGCACCTGGCGCGCGCCCGTACCCGCGACTCGGTCCTGGGCGAGGAGTTCGGCGCCACGGGTCATGCCCCGCGCCAGTGGGTGGTCGATCCGATTGACGGCACCAAGAACTTCGTGCGCGGGGTGCCGGTGTGGGCCACGCTCATCGCCCTGGTCGAGGACGGTCAGGTGGTCATGGGCGTGGTTTCGGCCCCGGCCCTGGGGCGCCGGTGGTGGGCGGTCCAGGAGGGGGGCGCCTGGACTGGTCGTTCCTTGTTCTCCGCGCGCCGCCTCCAGGTGTCCTTGGTCTCCGAGTTGGAGGAGGCCTCCTTGTCCTACTCCTCCTTGTCCGGCTGGGCCGCCACCAAGCGGCTGCGCGGGATGCTGGGGCTAATGCAGGACTGCTGGCGCACCCGCGCCTACGGCGACTTCTGGTCCTACACCCTGCTGGCCGAGGGGGCCGTGGACCTGGCCGCCGAGCCGGAACTGGAGCTCTACGACATGGCGGCGCTGGTCCCCATTGTCACTGAGGCCGGGGGCAGGTTCACTTCACTGGCCGGGCAGCCGGGCCCCTGGGGATCCTCCGCGGTCGCCTCGAACACCCTGCTGCACGCCGAGGCCCTGCGCCGCCTGGGCGAGGAGACCGACTGAGTCCGGTTCCACAGGCCCTGGCGGGCTAGCGGCGCGCACAGGCCGGGTAGCCTCGCACCCGTCCGTCACGCCTCAGACCTGGGGGTTCCATTGAGCTGGCTGCACGCCGTCATCCTCGGCATTGTCGAGGGCATTACCGAGTTCCTCCCGGTGTCCTCCACGGGGCACCTCAACATTGTGGAGAAGCTGCTGGGCTACGACATTAACAATGTGGGGATGACCGCCTTCACCGCCGTCATCCAGATAGGCGCGATTCTGGCTGCGGTCGTCTACTTCTGGGGCGACATTGTGCGCATTGTGACCGCCTGGTGCCGCGGCCTGGTCCACGGGGAGGCGCGCACCGACCCCGACTACACCCTGGGCTGGGGCATTATCCTGGGCAGCCTGCCGGTGGCGATCATTGGCCTGGCGCTCAAGGACTTCATTGAGGTCACCGCCCGCTCCCTGTGGGTCATCGCCGGGGCTCTGATCATTTGGTCGGGGGTCATGTGGCTGGCCGACCAGCGCAGCGAAGGCGTGGCCGGCGCCCAGCACGCCTCGGCCGGCAAGGGCATGCGCGGGGTCTCCATTAAGGACGCCCTCATCATTGGCCTCTTCCAGGCCCTCTCCCCGGTCCTGCCCGGCATCTCCCGCTCCGGGGCGACCATCTCGGCGGGATTGTTCCTGGGTTTTGACCGGGTCACGGCCACGCGCCTGTCCTTCTTCATGGGCATCCCGGCGCTGGTGGCCGCCGGGATCCTGGAGGCGATTACGGCGGCGGACCACATTGCCGACGCCAGCATTGGCTGGCCGGCGACCATAATCGCCACCGTCGTTTCGGGCCTGGTGGCCTACGCGACCATCGCCTGGTTACTGAGATTCGTCTCCTCCAACCGGTTCACCGGCTTCCTCATCTACCGCGTGGCACTGGGCGCCCTCATTATCTGCTTGGTGGCCTCCAACGTTATTGCAGCCTGAACGGACCTGTAGCGGCTGAGCAGACCGGGGCGGGCCCGGCACGGGTGGCGCCACCAGCGCCGGGTCCGCGTCGGGCACCGGCGGCCCCTGTCCGCCCGGTGATTGAGCGGGCCGGGCCTGGCACCGGTTCGGGCCGGCACGCCGGCGGATTCGTGTCCGACCCGTGTGAGAAGGTGCATTCATGCGGATTCTCCACACCTCCGATTGGCACCTGGGGCGCACCTTCCATGGGCGGGTGCTTGATGAGGCGCACGCCGTCTTCGCCGACCACCTCGTTGAGTTGGCCCAGGCGGAGCGCATTGACGCTGTGGTGGTTGCCGGAGACGTGTATGACAGGGCGATCCCACCCATCGATTCAGTGCGCCTGCTGGATGACACGCTGCGCCGCCTGAGCGAGCGCACGCGCGTGGTGCTGACCCCCGGCAATCATGACTCCGCTCAACGCCTCGGGTTCGGGGCGGGCCTGCTGCGCGAGGGCATCACCATCCGGGCTCGCACACCGGAGGTGGACCGCCCTGTCATTATCCCGGACCGCGGGGGTGGGGCGGGCCTGTACATCTACGCCCTGCCCTACCTGGATCCTGACGCCGCCAGGGAGTCACTGCCGCCGCTTCTGGATGAGCGCCTCGGGGAGAGCGCCCCGGCGACGACGACGTCACCGGACGACGAGGAGGCCCAGGGCGCTCCCCGTCCCTGGCTCCTGGCCCGCTCCCACCAGGCGGTGGTGGCCGGGGCACTGCGGCTGGTTGCCAAGGACCTCGCCTCCCGGCGGGCGAGGGATGACAGGCGGGTGCCGGCCCTGGTCATGTCCCATGCCTTCGTTGTCGGCGGTCAGGCCAGCGCCGAGTCCGAGAGGGACATCCGTGTGGGCGGCGTCGACTCCGTCCCCTCCGAGGTCTACACCGCCTTGGGCGCCCCGCCCCTGGCACCCCGGTGCGGGACGGTGGATTACGTGGCCCTGGGGCACCTTCACCGCCCCCAGGAGATCCGGACACGGGCAGCAGGACCGCGGTTGGTGTACTCCGGCAGTCCTCTGCCCTTCTCCTTCCCCGAGGCGACGACGCCGAAGTCCACTGTCGTACTCGAGCTCGGCCCGGGCGGAGTGACCTCCTTGGAGCGCGTGGCGGCGCCGTGCCCCTATGAGGCGACCACCCTGACCGGCACCTTGGAGGAACTTCTCGGTCCACGAACCTCAGGGCAAACCGGCCACTGGGTGCGCATTGAACTGACCGGCCCCATGCCCCCCGACGCCATGGCCCGGCTCAAAGAGCGCTTCACCAACCTGCTCGCCTTCTCCCACCGCCCCCCTCAACGGCAGCGGCGCGAGGCCATGACCGTCACCCGCTCCTCGGACCCCGTCAAGGTCGCCGACCGCTTCCTGGCGCAAATGCTGGGACGCGACCCGGACCCGGTCGAGCACTCGATCATGGAGGCGGCCCACGATGCGGTCAAGCACGCCGCCGCGCAGGGGTGAGCGGTGATGCGCCTGCACCGCCTGACCATGACGGCGATCGGCCCCTACGCGGGCACCGAGACCATTGACTTCGATCGCTTCTCCTCCTCGGGGCGCTTCTTGCTCACCGGCCCCACCGGCTCGGGCAAGACCACCATTATTGACGCCATTGTCTTCGCCCTGTACGGGCAGGTCGCGGACAAGGACGGATCCTCCAAGCAGCGCATACGCTCCACTCTGGTGGAGGGTCACGTTCACAGCGAGGTCGAGCTGGTGTTCTCCACCTCGGCGGGGATCTACCGAGTGCTGCGCTCCCCCGAGTACCAACGGCCCAAACGGCGCGGAAGCGGCACCACCCGGCAGAACGCCTCGGTCAAGCTGTGGCGGCTGGCCGACGTCGAAGGGACCGCCCTGGAGGAGCCCGTCACCCGCGTGGGGGAGGCGGATGCGGAGATCCGCCGCGCTATTGGTCTCAGTCGCGAACAGCTGACCCAGACCGTAGTCCTGCCCCAGGGCCGGTTCGCCCAGTTCCTTCGCTCCTCCTCAGAGGAGCGCCACCGGCTGCTGCGCGATGTCTTCGGCACTGGCGTCTTCGACGCCATGGAGGAGGAACTGCGCGGGCGCGGGCGCGCCATTGACAAGGCCACCGAACAGGCTCGTCAGGCCCTGCGAGCGCGCACCCAGCTTTTCAGTTCCCTCCTGGGCGCTCCCGGGCAGACGCCCGCCCCTGAGCATGCCCCCGGTCCCGCGGCGGGCCAGGAGGATCCCCCCTCCCCCGATGAGCGCCTCATGACGCTGACCGAGGCTGTCACCCCTGATGCGGGCGCTATTGACGACCTGGTCCACGGTCTGCTCGCCGACTCCCAGGCGCGCCTGACCCCGCTGGAGACGGCCCTGGAGGAGGCTGTCGGGCAGCGAGTCCTGGCTGAACAGGACCTGGAGGCGCAGACCTCCCTGCACGGCCGTCTGGAGCGCCGCCGCCTCCTGGAAGCGGAGCGCGACGCCCTACAGGACTCCAAGGCCCATGACGAGGCCCAGGAGCAGCGCCTTGCCGCCGCCCGCCGTGCCGCCGGCGTGCTACCCGCCCTGGCCCTATACGACCGTTCTGCACAAGAGGCCCGGGATGCCTGCGCCCGGGCCCGCACGGGGCTGGGCAGAATCGCGCCCCTCACCGACACCGGGCACGATGGAATCCTGGAGACCCTGGCCGCCCTGGAGGACCTGGCCGGTGCCCTCGCCCAGGTGGCGTGCTCCGGCGAGCAGGTGGCGCCCTCCTCTGGGGCGGTCCCGGGCCCCGGGGTCAGCGGCGTCCTAATGGGCCCAGGAGGCCGCGCGGAGGGCCCGGAGGGCACCGCTCAGGGGCAGACCGCCCCGCCGACCGCAGGCGGGGGCACTGCTACCGGTGCGGCCGAGGCGGAGGGCGAAGCGCTTGACGCGGCCCGTCGAGCCGCCGAAGAGCTCCTCGCCCGGGAGCGGGAACTGCGCACCCGGGCCGGGGCGCTGGGCGCTTTGGTCGAGGTGGAGGCGGGGCTAGCCGAACGCGCCCGGGACCTGGACTCGCAGCGCGAGGACCTGGCCGCTCTGGAGGAGCAGGTCGCTCAGGCGGCCGTCGTCCTTCAGGAACGCCCCCGGAGCCACCGTGAGCTGGAGAAGGCCTTGGCTGCTGCTCGGGCCGCCAAGCTGGAGCTGCCTGAGCTGCGGATCGAGCACTCGGCGGCCAAACGGCGCCTGGAGGCGGCGCTCCAGGCGGCCGCCCTGGCCTCCCCCATTGAGCAGGCGCACGACGCACTCGCCCAAGCAACCACTGCGGCCAAACGGGCTACGGCCCTTGTCGCCCGGCGGCGCCAGGCGTGGATCGCCGCCACGGCGGGGTCGCTGGCTGCGGAGCTGGTTGAGGACGAGCCCTGCCCGGTGTGCGGCTCCCCCAACCACCCCGCCCCAGCGGATCCGGCTCCTGAGTCGGTTAGTCGCGCCCAGGTGGAGGCCGCTGAGGAGGCGCAGGCGCGGGCGGACGCGGCCCTGGCCCGTGCAGCGCACCATCACGATGGCCTCCTCGGTGAGTTGGCCCGCGCCCATGCAGCCGCCGACAGCAGGGGGGCGCCCGAGCTGGAGGAGGCCCTTGAGGTTGTCTCCCGCCGGCTCACCGAGCTGGAGGGGGCGGCCGCACCACTGGAGGAGTTGAGTAATAGACTCGCCGGTTTTGCCTCGCAGACCGAGGCGCTGCGCAGCGCCCAGGAGGGTAGGCGCACCGCCCTGGCCCAGAAGCGGGCCGAGTACGCGCAGGCCGAGGCGGCGCTGGCCGCGGACCGCGACCGCTGCCGGGCCGCTCACGGCGACCACCACACGGTCCGTGCCCACAGCACGTACCTGAAGGACCAGGCCGCGGGGTCCGGAACCAGTGCGGCGCTCCTGGATCAGGTTGTGCAGGCCCTGGAGACGGCCCTGCGCAACCGCCACGCCCTGACCCAGGCGCTGGCGGACGCCGACTTCACCACCCGGGCTCAGGTGGAGGAGGCTGCGCTCACGCCCTCACAGACCAGGGAGGTGGAAGCCGCGGTCGCCCAAGTCCGTGCCCGGGCCGAACGGGTTCGGCACGGGCTGGAAGAGGACGATTCCATTGCCTCTCTGAGTGGGCGGGAGATCGCTGATGTGGAGGGAGCCCGCCTGCGCCTGGCCCAGGCGCAGGAGCGGCACACCACGGCGCTGGAAGCCCGTGCACAGGCCCGTGCCGCCCACGCCCGGCTCACCGAAGCCGGGGCCGGCGTCAGGTCAGCGGTCTTGGACCTGGAAGGGGCCATTGAGGATTCGGCGGTGCTGGCGCGGGTCGTCGCCCTGGCCACGGGCCGCAATGCTCTTTCCACCCCACTGGCCACATGGGTGCTGGTTGAGCGCTTCAATGAGGTGCTTGTCTTTGCCAATGCGCGCCTGTCCCAGATGTCCGCGGGCCGCTACGAGCTGGTGCGGGTCACGGACGAATCCGGCTCGGCGGGGCGTCGCGACCGGGGGCTGGGACTGGGCGTGATCGACCACCTCTGCGGCTCGGGGGTACGCGACCCCCGCACACTCTCCGGTGGTGAGACCTTCTACGTCTCCTTGTCCCTGGCCCTCGCCCTGGCTGACGTGGTGACCGCCGAGTCCGGCGGGGTCTCCATGGAGACGCTGTTCATTGACGAGGGTTTCGGCAGCCTGGATCCCGAGACTCTCCAGGAGGTTCTTGCCGAGTTGGGGCGGCTCCAGGTGGAGGGCCGTACGGTCGGCATCGTTTCCCACGTAGGGGAGTTGCGTCGTCAGATACCCGACCGCATTGAGGTCAAGCGCAATGGGGTCGGCTCCACCCTGCGGATACGGGCCTAATGCATGCGACCGTTCGGGGCGCTGAATCAGCGCCGTCCCGCCAGGTGCCGATTCCATCCAGGTGGCGGTCCTGCCCGTTGTCTGAGCGAGCGCTCACACGCCGAGCTCGGCGGCCAAGGCCTGCTTCTCTGTGACATCGAACCACAGCAGGTCCGCCTGCGCGGTCCTCTCGAAGGCCTCCTCGTCGCCCAGGCGGGCGGCGTGCACATCGGGCTCGACAGCCGCCTCGTCGACGAGCACGGCGGCCACCTGGTCCCAGGGCACCTCCGTAGTGACCTTCACTGTCCCTGGCAGCACGTCCCCACCGGGGGCGAGTTCGTGCGCAGCCTCTGGTTCGACATCCGCGGCGACAACAATGCGGCGGTCGGCCAGTCCGGCCGCCCCCGGCTCGGCCAGCAGCACCAGGGAGGCGTCAGCGGCGCACAGGCTCGCTGAGACCTCCAGACCCTCCTGGTCCTCCTCGGGCAGCGCCCGGGCCAGGGCAGGGGTCGGGGCGTGGGCGAGGCGTGGGGAGATCGTGTCGGCGCGCAGGTCAGCGGCTGTAGCGGGCAGGTAGATGCGCATGGGCACAGTCTGCCCGTCAAAGACTGTGGCGTCCTTTGGCGCGCCGAGACGCACTCCGCCGGCTCTCACCAACCTGCCCCTGGTCGGCCGGGGGCGGCGGGGGTGCGGGGGACACCTGCTTGACCCTGCGGCCGGTGCCCCGCTCAATGCGGGCGGGCGGCGTGGCGGCCTGCTCCGGGGTCCTGGTGGAGGACCTGGAGACTTCCCGCAGAGCTATTGAACGACGGCGGGGCACTGGGGGGCGGGCGGAGCGTCGGCTCTCCGGGGTGACCGGAACGGCCGGAGCAGTCGGGGCGGGCGCGGAACCTGGGGCGATTGGGGCGATGGCCGCCATCTGGGAGGTGGGCGCATCGGCCGATTCTGGCTTCTCCGATGCTCGTGGCGCGTTCAGTGGGATTGCTGCCATTTGCGCGGTGGGGGCGCCGCCAGAGCCGGGGGCGCCCGGGGAGGCCGCCGCTCCCGGCGACAGGGGCGGGATCACAGCAATCTGGGTGGTGGACACGCCGCCGGGGCCGGGCGCGCTCGGAGACGCTGCTGCTCCCGGGGACCGAGGCGGGATGGCAACTATCTGGGTGGTGGATGCGCCAGCGGGACCCGGAACGCTCGGGGAAGCCACTGCGGTTGAGGCTGCTGGAGCAGCCTGCACCACTGGCGAGACCGGCGTATTGGGCGGACCAGCAGCCGGAGACACCGGGGCGCCCTGGGGCCCAGGCGCACCCTGCGGCCCGGCCACCGCCGGAGACACCGGGGCACCCGGCGCACCCTGGGGACCAGGCACACCCTGGGGGCCGGCCACCGCCGGAGACACCGGGGCACCCGGCGCACCCTGGGGACCAGGCGCACCCTGCGGCCCGGCCACCGCCGGAGACACCGGCACACCCCGCGGCCCAGGCACACCCTGCGGACCAGGCACACCCTGGGGGCCGGCCACCGCCGGAGACACCGGGGCACCCGGCGCACCCTGGGGACCAGGTGTACCCTGCGGCCCGGCCACCGCCGGAGACACCGGCACACCCCGCGGCCCAGGCGCACCCTGAGGATGGCCGGCGCCTGCGACGGACCCGTAGGCGGTGGGCTCCCACCCCTCCTGGCGCCTCGTCATCTCCCGCAGGCTCTCAATCAGTCGTGACAGCCGAGTCTTGGAACCGAACTCCCTGAGTAGGTGGCGTCGTCGGGCCCGGCTCGTCGCCGCGGTGCAGCTGGCGGCGGGATCAACGCGGTCCACCAGAGCGGCCAGACCAGCCGGCAGGGCGCTGGCGGCCGAGTCCCGGAGCACCGCACGCCCCTCCATGAGGCAACGGTCCGCCAGAGCGCCGTCCTCGGGAAGAACTATTACCTGGTCCAGTCCACCGAAACGGCGCATAGCCTCGCGCACGGCCTGCTGCGGAGCAGGGCCCGCTGCTGAGGCGCGGACCCGATTGACCACGACCTCAACCCGTCCCTGGGGCTCCATGCCCTCATCCAGGTCGCTGAGAAGCTGGAGAAGGCGGCGTATCCCCACGGGGTCGCCCGTACCAACCACCACCACGACGTCGGCACTGCGAATGAGATCGGCGGCCACAGCACCACGCCCCGGCTCAAGCGTGAAGTCGTCGACGGCGTCGTCAATCGCGCCGCCGGCAATGTCCACAACCGTCCACTCGGCGCAGCGACGGCACCACTGCCACACCTCCCGCATGGAGACCGGAGGCAGTTCACGCCAACGTCCGGCCCGTCCCAGGCCGGATAAGAGCCTTGGCCCCAGTTCCACCGGCAGAAGCAGTTTCTGGAAGGCCTCAGCGTCCAGCCGCCCGTGAGTAGCCAGGCGCGCGGCGGTCGCCAGCCCCGAGGAGTCCTCCGGCAACCCCAGCACCTGGACCAGGCTGGGCGCCTCAACGTCGGCGTCCACCAGTATGGACGGGCCCACACGAGCCAGCCCATGAGCCAAGGAGGCGGCCACTGTAGTGCGTCCCGGTGCGCCGTGGGGCCCCCAGACCACAACCAGCCTGCCTTGCGGCTGCGGCCCGGCGCCCGGTTGCTCGTTGGTCGGCGACCCGGGAGCCGCGGGACCATTGGGCGCCTCGAGTACCTCGGCGCTCCCCGGGGGTTCAGGGGAGGCCGGGGGTTCAGGGGAGGCCGGGGGCTCGGGGGAGCTGGGAGCCGGCAGGCTCCGTAACGCGCCCGACGCCCTCCGCCCCTGGTTGACGGGCGAAATCGTGTGGACGGTGGCCCCCGGGCCCGGGGCATCGTCAATGTCAGAGCCCGGGGTCGCACCAGCGGCGTCCGTGTCGTCTGCCAGGCGCAATGCGCGGCGCGACCTCCTTCTCCGCTCGAGTCGCGACATCCGGCTCTGGCCACCGTCGCGGCCCCGACCCTGGCCGCTGTCGCGCATCATGCCCTGGAGAGTGCGGCGCACTTCGGCGGGCTCCGCCTCCCGACTCAACACGCTCCAGCCCAGGGTCGCCCAGCGCGCCTCCTGCCCGTCGGGCACAAGCAGCAGACCGGCCAGTCCGGCGCTCCCCAACCGTTCCAGCACCGTGCGATCAGTCTCATCGAAGTCAGTGTCCAGGACGACCAAAGAGGCCAGACCGGCCATGCCCGCCGAAAGAAGCTCGGGGAGGTCCGCGCAGCGACGCACCACGCTCATACCACTGCCCGGGACACTCAACGCCCGCAGGATTTCGGCGTCGTCCCCACTCAGGGCCAGCAGCACGCCCCGGTCAGGGCTGGGCACAGCGCTCATACGCCCTCACCCGTGGGCACCAGCACCAGAGGGCCGCCTGAGCCCACAGCCGTGAGCACCTGACTGAGCGAACCGGCGTGGACAAGCACCTCAACGCTTGTCGTCCCGGAGCCCACAAGGGAAGAGCTCGGCGTCCCCACCGCGGAGATAATGAGGCCCTCGGCGACCTGCTGCGCCGCCTGAGACTTGTCCGCGCCGGCCTCGGCGGAGGGCAGGGCCCACAGGTCGACCTTGTCCCCGGCCCCCGCAGTCGCCGGCAGCCCCGAGGAGATCTCAAGCACTACTGAACGCAGATCCTGTGCGGACTCCTCCCCGACAGCCCCGGCCGGAAGCAGTTCGCCGGCGCTCAAGGAGCGTGTGGCGATCGCGTCAGTGGGCAGATCTCCAGCTTTAATGTATTGCCCCGTACCAGGTCGAGAAGAGACCACGGTTAGCACGCCGTCGGCAGTGAGGTCCTCGCCGGGGGCGACATCGCGGGTGAGCGCATAGAGCTCCTCAGTGTTGGCGGCTTTGTCCATGCCCCAGGCTCCCAGAGCGACGGCGGCCCCCACAAGGGCGAGGCCGGCGGCGAGACGTGGATCTCGCCAGGTGGGGCGTCTCCAGCGCATAGCCTTCCCCTGAGGGTCGTTAGCGTGCGGTTGGGACTCATCGGGGTGTGCAAGCGGGACTCGCCGCTGTGGGGCCACGGGACCCTCCTCGGTTGCTCATGATCCTTGTCGATGTTCATTGATGAGATTTGAGCGTCCAAAAGGTCGTTCAGAGATAGCGCATTCGGGTATGCGCGTGAGACCATCGTGCCATGACCCGACGCTTCCTGACCATTGCAGAGGTGGCCGACCAACTTCAACTCTCCGCCCAGGCAGTCCGCTCCCTCATCCACTCCGGGGACCTGCCCGCTATCCAGGTGGGCGCACGCCACCTGTGGCGCATTGAGGACACCGCACTGGACGAGTACATTGAGCGCCAACTCGCCTCCACCCGGGCCATGGTGGCGGCCGGGCGCTTCGGGGAGACAGCGCGGCACTGAGGGTGCTCAACGAGATCTAACTACCTCAACAGCAGCCAGCGCCACCGTCACCCTCCGCGGTCGACCGCCTCCGCCGCCTTCGACGACGACGTCAACATAGTCGGCCCCGACCCGCACCGGGCGCCCCATCATCTCCCCGCCGGTGAGCACCAGCCGCAGGCGCGCGCCCTGGCGCGCCAACTCGCGCAGCGCGGACCCCAGGGTGACACGTCGTCGCCCGGCCAAGGCGGGCGCAGGCCCCGGCAGGCCCTGCACGCTGGCAACCGCCCCCATTGGCACCAGTACTTGGGCGCCCTCATCCTCGCGAACCAGCGCGAAGGCCTGCTCGCACCGCACAAGGAGGCCGTGAACGCCGTGGCCGCCGCGGGTGGTCAAACGCACCCGTGAGCCCACGGCCCCGCGGAGTCGATCGGAGAGCGCGATCGAGGCGGCCTCCGCTTCGGCCAGTTCCGCACTGTGCGCAGCGAGCTCGGCACGGCGCTCCGCCTCGAATGTGCTCTCAAGATCAGCGAGAACCGCCTCCCAGTCCATGGAGCCACCCCACCACGAACCACGCCGTCCCACCCGGGACCAGCGACCCAGATGAGACTCTTGACACACTAGCAATATCGTTGGAGTATCTAACGTACTCAAACATAACGATACGTACGGGATGCCCTATGTCTATGCGAAACCGTCTCATCACCCTTTTCATGGTTGCAAGCGCATTGAGCCTGGGTCTTGGGTGCGCCAGCGCCCGGGCCCTGACCACCATGTGCTCCGCTCCCCCGGCGTGGTGGGGGCCCGCACAGGTCTCAGCAACCGTGGTCCTCCTGGCAGCCGGCGCCGGGACCCTCGGTGCCGGCTGGCACGCCCTGTCCGCCCTCACAGCCCTTGTGGCCGAATCCGGCCCCTCGGTGCGCTCAATGAGCCTGCGCCGAGGAGCGGCCCTCGTCCTGGCCCGCTGGGGCGCCCCCGCCGTGCGGCGCCTGGTGGCCGGAGGCATCGCCGTCACCCTGGTCTCAGCCCCCGCCCTGGCCTCCCCCGCAGTATCCGGCGACGATCTGGGGTGGCGCAGTGCCTCGCCGGCACCCACCGACACCGCCGACCCCGCCACGACCTACACCGCAGACCCCGAGTGGGAGGAGCCGGCCGGCCCGACCCCCGCCGATGCGGGCGCCCACGTGGTGGCGCCCGGAGAGTCCCTGTGGTCGATCACCGCCGACCTTCTTGGCGCCGGCGCCTCCGCGGCCGAGGTCACCGAGGCCTGGCCCTCGCTCTACGCCGCCAACTCCCACGAGGTCGGCGCCGACCCCGACCTCATCCGTCCGGGCCAGGTCCTGGACCTTCCCGTCGCCTTGACCACTCCGCCCCCAGCCGAAACCGCCTTCTGAGTGCCTGCGCATCGGCACGATTCCCGCTCTGACAGGAGACCCGTTATGACCGCTACCCTCACCTCTCCCCCGCCCGCGGCCCAGCCAGAGCCCCGTCGGCGTCGGCCGGCGCCCTCCGCGCCCCGGACCACCCGGTCGGTGCGTCGAAGTCCACGGGCCGGCACCCCGGTGGCCCGGCCGGTCTTGACAGCCACGGCCAGGACCACGGATTGGGACCGGCTGCGCTTCCAGCCGCGCCTGGCAACCCCGGCCGGCCGCGGGGCCGGCGGCTCACCCGCGGCCTGCGTCCCCGCCCCCTCCCGGGCGGCGGCCTCCCTCGTCGCGGCGGCCGCCGAGGTACTGTGCGGACTGCGCCCAGTCCAGCACCTCATGCGATGGACCACTCCGGACCTCTTCGACGCCCTGGCTCGCCGAGCCGGCCTGGCATCGCGACTGCTCGGCGAGCAGGCGGGCGCGCGTCCGCGGGCGCGTTCGGTCCACCTTCAATCCACGGCCAGCGGCGCCCAGGAGGCCACGGTCCTGCTCGACGACGGAGAGCGCGTCCGCGCCGCTGCCGCCCGGCTGGAACCGCATCACGGCAGGTGGGTGCTGGCCAACCTGGAAATCGCCTGAAGCGGACTTCGTGATCGTCGTGATCTTCGTGATCTTCGGCGCTGTGGCAGTTGTGACAGCTGTGACAGCCGAGTACCGGCCAGCGGCATGGCCCCGGGGCCCCGTCGCGACAAGAAACCGGTGCGGGAGCCCGCCCGGCGTCGCCGGGCCGCCTCACGCGCGGCGACGCCGGGCAAGCCCCGAGGCCGTCTCAGTGGCGGCGACGGCGCTTCTGCTTCTTGGCCGCCCGCCGCCGCTGGGCGCGGTTGCCCCCCTGAGCGGCCGGCTCCGCAGCGGAAGCCCGAGCGGGGGCCGCAAGCCTATTGGCCGAGCCCGGACCGGCCGAAGTTGCAATCTGGCCACCACCCTCTGCCGGCGCGGAGTAGGTGACGCGCCGGTTCATGGCGGCCTGACCGGTGTCCCCCAGCACCGAGCCCTTGGAGCCCTTGGGCGTCACCACCGCCTTGACCTTCAGGCCCGCGGCGCCAGTGCCGTCCGCCGCCCCGGAGACCATGTGGGCGGCATCGGCCACGCCCTCCTCGGCGGCGCGCGCCGCGGCCTGGGCGAAGCGGGCAACATTGGCGAAGATCTGCTCAATGGTCTCCTCCCGAATGCCCTCCATCATCGCCCGGAACATGTGCGCGCCCTCGTTGGCGTACTCCACTAGCGGGTCGCGCTGAGCCATGGCGCGCAGACCGATTCCCTCCTTGAGATAGTCCATCTCGTAAAGGTGTTCGCGCCAGCGCTTGTCCACCACCGCCAACAGCACCCGCCGCTCCAGCACGCGCATGGGGTCCTTACCGAGCTGGGCCTGGGCCAGCGCATTGTCAGTAATGGCCGCCTCGGCGTCCTCGTAGGCCACGGCCACGTCGTCGCTGAGCTCGGTGATCAGGCGCTCGTCGGTCAGGAAATCCACTCCGCCGACAGCCTCAACAACCTCCTCGGAGGTAATCCCCACCGGGTAGAGATGACCCAGGTCGCCCCACAGGGCCTCCAGGTCCCACTGGTCGGGCCTGCCCTCGGCCGTGCGCGCGCGCACCATGGTCTCCACGGCGTAGGAGCGGAAGCGCTCGATCTGCGGCTCCAGATCCTCTCCCTTGAGCACCCGGCGGCGCTCGGAGTAGACCTTCTCGCGCTGCTCGGTCATGACGTCGTCGTACTTCAGGACGTTCTTGCGGATCTCGTAGTTGCGCGACTCCACCTGCCGCTGAGCCGAGGCAATGGCGCGAGTGACCATCTTGGACTCCAGGGGCACGTCGTCGGGGTAAGCGTCCGAGCCCATAATGCGCTGAGCCACCCCGGAGGCGAACATGCGCATGAGGTCGTCCTCCATGGACAGGTAGAAACGGGACTCGCCGGGGTCCCCCTGGCGCCCGGAGCGGCCGCGCAGCTGGTTGTCAATGCGCCGCGACTCGTGGCGCTCAGTGCCCAGCACGTACAGGCCGCCCAGGGAGACGACCTCATCGTGCTCAGCCGCACACGCCTCCTTGGCGGCCGCCAGGGCGGAGGGCCAGGCCCTCTCGTACTCCTCGGGGGTCCCGGAGGGGTCCAGGCCCGCCTCTTTCAAGGCGGTGACCGCAATGTGCTCGGCGTTGCCGCCCAGCATAATGTCGGTGCCGCGGCCCGCCATGTTCGTGGCCACGGTGACGGCTCCCTTGCGCCCGGCCAGGGCGACGACGGCGGCCTCACGGGCGTGCTGCTTGGCGTTGAGGACCTGATGGGGGATGCCCCGCCTGCGCAGCATGGCCGAAAGCTGTTCGGACTTCTCCACGCTGGTGGTACCCACCAGGACCGGCTGGCCGACCTCGTGGCGCTCGGCAATGTCGTCGACAACGGCCTCCAGCTTGGCCTTGACATTGGTGTAGACCAGATCAGGCTGGTCGACGCGGATCATGGGCTTATTGGTGGGGATCGGGACCACGCCGATCTTGTAGGTGCCCGCGAATTCGGCGGCCTCGGTCTCGGCGGTGCCGGTCATGCCGCAGCGCGAGCCCTCGGGGTAAAGACGGAAGTAGTTCTGGAGGGTGATCGTGGCCAGCGTCTGGTTCTCGGCCTTGATCTCCACATGCTCCTTGGCCTCAATGGCCTGGTGCATGCCCTCGTTGTAGCGGCGGCCCGGCAGTACGCGCCCGGTGTGCTCATCGACGATGAGCACCTCGCCGTCGCGCACAATGTAGTCCTTATCCAGGTGGAAGAGCTCCTTGGCCTTAATGGCATTGTTGAGGAAGCCGATGAGCGGGGTGTTCTCCGACTCGTAGAGGTTGTCAACGCCCAGGTAGTCCTCAACGCGCTCAATGCCGGGGGCCAGGACGCCGACGGTGCGCTTCTTCTCGTCGACCTCGTAGTCCTTTCCGGCGCGCAGGCGCCCAGCCATAATGGCGAATTCCTTGTACCACTTGTTAACGTCCCCACTGGCCGGACCGGAGATAATGAGGGGGGTGCGGGCCTCGTCAATGAGGATGGAGTCGACCTCATCGACAATGACGAAGGCGTGGCCCCTCTGGACCAGGTCTTCGGCGCGCTGGGCCATATTGTCGCGCAAATAGTCGAAGCCGAACTCGTTATTGGTGCCGTAGGTGATGTCCATCGCGTACTGCTCACGGCGCTCGGCCGGGGTCTGGCCGGTGAGGATGCAGCCGGTGGTCAACCCCAGGAAGCGGTGGACGCGCCCCATGAGGTCGGACTGGTACTCGGCGAGGTAGTCGTTGACGGTGACGACGTGGACGCCCTTGCCCGTCAGGGCCCGCAGATAGGAGGGCATGGTGGCCACCAGGGTCTTGCCCTCACCGGTCTTCATCTCGGCAATATTGCCCAGGTGCAGGGCGGCACCACCCATAATCTGCACGTGGTAGGGGCGCATGCCCAGCACGCGGTCGGCGGCCTCGACCACGGTGGCGAAGGCCTCGGGAAGGAGCTCATCCAAGGTGGCGCCCTTATCGTACTGGTCCTTAAGGTCCTCAGTGGCCTCGCGCAGGTCCTCGTCTGAAAGATCGCGGTAGACCTCCGCGAGGGCCTCAACCCGGCTGGCGAGGGCGTCGAGCTTCTTAAGGGTGCGACCCTCGCCAATGCGAAGGATCCGGTCGACAATCGACACCTTTGCTTCTCCCTTGGACGTCAAGCACAGTATCCACAGTATCCTGGGGCGCCCCGCGGCGCCCCGCCACGCGCCCGCCCCCGTGCGGATCGGGCACAGATGGTGCTCATGCTAGTGGACCGCGCAAGTCCGACGCGATTCCCCCTCCCGGAGCCCGCACGGGCGCCCCGGCTCCACAGGCCCGGCCCGCGCCCTGTGGCGGACCCGGCCTGTGGGAATCCTGGGGCCCGGCGGCCTCCTCGACGACGCCTTGTGCCACTGTGTGTCCATGACCACCTTTGAGCCCTATCCCGGGTTGGCGCGGCTATCCACGCCGGCCTCACCGCCCGGCCCCACTGAACCCCGCCCGGGGCCGGGGGCGCGACTGCTCACGGCACTCACTCAGGGCGCGCGCCTGGGGCTGCCCCTGACCTGCGCGGGCTGCGGGCGCTGGGAGACGGTATTGTGCTCCGACTGCCTGGCCCTCTTGACCGCTGAGCCCCTGGAGGTCCAGCACGCCGAGGCCGCCGGCGACTTGACGGTGGTGGCCGCAGCCCCCTACACGGGGCCGGTGCGCGAAATGATCCTGGCCTGGAAGCAGGGCAGGCGCCAGGATCTTGACCGGGTGATGGCCCGGGTCGGACGGCGCTGCGGGCGCTGGTGGGCGCAGCGCACGAACCCGACAGTCCTCACCGATGGGAGTGGGCTGCTGGTGGTGCCGGCCCCCTCGGGCCTGGCGCGCCGCGCCGCCGGCCGCCTGGTGGCCGCCGCACTGGCCGACGACGTCGCGCGGGGCGTCGCCCACGGCTGGGGGGAGGCGCTTATCGACGCGGCCGCCCCAGGGGCCCGGGGCGGCGGGGCAAAGCCCCCCGACACCGCCTCCCCCCAGGTGCTCAGCGCCGACCTGCTGCGGCGATCGCGGGGGCGCGGCTCTGGCAGCGCCCACCAAAGGGGGCGATCGGCCCGACAGCGGCGCGTCAACCGGGCGGACCCGCCCCGGGTCCTGGCCCCGGTGGCGGGGCGGGAGGTGCTGCTGGTTGACGACGTCGTGACCACAGGGGCGACCCTGGGCGCCTGCCGGCGAGCCCTGGAGCAGGCCGGCGCCCGAGTCCTGGGAGCCCTGGTTCTCGCCTGCACCACGACGGGGCCGCACACCAGGAGGGGCCTACTCCCCAGGGGTTTAGCCACCGGCGATCAGGCCTGCGCTCACGCCACTTCCCGGCCCTCCGTAAGGTAGATTATGTGGTACCGGACACACGGAGTTGTGGTGTCGGAGATGCCGCCGCACTCCCCTGGCATACCGCAGGAGGTGGTGACCCCCATATCAGGGCCCACCGCGACGTGCGGTGGGTGACATCCAGACCGATCCCCTCACAGGATCATCACCCCCAGAAAGAGAGTCCACCATGGACATCACTGTCGTCGGCCGCAACGCAGAGATCAGTTCGCGCCTGCGCAACTACATTGAGGAGAAGGCCACCAAGGTCGAGCAATTCGACCCCCGCGTCCAGCGCGTCGAGGTCGAGGTCACCCACGAGCGCAACCCCCGTCAAGCGGACACCGCCGAGCGGGCTGAGATCACTGTGATCTCCAAAGGCCCGATTATCCGGGCTGAGGCCACCTCCTCCGATCGCTTCGCCGCCTTCGACATCGCCATGGGCAAGCTGACCGAGCGTCTGCGCCGCGCCCGTGACCGCAAGAAGAACCACCGGCGCTACGCCGTCGTGGCCGCACCGAGCGCGGAGGCGCCCGCCCCGGAGGAGGTCGTCATCCCCGAGACCGATGACGCCCCCATCGAGGACTCCCCCTCGGCCCCCACCAAGCATGGCGTGGCCGTGGAGGCCCAGCTCGGCGACTCCCCGGTGATCGTGCGCCAGAAACTGTATGAGGCGGTCCCCATGACAGTGGACGAGGCCCTCTACCAGATGGAGCTGGTGGGGCACCCCTTCTATCTCTTCATTGAAAAGGCGAGCAAGCAGCCCTGCGCTGTCTACCATCGCCACGGCTGGACCTACGGCGTCATCCGGTTGGACGCCCAGGTGCTGTGAGTCCGCCTCCCTGAGCGGCGCCCCTGCCAGGGGCGAGGGCGCCCTGCCGCCAACTGGTGGGGTGCCCTGTCGCGCCGTGAGCGGGTCCTCACATGACGGGCTCGGGCCCTGGGACTTCTAGGACAGGGAGTAGGCCAGGTCGGAGACGTCAGCGCCCAGGGATCGCCAGGTCGCGCCGGCGCGCTGCCACACCTGCCCGGCGCCGTCAGACAGGAGGATGTCGCCCCCGACCCGGTCGGCAACCACCCTCCCGGCGCCGGCAACCCCCGCCGTTATTGAGGAGGTTCCCCCCACCAGGGTCCGGCGCACCATGGAGACGCCGTCGGTCCCCTCCTCCAGGGCCACCAGGGCAACCGGGTCCTGCCAGGTCAGGCCCCAACCCGCGGCCACGTCCAGCGCCAGCGGCTCACCCAGTCCCACGGGCTGGCCGCGCTCATTGCGCCGCACGGCGGCAACCCCCACATGGGTCCGGCCCTCCTTGGTGTAGCGCACCGCCAGGCGCTCAGACTCGCAAGACAGATCAAGATCCAGCACCTCGGCGCCGGAGAGCCAGGCGGCATCCAGTTCTGCACGCGCGCCCTGGGCGTTCAGGACGCTCAGGGCCCCGGCGGCCCCCGTCCAGACCCAACCGTGTCTGTCGACCACCGGGGGCAGAACCGCCCCCGGCCCCAAGACGGCGGCCTCGGCAACCTCGGAGGCATCCGCGGAGATCCGCATGAGCCGTTCACCCGAGACCAGATAAACGGTCCTGTCCGGCCCCAGCGCAGGATGGCGCGGCTCCAGGCCCTCCAAGACGTCGGCGTTGACCAGGACGCTGCGCGGCTCCTCCACGCCCTGGACCACTTCACCGCCGGCAATGCCCACCAGGCTTCCTGCGGAAGGAGCTGTTGAGGCAATAAGCCCAGCAGAGGACTCCATGGGCGCGGAGTCGGCGGTGACCACCACCTCGGCGACGCCACCGACTTGCAGTAGCGTCCCCTTAATCTGGTCCACCAACAGGGCCTGGACTCGGGGGCTCGCCGAAGCCGCCTGGGCGGATAGGAGAACCGTCGCGGTCGAACCGTCGACCTTCACCCCATCGCCCACTAGGGCGGTCCCCTCCGGCACTGCGGAGATCACCCCGGCTGCCAGCCAGGGCGAGGGCCCTTTGAGAAGCGCCTCGACCAGGGACACCAAGAGTCTGCGGCGGGGGAACCAGCGCAGCTCAGGGACCAGGCGGGTGCAGTCCGAGGACAAGAAGAACAGGGAGCAGTCCGCGAAGCTGGCCGCCAGACTCGACGAGGACAAGAGCACCCCCATGGGCAGGGCGACAATGCGCCACTGGCCCTGCGAGGTGGTGGCCAGGGACAAGCTCTCGGAGTAGTTCGGGTCCGGCTGGGCGGTGAAGACCCGGGTGGAGTCCAGGACTCCCAGGAGTTCGGCGGCCACGTTCACCGCCCCGTTGGGGCCCTGCTTCACCGTGGGGGCGGTCGAGCCGGCGTAGACGCGCACTGCCTCAGTGGGGTTCCAGGTTTCCGAGAGGGTGGGGAAGAGGAAGGAGCGCGCAGTGGCGAAGCCGTCGGAGAACCCGGCGGCACAGGCGCGCAGGAAGCCTTGAACGATTACCTCGGGGCCGGCGCCCCGGATAGGGCCCTCGGCAGTCTGGACCAGCTGAGCGTCGTCATCCGAGATCACTCCCCCGGTGAACACCTCGCCCGAGGTGGGCAGCGCCGAGCAGGCGCCCAGGGTCCCGACCCCGGCGGCGAGCAGCCCCAGAAGGTGGCGGCGGGACCACTCGGCGCCCCGGGGGCGGGGCGTCCCAGACGCTGGGGAGCTCATCGTCGCCACCGGCCGGTGGTGCTGTCCGGGGTCATTGCCGAGGGGGCCTGACCCGGACCCAGGACGGTGATGTGTCCGGGGGTGGCGGTCTCCTCCGGGGCAGTGGCGGGCGAGGAAGAGTCGTGGTCCCGCACCCGCGAGCGCCGCGAGACCGGGGCTGGACCGAGTACCGCCCTGGAGGCGCCCTCGGTCCGGGCGGTGGAGCGCGGGGGGGGTGCGCGCCACGCTTGGGGCGTCCTCGGGTACGAGCTCGAGGGGCCCTGGGCCATTCAGGTGGCCCGCGGTGCCCTCGGGGCCCAGCTCACGCGGCAGGGTCAGCAGGAATGAGGCGCCTTCCGAGGGCCACCCCCATGCGGTCAAGGTGCCCCCGTGCAGGTGAGCGTCCTCCAGGGAGATCGACAGGCCGAGCCCGGTGCCGCCCAGGGTCCGTTTTCGGGAGGCATCTGCTCTGAAGAAGCGATCGAAGACCTTGGAGACCACGTCCGGGCTCATGCCCACTCCATGGTCCCGTACCCGCACCGCCACGGCCTGCTCATTGCCCGCCACAGTGATGTCAATGGGTTTGGACTCGGCGTGCTCCAGGGCGTTAATGACCAGGTTGCGAATAATTCTCTCTACCCGGCGCACATCGATCTGGGCGACGACGGGCTCGTCGGGCAGGTGCAATCGGATCTGCGCCCCTGAGCCGGTGACGTGGAAGGCGTTAATCTCCAATACCGAGGTCACGACCTCGCGCATGTCGGTGTGGCGGGGGCGCAGCTCGACATGACCGGAGTCAATGCGGGAGATCTCCAGTAGGTCGGTGAGCATGGCCTGAAGTCGGTCGACCTGGTCGTAAAGGAGCTCGGAGGAGCGGCGCACCAGTGGGTCGGGGATTTCGTCGCGGCAGTCGTAGATCTGTTCGGCGGCGGCCTGGATGGTGGTCAGGGGGGTGCGCAGCTCATGGGAGACGTCCGAGACGAAGAGCCTCTGCACTTTGGACAAGAGCACATAGCGCTCGATCTGGCTCTCCAGGGAGGCGGCCATCTTATTGAAGGAGCGGGCCAGGGCCGCCAACTCATCGTTCCCGTGCTCGTCGAGGCGCTCTGAGAGCATGCCGGCGGCCAGGCGCTCGGCGGCCAGGGAGGTGCGCTTAACCGGGATGAGGACGCGCCAGGTCAGCGCCCACACCCCCAGGATGAGTATGAGGACGAAGCCAATACCGGCCAGGGCCACGGCTCGCGCGGCGCCATCAATGACCCTCTGCTCCGGGGCCAGGGAGTAGACCAAATAGAGGTCGTAGCGGCCGGCCATGGGCAAGGTCACCGGGGAACCCACCACAATGCCGGGGTCGGATTCGCCGTCGGCCCCGATCAGGGCCACGGACTGCCATTTCAGGCCGCCCTTCTGCTCGGCTTCGACCTGTGCGACCAGTTCGGGGGTGATGAGGGCGGACAGGTTGGGGTCCGTGGACAGGTCATTGACCACTGCGGCAGAGGTTTCGGTGCTGGACCGTTCCATCACCACGCCCACCGCCCCCGCGCCCGAGGCGGATTCCTTGATCTGGCGCACCTGCCCGCGAGCGACGGCGGCCACCTCATCGGGGGTGGTGGCGGTGGCCGAGTCGAACTCCGCTTGGGCGGCCAGCACCCGCTGGCCGGCGTCAGCCAGAATGACGTCCCGGCGGCCGGCGAAGACCTCGTCGCGGATCTGGGCGGTGACCAGGATCAGGAGGACGACGATAATCACCGCTCCGTTGAGGGTCGCCAGAGTCGCCATGCGCGTCGACAGGCTGCGGCCGACGGCAGGGGCCGGGGAGGGGGAGCCGTTGTCTTCTGAGGTGTGCCGACCAGAGTGACGACTGCTCATGGCACTGTCGCGCCTCTTCGCGGCGCGCCTTGAGGGCGGCGGCGGGGGTCGGCGGTCATCTGTCGTTAGACACCCGGTAGCCCACTCCGCGGACAGTCACCACAATGGCCGGGTGCTCAGGATCGATCTCGATCTTGGAGCGCAAGCGCTGAACGTGGACATTGACCAGGCGCGTGTCGGCGGCGTGCTGATAGCCCCACACCTTCTCCAGAAGCTCCTCGCGACTGAAAACCCTCCAGGGCTGGCGCGCCAGGGTCACCAGGAGCTCGAACTCCAGGGGTGTGAGCGCAATCAGCTGCTGCCCGCGGTAGATCTGGTGGCCGGCGACGTCAATATCCAGGTCGCCGGCGCGCACGTGCTCATTGATCCCGCCATCGGGGTTGCGCCGCAGTCGAGTGCGCACCCGGGCCAGCAGCTCCTTGGATTTAAAGGGCTTGGTCACGTAGTCGTCAGCCCCGGCCTCCAACCCCGCCACCACGTCCTGGGTGTCAGTGCGCGCAGTGAGCATAATCACTGGAACGTCGGACTCGGCGCGAATGAGACGGCAGATCTCGACGCCGTCCAACCCCGGGAGCATGAGGTCCAAGAGCACCAGGTCAGGATTCTCCGTGCGGAAGGCCTCCATGGCTGCGGCACCGTCCGGGCAGAAGGACGTGAGATAGCCCTCAGCCTCCAGCATGATCCCGATCATCTCCGCGAGGGCCGTGTCGTCGTCGACGACGAGGATGCGCGTACTCATGGACCGTATCTTGGCACGCCCACCGTCTTCGCGCTTCCTCCTCGCCGTAGGACGGGACACCCCCTGAGAACGTTCTCCTCCTCGGGGCGGATGATCCGCATCTCGGCGCGTGCCAGCATGTGCCCATGAGCAGCGACAACACGAGCTGGCTGCCTCCGTCCGGCTCTTCCTCTGCCCCCGGGTACAGCCCTCCTGGCGCGCCTCCTGGCGGGGTGCCGGGAGAGCAGAATCCCTACTCCGCCCCCGGTCCCGGCGGCCCCGCAGGACCGTATCCCTACCTGGCTGCCGGCCCCGGCGCTCCCGACCAGTACCCCTACCCGGCCGGCGGCCCCGCAGGACCGTACCCCTACCCGACTGCCGGCGGCCCCGGCCCCGGCGCTCCCGGGCAGAACCCCTATCCGGCCCCCGGCCCCGCAGGCCCGTACTCCTACCCAACTGCCGGCGGCCCCGCAGGCCCTGCCCCCGCAGGGCAGAACCCCTACGCCCCTGGCGCTATCCCGCCGGGCCTCCTTCTGACCCCCAAGCCGGGCATTGTCCCCCTGCGGCCTTTGAGCGTTTTTGAGATCCTCGGCGGCGCTTTCGAGGCCCTGCGGGTTAACCCCCGGGCCATGTTCCTGCCCTCGCTGGTGGTCATGAGTGTCATTGGCCTGCTCTCGGCAGTGCTCACCTACCTGTCAGTCGCTCCGCTGGCCAGCCTGAGCGCCGGCACCGTCGACTCCTCCTACTCCGAGATGGATGCGGTCTTCGCGGTCCTGGCCGCCTCGGGCAGCGACCTGCTGCGGACCCTGCTCGTCGCCCTGGCGAGCACCATCTTGACCGGGCTGCTCATTGTCGCAGTCTCGCGGGCCGTGCTGGGCCGCTTGCCCACCCCGGGGGAGGCATGGGAGCGCACCAAGGACCGGGTCCTGGCCCTCATCGGCCAAACCTTGCTCCTGAGCCTGATCAACGGTGCCATCATCGCGATCGTCAGCGCCGCCAGCATGGCCATGGGATACGTCATCATATCCACGGCCGTATCGGATAGCGGTGAGGATGTGAGCCCGGGGCTCTTTATTCTGTTCCTCATGCTGCTCCTGTTCCTCGTTATTGCCACCGGCGTGGCCATTGCCTTCATTGCGGTCCGACTGTCTGTGGCCCCCGCCGCCCTGGTCCTGGAGAACATTGGCGTCATTGAGGGCATAAAGCGCTCTTGGGCCTTGACCCGCGGTAATTTCTGGAAGGTGTTGGGAACCCTGTTCCTCGCCGGCCTGATTACCTCAATAATCTCTGGAGCGATCTCTGGCGCAACGGGTGTTGTCGGATCCGGCTTCGCCGTGATCGCCCCGGAGATGTACGCCTTTTTTATGGCGCTCATAACCTTTATCACAGCCGTCCTCAGCGCCCTGGTGCTGCCCTTCAACGCTTCGGTGACCGCCTTAATCTATGTGGATCTGCGGATGCGCAACGAGGGTCTGGACGTCGAGCTGCGCCAGGCCGCCGGCGTGTGAGGGCACGGCATGGCACAGCACATGGACTCCCTCAACCTCCTCGCGGCGCGCATGGTCGCGGCCCGTCCGGCCCTTGAGGTCCCGGCCACGCCCGACGCGCAGGAGGCGCGCGAGGCCGCGCAGGCCGAACTCGCCAAGCCCGCCTACCACCCGCGCCCGAACCTGCTGGAGATGGTGTGGAAGTGGATCACCGAGCACCTGAACCCCACCACTGTGATCCCCCAGGCGCCTCCCTGGCTGTCCGCCGCTATTTCCGTGCTCCTCCTGGGGGCCCTCCTGATCGCCATCATCGCCCTGGTCACGCGCATCACCCAGGCCCACAGGGTGAAAATGAGGAAGGCGACCCTGTTCGAGGATGACCGTGACGCCGCCACCCTGACCCGGGTCGCTGACGCTGCCGCCGCCCAGGGGGACTTCGCCACCGCGGTTGTCGAACGCTTCCGCGCAATCATCCGCTCCTTGGACGAGCGCGGTCTCATTGAGGACTATCCGGGGATGACGGCGCACGAGGCCGCCGTCGTCGCCTCAGTGCCGGTGGCCCCCTTCAGCGACGAGCTCCACCGGGCGGCCGGGCTCTTCGACGCCGTGCGCTACGGAGAGGTGGCCTCCACCCCGGCCCAGGACGAGTGGATGCGCAGCCTGGCGCGCGCCATCGACAACTTCCGCCCATCGCACCAGCAGCAGGCCCGCGCGCTTGCGGAGGCCGCACTATGAGTACTATGAGTGCCGCCACAAGCGCCTCTCCCGCCCTCGCCGAGCCGCCCCAGGCCCCCGCCGATCAGGTGGTCGGCACCCCTGTGTCTGTTCGCCTGCGGCGCTGGAGGCCACTGCTGGCCGCCTCCGCTCTGCTCTTGGCGGTCACCCTGATCACTATGTGGACAAAGCCCACCACCTCCGAGGTTCCCCTGGCCATTAACAATCCCGCGCCCGAGGGGGCGCAGGCCCTTGCCGAGCTCCTGCGCGCCGAGGGTGTGACGGTGCGGGAAGTCTCCTCCGTCGACCAGGCCGTGGCCGCCTCCGCCCAGGGGGCCACCGTGGCGCTGATTAACGCCGGGGCGCTCACTTATTCCGAGCGCAGCGCTATCCGGCGGGCCGGTGGGGATGTCGTCGTCATTGGCGCCCTGTACCAGGACCTTGACGGGCTCTCATCCCTGACCTCCAGCGGCACCTCGGCTCCAGCGGACACCGACTTGGCCCCCGCGTGCAACGACCGGGACGCCCTGGCCGCCGAGAGCCTGGACGGCTCCCGGGGATCGGTCAAGATAGACCAGGCGCACGAGGCTGTTGGCTGCTTCCCGGTGGCCACGGACCGGTACGCCTATGTCACCGTCCCCATGAACTCCGGCGGGCAACTACGCGTCATTGCCGACAGCTCCATTGTATCCAACGCCAACCTGGCCTCCGCGGGCAACGCCGCGCTGAGCATCCGGGCCCTGGGCCACAATGAGGAGCTGGTATGGTTCGACGCCGCCCAGGAACGCGGGCTGAGCATCTGGCAAACCGTGAGCACCCCCCGTTGGCTGCCGGTGCTCCTGGCCCAGGCGGCGGTCACTACCATGGTTCTAGCGCTGGTGCGCGGACGCCGTTTCGGGCGCATCGTGCCCGAGAAGCTGCCGGTGCTCGTGCGCGCCACCGAAACCACTGAGGGCCGTGGGCGCCTGTATCGCAAGGCGGCGGACCGCGAGCGCGCCGCCCAGGCCCTGCGCGCCGCCACCGCCATGCGTATGGGACGCTACCTGGGCCTCCACTCCGGCGCGGACCCCCACCAACTGGTGGAGGCCATTGCCCGGGCCAGTGGACAAGACCAGGAGATGATCTACCAGCTCCTGTACGGGCCCACGCCCACCGATGACAGGTCCCTGGCGGATCTGGCCGTCCTGCTCGACCAACTTGAGAGCGAGGTTCACCCCCGATGAGCACCCCCACCGGCGCTGAGGCCAGCGCATCCGACGCCTCTCACGAGGCCGCCACCACGACACTGACGACCGGCCCCGGGGGTTATGGCTCGGTGCCCGCGGCAGCCTCAGCAGCCGCCGAGGGGGCCTCGGCCGGCTCCCCCCAACCCGCCCTCGATCCTCGCTCCCGGCTGGTAGCCGTGCGCTCTGAGGTCGGCAAGGCGATTGTGGGTCAAGACGCCGCCGTGACCGGGTTGGTCATAGCCATGTTGGCCGGTGGGCACGTGCTGCTGGAGGGCGTGCCCGGTGTGGCCAAGACGCTGCTGGTCCGCTCCCTGGCCCAAGCCCTGGATATAGGCACTAAGCGCATCCAGTTCACCCCTGATCTCATGCCCGGTGACGTCACCGGTTCACTGGTTTACGACTCGCGCAGCGCCGAATTCTCCTTCAGGGCCGGTCCGGTGTTCACCAACCTCCTTCTGGCTGACGAGATCAACCGCACTCCGCCCAAGACCCAGGCCGCGCTCCTGGAGGCCATGGAGGAGCGCCAGGTCTCAGTGGACGGAACTCCTCGTCCCCTGCCGGAGCCCTTTATGGTCATTGCCACCCAGAACCCGGTGGAGTACGAGGGCACCTACCCCCTGCCTGAGGCCCAGTTGGACCGCTTCCTGCTCAAGCTCGTGCTGCCGCTGCCTGAGCGCAATGAGGAGATCGAGGTGCTCTCACGCCACTCGGGGGGCTTCGACCCCCGGGACCTGACCAGTGCGGGTCTTCGGGCTGTGGCCACTCCTGAGGACCTGTCGGCTGCCCGCGCCCAGGTGCGCACCGTGGGGGCCGCCCCCGAAGTACTCGCCTATGTCGTTGACCTGGTGCGGGCAACCCGAACGACACCCTCCGTGGCCCTGGGGGTGTCCCCCCGTGGGGCGACGGCGCTGTTGGCCTCCTCGCGGGCCTGGGCGTGGCTGGGCGGCCGCTCCTTCATCACCCCCGACGACGTCAAGGCCCTGGCTCTGCCTACGCTGCGCCACCGCATCCAGCTGCGCGCCGAAGCCGAGATGGAGGGGGTCACCACCGAGTCGGTGATCAACGGCGTGCTGCGTTCGGTGCCGGTCCCCCGCTGAAACAGCGTCATGCCCCATAGGACAGGAAGGGAGGGCCCGGCGTGTACCTGACCATGCGCACGGTGTGGGCGTTGGTCGCCGGTGTGGTGCTGGTCATGCTGGTGCCGCGTCCGGCCACGATTGTGGCCTGGTCAACGGTGGTGCTGACGGCGGCCTGCCTGGACGCCATTGCCGCGCCCTCGCCGAGGAGGCTGCGCGTGACGCGCTCAGTGGCGCGGGTGGTGCGGCTGGGAGAGTCGACAACGGCGACCCTGACGGTATTCAACGATGGGCCGCGCCAGGTGCGCGCACAAGTGCGTGACGCCTGGCCGCCGTCGGCGGGGGCCACCCGGGAGCGCTCCACCATGGAGCTTCCTCCGGGACAGCGGCGCCGCAGCCGCACGACGCTCACTCCCTCGCGCCGTGGAGACCGAGACGCCGATCTGGTCACGGTGCGCATACCCGGACCGCTCGGGTTGGCCGGGCGGCAGGCCTCCTTGCGCTGTCCGGCACGGCTGCGGGTGCTGCCGGCTTTCGCCTCTCGCCGCCACCTGGCCAGCCGGTTAGCGCGCCTGCGTGAGCTCGACGGGCGCAGCACCGTCATGGTGCGCGGGGCGGGGACCGAGTTCGATTCTCTGCGTGAGTACGTCGTGGGCGATGACGTGCGCTCCATTGATTGGCGTTCCACGGCCCGGCGCGGCGAGGTGGTGGTGCGCACCTGGCGCCCTGAGCGGGACCGGCGTGTCCTCATTGTCCTGGACACCAGTCGGCTGGCCGCCGCCCGTCTGGAGGACGCCCCCCGGCTCGACGCCCATATGGAGGCCGCCCTACTGCTGTCCGCACTGGCTTCACGGGCCGGCGACCGGATTGATGTCATTGCCGTGGACACGGCCCTGCGCATGCAGGTGCGCGGGGAGGCCGGGCCGGCCCTCATGAGTGCCCTGGCCGACCAATTCGCCCCCCTGGAGGCCACCCTGGTGGAGATCGACTGGACTCTGGTGACCTCGACGGTGCGCCGGGCCCTGTCCCAGCGCGCCCTGGTGGTGGTCCTCACCGCCCTGGACGGTTCGGGCACCGACGCCTCCATGGTGAGGGCGTTGGGCGCTTTGGCCACCGACCACACGCTGGTGGTGGCCTGCGCCACCGACCCGGGGCTGGAGGTGCTGCGTCAAACGCGCGCCGACGCTGAGAGCGCCTACACGGCTGCCGCCGCCGAGCACGACCTGGTTGAACTCGACGCGGTGCGTCAGCGTCTGCTGCGGGCCGGGGCCGAGGTTGTGCAGGCCCCGCCCGGGTCCCTGGCCCCGGCGCTGGCCGACACCTACCTGGCGCTCAAGGCCGCGGGGAGGCTCTAATGGCCGGGGTGCGGGACGCGGACCCCTCAGCCCGCCTCGGGAAGTGTGCTGCCGGCCTCGGTCTCCTCCAGGTCCCCGCTGTGCCCCGCCAGCACTGCACGCCGCCCCAGGACCAGGGTGTAGACCCACAGGGCGGCCAATGCCAGGGCGCCAATGGTGATCTTGACCGCCCAGGGCATGGGGGCCGGGGTCACGAAGGCTTCAATGACACCGGCGACGGCCAGGGCGCCGGTCAGCCCGACCGCCACGGTCATCAGTGCACGCCCCTCGGTGGCCAGGGCGACCCCGCGGGAGCGGGGGCCGGGTACCAGCAGTGTCCAGAACAGGCGCAGCCCGGCCCCGCCGGCAACGAAGATGCAGGTGAGCTCCAGCAGCCCGTGGGGCAGGATGAGGGCGAAGAACTCCCAGAGCAGGTCGTGGTCGGCCATGACGGCGCCGGCCTGCCCCAGCATGACCGCATTGCCGTACAGGACGTAGAGCGGCACGAAGCCGGTCACGCCGCTGGCCACGCAGATCGCGGCAATGCGGGCGTTATTGGTCCACACGGAGGCGGCGAACTCGGAGGGCGCGTACTCGGAGTAGTAGGCCTCAAAGGATTCGTTGGCATACTGGTCCAGCATGGCCGGGGTGCCCAGTGCCGACATGGCCGCTGGGCTGCGCACCGTCCACACGGCAATAACCACCGCTATGGCGATCTCCACGACCATGACCCCCACCGTCCACCAGCGCACCCGGTACAGGGCGGCGGGCACGGAGTAGATCAGGAAGCGTTTAAGGTCGCTCAGGCGCGCCTCGCGCGTGCCCGTCAAGCGGCCACGGGCTGCCGCCACGCGGGTAGACATCTCGGCAATGAGCTGGGGGTCGGGGGCCCCGGTGCGGATGCGCGAAAGGTGTCGGGCGCTGGCCCGGTAAAGGGTCACCAGCTCGTCGGCCTCGGCCCCGGAGAGGCGACGGCGCGCCACGAGCGAGTCGAGGCGCTCCCACTGGTCGCGGTGCGCGGCAGCAAAAGCATCAATATCCACGCAGGGAGTCTGCCATGGTGAACCACATTGATTCCTCCTCCGAGCGAATGATCGAACGGGACCTCATGGTGACTGGGGAGGCGGTCGCCCTGGAAGTGGTCCCGGCCTCCGTGGGTGTCCGAATCATCTCCGGGCTCATTGACTACACCCTCTACAGCATCTGCCTCGCGCTCACGGTGCTGACCTTCGCCGCCCTGGTGGACAGGTTCGACCTCCAAGTATCGGGCGCGATGGCCGCCACCATGGTGGCTCTTTTCTTTTTCACCTGGGTTGTGCTGATCCCCCTGACCGTCGAGGTGCTGACGCGGGGGCGCAGCGCCGGCAGGCTGGTGGCCGGCAGCCGGGTGGTGCGCGACGACGGTGGGCCGGTGCGATTGCGCCACTGCCTGGTGCGGGTTTTGGCCTCCGCGGTGGAGGTGTGGTTCTTCCAGGGCATGATCGCGGTGGCGACCTGTGCGATAACGCGGCGCGGCAAGCGGCTGGGGGACCTCATGGCGGGCACCTATGTGGTGCGGGACCGGGCTGCCGGCCACGCCTCCCCACCGCTGCTCATGCCCCCGGAGCTGGCCGAGTGGGCTCAGGGAGCGGACCTGCGCGCCCTGCCGGGCAACCTGGCCCTGGTGGGCCGCACCTTCCTGCAACGGGCCTCGTCCCTGCGCCCTGACGCCAGGGACCGCCTGGGGCGCTACTTGGCCGGCCAGGCCCTGGCCTGCGTTTCCCCGCCCCCGCCCCTGGGCACGCACCCGGAGCGGCTGCTGGCGGCGGTCTTGACCGAGCGCAGGAATCGGGAGCTGCTTCTGGAGCAGCGCGACCGTCAGGCCGACCAGCGGGCCGCTGCGCAGTTCGCCCGCCCGCCCTTCGGGGTGCGCGCCCCGGGCTCCTGAACGGGGCCCGCTCCACCCTGTCGTGCTTCGACTCATGGGCGCACCGGCCGGGGCGCCTCACCCCGGACCAGACGGAGACCACCTCGAGGGCGGGGCTGCTCGGGGAGAACACTGCCAGCATCAACAAGCCCTTCCTCAATGCCGAGGGCAGGGGTGCCTCCCTGACGTCCTGGGCCTGCAGGCCCCCGCCGGCACGACCCCTGAGCTCTTCACGGTATCTCCCTGATGTCCTGGGCCTGCAGGCCCCCGCCGACGCGCTCGGGCCCGGCCAACCTCAAGGAAACCAGCGCGTCCACAGGAGTCAGGCGTGGCGGTGTTGCACATTCTTCTTGCACCAGCCTGTGAGGGATCGTTGGTATTTCAACGATCCCTCATCGTAGGGGGTCGGTTCGACAAGGATGAATGTGCAACGACGTACCCGTTCGCACATTCATCCCCTTCCCGGACCCCCAGATCTCGAGCAGATCCGCAGGATTCCGCGCCTCCCCACTCCTTGAGGGAAGAAAGAATGTGCAACCCCCAAGCCCGCACACCCCCAGGGGATCCCGGACGGCGCGACCCCTGGAGCCGGGTGGCACCCCTCTTAAGGACCCGGGCCGGCGCAGGCGGCCTCGCGCGCCCGTTACCTGGATCCGCCGGCAGCCGGGGCGCCTCAGGGGCGGGGGTCGGCCGAGTCGGCGCCTGACAGGGGACGGGCCTGGCCGGCGAGCAGGATGGGAACACCATTGCGCACGGGGTAGGCCAGGGCCGCACCGGGCGAGACCAGCTGCGGACGGCCCTGCTCATCCAGGTCGTCTACGAGTTCCCCTCCGGTTACCGGGCAACGCAGCGATTCGCGCAGCCAGGCCGGCAGGGCGCTGCCGGTCATCTCAGTCCTCCTTGTCCCCACGCAGGACGCGCAGGTGACCGCGGCGCAGAATCTCCCCCGTGGCCAGGGGAGGTGCTGCCGGCGAGACCGGGTCACGGGTGAGGGGGCCGGGCACAATGCCCCCTGGCCTGCCGGCGCGCTCGACGGGCTGCGGGGAGGGCCGGGGCACCCTGGAGGCCTCGCGCACGGCGTCGGCCAGGGCCAGCAGGTCATCCTCGCTGGGGGGCGCTGGGGCGAAGTCGGTGGCCAGGCGGATGACCTGCCAGCCGCGCGGGGCGGTGAAGGAGTCCACGTGCTTCTGACACAAGTCGTAGGCCTCGGGCTCGCGTTCGGTGGCCAACGGCCCCAGCACAATGGTGGAGTCCGCGTACACGCTCGTCAGGGTCGCCACAGCGGGGTTCTCACAGCCGGGACGCCGGCAGCGTCGGACGCTTCTCACTGACGCAGGCTACCGCGGCCGCCCCTGTTTTGCGTCCAGCCACCCCGGGCGAGCGCGACCGCACCGCTCACGGTCCTTCACGGTCCTCATGGGCGGTCAGGCCCCGCGGATGTCACCCCCGCGGCCGCGCCCTCCACGGCCGGCTCCCGCCCCGCCCATTAGGTGGGCGAATATGTGGCGAAACCGGCTTAGGGGACGCAACCAGCGCAGGCGCGGCCGCGCCTGCCGCCCCCGGAGCCGGTGGCCCGTAGGGTTGGGGGCGTGAGTCCCGTACAGCACCGCCCGACCGTCCGCGCTCCTGTGGCGCGGCGTCGTCGGGACCGGCACGGGCACGGGCTGCGGGGCCCTCTCATGCCCCCGGTTCTTCCCGGGTGGCGGACCCGGGCGGAGGTTTTCGACGACATGGTGGTCCGTGCGGCGGACGCCCTGGCCTCCCGAGTCCCCCAGGTCACCGCCATCCAGTTCGCCGTGGAGGAGGTGCCGCCCTCCGACCCTGCGCCTTGGGAGCGGGGTGTGGTGTTGGGCCGGGGTTTTACCGCCGATCCGCATGCCGGACTCCCGGCCCGTGTTGTCATCTACCGCCGCCCGGTGACCTTCCGGGCGCGCGACCGCGCCGAGCTGGCTGAGCTGGTCCAGCGGGTGGTGGTCGAGCAGGTGGCTCTCATGCTCGGGCGCCGCCCGGAGGAGATCGACCCGGAGGCTCGCTGAGGCCACTGGGCGCAATGCGCCTTGATGACGTGCTTGATGGCGTGAGGGGCGTTGGGAACGGGCCGCCGCAGGTGTCGCCCAGTGCGAAAGCTAGCGCAAGAGAATGGGGCGCCCGCTGAGGGCCGCGGCATCGGGCACCGCCGGGATGACGGCAATGAGTTCGCCTGGAACATCCCCCTGGACCGAAACGGTCACGACTGCGGCCGCACTGACGGCGTCCACGTCCTGGCCGCTGAGGGTGAGCGCTGTGACCCCCTGGGGTATTTCAGGGGTGAGGGTGGACCACGCCGGCACCGTGATCTCCTGGGTCCAGGACCCGTCCGCCGACCCCAAGGTGAGGGCGGCGTCGCGCGCCGAGGAATTGGAGAGCACGACCACCGGGGAGAGCCCCTGTTCGCGGGGCACCGCGAGGGTCGCCGAATCCAGGGTCCCGGGGGTGGTGGCCTGCACCCAGGCGATGTCATGGGCCAAGGCCCCGGAGCGGGCCGGGTACTCCCCGGCGCTGCGCACCAGGCGGACCGCGGCGCTCACCGGGGCGTCGGAGGTGACTCGCACCGCGTAATGCCCCGGTGCCACACCGCCCAAGGAGATATCGAACACCGCACCAGGGTCGATGACGACCTGCTCGGCGCCCGGCAGAGCCTCCTGCCCGGCGGCCCCCAGGAGGGAAACGGATACCGTGGCCGCCTCAGTGCCGGGGTTGACCACCCGCACCGCGGGTGATTGGGCGCTGACTGCTGAGGTCTGCGCATCGGAGCGCTCGCCCTGGTTCTCAGGTTCAACCAGGACTACGCCGGGCACACTCAGGCTGGTGCTGGGGGCGGCCCCACGGGTTAGGACCTCGGTTCCGGCGGGGGTTTCGCCGTCGAGGGATTCAGTGACCAGGACGGGCACAATGGTGCCGCCATCGGCCTCCACTGAGAGGGCCACCCGGTCGTCGGCCGCCCCGGCCGTCTCCAGGAGCAGCGCCACAGTCTGACCGGCGGGTACGGTCAACTCACCGTTGGAGGGCAGGGCGAGGCGACCGGTGGAGCCGTAGAGGGACACTCTCGCTTTGACCGTGGTGGTCCCGGGGTTGGTCATGCGCAGTTCGGCGGAGGAGCCGAGCGCGGTCGACCCGCCGACGAACCAAGAGATCGCTGAGGCGGGGGAGCAGGGTGCGGCGGTCAGCCCGCGCAGGTCCCCGTCGGGGGTCAGCGTGGTGGATACGCCCACGACCCCCCCAGCGGGCGAGTCTTGCCCGGCCACTTCTCCGGCCACCAGGTGCAGGGTGCCGCCCTCGCCATCAGTGCGCACCGTGGGCGCCGAGGTGTCCAACTCCTCCTGGCCCCAGGACAGTGCCGAGGCGCCGGGCAGGGGGGTGATGGTGGTGGTGCTCGTGGTCTGCCCCAGGGCGACCGCGCCCAGCGTGTTCCTCGGGGCCGCCGGGCAGACGAAAGGAGTGTCAGTGGTGGTGGCCAGGACGTTGACGGCGCTCACTGGGCTTGGAGGCACTGGAGGGGTGAGCGTGCCCCACCAGGCCAGGCTCACCACGGCGGCGAGCAGTACGGCGGATAGGAGCAGGCTCGCGGCGTGCCGCACGGCCCGGCGTCGACGGCGGCGCGCACGCCTGCTGCGGCCCTTGGCGGATGCGGGTCTTACCGGCTTGGAGGGGGTCATGCTGAGATCCTCCGGCGTCGCAGGGGCAGGGAGGCCAGGGCCACCAGGCCCCAGGTGACCCAGATGGCCGGGGCCATGGTCGCGGTGGTGCCTTCGTGGGTGACCACAAGCTCCCCTCCGCCGGCCGGGACGGTGAAGGCCTGTCTCCAGGTTCCCTCGGGACCGGGCACGGTGGCGGCTTGAAGCGGCTGCCCGTTGAGCGTGGCCCGCCAGGCCGGGTCGGCCCGCTCAGCCAGGACCAGGGTGCTGGCCGGTTGAGCGGCGGGCACCGTGGCCGTCAGGCGGGTGCCTCTCCACGGAAGAGTAGTGCTCCGCCCCTGGTCGTCGACTAGGGCGGCCCGGGCCGGCTCAGCACCGGTGCTGGGGGTCACGCGCCAGGAAATGCCAGCGGCGGTCTGGGTCAGTTGCTCCAGGCCGGGCGTGGCGTCCAGGCCCGCCTTGACCAGTGCGGTGGTCTCGTCGCCGGGCCGGTCGGCCAGCAGCACTACGGCGATGCCGTGGGCGGCCAGCTGGTCGGCAACGGCCTCGTCCTGGCCGGCGGCCCCACTGGCGACAATGGTGGCCAGCTCGGCGTCGGCCTGATCCAGCAGCACGCTTTGGGTGGTGTCGGAGGCCGGTCCGCCCAGGCTCAGGGGACCGGTGTCAGTGCGCGCGGCGAGTTGGGCGGCGGTCACCGCCGGGATGGTGTCCGCCAGCAGGGTCCCTTCCCCGCGCCACAGGGAGACCTCCAGGCCGGAGTCGGTGGAGGTGAGCACCAGGACCCTGCCGGCGGCCCCGGAACGCTGGATCTCACTGGCAATGATCGGGATCTGTTGGCCCCCGGCCCGCAGGGCCATGACGGAGGCGGCCCTCCCCTGGGCGTCGGAGCCGGCGGCGGCCAGGGCCCACGCTCCCCCGGCCGCCAGGGGCCCGGCCAGGGCCAGGACGCTCATGACAGTCAGGGTCAGGCGGAGCCCGCGGGTGGGGTGACGCACCAGGGCGCTGCGGGCGGCGTCCGCGGCGGCCAGGGCGGAGGTGAGAAGTCCCACCAGGAGCAGTGAGACAGCGGTTCCGGGCCAGGCGGTGGCCAATTCGGCGCTATCGGCCCCCGGGGCGGGGCCCACGCCCGAGGGGAGGCGGGCGGCCGCCAGCGCCAGGGCCAGCGCACCAGCCGCGCCGAGGAAGCCCATGCGCGCACGCGCCCCGTGGCGGCCGCTCAGGAGCAGGCCGGCGACGGCCAGGACGGGTACCAGGGCGAGCACGGCCTTGGCCGCCAACGCCAGGAGCGGCGCAGTGAGAATGGAGTCCAGGTCCTGGGGCAGGCCCAGGAGCATCTCCATGGCGCTGGGGGCCGGTGCACTCAGGGGGGCGCCGGGGTCGGTGAGCAGGTACTGGGCCGCCGCCAGCCGACCTGTGGAGGCCCAGATGTGCCAGGCGCGCCACCAGGAGGGGGCGGCCGTGGCGACCACGGGGGCGAGCGTGAGCAGCAGGCGCGGAGCAGACCGCCAGGAGGCGACCATGAGCACGAGCAGGGCTGGGATCACGACGGCCGCGGTGGCCGGGGCTGCCGCCACAATGGCGGTCAGCAGTAAGCCCGCCACCGCCGCGGCGGTGGGCGACCCGGGCCCGTAGTGCTGGGCGGTCCCTGTTCGGATGGCGACCACCCGGGGGTCGTCGGCCGGGACCTGATCGTCTTCGTCGTCGTCCTCAGCCGGGTTGCCGTCCTCTTCTGGAGATGCGCTCTCCTTGGCCTCGTCAGCGGCCCCGTCGGCCTCGACGCCCTCCTTGGGGAAGCCCTCGGCGTCGCCGGCCCCCTCCGCGGCGGGGGCGGGGGATGACGGCTCGGCGCTACCGTGTCGGCTGTCGCCCGCGGCGCCGGCCCCGGTCTTCTCCGCAGTGTCGGGGCCGGGGTCAGCGGCGTGCGCGCCCGGCCCGGGGGCTGACGCGCGAGCCCGCGTACCGGTAGCACTGGTGTCCTGAGCCTCCTGGCCGGAGTCCCGGGAGGGCTCCTTGTGGCCCTCGTTCTGGCCCTCGGGCTCATCCCCGGAGGCCCCGCCCTGATCCCCAGACTCCTCCTGGTCCTCGGGGACCTTGTCCTCGTCCGGGAGGCCCTCCTCGTCCTCAGGTACTCCCAGGTCCTCAATGCGCTCGTGGGCGAAGCGCTCCAGTTCGGCGCGCTCCTCATCGGTGAGCTGGTGGGCCCCCACCAGCCCGGACAGGACCAGGTCCCGCCGGTCGGCGCCCACGGCCCGCGCCAGGGCGGTCAGCGCCCAGGGAAGCACGAGGTGGACGAGGACGGCCGCCAAGCGCCCTTGGCCCACAGCCAGCAGGAGCGTGGGCGACAGGGCCCAGACCAGGGCGGCCCAGGCCCGCAGGCTGGTGCGTCTCGTAATGGTTCCCGCAGCCGCCCAGGCGCCGGCCGCCCCCAATGGCAGGGCCAGGAGGAGGAGCAGGTGGACCAGGGAGTCGCCGGTCAAGCCCACAAGGCCTCCCAGGGCCTGGGGTAGGGCCAAGACGGCCAGGAACGGGGTCAGTGTTGCGGGGTAGCCGTCGCCGGACGCCGCCCAGGTCGCCCAAGCGGCGTCCCAGTTCTGGCGCCACTCCTGCCCCAGCGAAACCAGGGCCCCCCCGGTCAGGGAGCGCGCCACAATCACTGACGACATGCCCACCAGGCCCAGGGCCAGGGCCACCAGGAGGACGGCCGCGAGAACCCAGCGGCGGCGGCGCGCCAGGGCCTGTAGTTCGCGAAGCTCCAGCTCGCTGGGGGCTTGGGCCCGGGCCACCCGTTCCCGCTCCTGGCGGGCCCGGTCACGGCGCACGACGCGGATCTGAGCGGGATCGAGGTAGAGCTCGGCCACCACTGTGCGGGGCACGGCGGTGAATGCGGCCAGGCGGCGGCGCCCCTGGCGGATCCGGGCGGGCCTGCTCGCCACGCGCAGCGCCGCAATGAACTCGTCGCGCGCCAGGGCGGGGTCTTTGGACAACAGCCTCCAGGCGGTACGGACCAGGCCCAGCAGCACGAACCAGGTCAATAGCAGGCCGACGGGGCGGGTGGAGAAGGTCGCCCAAGCGGTCAGCTGGGCGATGCGCCGTGGCCGGTAGCTGCGGTCGGGGTCGGGCAGAAGCGGCGCCTTCGTCCGGCGCGCGCCCGTTCCGCGCACGCGCACCCCCAGGTAGGAGGCCCGCCGGTGGCGCACAACGGCCTTCGGGGCCACCACAACGCGATACCCGGCCAGGCGCACCGCCCGGGACAGCTCCAGGCCGTCCCCGAAAGGAGCGAAGTAGGGCGAGGTGCCCCCCACCTGCTCCCACACGGCACGATCGACGAAGGCGCCCGCGGTACCCACCGCCAGGACGTCACTGCGGTCGTCATGCTGCCCCTGGTCGATCTCCCCGGGGACGATGTCGTTGGCGCGGCGGGCCGAGGCCGTGGTGCGCAGGCCCACCTCCAAGAGGATTTCAGGGTTGTCCCAGTCGACCTGCTTGGGGCCGACCAGGGCCACCGAGCGGCCCTCGGCCGCGGCGCTGACCAGCTCCTCCAGGCAGGTCGGTTCTGGGGCCGAGTCGTCGTGGAGGAGCCACAGGAAGTGCTCCCTGGTGGCGTCCTCATCCTGCAAGGTGCTTTTCTCAGAGGCGGTGATCGGCGACAGGGCGCCGGTGGGGCCGGTCAGCTGCGCGGCGGTCAGCGAGCCGGGCCGGGCCAGGGCCCCGGTGGCCACTGAGGTGGCGCCCGAGTCGGTGGGCAGGCGCCGACGGTTACCTGCGGTAATGAGCGCTGCGTAACGCTCCATGCCCTGGGTGACGGCGCCCCCGAAACTCGTGGCGTTGGCGACGCGCACAATGCGCACATCGCTGACAGCGTCCAGGCCGGAAAGCTCAACCGCCTCCTCGACGGGGCTGCCGTCGCCCAAGCCGTTGTCGCGCGAAGCGACATCAACCACGAGGACGACCTCGGGGGCGTGTGTTTGACGCGCCAGGGCGCGCAGGGTGCTAGGCAGGTAGGGGGTTACGCCGGCTGAGACGAGAACGGCTAGCGTCTCAATCCCATGGGCGCGCCCACCGAGGTCCAGGGCGCCCGGAGCAGTCATACCGCACGGCGTTTGAGCTTGCGGCGCTCGCGCTCTGACAGGCCGCCCCAGATGCCGAAACGCTCATCACTGGCCAGGGCGTACTCCAAGCACTCGGCGCGGACCTCGCACGAGGCACATACGCGCTTGGCTTCACGGGTGGAGCCACCCTTCTCAGGGAAGAAGGCCTCCGGGTCGGTCTGGGCGCACAGAGCGCGCTCCTGCCAAGCAAGGGGGCCCTCGTCGACATCGTCGCTGCCCATAAGGAGCTGCACGGCACTGTCAGCCTCATCGATCCGCGCTAGCGGACCTGGGCCGAGGATGTTCCACATGGCCGCCTCCCTTCCGGGTCGACATAAAGACTACGCAAAATTACATGGCTGTAGGTCGGCCTGCGTCAAGCCGTAGAGCCAATCATCACCGACTCGTGACCTTGGCGTGTCGGGCGTTTCGCGGGCCCCGCAGGACCCTCGCCAGCCCCGCCCCGGGGGTCTGGAGCGGCCCACCTGTGTCTGTGGACACACACTAAGATCACAGGAAGATAACGTTGATATCACAGGAGCTTGGAGTCTACCGGCTGCTTGAATTCGGAGGGTGGCCGACACCTTGATCACGATCCTCCCCACGCCCGCCGACGCCGATCGCCCCTGGCTGGTGTGGTACGCGCGCAGCGAAAGAACCGAGTTCACCGGGCGAGTCCTGTCCATGTGGCACTCCAAGGCCGCCGGACTCATTGCCGCTGAGTCGTCTCCCGGCTCCACCGTCCAGGTGACGACCCTGCCCCACTGGCGCACCATGGTGTGGTGCGCCGGCGCCTGGCTGGCCGGACGCCCGGTCCTTCTGGGCCCCCGCAGCGGATCCGACGACGCCGGTGAGGCGCCGGGCGTCTCGGTTGCCTTCGACCAGACGGACCTCGACCAGGACGCTGAGGCCCAGGTGCTGGTGCCGCGCGCCTCCCTGGCGCTGCACTGGCCCGGTGAACTGCCGGCACTCGCCATCGACGGCGTCGCCGACCTCATGGCCCTCCCCGACCACGTCCCCGCCGCCGGCACCCACGATGGCGCCCCCGCCCTGGTCGCCGTTGACGAGCGGGGGCGCAGACGCGTCCTGACGCGAGCGGACCTGGTCGCCGGCCTCCCCCCGGTGGCCCGCGGCCCCCGGCCCGTCCTTGTGCGCGAGACGACCGCGGAGCCCATGGTGCGCGCCGTGCTCGCGGCCTGGCGGGCGGGGCGGGGGGCCGTGATCGTCTGCCCCCGGGCCGACGACGCCCTCGCCCGGGCCGCCGCCCGCCAAGAGGGCGCTATCCCCTTGTGAGGCGCCCTGGTGAGGCGCCGTGCCCCTGCCCGGCGGGGCTCAGGGGGCGCCAGCGACGCCTTGGCGGATCGCCAGGCGCCGGGCCCCTGCCCGGCGGGGCTCAGGGCACGTCGGCCTGGACCAGGCTCCCGGCGCCTTCGACGGCCAGGGTGCGCTCCTGGGCGGTGACGAAGACGGACTGGCCACGTTCCAAGGAGAGTTGGCCCGCCGGCGTCGTCACCAGAGTGCGCCCCTCGACTCCCAGGAGAATGCGCGGGCCACGGCCGGGAACCTGGATGCGCCCGTCCTCGGGCACCACCGTGGTGACCATGAGCTCGAAGTCGTCCACCGGCGCGTAGTAGGCGCGCGTAGCCCGGGAAAGGTACTCCGGGGCAGGTCGCACGGGCGGGGCGGCCACATAGTCCACGCAGGCCAGCATCCGGGGAATATCGACGTGCTTGCGGGTCAGGCCGGCCCGCAGGACATTGTCGGAGGAGGCCATGATCTCCACCCCCAAGCCCGAAATGTAGGCGTGGACGCAGCCGGCGGGCACGAAGAGCGCCTCGCCCGGGTTCAGGGTGACCGGGTTGAGCAGGAGGGCGGCGACAACTCCGGGGTCGGCGGGGAAGGTGCGGGCCATCTCCACGGCGTTGGTGTCCACCCGCAGGGAGGGGGAGGCTCCCGCCTTCAGGCGCGCGGCGATCTCCTCAACCAGCGCCGCCACCTCGTGGGGTCCCGGGCGGGTCTCGGCGCTGACCAGGTCGGTGAAGGCCTGGCGGATGCCGAAGCGGGTGGGGTTCAGGCGCAGGGTGCGGCGCATGCGCCGGGCCAGGGGGGACTCCAGTCCCGCGAGGACTTCGGCGGCGCGCCTGGGGGCGCGGAAGCCGGCGACGGCCTCGAAGGGCTCCAGGGCCAGCACCATTTCAGGCTTGTGGTTGGTGTCCCGGAAGTTGCGCCTGGGATCCTCCAGGGCAATGCCCGCCGCCTCCTCGGCCTCATAGCCTTCCGCGGCCTGCGACAAGGAGGGGTGGACCTGCAGGGACAGGGCCTGGGCCGGTGCAATGACCTTGAGCAGAAAGGGCAGTTGCGGGCCGAAGCGCCGCACCACGTCCTCGCCCAGGACCAGGTCGGGGGCCGAATCTATGAAGGTGGTCAGGGTAGTGCCGTCCCCCAACCGCGCCGTTCCACAGGGGTGCGCCCCCAACCAGAGCTCAGCCCAGGGCCCGCCGTCGCCCTGCCGGCCCAGGAAGTCCGGGATCGCAGTGGTCGAGCCCCAGTCGTAGCACTGCCGAGCTCCCTCGATTCGTTCCATGCCGGCCACGCTACAGGTGCCGGGGAGCAGGACGCATACCGGTGGCAGCCGGCATGCGCAGGCGCCCCGCGGGGCGACTCATACCGCATGACGGCCCGAGATGCGTCAGACTGTGCCCATGCGAGGAATCATCCTGGCCGGAGGCTCCGGCACGCGTCTGAACCCGATCACCTTAGGCACTTCTAAGCAACTCGTGCCGGTGTACGACAAGCCGATGATTTATTACCCGTTGAGCACGCTCATGCTCGCCGGCATCCAGGATGTTCTGGTCATTACCACGCCGCACGACGCCGCTAGTTTTCACCGGCTGCTCGGCGACGGCTCCCAGCTGGGCGTCAGCCTGTCCTACACGGTTCAGGAGGTCCCCAACGGCCTGGCCCAGGCCTTCGTCTTGGGGGCCGAGTTCATTGGCGACCAGAGCGCCGCCCTGGTCCTGGGCGACAATATTTTCTACGGCCCCGGTATGGGAACCCGGCTGCGCCGCCACACCACCCCGGAGGGCGGGGTGGTCTACGCCTATCAGGTGGCCGACCCCAGCTCCTACGGCGTGGTGGAGTTCGACTCCGACCTCAAGGCGGTCTCCATTGAGGAGAAACCCGCCCGCCCCAAGAGCGACTACGCCGTTCCCGGTCTGTACTTCTACGACAACGATGTCGTGGAGATCGCTAAGAATCTCAAGCCCTCGGCCCGCGGTGAGTACGAGATCACCGACATCAACCGCACCTACCTGGAGGCCGGCCGCCTCACCGTGGAGGTCCTGCCCCGCGGCACCGCCTGGCTGGACACCGGCACCTTCGACTCCCTGGCTGATGCCACCAGTTTTGTGCGCACCGTCCAGCACCGCCAGGGCCTCAACATCGGTTGCCCCGAGGAGGTGGCCTGGCGCATGGGCTTCATCGACGACGAGGGCCTGCGCTCCCGCGCCGAGCCGTTGGTGAAGTCCGGCTACGGCCAGTACCTGCTGAATTTGCTTGAACGCGGGCGGAGTTGAGCGGCACCGGCCGGGCCTGAAACACTCACTGCACTGACTGGCATGGACGGCGACATGGTGAACGATGAGCGCGCCGGGGGAACAGCCACCGCCATTCTGATCCGCACGTTTGACGGGCGATCGCTCGGCCCCGATCGAGCAGGTGCACACGCACAATGACCGGGACGAGAGCCAGGATCAACAGCGCGGCGACGTTAGCGGCTGTATTCGCCGCCGCCATGGTCGTTGTCGCCTGCGGACCCGAATCCGCCCATTATGGCATAACGCCGTACGTACTGATCGCATCGCTGGCCGTCGCCTCACTGGCACTGCTGATCAGAAGCAGAACCAGGAAGGCCATGGAACGACGCAGTCGGGATCAGGCGATCGCGGAGGCCGTCCATCAGGACAGGCTCAATCTCACTGAGCATCTGCATCACATCATCTCGAATCGGATCGCCTCTATCGCCGTTCAGGCGAGCGCATGCCTGCTCGCGGACGAATCCGATCCGCGCGTCGCGCTCAGAACGATAGAGTCGGACAGCCGCGCCGCCGCCCGGGAAATGCGTAGGCTCCTGGCCCTACTACAATCCAACACCCATGTCCCGGTACTTACCGCGCCATTGGAACAAATCTATGCGCAGGCCAGCGCCTCCGGTGTCAGCCTGACAGTCGAACACACAACAACCTTTCACAGCAGGGACGCGGAAGAAGCAGCATCGTTGGTGATACACGAGTCCCTCATGAACGTCCTGCGGCACGCCGGCGGCGCACCCACCGAGGTGAGAATTAGCAGAGAAGGCGAGAACGTCCGCATCATCATACATAACGAGACCCCCGAGCCCGCGCCGCCCGCCTCGCCCGGCGCCGGGATTGGACTGCTCCTGCTGCAAAAGAAGTGCAACCTACTCGGGGGGAGCATCAGTTCAGGCGAAACGTCGAACGGATATATTGTCGATGCAGCCATCCCTGATCCTCGGGACGACTGATGGAAAAAAGAATCAGAGTTCTCATCGTTGACGACCAGACACTGCTGCGCCGCTCGCTCACCACCATACTGGAAAGCAGCGGGGGCATCGAGGTGGTTGGCGAGTCCGGTTGCGGAGCGGATGCGATCAAGGACGCCCTCCAATTCAAACCCGATGTCATACTCATGGATATCCGAATGCCGGGCGAGATCGACGGAGTAGAGGCCACCAGAAGAATCCACTCGCACCCCTCCCTCGCAGGGACGAAGGTGTGCATGCTCACGGTTTTCAACGAAGATCAAAAGGTTATCCAAGCCCTACGCAACGGTGCGGTGGGGTATATAACTAAAGATGCGCCACCGGAAGAGGTCATCAATGCGGTGCGCTCCTTGCAGCTGGGACACTCGGTCCTCCCTTCAGGGGCACTATCCCTGGCGTTAGTGCCGTCTCCCCCCATTCACACCCCGACAAGCATCAAAGAAAAACTGACCCCTCGCCAGGCCGAGGTCCTCACGCTCATCGCCACTGGAATGTCCAATGCGGAGATCGAGGCCGCCCTGCATATCACGCACTCCACATTGAAATCTCATGTCGCCGCACTACTGAAGAACCTTGACGCCCGCGACAGGGCGCAACTGATCGTGGCCGCTTACGAAGGCGGCCTGGTCCAACCACGATGTTCTCAAACGACCACCGGGAAGAACCAACCATAACCGGCTCTTCCTATCTGAGGCGGAGTGGGTGAGTCCTCCGGCGGTGAGGAGCATGCGGAGGCGGTAGTGGTCGCGGTTGCGCAAGGCCCTGGGCGATGCGTCGCTGGAGCTCGACGAGTCCGTTGATTCTCCTATGTTTGCCTCGGCGCCGCCGTTGGTGGAGCGGTGGGTGTCGAAGTAGACCGGGAACGCATCCCGCCGTTGTTTGACCTGAGTCGTGCAGATCCCGTAGAGCGAATCATGTTCCCGGCCGCGGTGGCCGTGGATCTCTAGCTGGAGGCGGCGGACCTCATCAACGGCTTGGGCGGCGAGCTCGACTACGTGGAAGGCGTTCAGGACCACGGTGGCGTCGTCGAGGCGGTCATCGGTGGCGTTCTTGTAGCCGTGGAACGGGTCCAAGGTCGCCACCTCGACCCCGCCTGAGTCCTGACGGTTTAGTGCCCTGCGGTGTTCAGGTTGTTGAGGATTTGCTGTGCGGTCTGGGTGATCTGGGGTTGGGCGGTGATTTGGTGTCCGTTGACGCTGATGGTGACTTTCTGGAGTGGCCGCAGCTCGCGCACGAGTCGTTTGATGCTCATCCCGGCGGCGTTTTGTAGGTGGCGGGCTACTGCCAGGGCGGCCATCACCACTGTTAGGTGGGCCTCGATCGCGTCGTGGGTGTGGTGGAAGATAGGCCGTGCCCGCAGGTCGCGGAAGGACATGCGGAAGGACTGCTCGACGTGCCACAGCTCGTGGTAGGAGTCGATCACCTCACCGGCCTTCATGATGCTGGCGGGGATATTGCTCACGTAGCCCTTGAGTCCTGCGAGCCGCTTAGCGCGGGCCAGAGCCTTCTCGTCCAGGACCTGGTCGCCCTTACGGACGGTGACGAACCTGGTGGCCTTCGGGCGCTTATCGCCGGCGACCACCGCCCGCGCCCGGTTCTCCTGAGCGGTCAGGGTCTTGTTGTCGCGTGCGAACCTCCTGGCGCTGTAGGCCCAGAGGGCCCGCCACGACCCCGGGTACTCCCGGGGGTCCCAGGTCGGCTCGTCCCGAACGGCCTGGTCGCGTTCCTTACTGGTAGGAGGTGTCAGCTGGTTTGTGGTGCGCCACGAGGTGGTGTTGTTTCGAGTGGGGGTGAGAGGACTCTGCTGCTGGCCTGTCGTGGCAGGTTGGTGAAGCTGGCGGCAGCCTGATCCGGGGGACGCCGGGGAGGGTGGGAGCAGCCGCGACGAAGTCGAGTCGGTCCAGTACTGCCGGATGGGTCGGGCTCGGTGAGCGAGACGGGAGGGTGTACGCAAGGAACCGGTGTTGTAAAGCTTCTTGACAGTTGGCCAGCTCGAATCCGGTGGATATGGGCTGGTGGGCGGTGCGTACCTCGTTGGTTTCGGCGGGCGAGGGAACTCCTGGGAGGGTCTGGCGTGTCTGGCCTGGGAGGTCACGGTGAATGTCCACGGCGTAGCCGTGACGAGGCCGCAGGAGCAAAGCCGGGCGCCATGCCTGTTGATCGAAACACAGTGAACGTGGGAACCGTGTGTGTCGCGGTCCTGGTGCCGGAGGGCCGGCCAGGCTCGTGGCGTCGGGATAGGCGCGTGGTCCGCTGAAGGGCGCGCACGGGGCGGAGCCGTCGTAGTACTCCGAGACCGGGAAAGCCGGTCGCATGGGGAAGGGCGGCAGTGTGTTGAGCAAGGAGAGGACTGCTATGGTCGAAGATGCATCGGTGAATACCGGTGCTTCGCTGTGGCCGTCACCGCAGGTGGCGGCGCAGCGGGTACGGCGGATGCAGCTGAAGTTGCACCGATGGGCGCGGGAGGATCCTGCGCGTTGTTTCGGTGATCTGTGTAACCTGGTCTATGACCCGGCGTTCCTGGTTGACGCGTTCGCGCGGGTGGCTGGGAATCGCGGGGCCAGGACGGCAGGAGTGGATGGTCTGACGGTCGGTCAGGTCCGGCTCTTGTTCGGGGAAGAGGAGTTCCTGACCGGTATCGGTGGGCAGCTCCGGGCCCGCACGTTCCGCCCGTCGCCAACGCGGCGGGTGGAGATCCCCAAGGCCAACGGGAAGATGCGCAAGTTGGGCATCCCGACCGTGGCCGACCGGGTGGTGCAGGCGGCTTTGAAAGCGGTGTTGGAACCCATTTTCGAGGCGGATTTCAAACCGTGCTCGTATGGGTTCCGGCCTAACCGGCGCGCGCAAGACGCGATCGCTGAGATTCAACACATGACCACTCGTGGTTACGGGGTGGTTTTGGAGGCGGACATCGTGGCGTGTTTCGATGAGATCGATCATGTCGCGTTGATGGACCGGCTCCGGCTTCGGGTCTCGGATAAGCGGCTGCTCGCATTGGTGAAGGCGTTCTTGCATGCCGGGGTGATGACCCAGTACGGCATGCTGGAAGACACCTTGACAGGCACTCCGCAGGGCGGGATTCTCTCGCCGCTGCTAGCGAATATCGCGCTGTCGGCGCTGGACGAGCATTTCGATGCCCAGTGGCACGATCAGATGCGGACCTCGCATGCGCGGGAGCGTCGGAGACGTCTAGGCAAGGGCAACTGGAAGCTGGTCCGCTACGCCGATGACTTTGTCATCGTCGTTAACGGCCAGCGCCATCACGCCGAGGCGCTCAAGACGGAGGTGGCAGGCGTGCTGGCCCCGTTGGGGCTTCGCTTGTCGGAAGAGAAGACCCGTATCGTCGATATCGACGAGGGGTTCGTGTTCCTCGGGTTCATGATCCAGCGTCGACGGAAACGAGGGACTTCGAAGTCCTACGTTTACACCGTGCCCTCACGCAAGGCGATCCAAACGATCACCGATCGTGTCTCGGCCGCGACGTACAGATACACCCTCAACCAGGGCCTGGATCAGCTGCTGGCGCGGCTGAACCGGATGCTGGCCGGGTGGGCGAACTATTTCCGGCACGGCGCATCCAAGAGCACTTTCAACGCGATCGATTCCCATGCGTGGAGACGTATCGCGGGATGGCTGCGACGCAAGCACAGCATCGGCCGCAGGCAACTGCGCCGGTTCTGTGACCGGGGCTGGAGATTTGCCAGCAACGGGGTGGTGTTCACCGGCGCCTCCAGCGTCCCGGTGACCCGGTACCGCTACCGCGGTGCGAGCATCCCCACCCCGTGGACACCGAAACCCTCGGCATAACAGCCGAACATCGGCATCAGCACACGGAGAGCCGGATGCGGTGAGAGTCGCACGTCCGGTTCGGCGGGCGGGTCCGGGGAAACGGGCCAGGAGCAATCCCGGCACCGCGCCCCGGCCCGACCCAACTAAGGGGTGTGGTCTGAGTCTGAAGGAGACGAGACTGTGAGTATGACTGTGAGTGAGGAACGGGCCGTGCGGCCCCGTGAGGTTGCTGAGGCGTTGAAGGCTTCGGGAGCGTTGGATGGGATCTTCGCTCAGATCGATGCTGGTACCCCGTTGACCGGGCAGGACGGCTTGTTGACCGGGGTGGTCAAAGCGGCCCTGGAGCGGGGCTTGGTAGGCCGAGCTGAGCGAGCATCTGGGCTACGAGAAGGGCGACCCGGACGCGGCGGCGTATCCGAACTCACGTGGGTGGCACGAGTCGTAAGACGACCAGCACCGAGGTCGGGGACGTGGATCTGGACGTGCCTCGGGACCGGGCCGGCACGTTGTACCGCGATGCTGGTGCCCAACGGTGCAGCGCCGTCTGGACGGGCTGGACGGGATGATCATCAGCTTGTACGCCGGCGGAATGACGGTGCGAGACATCCAGCACCATCTGGCTGTCACCATCGGCACAGAGCCGGTGCCACGAGACGATTAGCAAGATCACCGATCAGATCAGCGAGGAGGTCTTGGCCTGGCAGACCCGGCCTCTGGAGGCCCTCTACCCGGTGATCTACCTGGACGCGATCATGGTCAAGATTCGTGGCGGGGCTCATGTGTCCAACAGGGCCGCCCATATCGCCGTGGGAGTCGACATGGAGGGCGTCAAGCACGTCCTGGGGATCTGGGCACCTGGCCCATGAGGGGGCCAAGTTCTGGGCCGGGGTGTGCGCCGAGCTGGCCAACCGCGGTATCCAGGACGTGCTGGTCGTGTGTTGCGACGGCCTGACCGGGTTCCCCGAGGCGATTCAAGCGACCTGGCCCCAGGCCACCGTCCAGACCTGTGTGGTGCACCTGATCAGGGCCGCTACGCGCAACGCGAGCCTACAAGGACCGCAAGGCCGTGTGCGCCGCGCTCAAACCGGTGTACCAGGCCGCTAACGAGGAGGCCGCTCTTGAAGCCCTGGCGGCCTTCGAGGCCAGCGAGCTGGGCCGGCGCTACCCGGCGGCGATCAAGACCTTCACCGATGCCTGGGACCGGTTTACACCGTTCCTGGCGTTCCCACCGATGCTGCGCCGAGTGATCTACACCACGAACTCGATCGAGTCGCTGAACTACCAGCTGCGCAAGATCTCGAAGAACCGGGGCCAGTTCCCCTCTGACGCCGCTGCTGTGAAGCTGTTGTGGCTGGCGATCTGCAACATCGAGGACAAACGCGCCCGCCAACGCGCCAAAGAGAAGGGACTACCAGCCGGCAAACGCCGAGCCGCGGGCCGGCTCGTCGAAGGGGCGATAACCACCAACTGGAAACAGGCCCTCCAACAACTGGCACTGGCCTACCCAGAACGAATCAACCCCCACCTGTGACCCAAACCACTTATCACAAAATCCTTGACAGGCTCCGCCACGGCGGTGGCCTCGATGAGCCAGCGCAGCAGCATCACGGCCTGCACCCAGCAGGTCGCTGCCCGCTGGTGGGGGCGCACGTCATGAGCGCGGCGGTGAGCCGACAACCACCGTGCCACGGTGCGCGCGGTAGCGGAGGGGACGTCGAGGGTGGCACGATAGGACAGCACGCGGAGCCTCCTTGCGAACAGGTTTTCTTGGTCGAAAACAACTCTGACGCACGGCTCCGCGTGCCTTCGTCTACGACACACCCACCTCCCCGCACCACTCCAACCATCTTCGCCCCTCGACCCCCACTCCCAGTGAGAAAGACTCACTGTTGATACACTGCTGATACACTGTTTTCGTGACTATTTGAGCGCTCCCCCTGACCTGCGTTCGAGGCCGTGTGCCCGGCAGGTGTCCGTCACGTCTTTGGGATTCTGCTCATGCCTCACATCCTTTCTTCACCGGCGTTCACTGCTGCGGGTTTGCATCTGCGTGTGGACGGGCTGTCGTTCTCCTACCCTGATCGGCGGGTGCTCACGGACGTCTCGTTCGTTGTCTCCGCCGGCGACCGCGTGGGCCTGATCGGCGAGAACGGGTCGGGCAAGTCGACCCTGCTCAGAGCGATCGCCGGAGTCCTGCAGCCCTCGGCGGGCACGGTCACGATCAACACGCCGGAGACGGATCCACCCGTTGTCGGCCTACTCCACCAGGAGCCCCCGTTCTCGCCGACGGCGACCATCACCGAATCCTTGGAGTCGGCCCTCCGGCCCGCGCGTCGGGCTGCTAAGGCGGTGAGCGCCCTCGGTTCCGCCCTCGCGAAAAACCCCGACGCCCCGGCGGCCGCCGACGCCTATGCGAGCGCCCTGGAGAGAGCTGAACGTCTCGGGGCGTGGGACGTCGATATTCGGATATCTGCGACGCTGAGCGGGCTCGGACTCGGAGATCTCAACCGCGACAGGTTGACGGGCGCGCTCTCGGGCGGGCAGCGCGCTCGGCTCGCCCTCGCCTGGTTGCTGCTGAGCGCACCCGATGTGCTGCTCATGGATGAGCCGACGAACCACCTTGACGATTCCGCGATCGCCTATCTTGTCAGCGTGCTCACCGCCTGGCGGGGACCGGTGCTCTTGGCCAGCCACGACCGCGCCTTCCTCGATGAGACAGCCACGTCGCTGGTCGATCTTGACCCGTCCCCACTCCCGCACACCGTCGCGGCGCCACTCCTTGATGACGGCGATGACGGCACGGGCACCGGTATCGGGATCACCCGCTTCACCGGCAGCTACAGCGACTATCTCGCCGCACGCGCCAAGGCACGGATGAGGTGGGAGCAGCAGTATCGAGACGAGCAGGCCGAGCTCTCCCGGCTCGGCGCGGCAGTCAAGGCCCAGCACACGGTCGGGCACGTCGATTGGCGGCCGCGCACCGAAGTTCGCATGGCACAGAGGTTCTACGCCGACCGTAACGCGCGGGTGGTCTCTCGCCGCGTTAACGACGCCCGAGCACGCCTGGCGCTCCTCGAAGAGCAGCAGGTGCGCAAGCCACCGCGAGAGCTCCAGTTCCAGGGCCTCACCACCGCCGGCGACTCGCAGGTCGTCGGCGCGCCCGAACCCGTCCTCACCGCTGTCAACGCGACCGTGCAGGGACGCCTCCGAGCGACGTCGGTGAGCATCAGTCGAGGCGAGAAATGGCTCGTCACGGGACCGAACGGGTCGGGCAAATCGACCTTGCTCGGTCTTCTCGCCGGAGAACTGGACCCGAGCACCGGGCGGGTCACCCGCTCCCCCAGCGACCGCGTTCGGCTGTTCGCGCAGGAAACCACCCTGCCCGATCCACAGCATCGGGGCGCCAGCCGTACGGCGATCGAGGCGTATACGGATCTTGTCGGTATCGATCGGGCATCGCGGGTGCCGCTGGACTCCTTCGGGCTCATCGGCGACCGCGACCGGCACCGTCCCGTCAACCAGCTGAGCGTCGGCCAACGGCGCCGTCTCGCCCTGGCGGTGATTCTGGCAGACCCGCCCGAGCTCCTGCTGCTCGACGAACCGACGAACCACTTCTCCCTCAGCCTCGTCACCGCCGTGGAGGAGGCACTCGCCCACTACCCCGGGACCGTCGTCATCGCCTCGCACGACCGATGGCTCCACAACCGGTGGACGGGCAAGCGGATGACGCTTCCGGGTGGTGTCATAGGGTCGTAGCAACAGTGCTGGTTAGAGGCGGGAGGTTGTGTTGCGTCGGATGTTGACGATGTCGGATCGGGCTGCGATCGCACGGGGGCTGGAGCAGGGCTGGTCGTTGCGCAGGATCGCTGAGCGGATCGGTCGTGATGTCTCGGTGGTCTCGCGGGAGATCGCCCGCAACCAGTAGGGCTTGTGGGTATCGGCCCGTGGGCGCGGACGTGACCGCGCA
>NZ_RYFV01000070.1 GCF_004104015.1 Actinomyces oricola | reverse complement strand
CCTCATACGCCTGACCTACGGACCCCACGCATCCATAGCCGAACGACTACGACACCTCACCTACGAACCATCAGAAGCAACACGCCTGGTCACAGCACCATAGAAACAACTTTGCCGAGCCCCTGGCCAGCACCGGCGCCCACTAGCCGAAAAGCCAGCCCTATCAAGGCGTCTCAATGGTTTCCAAGCGCCCTACAGGACCAGGGACGTACCACCGCGCCAAGCACACTCGAACCTAATGCATTTTATAGTGCGGGGTGCTTTCTGACCTCACCGGCGACGAGTTCCGTGCGGCGCTGTTTGTCTTAATGCGCCTTATGGTGCGAGGTGCTTTCTGACTTCACGAGGCCAAGCTTCCCTGGGAGTGACCAGGTAGAGTCTTAATGCACCTTATGGTGCGAGGTGCTTTCTGACACTCCAGACAGCGACGACGCGCTCGGCCTCGGTGTCTTAATGCACCTTATGGTGCGAGGTGCTTTCTGACGAGAGGGAGGTCGGGCGGAATCGCTTCTGATCTACTGTCTTAATGCACCTTATGGTGCGAGGTGCTTTCTGACCGGTCACAGCGACTATGAGAGCGGTGAGTGTCTTGTCTTAATGCACCTTATGGTGCGAGGTGCTTTCTGACGTGCTTAGCCTTCTCGTGGATGGATTCGAGGTAACGTCTTAATGCACCTTATGGTGCGAGGTGCTTTCTGACTCCCCCGATCGAGAGGAGGCCATCATGGCCATGATGTCTTAATGCACCTTATGGTGCGAGGTGCTTTCTGACTGAGATTGAGGCGGATGGCACGCTGTGGGGCGTGTCCTGTCTTAATGCACCTTATGGTGCGAGGTGCTTTCTGACTGGTACAGCTCCTGGATGGACAACGAGTTCCCTCAGGTCTTAATGCACCTTATGGTGCGAGGTGCTTTCTGACTCGTGAAGCGAGCTATCCGTGAGCTAGTCCAAGACTGTCTTAATGCACCTTATGGTGCGAGGTGCTTCTTGGTGTCAAGGGGTGGAAGCAACGAGGAGGCGTTCGAAGGCTTCTCGTGGGGTGAGGTAGTTCAGGGTGGCGCGGGGGCGTTCACCCGTGTTCTTCGGCGATGGCGGTCAGGTAGGGCTGGTGCT
>NZ_RYFV01000069.1 GCF_004104015.1 Actinomyces oricola | reverse complement strand
AAAGATAGCGTGGTCCACGTCGAGGCCTTCCGGCAGTTGGTTGTGTAGCAACTCCCATCATCAGAGGGCCTCGACCCCCACCCTGGCACCCACACGCCCAAACCCACCCCCTCAACCGCGAAGAGCCCCTTTAATAGGCGTGCTCTACGCCATGATCTCTGACGATCGGGCCGCTTTGGCGTTCTTGGAGCCTAATGGCGGCACTTCTGCGGACGTCGAGCGTGTTACCGCCCTCATGAATCGACACGAGATCGGCAAGAATGACTGGACCGACATCTGGTCCGGAATCGCCGACCAGACCTCGGCCGCCCACGCCACAGAATTCGCCGACACCCCGGATTCCGCAACACCAGAGGCCAAGGCCAGCGCGGCACTCGCCGCCACTGTGGTCAATACGATCGGCGAGACCATGAATGACCTCTCAGACTTAAGTCGACGCAGGCTGACCAACGTCGTCAGCGCATATCCATGGTCGGTGGATCAGGCCGCCCGCACAGACGGCGCATCAAATGCGCCCACGATCATGCCCGCCCCCCTTGATGCTTACGGCAACCCGGTGTGGACATATGGCATGTCCTACCAGCCGCAGTACACCACCCAGGGCCTGGCCGGAGTGATACAGGCCATTTCTCGCGACGCCACGGACTTCAAGACCGTCGTCAATTCTGTTGCCGTCTTTGAACAACGCCGCATGGTATCCGTGGCAGCAGCCGTTGACACCGAAACCGACGGGAACGGCCTTGGCCCGGGTTACATACCACTTCACGATCCCAGTAACGCGATCGACGCCAACTCAGCGACAGCGGGCTTCTTCCAGGCCGCCGCTCAGGCTGCTCTCGAAGGGGATACCACGGCAATCGACCAACGCAATCGGACCATTGTCGATTCCCGCATCACTTCATCCTGCTTCATCCCCGGCCCGGGCGACAAGACCTCTGAATTGGAGAGGGCCGTACTCGCCTACACCCAAGACCGATCGACAACTCTATTGAAGAGCGAGGCAACAGAGACCTGGAAGGTTATTCACAGGGGTTTGCGGGATTTCGTCGGAGGAGGCCGGAAAGGATGGTGGGTAACCGGGGGTGCGGAATGGAGTGGTTCCCGCCGCCTGGCGGGCTCTCCAGGTGGGTGACGTAAGAGA
>NZ_RYFV01000068.1 GCF_004104015.1 Actinomyces oricola | reverse complement strand
AGGTTCGACCGGGTTGGGGTAATCGGGGTCGATGAGCATGTTGTGCGCCACGAGGCGTTGTTGTTTCGGATGGAGGTGAGAGACCTGCATGGCCTGGCCGTCGTAGCGGCTGGGCGAAGCTGGCGGCAGTCTGGCCTTGGGGAACGCTGAGGTTGGGTGGGAGCAGCCGTGACATAGTCAGGACGGTCTAGTACTACCGGATAGGCCGGGTCTGGTGTGCAAGATGGGAAGGTGTACGAGAGGAACCGGTGTCGTAAAGCCTCTAGATCGTCGACCAGCTCGAACCCGGTGGATCAGGGCTGGAGTGCGGTGCGTACCTGCCGTGGGGCCTGTCAGGCAGGGGCCGCGGTGGGGAACTATCCGGAACGGTGAATGTGTCGGGTCCGGTAGGTCGTGGTGAAGGTCTACGGCGTAGCCACGACGAGGCCGCAGGGGCAAAGCCGGGCACCTGGTCCGTCAACCGAACAACAGTGAACGTGGGAACCACCGGTACCTGTTCCCCGCTTGAGTGGGGATAGGCGCGTTGCCAGCCGAAGGGTGTGGGTGGGGCGGAGCCGTCGTAGTACTGCGAGGCTGGGAAAGCCAGTCACATGGGGAAGGGCGGCAGTGAGAGAAGGCAAGGAGGAGCTGTAATGTCCGAAGAAGCGCTGGTGAATACCGGCGTCGACGGGTGGCCCGGCGAGGGTCGGGCGTATCTGACGGTACGGAGGATGCAGACCAAATTGCATGATTGGGCGGTCAAGGATCATGGCCGCCGGTTTGATGACCTGTGGAACCTGGTCTGTGACCCTGCATTCCTGACGATGGCGTGGGAACGCGTCGCTGGGAACAAAGGGTCAAAGACACCCGGAGTTGACCGTGCCACTGTGGCACGGATCCGCTCCGGGAGCGGGGTTGAGATGTTCCTGCGGGACCTCCGGGCCACGTTGAAGGCGCGGGAGTTCCGGCCGGTGCCGGTACGGGAGGTGATGATCCCCAAAGCCAGTGGGAAGCTGCGCAAACTGGGCATCCCAACCGTGGCCGACCGGGTGGTCCAGGCATCGTTGAAGCTGGTACTGGAACCCATCTTCGAGGCAGACTTCCAGTCGTGCTCGTACGGGTTCCGCCCGAAGCGGCGCGCGCAGGACGCGGTCGCCGAAATCCACCATTTCACGAGCAAATCGTATGAATG
>NZ_RYFV01000067.1 GCF_004104015.1 Actinomyces oricola | reverse complement strand
TATGGATGCGTGGGGTCCGTAGGTCAGGCGTATGAGGCTGATGGCGGTGTTGCGCAGGGTGGCCATGACGTGGGGTCCGTTGCCGGTGCGCAGCTGGTGGCGGTCCTCATCGAAGGTGACGTCCCGCACCCAGTGCAGGCGGTTCTCGATGCCCCAGTGGCCCTGGACCCAGGCGGCGACCTGGTGGGGCTGGGCGGCCAGCATGGGCAGGGAGCAGATCAGGTATACCACCTCACGGGTCTGCCTGCGTCGCCCCTGACGGTTGGTCCAGGTGCGCGTACGCCTCATTTGCAGGACCTGGGCGACGTGGGGGAAGTCGACCCAGGGCGGGACCTGGGTGGCGCGGATCGTGCGGCAGGTCCTGCGCCCGTGGGAGGTGTCAATGACCTTGGTGGCCGGCAGGTTCTTCCAGTGCACCCGCTCCAGCTGCTCACACAGGCCTGGCTGGTTGCCCTTGACGGTCAGCACGAAGTGACCGCCCCGGGAGCGGATCCACTCGACCGTCTCCCTCTGCGTGTGCAGGGCGTCCGCGGTGACCACAGCCTCGGTCAGGTCGGTGTTGGCCAGCAGGTCCCTCAGGGCCGGGATCTCGTTGGTCCTGGCCCCCACAGCCTCCTGAGCGATCACGGTGCCGCTGTCCTGGTCCAGGGCGGCCAGCAGATGCGGAGCCCGACCGGCCCCTGCGCTGACCTCGCCCTCGCCGCCCGGACCGGCGGCCTCGCTCTTCTTACCCTTGCCCTTGCCCTTGGCCTTGGTCTTCTTCTTGCTGGGGCTGGGGCGCGCTCCCCGCATGGTCTTGCCGTCCACCGCGATGACCCGCCGACCCTGACGCACCCCGGTGCGAACGTGCATCCAGGTCGCGATGAGACGGTCCAGCACGTCTGGGTCGATGGCTGCCAGGAGGCGGCGGATCGTCGACTCGCTGGGCAGCGGTCTGTGTGCTGGTAGGCCCAGGGCCTCCAGGTCACCGTGGTCCATGTGGGTGGCGTGCTGCCAGACGGCCAGCAGGCTCCTGGCGCCCGCCAGTACACCGACCACGGCCAGGGCCAGCACGCCCACCACCGGGTAGCGCACGCCCCTGCGGGCTCTGGGGTCGGATACCTTGGCCAGGACATCGAGCAGACTCTGGCGCGACAGGACCTCGATGGGGCAGGATGGCATAGCGGCGTGGCC
>NZ_RYFV01000066.1 GCF_004104015.1 Actinomyces oricola | reverse complement strand
AAAGATAGCGTGGTCCACGTCGAGGCCTTCCGGCAGTTGGTTGTGTAGCAACTCCCATCATCAGAGGGCCTCGACCCCCACCCTGGCACCCACACGCCCAAACCCACCCCCTCAACCGCGAAGAGCCTTTAAAGAGGGTTAGAACTAGTCCTCTGCGCTCCTGATCCCTCTTTCCCCGCCGTTGAGGATGTTGACGGCGGGGGTGGGTGGACCGCGGTCGCGGGGCGCGCCGGCGGCGGCGCACTGGCGGGCTCAGACTCGAATGTACTCGCGGATCCCGCCCAGGCGCTTGGCGTTCATGCGCAGCGCGCGCTCCTTGGCCGCGAAGGCGGCGTCCAAGTCCGTCCACGTGCTCACCCACTGCGTCTTGGGCAGGTAGTCCAGTTTCACCGTTGTCCGCCCTGACTCGTTGTGGCCCACCGTCAGCCGCATGCTCGAGCCGTAGTCGCCGTTGAGCACCAGCATGGAGGGGCGGGAGTCAATGAATATGACACCCTCTGATCTCGCGTACACGCTCATGCCCCCGGTGGCGGAGACGGCCCGCTCGTATGCGGCCAACACCTGTGCCGCGGGCGCCTCGAAAACGTGGGAGGAGTCGAGCAACGGCTGAAAGTGCGCTGGGGGGCAGGGCGCCGTATACCCCCGGAGGGTGAGGTAACCCGCGGTCCCGGCCGTGGCCACAGTGATGAGGACGAAGATGGTGGTGATAATGCCCATGGCCGCGCCCTCACTCGCCCAGGGGCCGGGTGACCACCGCGCAGCGCGAGTCCCGTTGCTGAACTTCGTTGACAAAGCCGTTCAGGCGCATCCTCAGGGTGTGGGCCTTGTTCGGTATGCCCCTTTTGGTGGTCCACCGCATCACTGAGACTGTGGCCACGGCGCGGCCGTCAGGGGCCGTGGAGAGCCCCAGGCCGATCTGCTGACGGATTCCCATGGCCAAGGAGCTCTGGGCGACCATGGGGTTGCCGTCGTCCTCAATGTGCCAGGTGTTGCCGGCGACTCGACGGACGAAAATATCGCGCAACTGATCGGGCTCCAGCGATGTGACGATCACGCGGGTGGCAATATTCTTGACGATCCAGGAGCCGTACGCAGAGCGGATAGCGGCGCCGACGACGACGAAGAGAATGACGAAAATAAGGGAGGCGATTTCCATGACGTGTCCTTCGTCCGGGATGCCGTGGCCGGCTTTAAACAAGATCGTTGTCGGGGGGCGTTGTTGGTAGGTGTTCGAAGTCGTAGTCGAAGGTGCGGCTGTTGATGTAGTCAAGGAACGCGTCGTATGTTTGTTCGGGGGTGTCGCGCTGG
>NZ_RYFV01000065.1 GCF_004104015.1 Actinomyces oricola | reverse complement strand
TGAGGTTCCCCCCGGACCGTAGAGGCATCAGCTATAAGGAGTGGTGATGTCAGAGAAGCGGAAGAAGTACGACCGGGAGTTCCGTGAGGGAGCTGTCCGGATCGTTGAGGAGACGGGGAAGCCGATCGCTCAGGTCGCGCGTGACCTTGGCGTGAACGAGGGCACCTTGGGCAACTGGGTGAGCCGGGCACGAGCGGAGCGGGACGGCTCCTTAAGTCTGTCCACCGACGACTATGAGGAGCTGAAACGGCTGCGTGCTCAGAACGCTGAGCTGCGGATGGAGCGTGATGTCCTCAAGCGATCCGTGGTCCTGTGGGTGAAGGAGGCGACGAAGTGAGCGTGGCACGCTTCATCGCCGACCAGAGGACCAACTATCGGGTGCCACACACTGTCACGTGCCTGCTGCTCGGGGTGAGCCTGGCTTGGTTCTACAAGTGGCTCAGGCGAGCCAACAGTCCCGCAGCGGTGTCGGGGTTGCATACTGATCGGGCTCGGCGTCGGGACACCATCGACCGGGCTGTGAAGGCGATGTTCACCGCGAGGCGGGGGCTGCACGGCTCGCCGCGGCTACATGCCGATCTCCGTGACAACGGTTGGCAGGTGAGCGAGAAGACCGTCGCGGACTCGATGCGCCGCCAAGGGCTCATCGCACGCCGGATCAAGCGCCACAACGGGCTCACCCGGCAGGACCCGACCAAGCCTGCGTTCCCCGACCTGCTGCGCCGGAACTTCACCGCCGAGCGGCCCAATACCCGCTGGGTGGGTGACATGACCGAGATCCCGACCATCGATGAGCACGGCCGGCCGGGTCAGAAGCTGTACTTGGCGACCGTGATCGACCTGTACTCCAGGCGGCTGCTCGGGGCTGCGACCGGGCTGCACCCGAACGCCGAACTGGCCTGCTCGGCGCTGAAGATGGCCATCGCAGCCCGCGGCGGCGTCAACCAGGTCAACCAGCCCGGCTGGCAGACCGATGAGACCCGGCGGGTCATCTTCCACACCGACCGGGGCTCGACCTACACAGCGAACTCGTTCACCACCTTGTGCCGCAAGCTCGGGGTGCGCCAGTCCATGGGCCGCGTCGGCTCGTGCTTCGACAACGCCGCCGCTGAGGCGTTCTTCTCCAGCCTGGAATGGGAAGTCCTGTCACGACACGACTTCACCAGCCCTCGCCAAGCCCAAGCCGTTGTGCTGGACTGGTGCTACGGGTTCTACAACCACGACCGCCGACACAGCACAGCCGACATGCAGAGCCCCATCGACTACGAGACCAACACGGCCCAGGGCCTGCCCAAAACCGCATAAGGAAGCCCTCCACGATTCGGGGGGAACCACA
>NZ_RYFV01000064.1 GCF_004104015.1 Actinomyces oricola | reverse complement strand
TGTCAAGCCCTGGGTTTTGTGGAGGGTGTTTTATCTGGAGCCGGTGGTTGCCGGCTGGGGTTCGTCGATTGTCTGGCTGGTGCTCTGGTTGTCGGCTTGGTCGGTGTCGTCTGGTGGTGGGGTGTAGGCCTGTTCGTGCTCGATGGGGGTGTGCATGTCGATGGAGGAGTGGGGGCGGGTGGTGTTGAACCAGTGCACCCACTCGGCAGTAGCGATCTCGACATCGTCGATGCCCTTCCAAGGGCCGTGTTCGTCGAGGTAGAGGCGGTTGCGGATGAGTTCGGCTTTGTACAGTGAGTTCAGCGCTTCGGCCAGCGCGTTGTCGTAGGAGTCGCCCTTGGATCCCACCGAGGCGACGGCCTCGCAGTCGGATAGGGTCTGCCCGTAGCGGATGGCTCTGTACTGCACACCCCTGTCGGAGTGGTGGATCAGGCCTGTCAGGTCGGCGCCTTCTCGCCTGCGCTGCCAGATAGCCATTTTCAGGGCGTCCAGAGCCAGATCGGTATACAGACTGGTCGAAGTCTGCCAGCCCACGATCCGCCGGGAGTACACGTCGGTGATGAAAGCGACATACACCCAGCCGCTGAAAGTACGCACATACGTCAGGTCCGCCACCCACAACTCATTGGGGCGCATCGCCGAGAAGTGGCGGTTGACTAGATCCTCGGGGCACTGATCCGGCCGTGCGCTGCGCGTGGTACGCGGCGACTTGGTCCGGCGGATCCCGCACAGCCCCATATCCCGCATGAGACGCTCCACGGTGCAGCGGGCCACATGCCCCGCGCCGTGGCGCTCGACCGTCTGGGAGCGGTTGAGCATGACCTGCATCTTGCGGGCCCCCAGCACTTGGTAGTTGTCCTTGTGGAGGCGGTCGATCTCGGCTTTGAGGACCACGTCGCGTCTGCTCCTGGCTGACGGGGGACGGGTCTTAGCCGCGTAGTAGGTGCTCGGGGCGATCTTGATGCCTGAGGCGGTCAGGACCTGGCAGATCGGCTCGACCCCGAACTCGTCCTTGCGGGAGTCTATGTACTGGCAAATCATCGAGATGGGCGGTCGAGCTCCGCCGCGAAAAAAGCCGAGGCGCTGCGCAGGATCGCGTTGGCTCGACGTAGCTCACGGACCTCTTTCTCCAACTCTTTGATCCGCTCGGCCTCGCTGGTCGACCTGCCCGGCCGGCTGCCCGCGTCCACCTCGGCCTGACGCACCCAGGTCCGCAGCGCCTCCGGGTGAATACCCAGCTCCTCAGCGACCCGGCGGGTCGCGCCTCTAGCCCGATCCGGATCCTCCATAGCCTCCAGCGCCATCCGAGTCGCCCGTTCGCGCAACTCCAGGGGGTACTTCCGTCGTCCCATAGCAGTGATCCTTCCTATCATCACCGCCTCCATTAAACCCGGAACGATTCA
>NZ_RYFV01000063.1 GCF_004104015.1 Actinomyces oricola | reverse complement strand
GCAACCAACGCCCAAGCTCCTCACCATCACCATCACGAAGCACAAGACCAGGAGCACCAGGATGAGCCATACCCACATACTCCCAAACACCCAACCGTCTAGACACTAACGACACGCGACACTAGGTGTTCGACTGCTATAATAGAAGCTATTTTGGTATCTCTGACCGCTAGCTCCAGATGAGCCTCCAGTGCGAGAGCTGAACCCGGATATGCTAAATCGCCACTTGCAAACAAACCCTTGACGCAAGTAACCTCAAAGCCTGACGCACCGAGCTGCTCAACGATGCTATTGATGACATACGAGTCTTTACCGTGGAAAACATCATTTTGAACCATATTCGTAATCCCGGATTCTTTCGCCTCAGCCAATAGCCTATCAGCGTGTCGATGAAGAACCTCGGCCCAACCAGGATCAGACAGATCCATACAGTATGTGAGGTCGACTTCGACCGTGATTACGGCGGGACCTACATTATGATGGTAGCGTCTTGCCCAACTTTCCGCTCGACGATATACGTCAAAGAAGTAGACGCCATCACCCAACCAATCGCCACTATTCTTCGAAGCTTGAAATCCTAGCTGACATATTGATCTAGCGGCCGAAATGGATGTACCATGGTAAAAGAGAGATCGCGAAGGCAAGGAAATCAGAGGGAAGGTGCTCATTGTTTATGATCCTCCTTCGCGATTCCGAACACTGTACCACACATAGCGCGTGTTGGGAAGAGTGGCTTCCGGTGGCGTTGGGCGGATTGGTAGTAAGCGGCTATGTGACGACACTTGACTCTTCCGTCCATCTGAGCGTCAATAGACACAGAATGTCTCATTTTTTTGAGACGAGATGAGGTTGGTCGTACTGCACCTCGCGCCAGTACGCCCGATCGCCTCACGCAGCTACGTCAACGATGAAAGGAGGACCATCATGACCGTACAAACCACCGGCCCAACGCTTGCCGCATCACCCTCACCGCCTTGGGCAGAGCCAGGCGTCAATGCCAAGAAGCCAGCCGTGCCACCACCCACCGCCCCAGACCCGCTCCTCGCCATGAGTCAAGCTCTCACGCCCAAGCGTGCTGTGTCCTACATCCGGGTGTCGACTCGTGAGCAAGCCGAGCGCGGTGGCGCTGAGGAGGGCTTCAGCATCCCAGCCCAGCGCGACGCTAACAAGCGCAAAGCCGCCAGCATGGGTGCCCTGGTGGTTAAGGAGTTCGTTGATCGTGGTGAGTCCGCTCGTAGCGCTAACCGCCCTGAGCTTCAGAGGATGCTCGCCTACCTGCGCCGGACACCGGATGTGGACTACGTTATCGTCCACAAGCTCGATCGCCTGGCGCGCAACCGCGCTGATGATGTGGAGATCAACCGGGTTTTTGAGGAAGCCGGCGTCCGCCTGATCTCCACCAGCGAGAACATCGACCAGACCCCCGGCGGCATCCTGCTGCACGGCATCATGAGCTCCATCGCCGAGTTCTACAGCCGCAACCTGGCCAACGAAGTCATCA
>NZ_RYFV01000062.1 GCF_004104015.1 Actinomyces oricola | reverse complement strand
TGCGCGGTCACGTCCGCGCCCACGGGCCGATACCCACAAGCCCTACTGGTTGCGGGCGATCTCCCGCGAGACCACCGAGACATCACGACCGATCCGCTCAGCGATCCTGCGCAACGACCAGCCCTGCGCCAGCCCCCGTGCGATCGCAGCCCGATCCGACATCGTCAACATCCCACCCAACACAACCTCCCGCCTCTAACCAGCACTGTTGCTACGACCCTATGACACCACCCTTTCTGACCCCGCCAAAGAGTCCTCACGACTCAGAGGCTTTGACGTCTTAATGCACCTTATGGTGCGAGGTGCTTTCTGACATTACCATTGCCGCAACGATGTTCGCGGCAACTCGTCTTAATGCACCTTATGGTGCGAGGTGCTTTCTGACGCCGACGTCCTGCCTCTGGACGGGGGCTATGTGCGGGTCTTAATGCACCTTATGGTGCGAGGTGCTTTCTGACAGCTGTGTCTGGGCCGTGGTGTAGGACGATCTCTAAGAGTCTTAATGCACCTTATGGTGCGAGGTGCTTTCTGACAGTAATAGGCGGCTGCTTACTACTAGCATTCCTTGTTGTCTTAATGCACCTTATGGTGCGAGGTGCTTTCTGACGGGAGGAAGAGGTTGTCACGGAGGTTAGGATTCCGTCTTAATGCACCTTATGGTGCGAGGTGCTTTCTGACTACTAAGATCCGCACGACAGGTCCGGGGCGGGCAGTAGGTCTTAATGCACCTTATGGTGCGAGGTGCTTTCTGACTGCACCGAGTGTGAGGGCCCCATGAAAAAGCTTATAGTCTTAATGCACCTTATGGTGCGAGGTGCTTTCTGACCTAAGGAGGTGGCGAGACAGAGATCCTGTCCTATACGTCTTAATGCACCTTATGGTGCGAGGTGCTTTCTGACCAGCGCCATCAGCGCCTTCAGGCGCTGGTGCGCACGTCTTAATGCACCTTATGGTGCGAGGTGCTTTCTGACCCGTCTGGGCACGGAGGTCATCGCGGGCGCCGCTTATGTCTTAATGCACCTTATGGTGCGAGGTGCTTTCTGACCCGAATCAACTCATTGCTGCCGGCTCTTCATTAGGTCTTAATGCACCTTATGGTGCGAGGTGCTTTCTGACAAGCCTTCGCACATGTCATGACGGGTCTACTGTCGAGTCTTAATGCACCTTATGGTGCGAGGTGCTTTCTGACCCCCCTGCCCCAGAAGCCGCGTCATGACGCCACTTCGAGGGCCCGGATCGCCACCGGCCCCGCAAGCACCCCAACGGGGTGGCTAGCACCGCCCCCATTCTGCCACTTCTCCCTGCAATCACGCCACTCGCCACCGACGCCACTTCCACGCCCCCGGCAAACAACTTCCAACGACGCCAAGCCGAAAAGTCCCCCTCCAACACCACCCCCACCCAGGACCAAAGCCCCTTGACAGGACCGGATCGTTATATTGAGCCTTTCTCACCGGGTGTCTTTATTGAGGTTGATGATGACGAGTGCGGTGGCGGTGATGGTGGTGATGGCCTTGGGGTCGAGGGTGACTCTCTGGAGGGCTT
>NZ_RYFV01000061.1 GCF_004104015.1 Actinomyces oricola | reverse complement strand
GTACCACGGCGTCCTTATACGAACCTGCGCTGTGTGGCGCGTGGCCTGGGGGCGTCCCAGCGAAGGAAGCATGCTCACCCTTGTTGGTGGGCATTTTTCGTTGGGCGGTGGTGCGGGCTGCGGTGTGGGCGGTGTTGCGGAGGTTGCTGCTGGTGAGTTGGTCGAAGGGTGGGACGAGCTGGGCGGCGGCGCTGGTGCCGGTGGTCTGGTTGTGGACGAGGGTCGGCGGGATGGACGGGGCTGGGTCAAGCGAGGCGTCTTCGACTGTGGCACTGGCGGTGATCCCGGATGCTTCTTCGGCGGGCGTGCTGCTCGGTTGTAGTGCGGTGGAGCCGGTGTCCGCGTCGTCTGATTGTCGAGCCGTATTGTTAGTGTTATCTGGTTGCTGTGTGGTATTTTTGGTGTCGGTTGGGTTATTTGGTGCGTCTATGAGTATTGAGGTGTCTGTTGGAGGCGTGTCTGTGCTGCTGGGGATGATGGCTTGTCCGTTGTCGTCTATTTCTGGGTTGATTAGGATGCGTTGGAAGAAGACGTGGTTGAGTTGTTTTTTGAGGTGGTCGGGGGCGGCTTGGTAGAGGTGGTGGCAGTCTTCGAGGAGGTCGAGGGCTTGGCTGAGGTGGGTGCGTACGAGTTGGGTGTCGGCTTGGTAGCTGTTGAGGGTGCGTTCGATGCTGTGTAGCTCGGTGCTGAGGCGGTCTTGTTCTTCTTTGAGTAGGTCTAGGGGGATGGCGCCGTTGTAGTGGGCTTGGAGGAGTTGGTGTCGTTGGTCTTTGAGGTGGGTGCGGCGGGTGGTTAGGGAGCGGATGGTGTTTTGGCTGGTGGCTTCGATGTGTTCGAGTTCGTCAAGGAGGTAGCGCTCAATGAGCTGGCGATCTTGGGCTGTGAGGTGGATCTGGCGGTATAGGTCTGTGATTTGTTCTTCGACTTCGTTGATGAGGACGGCTCGGAAGGTGCAGTCGTGTTTGCGGTGGCGTCTGGCGCATACGAAGTAGCGGTAGATCTGGTGGTGGCGGTTCTTGGAGTTTTGTACGAGTAGGCGGGAGCCGCATAGTCCGCAGGTGATGGTGCTTTTGAGGTGGTGGTTGTGGATGCGGTGGCGTTCGCCGTTGCGGTGGGATGTCAGGATGTTTTGGACGGTCTGCCAGGTGTCGGTGTCTACTAGTGGCTGGTGTTTGCCGGGGTATTCGACGTCTTGGAAGGTGATGGTGCCTTTGTAGTAGGGGTGGCGTAGTAGTGTGTGGAGGTGTCTGGGTGAGATGGGTTTGGCTGGTTTGTTTGGTGTGGCTGGGGTGGTGAGGCCTAGTCCGGCCAGGTGGTCGGCGAGTTTGCGTAGTGTCCAGTTGCCGGTGGCGTACTGGCTGAATGCCAGTTGTATGAGGGGTGCGCGTTCGGGGTCTAGTTCGACGGTGCGGGTTTCTCTGCCGTGTTCGTCTCGGCCGCGGACGTTGAGGTAGCCCAGGGGTGCTTTGCCGACTGTGCCGCCGTTTCTGGCTTTTTCGCTCATGCCTTTGATGACTTCGTTGGCCAGGTTGCGGCTGTAGAACTCGGCGATGGAGCTCATGATGCCGTGCAGCAGGATGCCGCCGGGGGTCTGGTCGATGTTCTCGCTGGTGGAGATCAGGCGGACGCCGGCTTC
>NZ_RYFV01000006.1 GCF_004104015.1 Actinomyces oricola | reverse complement strand
GATCGGCTTCCCCGTCTCCTCAACGATCCGGACAGCTCCCTCACGGAACTCCCGGTCGTACTTCTTCCGCTTCTCTGACATCACCACTCCTTATAGCTGATGCCTCTACGGTCCGGGGGGAACCTCAGCCGCCGCCGGGGCCGCCATCGTGCCCAGGGCCTTCCCCTTCCACCTCGCCTACAACCTGGCCGAAGAACTCGTCCGCGACGCCAAAAGAATCGGTAAAGAACCTGGACAGGAATGCTCCACACTCACCTACCACGCCCTTTTCGACTCCACCATTACTGACCCGCATCAACTCCTCGAGGGCTACCAGGACTTCACCGCCCGCCCCTACCGGCTCCACGCGCCCGCCGCCGGGCCGCCAACGGGCGGCCACGCCCCCGCGGCTGAGCCCACGAGGGGCGAGCGCACTGCCGCCTCCCCCCTGCGCGGCGCCCCCTGGCCAACGATGATCGACCGAAGCACCTGGTTCACGGGGCTGAGCACCGCCCCCGGGGCGAAAGAACCCGTGGCCTTCCCCAAAACACGCGCCGCCCGCATTCGCAAGCTCCTCTCCGACCAGGCGCACACCCCGCCGGGCGCAGAACCCGTCACGCCCCAAGACATTGACTCCGAGTGGCAGGACGCCCGGCGCGTCCTCGGACCCATGGTCACCGCGCTCGGGGACGCCGCACTCGTCTTCGACCTCATTGAACTCTCCGAGCTGCTTCCCATCCCCTATCTGGAGCAGTCCGCGAAACAGCCCCCAACGGCCCCGGCCCCCGACACCACCACCCACGCGCAGGAGGACCAGTGACATCCGCAGCCGGCTTCTCCCTCCGCCTCCGCCTGACCACCGACTGGGGAGTCTCAACCGGCATCGGCCTGGCCGGCGGCGTCGACGCCGCCGTGGAAAAGGACTCCCAGGGCCGCCCCGTTATCCGGGGGACCGTCATCGCCGGGATTATGCGCGAACAGGCATTCAACGCCGCCCACGCCCTGGACAATGCGAGCCCCACCGGCCCATGGCAGGACCTCGCCGGGGCGCTGTTCGGCAACGACCGGGCGCCGCGCCTGGTGTCCTTCTCCGACGCCGCCGTCACCCCCGCCGGCCAACGCACGGACCCGCCCGGCAGCGACTCCCCGGGCGCCGGCGCGCCCCCGCGCACCGGCACCCACGAGGTCATGAGCGTCTCCATTGACGACGACACCGGGACGGCCCTCCCGGACCACCTGCGCCTCATTGAGCGCGCCGCCGGGGGTGAGGGCAGGTCCACCGTCACTCTTCACATCGACGGCGCCTCCGGCGCCCAACTCGCCTGGACCCCCGCCCAAGTCAGGGCCGCCCGCCTCATCCTCGCCCTAGCGGCCCAACTGGTGTCCGCCATTGGCTCAGACCGGACCAGTGGCGATGGGCGCTGCCGCGCCACCCTCATGGAGGGGAACACCGCCCTCGACCGCCACTGGTGCGCCAACAACCTCGACGCACTCCAACTCGGCGCCTCCGGCGTGGACCCCACCGTCCCCAAGGCCGCAAGCCACCGGCCCGCTCGGCTCTCAAAGGCGGCCGGAAGCCGGCTCCCCCAGGGGGAAGGCGCGACCGCGCCCCTCAGGATCCGCCTGGACACGCCGCTGGTCGCCTACGAGGTCCCCTTCTCCAACGAGGTGAAATCCCTGGAGTTCCTGCGCGGGACCGTCCTGCTGTCCTGGGTGCACCGGTGCCTGCGCGGCGCCCTCCCGGACCATGCGCTCGTGCGCGACGCCGTCGTCCTCGGGCACCTGGAACTCTCCGACGCCACCCCCGTCATAGGCGGGGTCCGCGGGCTCCCAGTGCCCTTCATCCTCTCCAAGGAGAAGAACGCCCCGGCCACCGGCAACGGCGAGGGCTTTCAGGCGTTGAACCGGATGCTGGCGGCCGACCCGCGGACGGCGCACATCCCGCTGCGCCGTGAGGGCTTCGTCTACTGGGGCGCCGCCGGACAGGCGGGCCCCACACCGGTCGGCAAGCCGGCCCTGGTGGGGCGCCAGTCCACCGCCATTAATACCGCCACCGGGGCGGCCAGCACGGGCCAGCTGTTCCTCGTGCGCGCCCTGCCCGCAGGATGCCTCCTCGAGGCGGAGCTGCGCCTGTCCGACGAACTCCTCCAGGTGGTGGGGGAGGAGAGGCTCGCGGACCTGCTCACCGGCCCGGCCCTCCTCGGCTCCCGGCGGCTGTCGGGCACCTACGGGAACGTGCACTGCCACCTGGGGAGACTCAGCCGCGTCGCGGCCGGACCCGGCGCGCGGCCCTGGGACTGGGACGAGGAGGGCGCCACCACCATCTGGCTCACCTCCGACCTGATCCTGCGCTCAGCCACCCTGGGGGCGGCGGGCGGAATCACAGACCTCATGAAGGCCCTGGAGGCCGAGGGCGCCGCTGTTCACCTTCACCAGGACCGTGCCGCGAAGCCGGGCGCACGCGCGGGGGCCCGGTACGCCGCGGGCGTGCGCCACCGGCGTGTCGACTCGTGGTCCGCAGCCGATCACCAACCGCGCCCCAGCCGAATAGCCATCCAGGCCGGCTCAGTCATCCGAGTCCGCCCCGCCGACCCGGGCGCGGACGCAGAGGTCCGCAGGGCGCTGAGCAGAATCGAGCGCAATGGCCTCGGACAACTCAAAGGCCAAGGGTTTGGCCGTATCGCCGTCGGGCACCCGCTCCTGGCGCAGCAGAGCATTGCCATGCGCATGGCGGACCAGGCCGAGTTCCTGAAGACAGGGGTGGGGCAGTGAGCATCACACGCTATGAGCTCGAGGTTGAACTGCGGGCGCAGTCGCCCATCCACTCGGGAGGGACCGAGGAGAGAGTCGACCGCGGAGCGCAACGTTGCTACGGGGATGAGACGCGCCAATGCGAGCCCCGACTCTTCGCCCGGGACGCCACGGGCACCCCGGTCCTTCCGGGGCGCTCCGTGAAGGGCTCCCTGCGGGCCGCCTGCGAGGAGGCCTTTGGCGCAACCACGGCGCACCTGTGGGGCGGCCAGGACCGCGCCAGCGCCATGACCGTCCACGCCATTGCGCTCGACAGGGTTGAGGCCGGGACGGAACTGGCCGAGCGCACCGGCATCGCCGTGGACCGGTACTGGGGCATGGCCGGCGATGGCGCGCTTTTCGTCCACGAAATCCTCCCGCCTGGGGCCAGGTTGAGCCTGCGCCTCAGCGGCCGGGTGGGAGGCCTCGACGACGACGGCGACACCGACGGCTTCGAGGAGCTGCTGGGGCAGATCCTGGGAGTGCTCAAAGCGGGGCGCGTGAGTTTCGGAGGCCGGCAGAACGCCGGCTGGGGCCGCGTCGGCCTCGCCGGCGGGAAGCGGGCCTGGCGCGTTGAGAAAACGACGCTGGACTCCAAGGAGGCCCTGCGCGGGTTCCTCGATGACACGCCTCCCGGCATTGACATTGAGGCCGCCCCAGTCCCAGTGGCCAACCAAGTCCGCATAGATATCGCCTGGAACAGCCCGACCGGAATACTGGTCGCCGAGCCGCGCCCACCGGAGCGCGACCCGGACGGGCAGGAGACCGATCCCGCGCTCCCCCTGCGGGCCCGCCCCGCCCGCCCCGAGGAGCCCGCCCCGCCACTGGTGTTGCCGGGGAGCTCAGTGCGAGGAGCGCTCCGGAGCCGGGCCACCAGAATCGCCCGCACCATCCTCCTGGCCGACGACGGCGCCGCGGCCCCGGCGGATTGGTCGAGCACAGAGGTCCACGCCCAGCTCGCCCAGGATCCGCAACTGGTGCGCGACCTTTTCGGAAGCACACAGCGGCGGGGGGCCCTCATGGTCCTCGACACCCTGGCGCAGGGCAAGGAGCCCAAGGCCGTGAAGCGCACCCACAACGCCGGTGACCGCTGGACCGGGGGAGTCGCCAACGGGTTGCTGTTCAGTGAGGAGGTTCCCCTGGTGAAGTGGAACCGCATCCGCCTGGCCCTGGACCTCAACCGAATCCAGGGCGGAGACGATCAGCGCCGCGCGGCCATGTGCCTCCTCGGCCTGACTCTCGCCGAACTCGCCGCCGGGACCCTGCCCCTGGGCAGCCGCGGGACCCGGGGGCTAGGGCAGGTGAGAGTCACCGGGATCACCGTCACCGGGGCTGAGAACCTGCTGGGGGACGGGTGGAGCCTCAAAGCCGACGGCGACGACGCCACGGGGTTGGCGCGGGCCCTTCTTGACCGATTGCGGGCCGTGAACGACCTCATTGGCGCCTCTGAGGCGGGTGGCTCCTCGTGGGCGGACTACCTCAATGGACCCCCCAAGACCAATGCGGCCGAGGCCGCCCAAGACGTGGAAGGCGCGTGACACTCATGGACACCAGTAAGCTCCCACCCCTGATGGAGGGGTCCTGGACGACGTCCGCGCACACCGCGCCGGAGGTGCGCGCCGTGATTGAGCAGGCCGAGGACGAGTGGGTCGGACTGGCCCTCACCACGCACGGCGCCGTCGCCGTGCGCAGGGCTCGGGGAGCGTCGCTTACAGCGACCGACGGCAGTGAGGTGGACCTCGGCACCGTCTTCGAACTGCGCCTGTGGGCGCCGGACTCGAAGCGCGCCCGGGGAGTGCTCGCCCACGAGGCGCGGTGGCTCAACGGCTCCGGGGGCGCCACAACCACAGTCTTCGACAACCCCACCGCGGGTGAGGCGCCGTGCTGGACACGGAGCAACGAGTACCTGCAGCACGACACCCGGGAGCGGCCCGAGGGGCCGCTGACAATGACCGCCGTCGAGGTGTTCATTGAAGAACCGGGCTACTCCAACACCGTGTTCGTCGACGAATTCTTCACAGGGAGGTGGGGGTGAGATGAACGCATTTCACTCGGCCGTCAATCGCATCCCGGTTCTACGCGATTCCGCTAAGCGCCTTGAGGACGATGGCCGCCTGCCATCGGGCCTATTCGCCGACGGGCAGGCGGCCGGCCATGATCACATAGCCGCGGACCGGTGGTCGGGCACTATTGATGTGCGGATAACGGTCAAGACGCCCTTGGTGTTCGGTGAGCAGAGCCCCCCTGACGATCCGCACCAGGCGGCGACCGTTGAGCTGCCGCGCGACGCGCAGGGGCACGTGCTCGTCCCGCCCACCATGGTCAAAGGCGCTATCTCCCGCGCCTATGAGACTCTTACGGCTTCGCGGTTCCGCGTGTTCGGGGACCACAGCGACCGGCTCACATACCGAGCGGATCCCGCCGCCGCCCTACGACTCGTTCCGCTCAGAATCCTGGGGGAGAAGGAGGACGGCGACCTTGACGCCGAACTCCTACTCGGCGACGAGTACACCGTGCACGACACCGGATACAGCCGGTACCCCGTCATGCGGGCGGCCGCATTGCAAGGCGCCGACCAAGGGCACGCCCACAGGGTGTTCCGCGACGGCCCGCGCCGGCTGGCCGCACTGGCACGGCACGGTCGGAAGGTGACCTGCCACATGTCCTTGTGCCTGCATGGCGAACCCGACCACCCCAACCGGTACGCCTACTGGCAGGTCACTCACATCGCCCCGGCCGGGGATGAACCCGTTGAGGCATTTCAAATCAAAAGACATATCAAGGTGGTGGACACCCTCGACTACGTCACTGGTTACGTGTATCGAACGGCCCGTGACGGGGATGCGCCGCACGCTCTTTTCAACGGTAAACGCGACGAGCGCTTCTTCTTCAGCACCGCAGCGAATCCGGCAGAGCCCGTGACGGTCGGCTGTGATATCGCTGAGAGTTACAAGATTATTGCCAATAGTTATCTCAAGCAGCGCGATGAGGAGTCGGAGCAGGAAAAGCATCAGACCCCGAACCGGGTCACGGAGGAGGCCCGCGCGGGGGAGGGGGCACAACACCCGGGGCTCAAGTGCGGCGACCTTGCCTACGCCGTGCTCGCCGACGTCAACTACGGCACCGGGATGGAACTCGTCAAGGGCGCCGGGTACACCGTGTGCGAGGTGGTGCCCACCATGATCGGGCGGCGCGCCTACTCAGTCTCGCCCCGTGACCTTGCCGCCGCCCAGGGAGTCCTCCCCGCCGCCTCCCGTGATGAGGCGTCCGCGGCGGACCGGCTCTTCGGATATGTGGTGCCCAATGCTCAAGAGGACGCGCAGGGCGGGGATGTCGCCCTGCGCGGGCACGTGAGCGTGGGGCCGGTCAATGCCGCGGGCGCGGTCGTTGGGGACCAGCCGAAACTCTTGACGCCGCTGCTCAGTCCCAAACCGGAATCCGCCCGCCGGTTCCTCACCTCAGCGCGGGGAACCGCACCGGTGTCCGCACAGCGCGGCCCACTGCCGCGAAGCGGCTACTACGTTGCCGGGCAGCGCCTAGGCGCGGCCGCCTACCCGGTGGCGCGCCGAGTGCTCACGCAGAACGGGTTCCCCACCACCGCGACCCGGGTTTGGGTGCCACGAGGAACGAAGCGGCCCCGGGACTCGGTGCGATTGCGCGCGAAGTCCTGGGTCAAGGCCGGCAGCGTGCTCACCTGCACCATGAGCTTCAGTAACCTGACGAGGAACGAAGTGGCTGCGCTCATGTGGGTGCTTACCCCCTCGAACCTGGTGCCGCAGTCGGTTAGAGCCGGCAACCCGAACGCCGAGGGGTATCTGCGCATGGGGCTGGGCAAGCCCCTCGGGCTCGGCGTCATCAAGGTTGAGGTGCCCAAGGGCGGCCTCAGGGCCCGTCTGGGGTCGCAGTTGGCGCAGGACTACAGGAGCCTGACCGGATGCCTGGGGACTTCCGAGGAGCGAACCGAGCCCCCGCGGTTCAACGACGTTTTCAGGAAAAACCTCGACATGCTGCCCTGGGTCAAGGCCATGCAGAGAGCCGCCTACGGCTATACGGACAATGTAGAGGTCCGGCACATGCATTTGGAGGAGAACAAGACGAACAACCGGACCGACAGGCGCACCGGACGGCCGGTTGAGGGACTGGGGCTCTCCCCCGAAGACCTGGCCGGAACCAACCCCCGACCGATCAGCATTGATGTCCCCAGGGACAAGTTAGGACGTTATGCATGAGCCGCGACCCGGTACGCCTTATTAACCTGACGCCCCACGAGGTGACGCTCTTCGCTGAAGAAGGGGCGCGACTGGTTCTTCCACCGGCCGGTGGCGCCCCCCGCCTGATACTGGGCGAGGGCTCCTCGTCCAGTATTGAGGCGACCGGCCCCGCCCAGGCGCAGGGCGCGCAGGAACCGGTAACAATACGGCTGACATACGGCGAGCACGTCCAGTCCATCGACCCGCCCCTGCCCGCGCCCCAAGGCGGAGTCCTCTACGTGACCAGCCGAGTAGTGGCCGAACAGCATCCCGAGCGGACGGACCTTGTCTGGCCCAATGAGCTTGTTCGCGACGGCGCCGGCCGCCCTGCGGGTGCCCGTGCCCTCTCCAGCCTGCACGCGCCGAGAACCACGAAGGCCGAATCATGACTCTGCTGGTGCATATTGTCGGCGACAGCGATCTGGGAATCGACATCCAAAAATTCATCGGGCCGAACCGGGTTGAGATGCGCAAGAAGCGGATAGCGGTCCTGGAGCGGTTCTGCGGGCGCGGCGACGCCGAGAGCGCGATCTCCGCGGTGGTGGACCTCGACTTCGGCGACGGGACCCGATCACAAGACTTCATGAACTCGCCCCTGGGGAGCATCTTCGAGAGACTTCATGATGATGCGGAAGAAGGAGCGGGGAGTTCAACGGGCGACAATAGTCGACTGCATATCCTGCTTCTCGGATCGACAACCGGAAAGGAGGGCACGGAAACCGCCGCCATCGCCCGGGCCCTGGGAAAGGCGTTCACGGCCGAGGGCGCAGGTCGACTGCTCGAGGAAAAATATGGGCGGCGTGTGACCTGCGAAGTCTTCCATGAGGCGGACCTGCAAGAAGGGGCTTGTTTCCCTCAAGTCCAGGACCGTGTCCGCACATGGTTCAGCGGCCATCCGGCCGACTCCGCCATTGTGACCTCGATCGGCGGGGCAACTCGGATCGTTTTCATGGCCATGGGGGCAGTGGACGGGCTCGGCGTGCCCTGGCGCCTCGCTCTGGTCGCCGAGCGCGGTGAGTCGAAGGCCCGTATGGGGCGTCTCGAGGATTACCCGGAGGCCGTGACCCACTGGCTCCGATCGCTGGGGCACGTGCAAGAGGCGCGGGCGAATTCGAGGCGCGAAGCCGGGGCGGCGGGGATGGGCGGCCGCCCGGAGGAGGAGGCGCGCAAGGAGGAGGCGCTTCTGCGAACCCTGGAGCGCGCGGAGGGCGATCCGCGGGCTCTTAGCGCAGACGACCTCGGCCTCATTGTCGCATTGGAGATGGTGAGGGCCGATATCGGCGCCGCCATTCCACTGCGGGCCTGGGTGGAGAAGCAGTTCGTGGAAATGCGGGACCGTGAGGAGCCGGCTGTTCTCAGCGCCTTACCGGAAGAATTAAGGCGCCCGTATGGGGCGGCCGGCATGCTCGGACCATTGATAATGGCCGCCAAGAAACATGTGGCGAAGAATAAGGGCGCCGGTGGGGCGGCGGCCTGGCTGGCGCGACAGAAGCAACTTAATCGCATTGGAATCCAAGGCACGCATTATGCGTCGGCGCCGACGTACACCGAGGCGCTGAGTGCGCTTAAAGGTGAACTCGCGTTATACGAGCAGAAGTTGCCGACCTACGTGAAACGCCCCTGGCAGCGCACAGTCCTGTATATAGCGGCGTGCGGCCGCAGATCCGATGGCGAGCTGATCACGGAACGAGTGCTCAGGGCGAGCCCTGATGCGGAACTACTGCAGGCCCTGCCCGGAGCCGGACTGACATGCGCCCGACCGCCTTCGCCCGCTTTTCTTCTTCTGCACTCCGGGAACGAGGAGTCCTGTGCTGTGGCCAAGCGGAACGCGGACGCCGCTCGGGCGTTGCGCGCAGATGCCCGCCCCGCCTGGGGGCCGACCGCGAAGGCGGCCACGATTTGCTACAGCTCTCCCGGCGGAGGGGCGGCCGAATCCGGGGGGCGGGCATCGACAATTGCCGACCGGGTTGAGGCGGAGATCCTGGCGGAACTTGAGGAGATCAACCCGGCGGCAATAGTCCTGTGGAGCACGGGGGAGAAGCCGGTGGTCATCGGCACTTTTCTCGCCGTTCAGAAATGGTGCCTGGAACACGCGGCTCCGTTGTTCCTGCAGAGCCACGTAGAGGGATCCGGGGGGCAGTACCACCGCATCGGTCTGCGACGGGACTCTCGGGAGGCATTGCTGACCACCGCCGCTTCAGCGATGCGGAGCTTCAACTTCTTAGAGGCCGTCCGAATACTGCGGGCCGGAGATGAGGAGATGGACCGCCTTAGCGATCGGTGTAAAGAGCTGGGAAGCGCCTACGCGAATGCGGTGAGCGCCGAGGATCCTGACGCGCATGCGGCCCGCATCCTTGACGTCTTGACAACGATCGCCGCCCTGTGGGGGGAGGATCTGGACTGGATTGCCCGGTCGCGGTTAGTGGTTGTGGCATCGGAAGTGACAAGTTTCAAACACAATCGGGTGCTCATCGTTCGAAATACGAGTCTGGGAAGAAGGGGCGGAGAGGGCGAGCGCATAATACTTTCCGGCGCTCAGCAGCCGATCGGGCGATCCGGCGGGGAGAGGATGGCGAATCACAAGGACCTCTTGGAGGTTCTCGCGCGCGTCCGGAACTCTATTATTTTTACGCACGGCAACCACTCCGTGGAAGAGGTGCTGCACCGAGTCCTCAATGAGGCGAACATTCAGGTCCCCGCGGAGTTCACCTACCGCAACCTGCTTGAGCGGACTGCCGGCCTGGTTAGGGCGGCCGCCGGCACCAAGAAATACCCCGCTTTGGGGTCATCGTGCTGGGCGGACGAATTCCGTGATGCACTCAATGAGATGACGGGCGGGTGACGGCCGTTCCTGAGCCGCGCGTTCGTTCGCGCGACTCTTCCCCGCACCCGGCTGCCCACCCACGTAGACGACGACGGGCGGCTGCGACTGACCGCCCGACGCCTGCACACGATACCCCTCAAGATACGGAACGACACGCTGATCGAATCGAGCGCGCAGTTGTTCCGCGCCCAGCTCTCCGCTCATGTCAGAACCGGTGCGTACCGGGGCATCGCCGCCAGTTCCGCGCGCAACGCCGCCGTGTGCGCCTCAATCGCCTCCCGACTATCCGGGTCGACCGCACGCGCCTCACGCATCACACGAAAATGCTCAGCCCGCCAATGGTCCTCATCTGCCTTAGTATTCGCTTCATCCATCCACTCGACATACCGGCCACTGAGCTGCGTAGCCAACTCGCGCATCACATCATAGATCATCGGACTGAAATCCCGGTCATCACCAGTCATCCCGATTCCCTTCTCCCAGGCTTTTAATCATCCTACCGAAACGGCAGCCGAGCACTCCACGCGCCATAGCGCTCACCCCACGGTTTCAACATCGAGCACCCCCATCCCATAGCTGGTGTGCGAGCCGACGTTGGTGAACCGGGCCAGGGCCATGAGCTGGGAGAAGACGCGGGTGCTCTCCGCCCCGGTGAGGCCAGTGATCCGCAGGCGGCCCTCGTAGGCCTCGATTCGACGGGTGGCGAGCCGGCCGCGGCGATCCGTCCGGGGCATCCCCAGCGACGTCGTCACTGGATGCGTGAAATCCTGTGTGGCCAGAACCCGGGAGAACGCCTCCCGGTCGGGAAGCCGCGGTGCGGTTGCCGGGCTCCAGTTCCTCCACCGCCCGCACAGGCTCGTGGCCAGTGACGCCGGTGAGATCCCGGATACGTGCCGGCCTCGCGAGGTGAACACTGTCGGGCTGAGAAGATGGATCTCCCATGTGGTCGCATTATTGAGCTCCCGAAGCTCCTCCCAGGACAGCTGGTCGACCACCTGGGCGCCGGTGGCGGCGAGCGTCACATTGTTCGCCCCGCTGTCGCCCAGTCGCAGAACGCCGCCCCAGGCGAGCCAACCGTCGAGGGTGTCGAGAAGACGGTCGTCGAGGAAGCGCAACTCAATGCCGAACAAGCGCGGGCCGGCCGTCATAGCGCCCAGGCAGTAGGGCTTCGAGCCGGCCCGGTCGTGTGCCGGTCGCGCCGCCAGCGCGGGGAGGCGAGCCGCCCGCTCGGGCGACACCCCTTCAGGCAAGTCGAACACGCGCCCCCACGCCGCGTGAAGGCGCCGTGGCGTCGCGGCTGGAGCGGTCGGCGCATCGAACTGAACGAACACGGTAGAGGGCACGGTGCTGGGGGCTCCATCGGCTCAGACGGGTGGTCGGCCTCGTCCAAATTAAGAACCAAGGCAACCATGCCACGTGCGCCGTCCCGACATGGCACAGTTCGCTTTATGAGAGCCGACTCCTCCACCTCGACCTCCGCCCCGGCGCGCCCGGAGGGCCAAGACGCCCCCGCCGACCACGCGGAGGGCGGGGGCCGGCGGGCCACTGCCGGGCATTCCTTCCTCAATGTCAACGACTCCGAGGAGATGCGCATCATCCTCATTGTCCGAGCGCGGGCGACGCGCAGCTGGGAGGAGGCCTTCCGCGCGTGGAGTGACGGCTTCCCATACTTCCGTGCGGGCAACCGGGCAATGCACCGGGAGAAACGACTCGGCGCCCTTCACGCCGAGGTGGCCGAGCGCCTCCTCTCCCCCGCTAACCGACGTCATATCAAACCGGATCGTGAGATCGAGTATTGTTCGACGGCCGATGGCGGGGTCTTCATGAGGATTGGCATGCTCGAGGCGCTGAGGGTCGAGCAGCGGGAGGATGCCGACACCTCGGTCATGATTGTTGTCCACGCGATCGTCCCCAATCCCGACTACCGGGCCTTCCACCGGTTCTTCCATGACGCAGCGGAACAAGAGCACTTTGAGACGACCCTTAACCGGCTGCTCCTTGAGGCGTGCGGGGACAACAGTTGTCCTCTTGTCCTCGACCACAGCCGACGAACCGGGAACCGGTCGGACTCCATCTTCATGATCAGCTGGCTGCCCGGCAGTCGGCTCGACGCACTGTCCTCAGCAGGAAATGGCGCCATGACTCCAGGGGCGTTCAGTGAGCAACACGGCGTCGCGGTCGGATCGGATGTCATTGACGCTATAAGGAAGGAGGATGTCACATCCGGTTCCGTCGGGCGCCGTCGAGGCTCCGCCGCCATGACCGTTGCGGGGTGGGCCTGGGCCTGGCGGCCTTTCCCCTTCCCCGACGGCGTCGAGCTCACCGGGGCCCGTTTTCAGGAGGTCGCGGAGGCCACCCACGAACTCTCCCAGAGCTGGTCGGTGACGCTCTCGGAGTGCGGTGCCGCCTACATGCCTCGCCAGGACGATAATTTCGGCGGGCATGCGCGACTGGCCATGTGCACCACCCATCTCGACGTATACCTCCTCATCCTCTTGGACCGAATCCGGGTGCGCGAGTTGTCCCGCAGCCTCGGCGTCGTCGCCAAGGGGCTCCGGGCGGCAACCCATAATCTGGGGCCCCACGTGTCCAAGCAGGGCCTCATCGACCTTGAGGCGGCGATAGACGAGGCGATTGCGCTCGACAGCGAGGCGGTTCTGTTCCTCGCAGCCGAGTGGTGGGCGGATGTGACCGACAACGAGCTCGGTGACCGCATTCTGCGATGGATGCAGGTCATTGGCGGCCTGGACGAGGCGGTCGAGCAAGTCGTCAGCCAGGCGCACCTGCTGCGGGAAAGTGTCCAGAACCTCTTGGAGCGCCAGGAGCAGAGGCTGGAGGCGGAGCGGCAGGCCTCCACTCGTGTCATGGAGAAGGCCCTCGCCGTCCTCACGTTCATCGGCATGCCGCTGACCGTGCTCCTGGAACTGTGGGTCAACTGGGACCCGGCCTCGCCCTTGGCGCAGAGGGGCTGGCTTGCCTGGCTGCTGTTCGCTCTCGTCGTCTGTTGCGGCTCGGTGTCCCTCGGATGGGTTATTGCCCGCGTCTTCTTCAAGATCAACCTTGTCAGGCTCTTCTCGGAGCGCTGAGGCGGTGGGCCCCGCCCCCACGGCCCGCGCTGCGGGAGCAGGCCCGCCGCCATGCCGACCGCGAACGGGAGGCCGTGCGATAGCGGCCCTTCGCCCGCGATCGACTACCGTCTGAGGAGATCAGACACGTGAAGGGACAGACACCGATGGATCAGACCGGTCGGCCCGGCAAGGGACGCCCCCCGGGGAAGAAGGGCGCCTCCGGGCGCTTCAAGAAGCTGCGCGGGGGGCTCCTGGGCCCTCTGGCGTGGCTGACGCCCCTGGTCGTCATTGCCATCCTGGCGTGGAGCCTGCTGTCCGGCATCGGCGGGTACCAGACCATCGACACCTCCGCCGGCCTGACCCTGCTCAAAGACAATGCGGACACCATTAGTTCCATTACCGTGGTGGACGTCAACCAGCGCGTCGAAGTCGACCTCACCGAGGCCTACATCCAGCAGCCCACCAAACAAGGGGAATCCGAGCAGAACCTGGGCAAGAAGGTCCAGTTCACCTACACGGTCGCCCAGGCCGAGCAGATTGACGGACTCGTTCAGGCGGCCAATCCCTCCGGCGGTTTTAACTCGGTGGTGCCCACCACCAGCTGGTGGTCCTCCATGCTCCAGCTCCTTCTGCCCACCCTCATCTTCCTGGGCCTCATGTGGTGGCTCCTGGGCCGCATGAGCGGGGGGCGCAGCGGGGCCATGGGCTTCGGCAAGTCCAAGGCGAGGGTCGGGTCCAAGGAGATGCCCGACGTCACCTTCGACGATGTCGCCGGGGAGGACGAGGCCGTCGAGGAGCTCAAGGAGATCCGCGAGTTCCTTTCCGAGCCGGAGAAGTTCCAGGCCGTGGGCGCCAAGATCCCCAAGGGGGTCCTCCTCTACGGGCCGCCCGGCACCGGCAAGACCCTCCTGGCCAAGGCCGTCGCCGGGGAGGCCGGCGTCCCCTTCTTCTCCATGTCCGGCTCAGAGTTCGTTGAGATGTTCGTGGGCATGGGTGCTTCACGTGTGCGCGACCTGTTCGAGCAGGCCAAGGAGAACGCCCCCGCCATTATCTTCGTTGATGAGATCGACGCCGTCGGCCGCCACCGCGGAAGCGGTATGGGCGGGGGCCACGACGAGCGCGAGCAGACCCTCAACCAGCTTCTGGTGGAAATGGACGGCTTCGACGCCAACACCAACGTGATCCTCATAGCCGCCACCAACCGCCCCGACGTCCTGGACCCCGCCCTGCTGCGCCCCGGCCGCTTCGACCGCCAGGTCACCGTCGAGGCCCCGGACATGGCCGGGCGCGCGGCCATTCTGCGCGTCCACGCCAAGGGCAAGCCCATGACCGAGGATGTTGACCTCGACCAGGTGGCCAAGCGCACCCCCGGCTTCACCGGCGCCGACCTGGCCAACGTCCTCAACGAGGCGGCCCTGCTCACGGCCCGCTCCAATGCCCACCTCATTGACAACCGGGCCATGGACGAGGCCATTGATCGCGTCATTGCCGGGCCCCAGAAGCGCACCCGGGTCATGAACGAGCACGAGAAGGCCGTCACCGCCTACCACGAGGCCGGCCACGCCCTGTGCGCCGCCGCCGGCGCCTACTCCGACCCGGTCACCAAGGTGACGATCCTGCCGCGCGGCAAGGCCCTGGGCTACACCATGGTGATGCCCACCGACGACAAGTACTCCACCACCCGCAATGAGCTCCTCGACCAGCTCGTCTACGCCATGGGCGGGCGCGTCGCCGAGGAGATCGTCTTCCGCGACCCCACCACCGGCGCCTCCAATGACATTGAGAAGGCCACGACCACCGCTCGCAAGATGGTCACCGACTACGGCATGACCGCCTCCGTGGGCGCCGTCAAACTCGGCACCACCGAGAATGAGACCGTCCTGGGCCTGAACGCCACCAGCCGGGACTTCTCCGAGGCCGTCGCCGCCACCGTCGACGCCGAGGTCCGGGCCCTGCTCGATGCCGCCCACCGGGAGGCGTGGGAGATCCTCACCCGCAACCGCACGGTCCTGGAGGACCTGGCCACGCAGCTGCTGCACAAGGAGACCCTTCTGGAGAAGGACCTCGAGGTCATTTTCGCCCCCGTGGTCAAGCAGTCCGAGCGGCCCCTGTGGCATTCCGAGGCGGACCTGGTGTCCGACGACGCCTTGGCCGCCTCCTTCTCCGGCTCCACCCTGCCCCGGCGCGCCAAGGCGACGGGAGGGACCTGGGACGGCTCCAATATCGCCCCTCCCGATGTCACTGAGCCCCCCGCCCTGGGGCCGATCGAGTGAGCTACGACGCCGAGGGAGTGCGCCGCGCTGTGCGCGATCTGCTCATTGCCGTGGGGGAGGACCCGGACCGCGATGGCCTGCGCGACACCCCCGACCGCATGGCCCGCGCCTACGCCGAAATGTTCGCCGGCCTGACTGAGGACCCCGCCTCCCACGTGGAGAAGGTCTTCGACGTCGGGCACTCCGAGATGGTGCTGGTGCGGGACATCCCCCTGTACTCGGTGTGCGAGCACCACCTGCTGCCCTTCCACGGCGCCGCCCACGTCGCCTACATCCCCGGCGAGGACGGGCGGGTGACCGGCCTGTCCAAGGTGGCCCGGCTCGTGGACGGCTTCGCCCGTCGCCCCCAGGTTCAGGAGCGCCTGACCGCCCAGGTCGCCGACGCCCTGGTTGAGCGCCTCCACTGCCGCGGCGTGCTGGTCGTGGTTGAGGCAGAGCACCTGTGCATGTCCATGCGCGGGGTGCACAAGCCCGGCACCAACACCGTCACCAGCGCCGTGCGCGGCATGCTGCGCAATGCCGCCACTCGCGCCGAGGCCATGAGCCTGGTCCTGGGCGGCAGGCACTAGGCCAACCCGGGCCCCACTCGCCATTCCGCCCCGAATACGGGGTCAACGACACCCCGCCTCCGGCCCGACGACGGGCCCGAGCGGGCCCGGCAACAGGTTCACCTGAGGGGAAGCCGCCCCGGAACCCCGCCCCCGGCCCGACCGGGCCCGGCCGGGCCCGGCCCCCGGCCCTCGTGCTTCAGCGCTCCGGCCCCCACCGGGCCCCAAGAGGCACGGAGAGGATCACCGTGAAGCGCTCGGTGCTGCGGGTGGTGTCGAGGGTCCCGCCCAGGGCCTCCACCCGCCGTCGGGCGCCCGCCAGGCCAAGACCGGATGACGCCGCACCGGGGGGTTTGCCCCGCGGCGGGGGAGGGGCGGCATTGGTGGCCATGGCCTCCAACGTCCGGCCGTCAGCGTCGATTATGAGCCGTGCGCTGCCCGGGGCCGCGTACTTGGCCATATTGCTCACCAGCTCGCCGAGCACCCGCACGAGCTGCTGGCGCATGCCAGGGGGTGCGGCACCGGCCTCCAGCGCCTCCAGCCCCTCGGTCTCCAGGGTGATACCGCGCCTCGACAGGACCGCGCGGGCCTCGGCGACGACGTCGGGAAGCGGTCGCGGGGCGGAGGAGGCCAGAGCGGCGAACCCGGCAGCGCCGGCGCCGTCCCGGTCAGTGGTATCGCTCACGGCCTGCAGGTTGGCCCTCAGCTGCTCGACGGCGGTGCGCACCGAGCCCGCCATGGTCGCGAGCTCAGCGGCCAGGGGCGCGTCCGGCGACTGGGCGAGCCGGGCCCGGTCGGCGACCATAACCGCCCGGGTCAGGTCGCGCACCACTGTGTCGTGCAGTTCGGAGACCACCAGCAGGCGCTGGCGCTCCAGGTCCTGGCGGTAGCGCTCGGCCGCGGCGTCGGCCGCCACGCGCGGGCGGCGGATGAGTTCGGCGATGACCAGGCAGGCGCACCCGATGACGATGGTGAACAGGTCGAAGCTGTAGAGGTCGTCGTCGGAGGGGAAGAGGAGGAGGGACATGACCCGCTCCGCGGCGCTCGCGACCACCAGGCCGTAGGCCGCCGGGCGGCTGTAGCCGCGGGTGAGCAGCACCGAGGCGCACAGCCACGGCCCGATGAGGGGCAGGGTGGCGGCGACGTCGCCGTGCGCCACCATGTGGAAGACGTACGCGACCAGGAGGCTGAGCGCCCCGCCCACCACGGGCCGCACCGAGACCAGGGCGATGGCCAGTCCCCCGGCCGCCTCGAACCTGGACCCGACGGGGCTCTCGGACTCCAGGAGCATGGTGAGCATGCTCGCGCAGGCCGCCCACAGCAGGTGGGTGCGGCGGCGCGGCGCCCATGTGGACAGGCGCGTGCTGCTCCACGCCGCCGCCCACGCGCCGCTCGCGGCGGTCACGATGCCGCCCAGAGGGGGACGATCAGGGTGACGGTCCAGCGGCCCGCTGCCTGCCCGACAGTCAAGGCGCCGCCGAGCGACTCCACCCGCCGTCGCGCCCCCGTCAGCCCCAGGCCGGGCGGGGTGTGCGTGCCGGCGGCCCCTTTGGGCGCGGCGGCCTGTACGGCGTTGACAGCCACGGCCTTGAGGGCCCGGCCATTGCTCTCGACGGCGAGCCGCGCACGGCCCGGGGCGGCGTGGCTCGCCATATTGCTCGCCAACTCGCTGAGCACGCGCACAAGCTGCTGGCGCACGCCGGGAGGCAGGGCGTTGAGAGCTTCCAGGCCCTCGGCCTCCAGGACAATGCCGCGCCCCTCCAGGACCGTGCGGGCCTCGGCAACGACGTCGGGAAGCGGCCGCGGGGCGGAGGAGGCGAGCACGTCGAGTCTTGCCGCACCACTGGCGGCATCACTCAGGGCCCGCAAATTGGTTCTCAGCTGCTCGACGGCGGTGCGCACCGAGACTGTGAGCGCGTTGAGGTCACCGGCGAGCACCGCATTGGGCTGGGCGAGCCGGGCCTGCTCGGCAGTCATGATCGCCTGGGTGAGGTCGCGCACCACTGTGTCGTGCAGCTCGGAGACCACGAGGAGCCGTTGGCGCTCCAGGTCCTGGTGGTAGCGCTCGGCCGCGGCCTCGGCCGCCACGCGCGGGCGGCGGATGAGTTCGGCGATGACCAGGCAGGCGCACCCCAGAACAGTGATCATCATGCTCAAGCTGGAGTCGGCGTCAGCGGTGTCAATCGTTGGCGAAACCAGTTGGGAGGCGACGAATCGGGCCATAATGCTCGCAGCCACGAATCCGTAGGCCACCGCCCGGCGGAAACCACGGCTGAGCAGGACCGAGGCGCACAGCCATGGCCCCAGGAGGGGCAGCGGCGAGCCGACGGATCCCTGCGCCGCCACGTTGAAGACGCAGGCGGTCAGAAGGCTGAACGCCGCGCCCCCCAGCGGCCACACCGAGACCAGGGCCACACTCAGGCCCCCGGCCACCCTGAACTTAATCCACTCGGGCCTCAACGGGTACATGGACGCAATGGAGAACATGGTGAGCAGGCCGGCGCAGGCGACGCACAGTAGATGGGTGCGGGGCCTGGGGGACCAGGTCGAGAAACGGGACTGGCCCAGGGCAATGTCGACAATGCCACGGAGGCGGGAGGCGCCCGGGGGCCGGGGTGCAGAGGGGTTGGAAGCCCGGTGAGCGCCGGGGGACCGGTGACCGCCGGGGGACCGGGGGGCGAATCGCATACCCTTCTCCTTACTCGCCGCTTTCCTGTCCGTCCTGCCTGTGCCCGCTAGCATCCTGCCATGAACCCGACGCCCCCGATGTCCCTGCCCGCGCCATCTGGAGCCGGCTCCCCGCAGGAGATTATCCGGGTGGCCATTGTCGACGACGACCCCTTCATTCTGACCGCCCTGCGCGCCTACCTGGCCTCTTCGCCCCGAATCGAGGTCGCCTCCACCTTCGGCCGCGGCTCAGACGCCCTCGCCTTCCTGCGACGGGTGCCCGTGCACGTCCTGCTCACCGACGTGCGCATGCCCGGCATGGACGGGCTGGAGTTGCTGGGGCGCGTGCGCGCTGAGCACCCGGGGATCGCCGTTGTCGTCCTGACCTCCTTCGATGACGACGAGGCCATGCTCTCCGCCCTGTCGCAGGCCGCCAACGGCTTCCTCCTCAAGGACTCCACCCCCGAGGAGATTGTGCGGGCCGTCCAGGCGGCGGCCGCCGGCGGCACCACCATCTCCCCGGCCACCACCTCCCGGCTCGTGGCCCGCCATCTGCGCCCCGCCCGGATGAGCGCCCGCCCCGACCTGACTGAGGCCGAGCAGGGGGTCCTGGCCCTGCTGTGCGACGGTTACTCCAACGCCGAGATCGCCCAGCGACTCGTCGTCGCCGAGTCCACGGTCAAAACCCATGTCTCCCACCTCATGAAGAAGTACGGGGCGGCCTCCCGCCTCAAGCTCGTCGTCGCCGTGCACCGGGAGCGGGAGGCCGGCTGAGCCGCCCCTGCCCCCGCTCCACGTCCTGCCCTCGGCGCGCCGGCGGGGCCCGCCAGGGGCGTTAAGACCCTCTAGTCGGTGGCCAGGGCCGCCACCGGGGTCACGGCGCCGGCGCGCCCGGCGGGCCGCAGGGAGGCCAGTACCCCGACCGCGCCGGTGATCAAGAGGATCCCGGCGAGTTCCAGCCACGGGATCTGGAGTGTCAGGCCTGAACCGTCCTGACTGCCCATGACCGCGGTGACGCCCGCCAGCCCGAGCACAGTTCCCAGGACGACCCCAATGACCCCGCCCAGGACGGCGGTGAGGAGCGCCTCGGCGATGAACAACACCCGCACCTGCCCGCGCCCGCTGCCGGTGGCGCGCATCACGCCGACCTCGTGGGTGCGCTCCAGGACGCTCACGTCCGTGGTGTTGGTCAGGCCGGACAGGGAGATGAGGACGGCCAGACCGAGGATTGCCCCGATGGTGACGGCCACTCGGCGGATCTGCTGGGCGAAGGCCTCCCGGGCGTCCGCGGAGCCGGTCACGAGGAGGCCCGTGCCGCGCAGGGCCTCGCGGACCCTGAGCGTCGGTGCCTCATCCATGCCGTCGCCGCTGGTGCGCACCCACAGGGCGGAGGGCGTGGGGGCGGTTCCGGCGAGCTGTTGGGCGACGGCGGGGGTGATGACCGGGCCGAAGCCGCCCTCCTCAACGTGGACGGTGAGGGTGGCGCTGCCCGCCGGGCCGGTGAGGGTCACGCTAGTGCCCTCGGGCAGGTCGTAGATGCCGCCGACAATGAGGGTCTGGTCGTCCAGGCCCTTCAGGCCGTGATGGGAGCGGATGACGGAGTCCACGGCCGCCTCATCGACCACGTGCACGGTGATGTCATGGATGTCATGATCGTCATCGGCGTTAGCGCCGGCAGTGGAGGACAGGTGGAGGTTCAGCTCGGGGACGAGCACGGCGTCGGCAACTCCCCGGGCATTGCGGACCTGCTCGGTGATGGAGTCGGTGTCCTGGTCGGCTGTCATGCCTTCGACGCGGATGTCGATGGGGGAGCCGTTATCGAGGTAGTTGTCCAGCGAGGCCCCTATGCTGCTCAGGGCGGTCGCCATGGTGGCGGCGACGACCACGGAGACGAGGAGGGCGGCGGTGGTTGCCGCCGCCCGCCCCGGATTGCGCGCCAGGTTGCGGGCCGCCAGCTGGAGGACCGGTCGTTTGAGGACGCCGCTGAGGAGCTCGACGAGCCGGGACGCGCCGACCACCAGCAGCGGCAGGGCCACGAGCACGCCGGAGATGAGGGCGACCGCGCCCATGGCCATGAGCTCGAGGGTCCGGGCGCGCATCGCGACAATGAGAATCGCGGCGCCCCCGACGGCGATCACGGCCCCGACGATGGCGGCCGCCAGGCGGCGCCGGCTCAGCGCCCGGTCGCCGGCGACCCGGCCCGTCAGGGCGATCAGCGGGGAGACGCGGCCGGCCTGCCGGGCGGGGCGCAGGGTGGCCACGAGAGTGACCAGGGTGTCCAGGGCGATGGCCAGGGCCAGGGAGGTCCAGGTAATGGTGAGGTGCTGGGGCTCTAAGCCGTCGACGAGTCGGGCGTGCGCCAGGAGCGCGGTCAGGCCTGCGCCGACCCCTGCTCCGAGGGCGGAGCCGATCAGTCCAGTGAGCAGGGCCATGCGCAGGACCGCCAGGCGTACCTGACGGCGGCTCGCCCCGACGCACCGCAGCAGGCCGGTGATGCGCGTTTGGCGCGCCACCAGTGTGGTGAAGGTCGTGGCAATGACAATCGCGGCCACGACCGCGCAGACCGGGCCGAGGATCGTGAGCAGGTGGAGCGTGGCGGAGGCGATGCTGTTGCCGCGCTGGGCGCGCATGACAACAATGTCGTCAGCGGGGTAGACCTGGGCGCTGCCGGCGGCGTCCCTCACCGAGTTCACCAGGTCGCCGGTGGAAGTGCCGTCCTTCCCGGTGACGTACAGGGCCGCGGGGGTGGTGCCCAAGCCCAGGGCGCTCCGCTCCTCAGCGGTGGCGAAAATGATGAGTTCCCGCGGATCGACGCGCGTAATGTCAGCCCCGGGCTGGATAATGCCAACGATGGTGGCGGTGGAGGGGGTGGTGCTGCTGCTCGGGTCCTCAATGAGGGAGGTCGTGTCGCCGACTCCAAGGCTCTGGCTCTGTGCGAGCGACGGTGAGACGGCGATCTCCCCAGTGGCGTCGGGCAGGCGGCCCTCCATTAGGCGGGTGCTGCCGGCCAGGACCGGCACGTCCAGGACGAAGGCGTGCTGGTCGTGGGCAGTGCCGGGCCGGTTGAGAAAGATGTGCTCCTCAATGTAGGGGCGCACGCCGGCGACCCCCGGCGCCGCAGAGATTGTCTGCGCCGCCTCCGGGGCCAGGTCCTTTCCCTGCTCGGGCAGGACGACGACGTCGGCGTCGCCGACCGAGGCGCGGGCCCCGGCGATGATCTGAGCGGTGAATGAGTTGGAGACTATGAGGGTGAAGGCGATGAGGGTGGTGCTCATGGCCACGGCCATGAGGGCGGCGGCCGTGCGACGGATGTCAAGCAGGGAGGGCATTACCGCGCCCCCATACCGGCGCAGTGGACCGGGGCGGTTGGCGGGCCGGGCACCAGGGGCGCCGTCGCCGTGGCCCGGGTCCCACTGGGGCGCCCGACGGGAGCGTCACCGGTGATATGCCCATCGCGCAGGTGGATAACGCGGCTTGTGGCGGAGGCCGCGTCCTGGTCGTGGGTAACCATGACCACCGTCTGACCCAGTGTCTGGCACATGCGGGCCAGCGTCTCCAGGAGCGAGGATGCGGAGGCGGTGTCCAGGGCGCCGGTGGGCTCGTCGGCGAAGATCACCTCGGGGCGGCCCACCAGGGCGCGGGCTGCGGCGACCCTCTGCTGCTGGCCGCCGGAGAGCTCGCGGGGACGGTGGGTGAGACGGTCACCGATCCCCAGGGTGGACACCACCTCCTGGAACCAGTCCGGCTCGGGTTTGCGGCGGGCGAGGCGCAGGGGCAGAAGGATGTTCTCCTCGGCGGTGAGGGCGGGGAGGAGGTTGAAGGACTGGAAGATGAACCCGAGCCGGTCGCGGCGCACGCGGGTGAGCTGCGTGTCGTTCATGGAGGCCAGGTTGTGCCCGGCGATGAGGACGGACCCGGAGGTGGGGGAGTCCAGGCCCGCCAGGCAGTGCAAGAGCGTGGATTTCCCCGAGCCCGAGGGGCCCATAATGGCAACGAATTGGCCTCGCTCCACAGCGAGGTTGACGTGGTCGAGGGCGGCCACTCGCGCCTGGTCCGAGCCGTAGACCTTGGTCAGGTCCCTGGCCACGACCACGGCCAGGCGGGTGTCGGCGTCCTCCCGGGGCGCAGTGCGGTGACGGTGCTTCATAGCGGTCTCCTCGGAGTCGGAGGAATCGGAGCGTGAACTGATGCTTCGACGCTATGAGCGCTCCTTCACTCCGGGAACGCGTCGAACGTCGCGCCCGCACCGCCATGTCCACCAAAAGGCGGAGGCTCGCCGCACCGTCGGCGCCGAGCACGCTCAATACCCTGCCGAAACGAGGAGAAATCGCTGTGGAGGGCATAAGAGCCCTCCGGAGGTTGCGCGGCACGCCGCGCTGGTGCCCTGAACCGGCTAGCCTGGGGGTGTGATATCTGAGATTCCTGCACCGGCGCCGCTGCCCGAGTCCCTGGCCGCGGGGCGAACACTGGTCATGGGCATCGTCAACGTCACCCCCGACTCGTTCTCTGACGGCGGCCGCTGGGACACTGCCGAAGGCGCTGTTGCCCACGGTCTTGACCTGGTTGCACAGGGCGCCGACATCCTCGACATTGGCGGGGAGTCCACTCGCCCCGGGGCCGCTCCCGTCACCCTGGCCCAGGAGCAGGCCCGAGTCCTGCCGGTCATTTCTCAGCTCGCCGCGGCCGGCGCCGTCGTCTCCGTGGACACCATCCACTCGGCCACCGCCGAGGCCGCCGTGGCGGCCGGCGCCGTCATTATCAATGATGTCTCCGGTGGGCTGGCCGACCCCGCCATGCATCGGCTGGTGGCCACCACCGGCGTCGTTTACGTCTGTCAGCACTGGCGCGGCACGCCTGAGAGCATGGACACCCTCACCGACTACAATGGCGACGTCGTCAGTGGCGTCGAGGTTGAGTTGCGCGGCCGCCTGGCCGAGCTCGAGGACGCCGGGGTCGCCCCCGAGCAGATCGTTCTGGACCCGGGCCTGGGTTTTGCCAAGACCCACGAGCAGTCCTGGCGGCTGCTGGCCGCTACCGCCCGTCTCATTGAGGACCTGGGTCACCCGCTCCTCGTGGGTGCCTCCCGCAAGCGCTTCCTGTCCCTGGCCGTGCCCCCCGGCGCGGCCGCCGACCCCTTGGCCCGGGAAGCGGCCACCACAGCCTCCACAGCCCTGGCCGCCGCGGCGGGCGCCTGGGCAGTGCGAGTCCATGAGGTCCCGGCCAGCCGGGACGCCGTTCGAACCGCCTCCTTTTGGAAGGAATCCCGATGAGTACGACCGACAGCGCCACCGCCGACACAATCCGACTCACCGGATTGTCGGCCCGCGGCTACCACGGGGTCCTCCCCTTTGAACGGCAGGAGGGGCAGCTCTTCGCTGTCGATGTCGTCCTCAAGCTGGGGCCGCGTGGTACCGCCATTGCTGCTGTCACCGACTCCCTGAACGACGCCGTCGACTACGGCAGCGTGGCCGGGGCCGTTGTCGCCATTATCCAGGGCGAACCGGTGGGCCTGATTGAAACTCTTGCTGAGCGCATTAGTGACGCCGTGCTCGCCTTCCCCCGTGTTCAGGGGGTTGAGGTGACTGTTCACAAGCCGTACGCGCCCCTGGATGTCGCCTTCGAGGACGTGTCGGTGACCATTGTCCGCGATGGGGCCGGGGCCCCCGCCCAGGGTGCCGGGGCCCCTGGCTATGGGGCTGGAGCTCCGGCCCACACCCTTGCACCGGCCTCGGCGGGGTCGGCTCCCGGGCCGGTGTCGGCCGGGTCCGCTCCTGGACCGGTGTCGGCCGGGTCCGCCCCCGTCTCCGCCTCAGCTGGTTCCGCTTCTGCGGCGGTGTCGGCCGGGTCCGCTCCCGCAGCGGTGTCGGCCGGGTCGGCTCCCGGGCCGGTGTCGGCCGGGTCCGCCTCCGCACCGGCGGCTTCGACGCCGGCCCCCGCGGCCGCTGCGTCCATGGCGGCCGCGGCCTACGACGCGCCCGGCCCGGAGGGGGCCCGGGCCCCGTTCGCGCCGTCGGCGGGATCCGGGGCCGAGCACTCGGCCCCCGACCCCTACCACTCGGCCCCCGACCCGCTGGCCCCCGCCGCCCCCGAGGCCTCTGGCCCCCGGCCGGGAGACCGCCCTGGCGCGCCCGAGGCGGGCTCCACCTGGTGGGAGGGCGCCTCGAACCGGCCCGCCGAGCCCGCCCCCGACGCGGCCACGCCATACGCACCGCAGGGGGGTGAGCCCCCGGCCCCCTACCAGTCCGCCCAGGAGGCGGCACCCGCTCCGGCCGCGGCGCCTCCTGCTCCCGAGCCTGTTGACCCCCTCACCCAACGGCCCGACCGCCCGGTCGGCTTCGTCATTGCCCTGGGTGGAAATGTTGGCGGTGTGGTCCAGGCCCTGCGCACCGCCGTGGCCACCCTGCGCTCCACTGAGGGCGTCACCGTGACGGATATCGCCCCACTGGCGCGCACCGCCGCCCTCGTTGACGAGAACCATCCTGCGCAGCCCGACTACCTCAATACTGTTGTTATTGGTACCGCGACGCTCGCCCCGCGCGAGCTCCTCGAGCTGTGCCACACCCTGGAGGCCGACGCCGGACGCGTGCGCACCGAGCCCAAGGGGCCGCGCACCCTGGACGCCGACCTCATTACGGTTGAGGGCGTGACCTCGCAGGATCCCGAGCTCACATTGCCCCACCCGCACGCCTCCCAGCGGGCCTTCGTGCTCGTCCCCTGGGCGCAGGCGGACCCCTTCGCCGAGCTCGCCGGGCAGTCCGTGGCCACTTTGGCGCAGAATGCCCCCGACGCTGACGGTGTGCGCTGGCTGGCGCTGGACTGGCTCGACTCCGACCGCTTGCCCGCCCTGCCCACCGGCCAGTACGTTGAGCCGCCTGCTGCCGGGGAGCCCGCGGAGGGGCGCGAGGATCGCGAGGATTCCGCCACCGAGTTGTCTGAGGCGGTGGTCGACTCGGACGCGGGCGCCGATGCTGAGCCGGGTGCCGAGCCGCAGGAGAACGGGCCGTCCTCAGCGCGGAGCATCATTATGTCTGACGCGGTCCCGGCACCGTCCTCCTCACCCGGACCCATCTCCATGCCCGGCGCGTCGCGGGCACCTGGCGCACCCCCGGTGTCCAATTCGGCCTCGGCCCCTCACATGCCTCCGGCCTCCGTCCCGCACCCCACGCCGACGGCGTCGCCGTCCCCCTCGTCCAGCCCTATCACCATGCCCGGGCACACGCCCTCGCCGGCATCTGGCGTGCCCGGCGCGTCCACTGACCGGGCCCAGGATGGTTCCACTGCCGCCCCGGCGTCAGGGACCTCCGCCGCGGGCTCCTGGACCTCCTCGGCGACCTGGGACGCTGAGCGCAGGAACCCCGGGCAGGAATTGTGATGCGGCGCACGCGTTGGACGGGGGTCCTCGCGTGCTTCGTCGCCCCGGCTGTCCTGGTCTGGGTCATTGCCGACCTCACTGTCCGTTACGGCGGATGGTTCCCCATGCTCACCATGTGGGGGGCGGCCGCGGCCCTGGGGATCGCTGTGGTGGTCCTGGCGGCCGGGCTGGCGGTGCGTCGTTTTCGTGCGCGACAGGCCACCTGGATGACTCCCACCGGGGCGGCGACAACCGCGGTCGCGGCCAAGGCATCGGCGATTGTGGGCGCCATTGTTGCCGGGCTTTACGCCGGTGGATTCGTTCATGCGCTGCTCGCCCCCGACTCCCCGGCCATGAGTTCCTTGGCCTGGTCCTCTGGGGTGTGCATGGTCGCCTGCGCCCTGTGGTGCGGTGTCGGTCTGCTGGTCGAGCACTGGTGCGCCATCGACATGAGCGACGATGACGACGAGTCCGATGTTCGCTCCGGCTCTCTGCCATCGAGGGGCGCCCCCGCTTGAGGCAGTGGGGCGCCTGGTGCGCACCAAGGCCCCCGAGCTGGCGGTGGAGGCGCCCCCGCTTGAGGCAGTGGGGCGCAGCCGTCGGAGGTGATACGCAAATGGGCCTGGTGTCAGGGCTGGGAGTTGGGTATCGCCACCGCGTTACTCACAACCGACTCAATCCGTCGATCACCTTTATGAACAGTCGTATCACGTTTGTCAAGGGGCTTTGGTCCTGGGTGGGGGTGGTGTTGGAGGGCGACTTTTCGGCATGACGTCGTCGGAAGTTGTTTGCCGGGGGCGTGGAAGTGGCGTCGGTGGCGAGTGGCGTGATTGCAGGGAGAAGTGGCAGAATGGGGGCGGTGCTAGCCACCCCGTTGGGGTGCTTGCGGGGCCGGTGGCGATCCAGGCCCTTGAAGTGGCGTCATGACGCGGCTTCTGGGGCAGGGGTCAGAAAGCACCTCGCACCATAAGGTGCATTAAGACATCTCGGGAATCTGTTTTTGCATTTCCCTTGCAGTGCAGTCAGAAAGCACCTCGCACCATAAGGTGCATTAAGACAGTTCGTTCGGCGAATATAATCGCCAATATGCGTCAGAAAGCACCTCGCACCATAAGGTGCATTAAGACGTCGACAATTGGCCCGAAGAACAATAGTCCGTCGGGTCAGAAAGCACCTCGCACCATAAGGTGCATTAAGACGTCTTCTTCTCTTCGGAAGAAGGGGTCGGTTCGTTGTTGTCAGAAAGCACCTCGCACCATAAGGTGCATTAAGACAAGAGATGGACCGGGTTCGTCCATGACAGTCTCTTTTCAGTCAGAAAGCACCTCGCACCATAAGGTGCATTAAGACCTGCTCGCTGCCAAGCCTCAAAATAGAAGCCCCTGTAGGTCAGAAAGCACCTCGCACCATAAGGTGCATTAAGACCAAGGATGTCACGGATGGAGCTACTATCGACGCAAGTCAGAAAGCACCTCGCACCATAAGGTGCATTAAGACAGGAATCGACCTCCTCGACTTCAGCCAGGACCTTCTCGGTCAGAAAGCACCTCGCACCATAAGGTGCATTAAGACGACGTAGGGTTCTACGTCGGGGTCTGTGTTGTCTCGTCAGAAAGCACCTCGCACCATAAGGTGCATTAAGACACCGCGGCTTTATACCGTGGTGATGCAGGATCTCCATGTCAGAAAGCACCTCGCACCATAAGGTGCATTAAGACTCCTGATTGAGCTGTTGTCGTACAGCCTTGAGGTCAGAAAGCACCTCGCACCATAAGGTGCATTAAGACGACATCCTGAGGCGCATCAACAGTACAATCCTCAAGGTCAGAAAGCACCTCGCACCATAAGGTGCATTAAGACCTGGCCCCGCGTCATCGACCAATCCGTGGTGACGGCGTCAGAAAGCACCTCGCACCATAAGGTGCATTAAGACGAATGACAGCGCTGCAGTAATCACACACCATATGTCAGAAAGCACCTCGCACCATAAGGTGCATTAAGACATGCTCTCCGGAGTGAGCACGTCGAATTCCTCGTGTCAGAAAGCACCTCGCACCATAAGGTGCATTAAGACCGCCAAGACTTCCATCACGTGCTCAGGAATTGAGAGTCAGAAAGCACCTCGCACCATAAGGTGCATTAAGACGTGAGAATCTCGAATTCGTCATACCAGTCCTCCCCCGTCAGAAAGCACCTCGCACCATAAGGTGCATTAAGACCAGGAGCACGATGCTCAGGAGGAGCAGGATGGCCGCGGTCAGAAAGCACCTCGCACCATAAGGTGCATTAAGACAGTAGAGGAGTCAGGTGTCAGACGTCGAAATCTTTAGTCAGAAAGCACCTCGCACCATAAGGTGCATTAAGACCGCACGGTCTCTTCCGTGTGCGCGAAGGGGAAGGGTCAGAAAGCACCTCGCACCATAAGGTGCATTACGGTTCATTTCCGACGAGGAGTCGGTGGCGTTAGTCAATCAGAGTGCATCCTGACCCAATAGAGTCGATGCGGGCGCTGTTGGCTGGGCCGTCATTCCGGAAAGCCGCCGTGAATCCGGCGGTTCAGACAGGCCTCAATGAGGTTCGCGCAGAAGGTGATAATCTCCGTCGTCGTCATGACATGGCCGGCTATCCGCGAAGCCGGCTCTCCTGAGGGCCGCAGGCCCCCTTAGGTCGCCCGGCCCCAGGTGAGGGATGCGCCTGCAAGGGCCCGTGATGCACTGGGAACGGAAAACGGGAACAGCCTGTCTGCGGCCGCCAGACCGCAAACAGGCTGTTCCCGCCCCACCATGGGACGCTCAGTTCAGTGCCGCGTGGCCGCCAGGCGAATGCTCAGCGTCGCGCGCAGGACGTTTCGTGCGCAGCGCTGGAGCTCACCCAGGGTCAGGCCCTGGCCGCGTTCGTGCCCCTTACCGGCGGCCAGCCCCTCCAGCACGGCGTCATCGTGGCCGTCGTCGTGAACCGCGTCATGGGTCCGGGCGCCGGGCATGAGCACGTCCACCTGTGCGCGCACCCGCGTCGCCGAGTCCGCCAGGCCCGGGAAAAGCGGATCGGGAGCATAGCGCATCCACCAGTCGGTAATAACCAGGCCCTCATAACCCCACTGGTCGCGCAGAATAGTGGTGGCCAGGTCGTAGTTGTAGTGCGACCACTGCCCATTGACCTTGTTGTAGCTGGTCATAATGACCCGCGGAGAACTGTGGACCAAGCAGATTTCAAAACCACGCAGGTAGATCTCCCGCAACGCCCGGGCCGAGACCCGCGAATCGCACACGGTGCGCGCCGTCTCCTGGTTATTGGCGACAAAATGCTTGGGGCAGGCGGACACGCCCTGGGACTGGATGCCGCGCACCACGGCCGCCGCAATCAAACCGGTCAAGAGCGGATCCTCGCTAAAATACTCAAAATTGCGGCCGCACAAGGGGTTGCGGTGAATATTCATCCCCGGGGCCAACAACACGTCAGAGCCCTCGCGGACCATCTCCGCACCGTGAAGGGCGTAAAGGCCCTCGACAAGATCCGGATCCCAGGTGGAGGCCAAGGCAGTGCCGCAGGGCAGCAGCGAGGCGTAGGCGCTCACCCGGATACCGGAGGGCCCATCAGTAGTGACCACCGGAGGAACACCCATCTCACGCAGGGCCGGAGTCACGCCCCCGAAGGCCCCGGCATTGCCCGGCACCCCCAGCGGGGAGTTCATCGTGATGTCCCCGAAAGTCAGGTCGGCAAGCATCTCGGGGGTGAACTGGGCCAGGAAATCATCGAGCTCGGCCCGCCCCTCAGCCACATCGTGCCAACGAATGCCGCGGTCACCGGTCAACGGCAGATCCCGGGGCAGGCCCGCCAGAATGCGCTCGCGCAAGTCCACGGCCCCCACAGGGACGTCCTCCCAGGCCAGAGCCGGAGTCCCGGCAGCGTCGCGCTCCAAGGTCATTCGCCGGAACGGGTGCTCAGGGGACGGGGCCAGGGCCTGGTCGAGCCGGCGCAGAACCTCGGTGCGCTCCACCAGCACGGAGCCGGCCTCCACGGCGTCGCGCACGCAAAGACCCACCATGAGCGGGTATTCGCCGGCCTGGAGCACCCAGGCGTCAGGAAAACCAGTGGCGCCCGAATCGTCGAAGGAGGCCAGGTGCTCCAGGGGCACCGGCCAGCTCAAATCCTGGGACTGGCCGGGCGCCAACTCGCGGGTGCGGCCGAAAGCAACCAGGGTGCGCTCAGGAACGGGCAGAACCGGCCCCCGATCCGACCCAGACGCGGCCCCGCCCGCCCCCGGACCGGACCGCGGCGCGCCCGCGTAAACCTGGACCACAGTCGCACCGGGGCGGGCGCCAGTATTCGTCACCCTGGCCTCCACCGTGACGCATCCCGACCCCCGCTCCAGATGGACCTGGCCCGGGGCCACCCGCCAGGAGGTGTACCCCAACCCGAAACCGAAGGGGTAAGCGACCTCCTGGGGTGCAAGGGACTCGAAATAGCGGTAGCCCACGAGGATGTCCTCGGCGTAGTCATTAAACTCAGTGCCCCCGAAGAAGGCGGCGCTGGGGTAGTCCTCGTAGCGTCGCGCAATCGTATCGGTCAAACGCCCCCCGGGCTCGAGGGCGCCGGTCAAGACGTCAGTGAGCGCGCGAGCCCCCTCCATGCCGCCGGGCCAGGCGAGCAGGAGGGCGTCCACCCCGAACTCCTCCGCCCAGGACAGGTCCATCACATTGCCGGAATTGACGATAACGACCACCCGGGCGAAATGGTTCACGGCCTGCCCCAGCAGAGTGCGCTCATCCTGGGTGAGATAGTAGGAGCCCGGCTCAAGAAGGTTCTCGCGGTCCTCACCGGCCGCGCGCCCCACCACAACCAGCGCCGTATCGGCCTGATCGGCCGCCGCCTCCAACAGGGGCGGGCTCACGGGCATCTCCTGATAGTAGCGGGGCCACTGCCCCCACTCACCGGTGGGCGGGACATTGTCGGCGCACCAGGAGCGGTAGGCGGCTGCCAGTTCGCCGACGACGGCGACCCCCGCCTCCTCCAGACAATCCAGGAGCCTGGTGGTGTACGGAGGGTTCACGTCGCCCCCCGAGCCGTAGCCGACGGCGAACCAATCCACCTGGACGCGCCCGAGAACCGCCACCGGGGATCCGGGTGACAGGGGCAGAGCGCCATTATTGCGCAACAGGACCGTGCCCTGGGCGGCAGCGCGACGGGCTAGGGAAACAAGCTCGGGATCCACCCATCGGTCCCCACCAATGGCCTGGGTGGCCGCCTGGGCGACGTCACTGACCGTGCCGGGCGTGAGATCGGGTGCGGCGGGAATAGCTGAACTGGTGCTGTCTGTCATGTGGGGCCTCCCCATTGAAGCTCGGCGGTACACCCAACAGCTTACCTACTAACAAGTAGGTAGCGGTAGGGGGCAGGGTTCGCTGACGCCTCCATCAGCACCTGGCACCCCTGTACGCCTGTACCGGCGCGCCATGCCCCCGGCGCGCCGGCATCCTCCTGAGCTGCCGCTGCGGGGCGCCACTGCGGGGCGCCGCCGGGCTGGGAGGGCTCTTGTCGAGGGTATGGGAGTATAAGGCGCCCCAGCGACCAGGAAGTGCCACCATGAGCGAGCCCAGCCCCCAGCCTGCCTCACCGGACACTCACCCCATCTCCGCCCGCCAGCCGATCACCACCGTCCCCCAGGCCCCGGGCCCCCGCGCCAGTGACCCGGTCGGCGGCGCCCACACCGCCCCCGGCTCCCCTTTCACCCCCACGGGCATCGACTTCAACCCGGTCTCGCCCCGCCTCATCACCGCCCGGCTCCTTATGAACGGCGCGACGAACATCGTCCTCATCCTGGCCTTCGCCGGCCTCGGTCTATCCCTGAGCCCCTGGTTCCACCTCGGGGCCGCACTGGGCGCCACTATCATGCTCTGGGAACTGTGGCTCATCCCGCGTCAGGTGCGGGCCATGGGATACGCCCTGACCGAAGACCACCTCCTGTGGCGGCGCGGCGTCATGTTTCGCTCACTGTCGACAATCCCCTACGGGCGCATGCAGTACGTCGACACCTCCCAGGGGCCGCTCGCCCGACGGCTGGGCATTGCCGAAGTCAAACTCCACACCGCCTCCGCCAGCACCGACGCCACCATCAACGGCCTACCCGTGGCCCAAGCCGAACATCTGCGCCAAATCCTCTCCGAGCGCGGCGAACAGAGAATGGCCGGCCTGTGAGCGCGCACAACGCCACCGCCCGGCCCGCGCCCGGCCGGCGCGGCCGCGGCGCAAACCCAGCCGGGCGCATGGCCCTGCCCCACGGTGTCACCTGGCGCCGGGTCCACCCGATCTCCCCGCTGCTGGAGGGGTGGAAGGCGATCACCGCCGTCCTGGCGATTCTCACCGTGCAGAACCTCGACGACCTCATCCGCGCCGTGCACTACGCCAAGGAACACGGATTCAGCCCGACCGGCGGCACCCTCATCTGGATCCTCACCGGGATGGCCGGGGCCCTCCTGCTGCTGACTGGCGTACTCGTGGCCCAGTGGTGGGCCCGCAGCTACGCCGTAGACGCCAACGGCGTCTACCTGCGCAACGGCGTCCTCTACAAGCAACTGCGCCAAGCCCGCCTGCCCCGCATCCAATCCGTCGACATCGTCCACCCCCTGCTCGGACGGTTCGTCGGCCTAGGGAAACTAACCGTGGAAGTCGCCGGAGGAAGAGACTCCCGCATTGTCATCGGATACCTGCGCACCAACGACCTGGTGCGGCTGCGCCAGGAGATCCTTGACCTGGCCGCCGGCGCCACCACAGCACAAGACGCCGCCCACGACGCCGACGCCACCACAAGTGCAACCGACGCCGGCGGCGCCACCACGCCGCCCCCATCCGCGCGCCCCATTCTCGGTTTTGAAGACGTCACCGACACCCCTCTGGCGGCCGCCGGGAGCGGTGCTCAAGAGCACCCCCTGTACACCGTCGACAGCGGCATCCTCCTGGGCTCCATTGTGCGCAGCGGGCGCACCATCGCCGCCGTCGCCCTCACCCTGGTGACGGCAGGCGCAGCCATCGCCACCGCCATCCTGACCTCACGCCCATGGGAAGCCCTCATAGCGCTCCTGCCCATTATCGCCATCCCCACGGCCTTCACCTCCGCGTCCTGGTCGGCGTTCAACCGCGGCTGGGGCTTCAACGCCGCCGCCACCCCCGCCGGCATCCGTATGCGCTTCGGCCTGACCGCCGACACCTCAGTGACCCTGCCCCCAGGGCGCATCCACGCCGTCGCCCTGCGCCAATCCGCCCTGTGGCGCCGCAAGGACTGGTGGAGCGCCATCGTCACCGTCGCCGGGCGCGAGCGCCCAGACAACTCGGAGCGGGCCTCCTCCTCCACCACCGCGCTCCTGCCGGTCGGCGATCGCAGCACAGCCCTGCAAGCCCTATGGCTAGTGGCCCCCGACCTGGGCGCCCCCGACCCCAACCGCCTCCTCGCCCAAGCCCTCACCGGCCGTGACAACGAAGGCGTCGGCCCCGCCGACGCGCCCGCAGGATCCCCGCAACGCGGCTTCATCCGCCTGCCGCGCCGTGCCTGGATATGGGCGCCCCTAGGGTGGCGGCGCGACGCCATCGCCCTAACCGACACCTGCGTCATCATTCGCGCAGGCCGGTGGTGGCGGCGCGTGAGCGTCGTGCCCTACGAGCGCATTCAATCCCTCAAAGTCACCCAGGGGCCCTTCGCGCGACGCCGGCGCCTAGCCCGCCTGAGCCTGGACATGGTGGACCGGGACGTGGTCACCGCCATTAGCAACCTCGACGCCGCGGACGCCGCCCAAATCCACCACCTCATTAGTGAGCGGGCCCTGCGCCGCAGCAAAGAGGAACAACTGGACCGCTGGCTGGCCCGGGCCGTCAGCGACAGCCCTCCCGGGCAGGCATGAGACGATCGACAACATGCCTGAGACCTCCCCGATCTCCTCCACCGGCTCACGCCCCGGACGCCTGGGCGTGGGCATTATTAGCGCCGGGCGGGTCGGCGCCGTCCTGGGCAGTGCCCTGCGCGCAGCCGGCCACCAGATCATCGGCGTCCACGCCGTCTCCCAAGCCTCCCGCGAACGTGCCGACGTGCTCCTGCCCAATGCCCCCCTGCTCGACATTGAGCTCATCGTCGAACGCGCCGAACTCGTCCTCCTGGCCGTCCCTGACGACGCCCTCGGCCCCCTGGTCCAGGGGCTGGCCGACCTGCGGCGTTGGCAGCCGGGCCAGCTGGTAGTCCACACCTGTGGGGCCAAAGGCGTCGGGATCCTAAAGCCCGCCCAAGCTCTGGGCGCCATCCCGCTGGCCATCCACCCGGCCATGACCTTCTCCGGCATGAGCGTGGACCTCGCGCGGCTGGTTGGCTGCCCCATGGCCGTCACCGCCCCCACCATCGCCCTGCCCATCGCCCAGGCCCTCGTGGTCGAGCTCGGCGGCGAGCCCTTCGTGCTGGAGGAAGCGTCGCGCCCCGCCTACCACGCCGCCCTCGCCCACGGCGCCAATCATCTGGTCACTCTTGTCAGCCAGGCTGTGCGCGCCCTTCAGGCCGCCGGCGTCAACGACGGTGCCGCCACCATGCGCCCCCTGCTCACCGCCGCCCTGGACCGCACCCTGCGTGAGGGCGGGGACAACGCCCTCACCGGTCCCGTCGCCCGCGGGGATGCCGGAACCGTCGCGACGCACCTGGCCGCCCTGGAAGCGCTGCGCGATGAGGCGGGGGCGCCCCTGAGCGATGTCGTCGAGAGCTACCGGGCGTTGGCCCGCGCCACCCTGGCCCGCCGTGAAGGATGCTTACCCCCCGAGCAGACCGCTGCGCTCCACAAGGTCCTGGACCCCTGATCCCCCACTCTGCCGGCCCGTCCGGTTTCTGCCGGTCTGTCCGGTTTCTGCCGGTCCGCCCGGTTTCTGCCGGTCCGCCCGGTTTCTGCCGGTCCGCCCCGCGGGGCGGTTGGGTGGTGGGAACCAGGCGGGTTCAAGGAGAGTGCTCGGGCGGGTCGACGCCCAGGGGCTAGCCTTGGGGCATGCCCCGCACCCATGCTCCGGTCACCCTGGCCCGCACCCGCGCCGAGCTTACCGACGCCCTGGCAGGGGACTGCGCCCCCCGTGCCGTTGTTATGACCATGGGGGCCCTCCATCAGGGGCATTTCGACCTCGTCGCCGAGGCCGCCCGGCGGGTGGGCGGCGAAGGGACCGTTGTGGTCACCATCTTCGTCAACCCCCTCCAATTCGCTCCCGGTGAGGACCTGGAAGCCTACCCGCGCACCCTGGAGCGCGACATTGAGGGGCTCAGGGGCGCCCTGGATGGTTCCGGCGGGGCTCTGCGCGTGGGGCGCCTCGTCGTCTTCGCCCCCTCCCCCGAGGTCATGTACCCCCACGGAGAGCCAAACGTGCGCATTGACCCCGGCCCCATGGCCACCGTCCTGGAGGGGCGGACCCGGCCCACTCACTTCGCCGGGGTGTGTCAGGTGGTGCTCTCCCTCATGCATCTCACCGCGCCTCAGTGGGCCCTCTTCGGGCGCAAGGATGCTCAGCAGCTCGCCATTGTCAGGGCCATGGTGCGTGACCTGGCGGTGCCGGTGGAGGTCGTGCCCGTGGATATCCGTCGCGAGGCCGACGGGCTCGCCATGAGCTCGCGCAACGCCTACCTGTCCTCCGATCAGCGGCTCCAGGCCCTGGCCCTGTCTCAGGCGCTGGAGGCCGGGCGCAACGCCGCCAAGCGAGGCGATAGTGCCGCCGGCGTGCGTGAGGCGGCGCTGACCCACCTGTCCGCCGCCCCCGGGGTGGAGGTCGACTATGTTGCCCTGGTCGACCCGGACACTTTTATTGACTTGGCCGGGGCGGGGCTGGGGTTGCCCGCGCCCGGGGAGGCTGTGCCCTGCACGGGCGGGAGCGCGCGCACCGGCCTTCTGGCGCTCGCGGCCCGCGTGGGCACCACCCGGCTCATTGACAACGCTCTGGTCCGGCTCCGCTGACCAGGGCGGCCGCCGTTCCCAGCGTTGTGGGAGCAAGGTGGGTGCAGGGTGAGTGCGCGAAGCGCACGAAGAGCGGTAGTTGGAGACCACCTGTCATATCGGTCACCTGTGGTTCTCCGGCCGATGGCGCGCCGCTACGCTGGCCGACGATGAGTTCACGACTGCGGACCATGATGACGTCCAAGATCCACCGCGCCACCGTCACCCAGGCCGACCTGGACTACGTCGGCTCCATCACCGTGGACGCCGACCTTCTTGATGCTGCTGATCTTCTGCCCGGTGAGCGTGTCGATGTCTGTGACTGTACTAATGGCAACCGTTTGTCCACCTATGTGATCCCCGGTGAGCGGGGCGGGGGTGGGATCTGTGTCAATGGGGCGGCCGCTCATCTGGTGAGCCCTGGCGACATTGTCATTCTCATTGGCTACTCCCAGATGAGCGATGAGGAGGCCCGCACTTACCTGCCGAGTGTCGTCTTCGTCGATGAGTGCAACCGGGTCGTCGAGCGCGGCCGCGAGCCGGGGGACATTCCTGTCGACTCTGACGCCGCCCGGCTCCAGGGGCTTGTTCCGTCTGGGATCCCCCTGACGCGCGCCCGGGTGTGAGCGTTGCACATTCTTTCCTCCCCCAAGGAGCGAAGAAGCGCGGAATCCTGCGGATCTGCCCGGAATCCGGGCGCCCAGGAACGGAATGAATGTGCGAACGGGTACGCCATTGCACATTCATCCTTGCCGAACCGACCCCCTGCAACGAGGGATCGTTGAAATACCAACGATCCCTCACAGGCCGACGCAAGAAGAATGTGCAACACCACCGAGGACCGAGTCAATGATGGCCAGGACCGAGGCCTGCCCGGCCATAACGTCCTCGTAAGTCAGGCGCAGCACCACGAATCCGCGTGCCAGGAGCTGCTGATCACGCCAGTGGTCGTGGAGCCAGTCGGCACGGCGGGAATGGAACTCGTAACCATCGGTCTCGATGACGAGCCGGCTGTTGATGAGGAAGTCCACTTCTCCGACGCCCTCGATCGGGATTCCGTGCTCGACCTCGTGGCCACTGGAGGCCAAGAATCGGCGCAGTCGCGATTCGATGAGGGAGCGAGCACGCCCAGAGGCTGAGGCCAGAAGGCTGCGCGCGACCCCGTGGCGCCGCCCGGTTAGCAACTCCTCGACGGCTTCGCGCTCAACATCACCTCGACGAAGCGCCGCATCCGCGATGGCCAGGGCGTCGAGTTCGTCAAGGCAGACCAGGCACCGGGCGACCACCTCGGCCGGGACGACCAAAGGAAACCCGTCCAGGGTCATCGGGGTGATCCGCTTCTCGCGGTGAATGCGCATACCGGTCAGGGGCCGGGTGCGCGACGGGCGGAGCGCACGGGTGGTAGGGACCGCCACATGGATACGCCCGGGGCGCTCTACCAGGGGGTAGCCCAAGATCTCGGCCGCACTGGCGCAGGTGAGGCGGCCGCGCACGTGCCGCGCCCGGATGATTCGCTCATCGGTTCCGGGGACCAGGAGGAATCCGGGGGCGGGGCGCTCCAGAAGACCCGCTGCCACCGCGGTCTCGATAGCGGCGCGACCGCCCGCCGCCCCGTGCAACTCGTTGGTGTGGGCCGCGCCGCCCAGATCCTCCACTTGTTGCCTGAGGATCCGCATCTCGACATCCATGGAACGACTGTGACGAGTTTCGAGCCTGGTGTCACACGATGGTCTGATCCTCCGCGAGAATTGTGGATAAACCTGTGGATAGTGAGTGTGCGGCCGGAGGGCGGAGTGTGAGGCGCGGTGCCTTGCCAGTGTGAAGCGCGGTGCCCTACCCCGGCTGGCCGGCCTTGGCCGCCCGAATGCCCCAAGCGGCGCATCCGGGGTCTTGTCGGCGTGAGAAACAGCCCGCGCTCAGCTGTCCGGTCGTCGCGCGCCGCCCAGTAGACTCGCGCGCGTGACTGACGCGCCTGAGAACCAGACTACTGCCGCCATTGAGCCCGCCACGGCCGCCCCCAAGCAGGTCCCCGCGGACCCCGGCCCTGGCGAGCAGTTCGATGTTCGCGCCGGCAAGCGCGAGCGCCTGCGCGCCGAGGGCTGGGACCCCTACCCGGTCACCGTGCCCATCACCACCACCATTGCCGCCGTGCGCGCAGGCTACGGCCACCTGGGGGCTGGGGCGGAGACCGATGACGTCGTTGGAGTGGCCGGACGCGTGGTCTTCCTGCGCAACACCGGCAGGCTCTGCTTCGTCACCCTGGCCGACGGCGCCGGCACCACCCTTCAGGCCATGCTCTCGGCCAAGTCCCTGCCCACTGGTGGCCATTCCAGCCTGGCCGCTTTCAAGACCGATGTGGACCTGGGCGACCACCTGTTCATCCACGGCCACGTGGGCTGCTCGCGTCGCGGAGAGCTTTCCGTTTTCGCCGAACCCGTGCTGCGCCAGGGCGCGGACCTGGCCGGGGCTACCGACGCGGACATTGAGGTGCCGGCTTGGCGCATCGCCTCCAAGGCGCTGCGCCCCCTGCCCAAGACCTGGACGAACGAGGCCGGGGAGGCGGTGACCCTTTCGGAGGAGCAGCGGGTGCGCCGCCGCGAGTTGGACCTCATTACCCGCCCCGCCGCCCGCGACATGGTGCGCACGCGTGCGGCAGTGGTGCGCTCCATCCGGGACAACTTCCACCGTCGCGACTACCTGGAGCTGGAGACCCCCATGCTTCAGGTCATCCACGGCGGGGCGGCGGCGCGGCCCTTCATCACCCACATGAACGCCTTCGACACCGATCTTTACCTGCGCATCGCCACCGAGATCTACCTCAAGCGGGCCGTGGTGGGCGGTGTGGACCGCGTCTTCGAGATCAACCGCAACTTCCGCAACGAGGGCGCCGATTCCTCCCACTCCCCGGAGTTCACGGCCCTGGAGGCCTATGAGGCCTACTCGGACTACCACGGGATGGCCGAACTGACCCGCGACCTCATCCAGGCCGCCGCCCGGGACGCCTTCGGCCTGGCCGAGGGGCAGGAGGTTGTGACGCTGTCGGACGGCACCGAGTACGACCTGTCGGGCGAATGGGCCAAGATCGACCTCTACACCTCCATCTCCGAGGCCGTCGGCGAGGAGATCACGGTGGACACCCCCCGCGAGCAGCTGGTGGCCCACGCCGAGCGGATCGGCCTGGAGGTGGACGACTACGCGGTGGCCGGCAAGATTGCCGAGGACATTTTCGAGGAGTTGGTGGGCAACAGTCTGTGGGAGCCGACCTTTGTCTTCGACTTCCCTGAGGATACTTCCCCGTTGACCCGTTACCACCGCAGCCGTCCGGGTCTGACGGAGAAGTGGGATCTCTACATTCGGGGTATGGAGACTGCTACCGCCTACTCCGAGCTGGCCGATCCCGTGGTCCAGCGTGAGCGCTTCGAGGCCCAGGCCCTGGCGGCCGCCAACGGCGACCCGGAGGCCATGGTCCTGGATGAGGACTTCCTGGTGGCCATGGAGCAGGGCTTCCCGCCCTGCGGCGGCATGGGCATGGGCATTGACCGCGTGCTCATGGCCCTGACCGGCCAGGGCATCCGCGAGACCATCACCTTCCCCCTGGTCAAGCGCGGCTGAGGCCCGGCCCGGGGGCGGACGGCGGGGCGCGCCGCTGCTAGGGTCGCCTTATGGCCACACGACGCGCCCTGCTCAGCGCCCTCCCGGTCGCCGCCGCGGCCCTGGCCGCCTGCGGCAATGGCTCCACCAACGCCACGAAAACCACCACGCGGCCCCCGCCGTCATTCGCTCCTCCGCCGAGGCCACCGAGGAGGCGCTCCCGCCTGTTATTAGGACTCCGGAGGAGCTTGCCGGGACCAGCGTGACCATTACGCTCACCGCGGGCCTCTACATCAGTGTCGATGACGTCACCGGGTGGACCGGCACGACCGAGGACACCGGCGTCGCCATGTTCCACGCGGGCGCAGACGACGGCTCGCAGCAGTCCGCCCCTTACTTCATGGGGCACGGCACCGGTACCACTGGCGCGACCCTCACCGGGCCTGACGGTGTCCGCTATGTGTTCACGATCGTGGTGGAGGACTCCATTCCCTAACAAATGCGTGCGACGTCCGGCGGCAGGAGTCGAGTGCGCCGCGCCGGTTCTGTGTTCCTGCCTAACCGCTGGTTCCCGCCTAGCCGCTCAGGGTGGCCTCGGCGCCTTCACGGCGGGCGCGGAGGTGCAAGCGGCGCCGCCCCGGGCCCGGAACCGGGGTACTGGGCGGCACTAGGGGGTACTGAGCGCCCGGCCGCCTCCCCTTCAGTCCCTGACTTGCAGGCCCAGGTGGGCGGCCAGGAGCGGGGCGAATTCAATGAGTTGGCCGCTGCTGACGGTGGCGCCGCGCAGGGAGTCCACGCCCCCGATCGCCCCGAGTTCCAGGCCGCGCAGGTCCACGTCCGTGAGGCCGCCGCCGCGCAGGGTCAGCCTCCCCAGGCGGCGGGGCGCCCACTGCGGTCGGTCTTCGTCTGGGAGGCGCCCTGAGGCCGCACATCTTCAGGCCGACTCGGCGGCGCCCGGCCCCGGTTCTTCCGCATGCTCGCGTCCATGGTGGGCCTGAAGATGTGCAGTTCCTGAAGGGTTGCGACCTCCTATTTGAACTATTCGAAACGGACCGTGGAGTCTGCCAGCATGCGGCGGGACGCACGCGTCGTGGCCGCCACCGCCAGCCCCACGAGGGCCAGGCAGATTGCCAGGACGAGGAAGTACCCAGCGCTGGGCCAGTCCACCGTCCGCCGGGATACGCCACTGATTAGCGACCAGCCGGTCAGTGCGCCCAGGGCGATACTCCCCACCAGCACTGTGGCCACCGGTATGGCCGTCTCATAGGAGATCGCCGCACCCACGGTGCGCACTGGCATCCCCACCAGGCGCAGCAGCCCCAGGACTCGGCGCCTATTGAGCAGTGCCCCCACCGACGACACCCCCAGCGACACCGCGGAGATTCCTGCGGCGACGAGGATGCCTATGTAACCCAGGGAGGCGAACTGGTTCTCCAGGGCCCCTCCCTGGTAGACGCGCATGTCCATCCGGCTGACGGGTGAGGAGCGCAGATTGAGGTCGGAGGCGGCCAGGGCGGTGCGGATGTGTTCAATGGTGCGGTGGTCGTTGCCGGCCGTGTCCACTAGGAGGATTGGTTGGGCCTGCTCTTCCCACTGTTCCCGCGGGGGCGCCTGTGATGGCGTCATGGGCCGGTCGAAGAAGAGCCATTCGGTGCTTATGCTCACCAGTCCGGTGCTGCTCGACGTGGGGGAGGCGCCTAGCGCCTGGGCTTGCGCGGCGGGGAGGATGAGCCGGCCGGCTCCGTCTTGGCCGCCGACGATGGAGCCCTGGGCTACGGTGGTCACGCCCGGCATGGCGGCGATCTCCGCAGCGGCCTGTGCGATCGTCCCGGCATCGGCGGTTCCCGGCATGACTTGCAGGGCTGTGGGGGAGAGCCTGCCCCCGCCTTGCGTGACGGTACCGGTCCCGGCCGCGGCCGCTATGGCGACGGCGAAGACGGTCACCGCGTAGATGGCCGCCACCATGCCCGCCACGGTGCGGAATACGGCCCTGGGGTGCTGCGCGATCCGGCCGCAGCCAATGACCTGGGCGGCGGTGCGGGCCCGCGCCTGGCCCGCCCGGGCCGTCGCCCAGGTCACTAACGGGCCCGCCCACAGGATGCCGAACATGGTGGCAATAAAGGAGGCGATGATGAGCAGACCCACCAGATTCGGGTTGTGATCGCGCAGGCCAAGGGAGGATAGGAGGCCGGTGACCCCTAGTGCGAGTGGCAGCAGCGAGATCACTCGGGGCCGCTTCTCGCGCCGCTCGCGCGCCCCTCCCAGGGGGCCCAGGTCGGCGCGCCGTGTCCGCCACCAGGCTACGGCGCTGGAACCGACCACGGTCAGGACAATGGCGCCCAGGATCTGGATGGGGGATGCCAGGAGATCGGAGGGGTAGAAGCGGGAGCTGGCCAGGGTGATCTGGGCGGCCACAGGAATCATGGCCAGGTAGAGGCCGGCTCCTGCCAGGGAACCGATCAATGTCGTCGCCGCCGTTTCCAGGGCGGCCGTGCGGGCCACCTGCTGGGGGGTGGCCCCAATGAGGCGGAGCGCGGCGAAGCGCTCGGCCCGCTGCGCTGCACCCAGGTCGGTGACAATGCCCACCAGCAGGAACGCGGGAATGAGGACCGCGATTGCCCCAATAATCGTGACCGTCTGGTAGGACCTACTGGCGAAGGGCGTCCCAACGAGTTCGGTGACGACCTGGGCGGGGGTTTGGCCGTCGGTGGCGGCCACTGTCTCCAGGCCCGCCCCGACGACGGCGACCAGTGAGTCGGGCCCCTCCACGGCTCCCGGATCCAGTGTGCCAACGCGTTCGCCGTAGCGCTCCTCGAGCTCATCGGCGGGCACGGAGTCAATGAGCTGGACCAGGGCGGGTGAGGCCAGGTATTGGCCCGGTTCGGGGATGATGTCGGATCCGGGGATCCGCGCGGAGGTGCCGCCCTCGGGCCGGGCGACTTTCAGCACCGTGATTGCCTGGCCGTTGTGGATGTCGAGGGTGGTGGCGGCAGCCAGTTCGTCGCCGGCCAGTGTCTGGCCCGGCTCCAGGGTGCGGGAGTTCTCAACGGACAGGGAGGCCCAGCTGGAGCGGGCACTGCGCTCGGGGAAGGCCTGCGCGGCGGACAGCAGTATGAGGAAGAGTGCTACCCCCACCGTAATGCCGGCGACCATGCCCAGCAGTCGGCGCCGGGAGGCGCGGTCGCCCGCGACAATGAGGCGGGTCAGTGCCAGGTTCCTCATCGTGGGCCTCCGGGCGTGGTGTCCAGGGTGATGCGCCCGTCGCGCACTGTGACCTCGCGGTCGGCGTAGGCGGCGGTACGGGGGTCGTGGGTGATGATGAGCATGGAGGCGCCGCGGGCCCGCACACTGTGCACCAGGGCCTCCATGGTGCGCTCGGCGGCCAGGGAGTCCAGGGAGCCCGTGGGCTCGTCCGCGAATAGGACGCGCGGGTTCGTCACCAGGGCGCGGGCCACGGCGACGCGCTGGGCCTGCCCCCCTGACATGTGCCCGGGTAGCTTGTCGGCGTGCTCACCCAGGTCGAGTTCGGCCAGGGCCGCGCGGGCTTGGGCCAGTGCCTTGGAGCGGGGGGTGCCGGCCAGGAGCAGGGGGATGGTGACATTGTCCAGAGCGGACAGGTCCGGCAGGAGCTGGCCGAACTGGAAAACGAAGCCGAATTCGCGCAGCCTCAGGCGGGAGCGGGCGGCCTCGCCCAGGCGGGCGACGTCGGCGTCGCCATACTGCACGCTCCCGGCGTCGGGGGTCAGAACTCCGGCGACGACGTGCAGGAGGGTGGATTTGCCTGAGCCTGAGGGGCCGGTGACGGCCAGGACCTCCCCGGCGGTGACGTCCAGGTCTACGCCGCGCAGGGCTCGAGTCCGCCCGAAGGTCTTCTCCAGGCCGCGGGCGCTGATCACGACCTCGTTTGGCGGCTGCGGCCGGGTCACGATTGGTGCGGTGGTGGCGGCGATCGGACTCATGAGCGGACCTCCGCACGGAGCTCGGTGAGGCGGGCCGCGGTGATTTCAATCCAGCGCAGGTCGGCTTCTATGTGGAATAGGGCGTGGTCGGCCAGCAGCACGGTGCGCAAGTCGCCATTCAGCTTGAGGCGGGTGAGTTCGCGCATGCGCGACATGTGCTCGGCGCGCTGGAGGTCCAGGAGGTGGGCGGCATCGTCGTCGAGCATGAGGGCGATAATGGTTTTGGCCAGAAGGCTGGGTTGGATGGAGCCGGCGGGGACCTCAGGGGTGAGAAGCCATGTCTCGACGGCCTGCCGACCCGCCGGTGTGATCTCGTAGCGTTTGCGCTCCGGGCCGGCGCCGGGTTCTGTTTTCATCTGGGATATGAGGCCGTCGCGGGCCAGACGGGCCAGGGTGGCGTAGACCTGGCCGAATGCCAGGGGCCGGGTGGTGGCGAACCATCGGTCCCAGGACTGCTTGAGGTCGTATCCGTGGCCCGGGCCCGTGCCGAGCAAACCAAGAAGAGTGAGTCGGGTTTCCATGAGCGCGAATATACGCTCGGTGTATACATGTGCGGCATACTCCATTGGGAGGATCGCGTGGATGCGCGGCTACCCCCACGCGACGAGGCCGAGCCAGAAGGTCGCCCTCGGCCGGGAGGGGGTGCCGGCGTGAACCGGGCTCCGATTGCGCCGGGAGGCCGGGCTCAGACGTGGCTCCGGACCCGCGCGAAGCGTCCGGGCTCCATTCGCGCCGGGAGGCCGGGCTCGGGGCCTCGGACGGTGCCCGGCACCCCAACTGGGCCCCGGCCGTGCCGGGACGCGCAGGAATGACCCGCGGGGCTTAGGAGGAGTGGCCGCGGATGCAGGCCTCGCACTCCTCGACTCCCACGGCCCGGCAGCCCTTGGCGACCCACTGGGCAATCGCCCTGGGCTCGGCGTGGGCCAGGCGCAGTCCTCGGGCCAGGAGCACGTGGACGGGCTTACGGCGCTGGTGCAGGTCGCGGCGCAGGCGGTGCCACCAGGTCTGGAGGCGAGGACGGCGCAGCACCAGGGCTTCGGCAAGGATCCCGGCCTCACGGCAGCCTTGAACCAGTTCTGCGGCGAAGACGCCCTCGGCGACGAACACGGGCGCCTGCCCAATGTCCATGCTCGTGTACCCCACGGTGGCGTTGTCCGGCAGGGAGTACACCGGCACCTGGGCGCTGCCCTTGGTGCACAACTCAAGGATGGCGGCCATGGCCCGCTTGGCGTCCCAGGAGGCCGGGTGGTCCCAGTCAATGGTCCGGGAGGCGTCCTTCCAGTTGGCGCCCTGCTGGCCGGTGGTCCCTCCGGCCAGCAGCGGCATCTCCGGCTCGTCGCCATCACGGTAGAAGTCGTCGAGGTTGAGGCGCGGGGCCCCCACACGCCGCAGCAGGGAGGTTTTACCCGACCCGGAGGGTCCAGTCAGCAGGATGACACGCGCGCTCACGGGGCCCCAGTCTACGGGGCGAAGTGTTACTCCCCTCCCTGCTGCGCTGAGCCACCGCCTGCCCCCACGGCGCCTCATGGGGCGCAGGGGCGTCGCTCCCCGCTGCGGTGACCAGCGGCGGCGTCTCGGTCGGGGCCGGTTGCTCCCCGCTGTGCTGAGCCGCTTAGTTACTGCGCATGGCCGCGCCAATGTCCGCCATCTGGCGCTGCGTCCAAGGGGCGGCCGCGTACAGGCCCAGGGCCACGACGATTGTCACAGCCCCCAGGCCGTAGTAGTAGGTGGCGTCGCTAATGTGGCCGGTGTTCTCAATGACGACGGCGGCCAGGCCCTGGCCGGTGGCCGAGGACAGGAACCACAGGGCCATGGCCTGGGAGGCGAAGCTCTTGGGCGCCAGCGCGGTGGTCGTGGACAGGCCCACTGGGGACAGGAACAGCTCTGCCACTGTTTGGATTACGAAGACCAGCGCCAGGAACCACCATGGCGCCAGGCTCGCCCCGCCCGTCCAGGTTCCGAAGCCGACCCCGAGCAGGAGGGCGGACAGGCCGATTATGAGCACGGCGGTGGCGAACTTGACCACGGTGGTGGGGAAGCGGCCCGCGCGCCGAGTGAAGAACCATCCGACCACGGGGGCCAGGATGACGACCGTGAACGGGTTGACCGACTGGTAGGACTCGGGGGAGAAGGACCAGCCGAAGAAGGGGGTCCTCCCGTCGGTGTGGGACAGGGCGAAGGTCGCCATCTTGCCTGAAGCCTGCTCGAAGATCATCCAGAACAGGACCGCCCCAATCCACAAGGAGATGTAGGCGCGCAAGTGGCGGCGCTCGTGGTCGGCGACTTTCCGGGAGCGGAACATGACCATGAAGTAGGCCAATGAGGAGCCCGTCGCAATGAAGAAGAGAGCGTAGGCGATGGCCGAGGACATCTCGCCGGTGACCATGTAGATACCGGCGGTCAGCAGGCCCGTGCCCACGACGGCCGCAGCGGATCCCAGGAGGAGCTTGTCGCGGTCCCGGCCGACAAGGGGGTTGGGGATGTCGAAGGCGAAGGCCGAGAGCTTGTGCCGTCCGTAAATGAAGGCTCCGAGAGCCAAAGCCATGCCCACTGCGGCGGCGGCGAAGCCGGCGTGGTACCCGTAGGCGGCTCTCAGCCCGCCGGTGGCGAACGGTGAGACGAAGGAGCCAATGTTGATCGACATGTAGAACAGCTGGAAGCCGGCGTCGCGGCGCGGGTCGTCATCGTCGTAGAGGCTGCCCACGATCGTTGAGAGGTTCGGCTTAATGAAGCCGGTGCCGACGGCGACCAGGACAATGCCCAACCACGACAGGAAACCGGTGGGGCCGGCCAGGCACAGGTGGCCGGCCATAATGACCACGCCCCCGTAAAGGGCCGAGCGCCACGGGCCAATGATCCGGTCGGCGAAGATGCCTCCGGGGATCGCCAGCAGGTATACGGCGGCGCCGTAGGCGGCCAGAATGACTTGCCCGGTGTTCTCGTCGATCCCCATGCCGCCGCTGGTGACGGTGTCGGTGATGAAGTACAGGAGGATGGCCCGCATCCCGTAGTAGGAGAAGCGCTCCCACATTTCGACATTGAGCATCCAGGGAAGGCCCTTGGGGTGGCCGAACAGGCCCCGGTCCTCCCGGGAGGGGCCCGTGCGCAGTGTGCTGGGACTCCAACGGGTGGAAGCGGCGGAGCCGGCGCTGCCACCATCGGCGATGGTTGGGGCGGTAGGCATGGAAGCTCTTCCTTCCTGTAGGGGGCCAGTATTGAGTCAGGCCACAGGATCCGAGCAGCCTACTGTGCCTAAGCGCGGCAAGGCGCTGTTCAACCGAAGAATGGGAAATCGGTCATGATCTGGAAGCGGTCATGGACTGAACCGGTACGCGGGCGCCGGGGCTGATGACTGGGGCGGGCCGGCCGCACCGGGGCCACTGCCCGGGAGCCGGCCCGCCCCGGGGCTGCTCAGTGCGACTGCGCGGTGAGCGCCCGCATGCGGGCCCGCGCCCCCTGCTGGCGCAGGGCGGTCAACTCCTCGGTGAAGGCGGCGACGAAGCGCGAGTTGCCGCCCAGCTCTCCGAAGACCCCCTCGTGGGTGAGGAAGGCGCCAACTTCCCCGTCGTGCTGGCGGCGGGCCAGGGCCATGAGTTCGTCGCCCAGGGGGTCGTCGATTTCAATACGGCCGCCGGACTCGTCCGTGCCCTCCTCGCCCAGAGCCCAGGCGGCCACCATGGCGGCCCCCAACTGCACCGGTCCACCAGAGGCGAGGTTGTCGCGCACCGTGCCGAGAACGAACTTGGGCATGCGGCTGGAGGCGTCCTGCGCCAGGCGGAAGAGCGTGTCCGCAATGGCCTCGTTGGTGAAGCGCTCAAAAAGCGTCTCCACGTAGGCGTCCAGGTCAATCCCGGGCACCGGGCGCAACGTGGGGCGGGCCTCGCGCTCCAGGTAGGCGCGCACCCAGGCCACAATGTCGACGTCAGCGGCGGCCTCGTGCACATACTCAATGCCCAGTAGCCGCCCCCAGTGCGCCAGCCCCTGGTGGGAGGCATTGAGCAGACGGAGCTTCATGAGCTCGTAGGGGACGACGTCGTCCACCATCTGCGCTCCGGCCTGCTCGAAGGCGGGGCGCCCAGCCGGGAAGGAGTCCTCCAGGACCCACTGGGTGAAGGGCTCGGCGACCACGGGCCAGGCGTCCACAACCCCGTCGAGGTCGCGGACCTCCTCAATGTCGGCGGGCGTGGTGGCCGGGGTGATGCGGTCAACCATGCAGTTCGGGAAGGCGACGTTCTGGTCGATCCACTGCGCCAGATCGGCGTCGCTCATGGCGGCCTGGGCGACGACCGCGGTGCGGGCAATGGTCCCATTGCCCGGCAGGTTGTCGCAGCTCATGACGGTGAAGGGCTTGGTTCCGGCGTCCCGGCGGCGCCGCAGAGCCTCAACGATGAAGCCGAAACTGGTGGTGGGGTCCTGAGGGTGGGCGGCGTCGTGGACGGCGCCGGGCGAGGTGGTGCGGAAGGCGCCGGTGGCGTCGTCAATGTTGTAGCCGCCCTCGGTCACGGTCAGGGAGACGATCCGTGTGGTCGGTGCGCACATGAGGTCCAGGACGGCCTGGGGGTTGTCGGGGGCGTAGAGGTAGTTGTGGATGGAGCCGATGACGGTGGACTCGCGTTTGCCGCCGGGGTGTTTGAGCACGAGGGTGTAGAGGTGGTCCTGGCCGGCCAGGGCGTCGCGCATGCGGGTGTCTGCCGGCATGAGGCCGACGCCGCAAATGCCCCAGTCCCGGGCGTGACCCTGGCGCATGAGCCGGTCGACGTACATGGCCTGGTGGGAGCGATGGAAGCCGCCCACGCCCATGTGAACGATGCCGGTGGTGATGGCGGAGCGGTCGTAGGGCGGGGCCAGTGGAGCGGGGGTGGTCATGATGGGTCCTTTCGGTGAGCGCGCGGGCGGGTCGCGCAGGCGGGTCCCCTCCGCGCAGGCGTATGCGGTCGGTGGCGCACACCTCCAGGGTCCCAGGCGTTAAGGCGAGCGTCGAGGCCTTCCGGGACTCCACTCTTGGGCGGGGCGCGAGCTGCACCCGATCCGGGAATAATGAGACGGCGCGCCTGGTCCTTGGCCCTTCAGTGGCTTCTAGTGCGCGATGACGACGCCCAAGTTACGTGGACCGTGCACTCCATTGACCCGCACCAGCTCAATGTCGCTGGTCGCCGAGGGGCCGGCAATCCAGGTCATGGGGCGGGCGGGGTGCTCGCCGAGCACGTCGACCGCCTGGGGGACCGTGGGCACGATGGACCGGCGCTCCAGGACCACAACATGCTTGTCCGGCACCAGGCTGATAGCCCGGCGCCCCTGGTCGGGTTCACCGTCCAGGACAATAGTCCCTGAGATGGAGATGCCCACCCGTGAGCAGGTCAGCACCGCGTCCACCTGGTCCAGCTCCAGGGTGGCAATGGGGGCCTGACGGGAGTCCTCGCGCAACTGGCGGCCCCCGCGCGCGGCGGCTTTCTTGTACTCCTGGGGTAGGCCCGCCGGTACGACGACGACCCTCGCCTCGCCCAAGAGGGTGTCAATACCGTCAAGGACCTCGGTGTCCGCGGGTGCTTGGACGACGGCGGCCGAGTAGTCCTCCAGCTTGTCGACCATGTCGGCCACCACGGCCGCGGAGCCAGGATCATCCTGGCCGGTGCGGATGTAGTCGCGCGGAACGGGGCGCACCGGGCCGCGCTGGGAGCGGGAGATGGCGTCGCGGGCGCGCGCAAGAATAGCGGTCTTGGCGTCCATCAGTTCTCCTCCTTCGCCGGTGCGGAGGGCTGCGCCGGGGCGGGAGGCCGTGCCGGCACCGGTGCGTGGGCCTGTGCCGGGGCGGGATCCGGCGCCGCGACTGGACTGGCGGCGCCCGCGTCTCGGCCCGTCCCCGGTTGGCTCGCCTCAGTGTCCGGGTGCGTGCGCCTCCACCATTGGCGGAAGGTCTCGCTCGGCGCTACCGGCAGGTCGCGCGCTCCGGTCCACATGGAGGCGGGGAAGGGCAGGGCGCCGATACGCCCGTCCTTGCCGCCCACGAGGGCGGTGGCCTTGACCGCCTCGGAGGCCGCCTCCCACAGGGACGAGTTCGACATGACCGGTGTGGAGGCGGCCATGCCCACGTCCCACATGTCCGGCACCACCCGGCGCTTAACGTCCACTGAGCGGGCACGCAGGTGAATGAGGATTGTGGGGATGTCGATCTTGACCGGGCACACCTCCGCGCAGGCCCCGCACAGTGAGGAGGCGAAGGGCAGGGTGTGGACGGGGTCGTCGTCGGCCAGGCCCTGGGTGAGCTGGGGGGTGAGGATTGAGCCGATCGGCCCGGGGTAGACCGAGCCGTAGGCGTGACCGCCGGTGTGCTGGTAGACCGGGCAGATGTTCATGCACGAGCCGCAGCGGATGCAGGCCAGGGCCGAGCGCCCAATGGGGTCGGCCAGGGTTTTGGTGCGCCCGTTGTCCATGAGCACCAGGTGGAACTCTTGGGGGCCGTCGCCGGGGGTCACGCCCGTCCACATGGAGGTGTAGGGGTTCATGCGCTCGCCGGTGGCCGAGCGCGGCAGCAACTGGGAGAAGATCTCCACGTCCTGGAAGCGCGGCACCAGCTTCTCAATCCCCATGAGGGTGATGAGGGTGTTGGGCAGGGTCAGGCACATGCGGCCATTGCCCTCGGACTCGAAAATGGAGACCGTGCCGGTCTCGGCCACGCCCATATTGGTGCCCGAGACCGCCACCGAGGCGCGCAGGAACTTGTGGCGCAGGTGGGAGCGGGCCGCCGCGGTGAGTTCGCGCGGGTCATCAGACAGGTCGGCGGGGGCGTCCTCCATGCGATCCAGGAAGATACCGCGCACCTCCGAACGGTTGCGGTGGATGGCCGGGACCACAATGTGGGAGGGCATATCGTCGGCGAGTTGGACGATCATCTCCGCCAGGTCGGTCTCGTGGGCGGTGATACCCCGGTCGGCCAGGTACTCATTGAGGTTGGTCTCCTGGGTGGCCATGGACTTGACCTTGACGACGTCGTCGACGCCCTTGGAGGCGATGATCCCCGCAATAATCCGATTGGCCTCTCCAGCATCGCGCGCCCAGTGGACCACGCCGCCGCGGGCGGTCACATTGGCCTCGAACTGCTCCAGAAGCTCGGGCAGACGTGCGGCCACCTCGGCCTTGACGGCCTGGGCGGCGTCGCGCAACTGCTCCCAGTCGGGCATTTCAACGACGCGCTGGGCGCGCTTGGAACGAATAGTGCGGGTGGCGTGGCCCAGATTGCGGCGCATCTGGGTGTTGGCCAGGGTGCGGTGGGCGCCTTGCGGGAAGGTCGTGCCCCAGCGCAGGGTGTTCTCCGGCTGCTCGACGTCGGTGCGCCAGCCGCCGGTGCGGGGCATCCCCAGGAATGTCTGCGACATTAGCGCGCCACCTCCTGCTTGGGGGCGAAGGAAACGTTCCCGGTGAAGGGGGCCTCCTTGGTGGAGGCCAGGATTTCGGCCAGATGCATAATCCGCACCCCGGCGTTGACGCGCGACAGCCCCCCACCAATATGCATGAGGCAGGAGTAGTCGCCAGTGCACAGCACCTCGGCGCGGGTGGCGATGACGGCGCTCATCTTGTCCGCGAGCATGGCCGTGGAGGTCTCGTGATTCTTCATGGAGAAAGTGCCGCCAAAACCGCAGCAGACGTTCTCATCGGGCAGTTCCACCAGGGTCAGGGCCTCCACCGCCCGCAGCAGCCGGTAGGGGCGGTCGCCGACCTTGGCAATGCGCAGGGAGTGGCAGGTGGGGTGGTAGGTGACTGTATGGGGGAAGTAGGCGCCAACATCGTCCAGGCCGAGCACGTCGGTGAGCAGCTCGGTCAGATCGTAGGTGTGCTTGGCGATCTGGCGCACTCGGTTGGCCAGAGCCGCATCCCCCACGTGCTCGGCGACCAGCGCCTGCTCGTGGCGGGCGGCACCGGTGCACGAGCCCGAGGGGATCACAATGGCATCCCATTCGCCGTCGAGCACCGGCTCGAAGGTGTCGGCGTGGTTCCGGACAATGCGAGCGGCTTGCTTGAAGTACCCGGTGTTCGCGTGCATCTGGCCGCAGCAGACCTGGCCCTCGGGGAAGACGACCTCATGGCCGAGCCTTTCCAAGATGGCGACGGTCGCCTGTGGGGCCTGCGGGAACAGGGTGTCCGCAAGACATGTCGCGAAGAGTGCGATGCGCACAGTCGAACCTCAATTCAACGACCTCGTTGCGTGATTCACCGGACAGGCTACCGGGGCGGGCGCACCTCATCTGACATCCTGGGCGGCGCCGGGGCAGTGGCGCCGTGAAGCGGCTGAATTTCAAGGGTCGTGGGGGGGCGGCGGGCCGCTGGGGCGACGGCGCGGGGCCGGACGCCGACGCCGTTTTGCGTCACGTCATTGTGTGCTTTTGCGGGTGAGGGCGGGCCGTGACGGCCTCATCAACCACCAGGGCGATATCCTCCTTGCCGGGCGGCGGTGGAGACGGGGCCGGGGCCTCACATGCTCCAGGTGCTGAGGGTGGCCACGACCAGGTCGCAGTCGGTGGAGACGGCGAGGTCGTTGACCTCGACACCGATGAGCGGGTCCGGGGTGCTGGTGCTGCCCTGGCCGTCGTACTCGCCCTGAAGGATCTGCTCCGCCGGGTGCGTGGGGACGGTACGGAAGGCGCACTCCTGGGGGACGTACTGGTGGAGGTCGGGGTACACGGCGGGCAGGAGTCCCGTCTCCTGGGTGGAGGCGTCCGCCAGGACCTGGGCGTCAGCGTGCTCGACGGTCATGACCAGGTGGAACCAGTACAGGGTGTCCGGCGAGGGGAGGCGCGAGGCCGTGACCACGTACTGTGTGGCGAAGTGGGCTGACAGGACGTGCATCCCGGGCACTCGCCGGACCACGGGCTCCAGGTCCGTCTGCACCGCGGGCGGGGGCTCGTTGTCGGGAAGGTTTTCGGTGAAGGCCGCGAAACGGGCGTCCTGCGGCATCTCCTCCGCCACGTCCTGCCGGGAGCAGGATGTGGTCCCCAGGACCGTCAGCGCCAGGCACAGCAGGACCGCCAGGGCCGGTCCGGCTCGTCCTGCTCCGTGCAACGGGGCCTCCTGTAACGGTTGGTTGGGGCCAGTCTACGTGGGGGAGCGCCTGCACGCCTCCACCCGGGCCTGGATCACCCGTCCTGGGCCCGGCTCGGCTCAGGACGGCATGTACCCGCCCAGCCGGCCCTGGGAGGCGATGAAGACCAGTGCGCACAGCGCCAGGAGTAGCCCCAGGGAATAGGGCGCCACCTTGCGCAGGACCTCGGCGTCCTGCCCGGGGGCGTCCACCGCCGTGGTGGCAATGGCCAGGTTCTGTGGGGAGACGATCTTGCCCAGGCCCCCGCCAATGGTGTTGGCGGCCAGCAGGGTCCGCGGGTCCAGTCCCGCACCCTGGGCGGCCGTGGCCTGAAGGTTGGCGAACAGGGCGCCGGCGCTCGTCGCCGAACCCGCCACCGCGGTGCCGATCCACCCCAGGACCGGGGACAGGAAGGCGTAGGCGGCCCCGGTGGCCGCCAGAGCCGCACCGATCGCGGTCGTCTGCCCCGAAAAGTTCATGACATAGGCCAAAGCCATGACGCTCACAATGGTCAGCACCGCCAGGCGCAGGGTGCGGCAGGTGCTGGCCAGAGTCGCCAGCCCTTTGCCCACGCTCATTTCGAAGGTGCCGGGCACGGAGCGGGCCGCATACACAATGGTGACAATGAGCCCGGTCAGGAAGATCCAGGTGCCCGGGTTGGACAGGATCTGGAGGGTGTAGACCGCGCTGGTGGCCGGCCGGCCGGCGGCGTCGAGCAGCCGCCCGTAGACCCCGGGCCACTGGATGGCCACATCAGTGCCCTTCAAGGCGTCATTGAGATTGACCCCCAGGGTCCACAGCTTGGTGACGGCGATCATGACCACCACCAGGACATAGGGCAGGAGTGCCAGAATGACGCGCTCGCGGCCGGGGACGTCGTCGGCCTTGACTTCGGAGCGGTACTCCTGAGGTGTTGTCGGGGTCCACAACAGCAGGAAAACGTAGGAGGCGGCCAGGCCCAGCAGGGAGGCCAGCACGGCGGTGAGCTCGTAGGAGAGCGACGGCGTCAGGAAGTGCCCGGCGCCAGTGGCCAGGCCGGCCACCACTGCCAGGGGCCACAGCTGTTTGACACCGCGCGCACCGTCCAGGATGAACAGGAGAACAATGGGGATGACGGCGCACAGTATCCAGGTGAGGCGACCCATGTAAATGGCTACGGTGACCGGCTCTTGGCCACCGAGCCTGGCGGCGGTGGTGGTGGGGATGGCCATGGCGCCAAAACCCACATTAATGGCGTTGCCCACCATGACCACGACGGCGGACTTCAGCTTGGGCAGGCCCAGGGCCGCGACCATGGCGGCGGCAATGGCCACTGGCGCGCCGAACCCCGCCAGGCCCTCCAACAGGCCGCAGAAGGAGAAGGCGACAATGAGGGCCTGGGCGCGCGTATCGCCTTTGCCGATCGCGTTGAACACGGCGCGCAGATCCGCTGAGCGGCCCGAGGCCTCGGTGAGGTTGTAGAGCCACACGGCGGCAACAATGATGTAAACGATTGGGATCAAGCCCATAATGGCGCCCTGGGTGGCGCTCATGGCGGTCATGGCCACGGGCATGTCGAAGAAGACGATGGCGATGACGGCGGCCAGACCCAGGGAGATCATGGAGCACCAGTGGGTCTTGACCTTGAGCACGCCCATGAGCACGAAGAAGGCGATGAGCGGCAGGAGCCCGACGGCGGCAGTGAGGAAGACGTTCCTGCCGACCGCCGTGGTCGAGGGGGTGAAGAACGCCGCCAGCGCGGCCGGACGAGCAAAAGGCATGAGCGCTCCGGGACAGAGTCAGTGAACATTCCTTGGCCGGGGTCGGCCGGCCGGCCGGCGGCCCCGAGTCGGGGCTCGCCCACCGGTCAGCGTTGACCAGTCGGGGCCGGGCGGCCCAGCGGCCGAAAGCAATTATCCCTCAAGTCGCCTTCAACAGGGCTCACCTACTACTGGTTTGGTCGACGGTGTCTGCGCATTGGAGAACGCCCCAGTGCCCCGCGCGGTGCCGCCACTCCTCGCCTCCAGGGGTTAGCCGCGGAACTCCACTGGATCATCGCTCAACGCCAACAATGGAATCGCGAGGGCCGTCAGGAGCAGGTCCCCGCTTCGGCCCCACCGCCCGTGGACCACTGTGGTCGCGCGGTTCGGCAGGACGAGGGGGGCGCCCAGGAGCCGGGCCCGGAACCTCCCGGCGGCGGGGTCGATCTCAATCTCCGCCTCTTTGAACCCCAGCTGGGTGTCCATGACGGGGGACCACGCCTTGAACACCGACTCCTTGGCGCTGAACAGCAGGCGATCCCAGTGCGGCCCCGCGTCAGGCAGCTCGGCCAACGCGTCTCGTTCTGCGGTTGAGGCAATGAGTCTGAGCACATTCCGAGGAAGCGCCGCGTTCGGTTCGGCGTCAATGCCCAGGGCGACCAGATCCCGTGCCCGAGCCACGGCGGCCGCCCGGTAGCCGGAGCAGTGGGTGATGCTCCCCACGAAGCCGTCCGGCCAGACGGGTCGGCGTCCAATTCGACCGATTGGCGCGTCGGGCACACCGAAACCGCGCAGTGCCCGACGCGCGCACGCGCGCCCCCCGAAGAACTCGGAGCGCCGGCCCGATGTGGCGGTCGCCACAAGGCGCTCTTCTTGGGTGAATGACGCGGTGACTTCCTCCTCACCGCTCTCGGCGCAGATGGCGCTGTCCGGGAGGAGCGACGCCAAGCCCGAACGCGTCAATGCGGCCCCATCCACGAATAGTCGCCGCCCGCGGTCACGGTCTTAATCCAGGTGAAGCAAGTTCTCAGCGTCTCGCCCCTTATCACTGGAGGTCGATTCACTGGAGGTCGATCCGCCACCGAGCTCTACGACGTCGTCGTCCACCCAGTCCAGAGTGCGCTTGACCGCCTTCTTCCAGTTGCGGAAGAGGCGCTCGCGCTCGTTGTCCTCCATGGTGGGCACCCAACGGCGCCCCTCGACCCAGTTGTCAACCACATCCTGGGTGCCGGCCCAGAAGCCCACCGCGATTCCGGCGGCGTAGGCGGCGCCCAGGGCCGTGGTCTCAGTGACTCGCGGCCGCACCACGGGCACCCCGATCTGATCGGCCTGGAACTGCATGAGCAGTTCGTCGCGCGTCATCCCGCCGTCGACCTTGAGCTCGCTGAGGGCCTGCCCGGAGTCGGCGTTCATGGCCTCCAGGACCTCCCGGGTCTGGAAGGCGGTGGCCTCCTCCACGGCGCGCGCCAGGTGCCCCTTGTTGACGAAGCGCGTCAGCCCCACCAGGGCGCCGCGGGCGTCGGGGCGCCAGTGCGGGGCGAACAGGCCGGAGAAGGCCGGCACGAAGTAGGCCCCGCCGTTGTCCTCCACACTGGCCGCCAGCTCCTCGATCTGCCGGGACTCGCTCATGATTCCCAGATTGTCGCGCAGCCACTGCACCAGGGACCCGGCCACGGCGATCGACCCCTCCAGGGCGTAGACGGCCGGCTCCCCGCCGATCTGATAGCACACGGTGGTCAGCAGCCCATTGGTGGAGCGCACCGGGGTGGTGCCGGTGTTCATGAGCATGAAACAGCCGGTGCCGTAGGTGTTCTTCGCCTGCCCCGGCGCGAAGCAGGCCTGGCCGAAGGTGGCGGCCTGCTGGTCCCCCAGGATCCCGGCTATGGGCACGTCCTCCAGCAGGCCGTTGGCGCGGCCGCGCCCGAAGACCCCCACCGAGGGGCCGATGGTCGGCAGCATGGTGGGCGGGATGCCCATGTCGGCGCAGATGCCCTCATTCCAGTCCAGGGTGTCGATGTTCATGAGCATGGTGCGCGAGGCGTTGGTGACATCTGTGGCGTGAACACCGCCGCGGGGGCCGCCGGTGAGGTTCCACAGCACCCAGCTGTCCATGGTTCCGGCCAGAAGGTCCCCGGCATGGGCGCGCTCCCGGGCCCCGGGAACATTCTCCAGCACCCAGGTGATCTTGGGGCCGGAGAAGTAGGTGGACAGGCCCAGACCCACCCGGTCCCGGTAGCGGTCGGGCCCGGAGTCCCCGGCCAGGCGATCGCAGATGGCCTGGGTGCGGGTGTCCTGCCAGACGATGACATTGTGGACCGGCTCGCCGGTGCGCCGGTCCCACACCACGGTGCTCTCGCGCTGGTTGGTGATGCCCACGGCGGCCAGCTCGCGGCGGTTGATCTCCGCCTGAGCGAGCACCTGGGCGACGACAGCGCGCACATTGGCCCAGATCTCAGTGGCGTCGTGCTCCACCCGGCCGGCGCGCGGCAGAATCTGGCGATGCTCTTTCTGCGCCGCGGCGACAATGGCGCCGCCGTGGTCGAAGAGAATGGCCCGCGAGGAGGTCGTTCCCTGGTCAATGGACAGGACGTAGCGCGCGGGCCGGGTCGGCGTGCTCTGCCTGCTGCTGTTCATGGCCGGATCCTTTCAGACGGCCCGGCTCATGCGGGCCACGGCGGCCGCGTCGGTGGCCTCGGCCTCGGCGGCGGCCAGTTCGGCCACCCGCTGGGTGTAGGACTTCTTCTCAGCGGTGGTCCGCCGTTCGTCCCAGCCCAGTAGGGGGGCCATGACCTCCAGGACCTCGTCGGCCGCGCCCAGCCCCCGGTCGCGGTGCTCCATGTCCAGGCGCACCCGGCGCACGAGCACCTCCTCCAGGTGCTCGGCCCCCTCATGGGAGACCGCCCAGGCGACCTCGGCGCGCAGGTACCCCGGGGCCTGTGACAGGGGCCGGCCCAGATCGGCGTCGGCGTCAATGGACGCCAGCAGGGCGGGGGTCTCGTCGCCGTAGCGGTCCAGCAGGTGCGTGACCCGTTCCAGGGTCCAGCCGCGGGCGGCGGCGATCTTCCCCGCCTGCGGGAGGAGGGCGGCGTAGTCCTGGGCGCCCACCAGGGGCAGGTCCGCGGTGACGCAGGGCAGGGTGCGCGCCAGCGCCTCCCCCAGGGCGTGATCGACGGCGTCGGCCGCCATGACCCGGTAGGTGGTGAGCTTGCCGCCGGCAATGGCGGTGAGCCCGGGGGCCAGGCGGGTGACGGTGTGCTCGCGCGAGACCTTCGTGGAGGAGGCCCGGGCGCCGGGCTTGAGCCTGGGCTGGAGCAGGGGGCGCAGGCCGGCGTAGACCCCGATGATGTCCTCGCGCCTAAGGGGACGGGTGAGTACCGAGTTGGCGTGCTCGAGCAGATAGTCGACGTCGGCGGCGGTGGCCACCGGCTTGGCGACGTCCTGGTCCCAGGTGGTGTCGGTGGTGCCAATGATCCAGTAACTGGGCCAGGGGATAATGAACAGGACCGATTTCTCGGTGCGCAGGAAGAGCCCGGTCTGGGCGTCAATGGCCTCCTTGGGCACCACCAGGTGGATCCCCTTGGAGGCCAGCACCTTCAAGCCCCCGGCGGTGGTGGCCAGATCCTGGGTTTGTTCGGTCCACACGCCGGTGGCGTTAATAATGCGCCGTGCCCGGACCTCATGGGCGGCGCCGGTCTCGGTGTCCAGGACGTGGGCGCCGACCACGGTTCCGTGGGCGCCGCGCAGGAAGCCGGTGACCCTGGTGCGGGCCGCGGCGTGGGCCCCGAGGCCGACGGCGGTGCGCACCAGGTCGATGACCAGGCGGGCGTCGTCGACGCGGGCGTCGTAGAAACGGATGGCCCCCACCAGATCAGAGGTGTCCAGGGCGGGGGCGAGGGCGGCGGCGCCCTTGCGGCCCAGGTGCTTCTGGAGGGGGACGGTGCGTTGGCCGCGAGCGCCCGCCACTGCCAGAGCGTCGTAGAGGCCCACGCCCAGGGCCGAGTAGCTGCGCTCGTAGTGGTGCTTCAGCGGCCACAGGAAGGGCTGCGCCTTGACCAGGTGCGGGGCGATCGTGGTCAGGAGGCGGCCCCGCTCAGTGAGCGCTTCGTTCACCAGGGGGAAGTTGGCCTGGTAGAGGTAGCGCAGGCCCCCGTGGACGAGCTTGGAGGACTGGCAGGAGGTTCCCTGCGCCCAGTCGCCGGCTTCAACGATGCCGGTGCGCAGCCCTCGGGCCGCGGCGTCCAGGGCGATCCCGGCCCCGGTGATCCCACCGCCGACGACGAGTAGGTCCAGTCCCTCGGCTGAGGTCATGGCCTCCAGGGCGGTACGGCGCTGGTTGCGGTTGAGGGCCGTGGGGGCCACCGGGCCCGGGGCGGGGCCGGCGGTCGGTCCGGTTCCCGAGGGGACGGCGTCGGGGGCGGGGTCGTCGGGGGCTGGTTCTGCGGCCGGCTCCGGGGCCTGTGGGCCGGTGGGGGCCGGGTCGCCGTCGGGGGCGGTGCTGGCGTCTGCGGGGGCTGGTTCCTTGGTCACAGTGGGATCCTTCTCCTGGGCGGGCGGAGTCGGGCGCGGCTCCGAAGAACGGTGATACTCCCAGGATCGTCGCTTCATGGCAGGATGCACAACGCCACGGCGCCAAGTTACTGGGCCCGGCCCGTGGCAGTCGGGGCGGGGCCGGTGCTGCTAGCCTGGCGCATCCCGCCGACCAGGCCCGGACCGCGGCGACCCCGGGGCCGGGAGGCGGCATTGTGGACATTGTGGAAGCGGAAGGAGACCCATGAGCAGCGCAGCGCACCTTCAGACCATCCGCGGTGCCCGCCCCATCCGCGGTGCCCGCCGCCTGGGCCCCCGCCCGCCGCGAGACCCGAAGTGGCGCACGGTGCTGCGTCCGGCCCGGCCGGCGGACGCGCGCGCCATTGCCGAGCTGGTGCGCCCCTATGCCGAGCGGCGCATCCTCATAGCCAAGGACCTCATCGCCTACTTCGAGGATATCCAGGAGTTCACCGTGGCCGAGGGCGCCGGGCCGGGCCCCGACGGCACCGGCGGCACCGGCCTGGTGGGCTGCGGGGCCCTGCACGTCATGTGGGACGACATTGCTGAGGTACGCACTCTGGCGGTCAACCGCGACTACCTGCACCGGGGGATCGGGTCGGCAATCCTTCTTGAGCTGCTGGAGCGGGCCCGGGTTCTGGGGCTGCGCCGGGTCTTCTGCCTGACCTTCGAAGAGGATTTCTTCGCCGACCACGGCTTCAAGGAGATTGAGGGCACGCCGGTGGGTATGGACGCCTTCGCTGAGATGGTCCGCTCCCACGACGACGGCGTAGCCGAGTTCCTGGATCTGGCACGGGTCAAGCCCAACACCTTGGGCAATACCCGCATGCTCCTGGAATTGTGAGCGCCCCGGCCCGCAGCGGCGCAGAGGACGCGGAGGACGCGGAGGACGCGGAGGACCGTGCCCGTCAGGACGCGGTCCTGACCTGGTACGACGGCAGCGCCCGGGACCTGCCCTGGCGCCGGGAGGGGACCTCGCCCTGGGGCGTGCTGGTCAGTGAGGTCATGAGTCAGCAGACGCCGGTGGCGCGAGTGGTCCCCGTCTGGCAGGAGTGGATGCGCCGCTGGCCCGGGCCCGCTGATCTCGCGCCGGCCCCCACCGCGCACGTGCTACGGGCCTGGGGGACCCTGGGCTACCCGCGGCGCGCTTTACGTCTCATTGAATGCGCGCAGGCGGTGGTGGAGCACCACGACGGCGCCGTGCCCACCGAGCGTGACGCCCTCCTGGCGCTGCCCGGGGTCGGGGAGTACACGGCCGGGGCGGTCATGGCCTTCGCCCATGGTCGTAGGGCGCTGGTGCTGGATACCAATGTGCGCCGAGTGCTGGCGCGCTCGGTGGGCGGACAGGCCCTGCCCGCCCCGTCGCTGACCCGGGCGGAGCGCGAGCGCGCTCAGGGGCTACTGCCCCGCAGTGACCAGCGTGCCGCCCGATGGTCGGCGGCGGTCATGGAGTTGGGGGCTCTGGTGTGCACCGCCCGTGAGCCGCATTGCGACGCCTGCCCCTGGGGGGAGCAGTGCGCCTGGGTGGCGTCCGGACGCCCCGCCGACGTTCATGCGGCACGACGGCGCACCCAGGCGTGGCACGGAACCGACCGGCAGGCCCGGGGGCGGATCATGGCGGTGCTGCGCGCCGCAGACCCCGAGGTGAGCGTGGGGCGCCGGGAGTTGCTGGCGGCGGTCTCGGGCAGTGACCCGGCCCAGCCGGCCAGGGCCCTGTCCGGTCTGCTGGCCGACGGTCTGGTGGCCACTGACGACGACGGGGTCACCATCCGCCTGCCCTGACACTCCCAGCGGGTGAGGGCCGGGGCGGCTGCTTGCGCCGGTACAGTCGAGCCATGGCGCAGGGACGGGACGCGAGCACCGGCAGTGGGAAAGGGCGACGCAGAGGCGGGCGCTCCTCGTCGGCGCGCCTCCCGCATGTGCGATCCAGTGATTCGGGCGCGGGTGCTCAGGCGGCCAGGCGCGCCCACCGCCCGGGTGTTGCGCGTGGTGGCTCGGCGGCGCGCGGGGCCGCCGGCTCCCGAGGCGCGGGTGGCCCCCGAGGAGCGGGCGGCCCCCGAGGAGCGGCCGCGCGCGGCACCGCCCAGGGGCGTGCCGGCTCCCAGCGGGGCCAGGGCCCGCGGGAAGGGACTTCCCCAGGCTCTCCGCGACGCGGCGGCAAGGGGACTGGCACCCGGGGCGCCTCAACCGCACGCGGCGGCAAGGGGACTGGCACCCGGGGCGCCTCAACCGTGCATGGCGCCCGAGGTCAAAGGGGCCACGAGCAAGGAGCCGCCCGGGGCCAGGGAGGGCGCGAGCGCTCCGGCCGTCAGGCCACCGGCCGTCGGCGCAGTACTCGCAGTACTCACGGTCGTACCGCCGCCCAGCGGGGGCGCAGACCTCAAAGGGCTCCGGCACGGGGCGCCTCGGGGCGCGGCGCCACCGGGGCGGGCGCCCGCCGCGCCCCCGGTGGGCGCAGCGCCAAGGAGACGGGCGCCTCAGTTGCGCGCGGGGCCGGTCGGGCCGGCTCCGAGGGAGCCGGCGGCCTCCAGGGCGGCGCCGCCCGCCAGCGCCGCAGCGATCGCGCGCACAGTGGTCGTGAGCGCAGCGCACAGACTGGTTCCAGCCGCGAGCGGGACAATCTGGCCTGGATCCCGCGGGACGAGGTCGGCCCCCGGCAGACCCCTCCGGGGACGGCTCGCGCCGACCGTACGTCGGTGCGGCAGCGCGTGCGCCCCGCCCGGGGCAGGCTCCGGTCCCTGCCCCGGCCCGCCAACCGGGGCCGCGATTCCCGGCTGCGCCGCCTTGGGGTGATGGCGCTGCGCCATCTTCTGGTTGTTGCCCTTGCGGTCTTCATTGTGGGCGCGGTGGGCTGGGCCGTAGTCCAGGGCGCCATTAAGGCCCGGGACACCATTCGTGAGCAGGACGCCCAGGAGGCGGCCGAGAGCGCCACCCCCACATTCCCGACCCCCGTCAACTGCGTGCCCGACGACCTGGTCGTCGAGGTCGCCACCCCCGACTCCGTTAAGGCCGGTTCCGGTATGGCCGTTAAGGCCACCATTAAGAACGTTTCAAAGGCGGCGTGCCTCCTGGACGCCGGCGGGGCCTCTGTGGGGACGGTGATCACCTCGGGGAGTCAAACCATCTGGACGTCGACCGTGTGCCCCTCCGGCCCGGAGCACCGCGAACTGCTCATGCCGGCCGGCGGTTCGACGTCGGTGACAATCACGTGGGACGGCTACTCCCAGGGGACGGACTGCTCGCCGGCGCCCACCCAGGCACCCACCACGGCGACCCCGACACCCACCGACCCGGCGGCGAGCGCGCAGCCCTCCGAGGGCGCGGAACCATCGGCCTCGGCCACCCCGGAGGCCGAGGCCCCCCAGTCCTCTTCAGACCGGCTCCCGGCCACCGCCGGCACCTACCGGGTGCGGGTTCAGCTCGGGGGGGAGGACCTCACCGAGGAGCAGGTCTTCGTGGTCGAGTAGCGGCCCCGGCGGCCCCATCCCGGGACTCGCCCGGGGGCCGCCGTGTCGCAGTGCCCGAGGCCGCCTAGGACCCGGGGCGGCTTTCAGGAGTACCGGTCGACAATGGAGACCTCGGCCAGGCGGGAGAGGCCGTCGCGCAGCGCGTGCGCCCGCCGCGCCCCTACGCCCTCAATGCGCTGGAGCTCGTCAATGGTGGCCCCCAGCAGGGTTTGGAGGGAGCCGAGCTCATTGACGACGGCGTGCGCTGTCTCCAGGGGCAGTCGTGGGATCTTAGCCAGGATGCGCAGGCCCCGAGGCGAGATCTGGGCGTCCAGGTCCTGCCCGTCGGTGCCGCCCAAGCCCATGGCCTGGGCGACCATGGCCAGGTCCAGCAGCGCCGGGGAGCCCACCCATTTCAGGCGGGCGTCAACAGTGGCGATCTCCATTCCGGCCGGTAGATAGTCCTGCATGAGGAAGTCGCGCTCGGCCATGAGCCCGCGGGTGAGTTCTTCAAGCTGGAGGGCCAGGAGCCGCCCGTCGGTGCCCAATTCGACCACGTAGCTGTCAATGTCACTGGCGATGCGCCGCACCATCTCCAGCAGCTGGAGGACGACGGCGACGTCGCGGACTGTCACCAGATTCTCGATCTCCAGGGCGTCCAGCCCCGCGGAGGTCTGGTCGAGGCGGGACTTGTAGCGCTCCAGGGTGGCCAGGGCCTGGTTGGCGCGTGCCAGGATTGCATCACTGGGCTCGATGACGTGGCGCTTGCCGTCCGCATACAGGGAGATAATGCGCATTGACTGGCTCACCGAGATCACCGGGTAGCAGGTTTGACGCGCCACCCGCTCGGCAGTGCGGTGGCGCATGCCGGCTTCGGCGGTCTCAATGGAGGCGTTGGGCAGGAGCTGCACATTGGCGCGCAGAATGCGGTTGGCCGCCCGGTCGACGACGACGGCACCGTCCATTTTCGCCAGCTCGCGCAGCCGGGCCGCGGAGAGCTCAACATCGAGATTGAAGCCTCCCGAGGAGATTTCCTCGACCGTTTCATCGAAGCCCAGGACAATAATGGCGCCGGTTCGGCCGCGCAGGATGCGCTCGAGCCCATCGCGAAGGACGGTGCCCGGGGCTATGAGGGCCAGTGTTTCGCGCAGGAGGGTGCCGGGGTTCTCGGTCATCAGTAGCTCCTTGGGGAAGGTGGCCTCCTGATGGGGTGGCCGACAAGTCTCTCAGGCCCATGGTAGTGATCAGGTGTCATGACGACTCCTCCCTGTGTAGGACAGTACTCCCCATTGCGTCATCCTTTTGGGCTACTGCACCATCACCGCGGCAGGGCTGCGCCGACCGCCTCCCCCACATGGGAGACCGCGAGCACCTGCATCCCCGGGACCTCCCGCAGTTCCGCTGAGCCCGCCAGGGGCACAATCGCCCGGTCGAATCCGAGGCGCGCCGCCTCCGCCAGTCGCCGCTGGATCCCGAGCGTGGCCCGTACCTCCCCGGTGAGCCCCACTTCTCCGAAGGCGACCAGGCCCGGGGGAGTGGGGCGGCCCTGGGCGGCGGAAACGACCGCCAATGCCACGGCCAGATCCGTGGCCGGTTCCACGGCCCTGGCCCCGCCCACGGTGGAGACGTAGACATCCGAGCTGGAGGTGTCCACGCGCAACCGTGCGGTGAGCACCGCCAAGGCCATGGCCACCCGTGAGTGATCCACGCCGCTGGTGGTGCGCCGCGGCGAGCCGGCCGCAGTGCCCGCCACCAGCGCCTGGACCTCCACCGGCATGGGCCGGCGCCCCTCCAGGGTCACGGTGGCGCAGGTGCCCGGGACCTCCGAGCGGGCCGCGGACAGGAACAGCCCCGAAGGATCGGCCAGGCCCACAATGCCCCGCTCCCCCAGGTCGAAGCAGCCGACCTCATCGGTGGGCCCGTAGCGGTTCTTCACCGCCCGCAGCAGCCGCAGGCGCGCATGACGGTCCCCCTCGAACTGGCAGACCACGTCCACCAGGTGCTCCAGCACCCGCGGGCCGGCGATCCCACCATCCTTGGTCACGTGCCCCACTAGCAGCACCGGAATGCCCCGCTCCTTGGCCACGGCAATGAGCGCCCCGGCGACCGCCCGCACCTGGTTCACGCCCCCGGCACTGCCTTCGACCTGGGCCGAGGCAATGGTCTGCACCGAGTCCACCACCAGCAGGGAGGGGCCAGCGGCCTCAATATGCCCCAGCAGCGTCCCCAGCTCGGTTTCGGCGGCGAGGAGCAGGGTCGGGGCGAGGGCCCCAATCCGTTCGGCGCGCAGCCGCACCTGGGACGCCGACTCCTCCCCGGTGACATAGAGGACGGGGCCATGGTTGTGCTCACTGGCGACAAGGGCGGCTTTGGCGGCGACGTCGAGCAGCAGGGTGGACTTGCCCACGCCGGGCTCCCCGGCCAGGAGCACCACGGCGCCCGGCACGATCCCACCCCCCAGGACCCGGTCGAGCTCCCCGACCCCGGTAGGGCGGGCCCGGGCCTCCTCAGCGCTGACCTCCCCAATGGGGCGGGCGGCCACTGCAGGGCGGGCGGTGTCGGCGCGGGCCCGGGCAGCGGGGCCTGCTTCCCGGGGGGCCTCCTCCAGGGTGCCCCACTCGCGGCACTCACGGCACTGGCCCAACCATTTGGGGCTGGTCCAGCCGCACTCGGTGCAGCGGTAGTGGATCTTGGGGGCCTTGGCGGCTCGCACAGTGGGCATGAGGGCAGATTATCGGCCGCCACTGACGCGAGAACCCTCCCGGTTCGGCGGGACGGCGCGGGCCCTTGCCCGGGCCCGGGTTTGGAGGGGAAGATCGGGCCCGATCGTCGTTCAGGGCCGCCGTTCCCTGAACCCGACCGAAGGGGGCCCTATGGCAGATATGGCGAACTGTGCTGACCGCCGTCGTCCCCGCCCGCTAATGACACGGCGCAGCCTGCTTTCCGGGGGCGCCGCCATGGGGCTGGGAGCGTTGCTGGCGTCCTGCTCCTACGACTCCCGTCACACCGATGGCGCCAGCGCCGCGGTGGGCAACGCCTCCCAGGGCGCCACCGACTCCTTCCCCGTCACCATTGAGCACGTCTACGGCTCCACCACCGTTTCCAGCGAGCCTCTGCGGGTGGCCGCCGTCTCATCGACTAACGATGACGTGGTCATTGCCCTGGGCGTGATCCCGGTGGGTGTCCCCGAGGCCCCCCTGGACGTTGATGGGCTCCGCGCCTGCCCCTGGACCACCTCGGCCCTGGAGGCCTTGGGGGCCGGCTGGGACTCGCAGCTGGCGCCCGCCCAGTACTCGCAGACCAACGGCATCAATATCGAAGCCATCTCCGAGCTGGAGCCCGACCTGATCCTGGGCGTCTCCTCCAGCGTCACCCAAGAGGAGTACACCGCGCTTTCGGCCATCGCCCCCACCATCGCCTACCCGGCGGGCGGGGCCGAAGCCGCCGACTGGCAGGCCACCACGACCATTATCGGCCAGGCCCTGGGGCGCTCCGCGGCCGCCGAGGAGCTTGTCGCCACTACTATCCGCGAGGTCACCGCCTCCAATGTCGCCTACCCGCACCTCAAGGGCTCCACCTTCGTGGCGGGCACCCTGACCGCGGGCCTCCAGAACGGCACCCTGTACACGGCCGCCGACCCCCGGCCCCAGTTCCTGACCTTGCTGGGCATGAAGATGGCGGCCGCAGCGGCCAAGGCCGGCGCCGACTCCACAACGAGCCCCACCGTGAGCGTCCCCGCCCAGGACTGCGCCGCCATGTCCTGCGACCTGCTGTGGGTCGAGGCCGAGGACGCCCAGGCGGTGGAGGCCGTCAAGGCCGACGCCGTGCTGCAGACGATCCCGGCTGTCGCCAATGACTCCGCCCTGTTCGTCACCGACGCGGTCACGGTGGCAAGCCTCCAAACTCCCTCACCGTTGTCGCTGCTGTGGGCCGTAGAGCACCACGTGCCGCAGATCGCCGCCGCCATTGAATCCGCTACGGCGGCTACGGCAACAGCGACCGCCTCAACCGGCGCCACCGCGAGTACGACGGCGGGCCCCACCGCGACGCCACCGGCCTCACCCTGAGCCGCCCGGGGCGGAGCCGGTGGCGGGCACCCCTCAAGGCCAGTCGCCCGCCACCGCCGCTCAGGGCCGGGCGCCGCTCAGGGCCGGGTCAGCGCCTGTCGGGCGACGTCGGCGACATGCTCGCCCGTGAAACCGTACTCGGCGAACAAGTGCGTGCCGGGCGCGGAGGCGCCGAAGTGGTCCAGGGAGACAATGGCGCCCCGGTCCCCGACGAGTTCGCGCCAGCCCATGGCGATGCCGGCCTCCACCGAGACGGTGACCGCATTCTGGGGCAGGACCCAGGCGCGGTAGTCCTCATCCTGCTCGGCGAACCACTCCAGGCAGGGGGCGGAGACCACGCGGGTGGGCGTGCCCTGGGCCTGCAGGATTTCGCGGGCCTGCGCGGCCACCGACACCTCCGACCCCGTAGCCACAATGGTGACGTCAGGGGCCACGACTTCGCCGAGGGTGTCGGTGGAGTCGATCAGAATGTAGGCGCCGCGGGACACCCCGGAGGCGGCGGCGTCAGGGGTGGCGATGACCGGCAGGTTCTGGCGTGAGAGGGCCAGGACGGACGGCTGCTCACAGCGGCGCAGAACCTCGGCCCAGGCGGCGACCGTCTCATTGGCGTCGGCCGGGCGCACCACGGCCAGGCCGGGGATGGCGCGCAGGGAGGCCAGGTGCTCGACCGGCTGGTGGGTGGGGCCGTCCTCGCCCACGCCAATGGAGTCGTGGGTGAGGACGAAGATGGAGCCCAGGCCCATGAGCGCGGCCAGGCGCAAAGTGGGGCGCATGTAATCGACGAACACCATGAAGGTGCCGCAGTAGGGGCGGGTTAGGCCATCCAGGGCGATACCGTTGACGATCGACCCCATGGCGTGCTCGCGCACCCCGAAGTGAATGGTGCGACCGTAGGGGCCGTCGCCCTGGCTGCGCGCCAGGGGCGCCGGCAGGAAGGAGGGCTCACCGGCCATGGTGGTGTTGTTCGAACCCCCCAGGTCGGCGGAGCCGCCCCACAACTCGGGCATGAGCGGTGCGAGTGCGGCGAGTACCTTGCCCGAGGCTGAGCGGGTGGCCAAGTCGGCCCCGGTCTGCCAGCTGGGCAGCACCGATTCGATCGCCTCCGGCAGCCTCCTGGCCTGCAAGCGCTCCAGGAGCGCGGCACTTTGAGGATTGGCGGCGGCCCAGGCCCGGAAGCGGGCGTCCCACTCGCTGCGGGCCGCAGCGGCGCGGGCCGCAGCATGGGCGCGGGTGCGCTCCAGCAGGCCAGTGGGCATGAAGAAGCTCTTGGCCGGGTCCAGGCCCAGAACCTCCTTGAGGCCGGCGACCTCCGTGGCGCCGAGCTTGGCGCCATGAGTGGCCGCCGACCCCTGAAGGGTGGGGCAGGGCCAGGCGATTATGGTGTGCAGGCGGATGAGGGTGGGGCGGGTGGTCTCGGCCCGAGCGGCCACCAGGGCGTTGTGCAGGGCCCGGTAATCCTCGTGGTAGCGGCCCTTGGCCCTCCAGTCCACGTCGAGCACCTGCCAGCCGTAGGCCTCGAAGCGCCCCGTGACGTCTTCAGTGAAGGAGATGTCGGTGTGGCCCTCAATGGAAATGTCGTTGTCGTCGTAGATGGCGATGAGGTTGCCCAGCTGCTGGGTTCCGGCCAGGGAGGCGGCCTCGCTGGTCACGCCCTCCTGGAGGCAGCCGTCGCCCACGAGCGTGTAGACCCAGTGGTCGAAGACGGACTGGCCGGGGGCGGCATTAGGGTCGAGGATGCCGTGCTCGCGGCGCGCCGCCATGGCCATGCCCACCGCATTGGAGAATCCCGCCCCCAGCGGGCCGGCGGTGGTCTCCACTCCGGGGGTGACCCCATGCTCGGGGTGCCCCGGCGTGAGGGAGCCCGCGGTGCGCAGCGCCTCCAGGTCGCCGACCTCCAGGCCATAGCCGGAGAGCACCATCTGGGTGTACAGCAGGAGGGAGGCGTGCCCCGCCGAAAGCACGAAGCGATCGCGCCCCATCCACTGCGGGTCGGCGGGGTCGTGGCGCAACTCGTACTGGTACAGCAGGTAGGCCACGCCGGCCAAGGAGATCGCCGTCCCTGGATGACCCGAGCCGGCCCTCTCAACGGCGTCAGCCGACAAGGCTCTGGCGACGGCGATCGCCTGATCATCGGAATCGGTGAGCGCGAACTGCTCGGTGGTCATGCGTGGGGCTCCTTGAGTGGTGAGTGAGTGTGGGAGGGCTGGCGGCGCGGCACCCCAGTGCTCATTACTGCCATCCTCTCGCGCGGTCAAGGGGGCGGCAAATGCAAGTTGCGCGACTGGCCGAGAACGGCCGAAGACGGGCCCGCCCGCCCTCCAACGACCCGCCCTCCAACGAAATCCTCACAGCACACCATCCGCGGACGTTGTGCTGTGAGGATTTTGTTGGAGGGGGGTGCAGGGGCCCGTCGCGGCCAGCCCCAGGACCACGGGCGTCGAGCGGTAGCCAATGCCCAGGCGGTCCACGCCGGCGTCGATGAGGCGCAGGAAGTGGGCGCGGTCCCGAATGGAGCCCGATCCTTTGACCTTGGTGCGCCCGGCGGCGGCCTCGAGCATGAGCGCCATCATGGCGTCACTGGCGCCGGGGGCGGCGTGGTGGAGTTCGCCGGTGTAGAAGCCGGTGGAGGTCTTAATGAAGTCGGTGCCCGCGGCGACGCAAGCCTCAATGGTCGTGCGGATCTGCGCCTCGGTCAGGGCGTCAGTCTCCAAGATGGCCTTGACGATTACGTTCCTGGCGTGGCAGGTCTCCACTACGGCGCGCAGGTCCTCCTCGACCTGGTCCGCGAGCCCAGCGCGCGCCCAGCCGTAATTGGTGACTATGTCAATCTCATCCGCGCCGGCGTCCATGGCCAGTTGGGCCTGGGTCGCCTTGGAGGTGGTGGTCGAGGCGCCGAAGGGGAAGTCGACGACGGCGCAAACGCCGGTCTGAGTGCCCGCGGTCATGTTCTTCGCCATGCTGATCGAGGCGGGGTTCACGCAGGCGGTCCGACAGCCGAGGGCGACGGCGGCCTGCACCTCACGGCGAACCTCCTGAGGGGTGAACTCGGGTTTGAGGACCGAGTGGTCGATGTAGGCGGCGAGCTCGGTGGCGGTCATCTCGGCGGCGGGCTTGGCGGGGTTCATGGCGTCTCCTTAGGGGGTGTTGACGCCAACAAGATTAATCTGTCTATACAGCTCTGTCAAGAGCTGTATAGACAACACGGGGGAGTAGGGCCTAGGAATGGGGCGCGTCGGGGTGCCCGATGGTGTCGGCCCGCTCCGGCTGAGCGGGGGCCAAGGCGTCGGTCAGGACGAAGGCCCCGGTGTCTATGGCCCAGCGCGACCCGGCGTACGCGGTTTCGGTGGCCTCGATAGTGCGGTCAGTGGTGTCCGCGACAAGGCGGCGCTCCACGAGGAGGGCCGCGGGCAGGTCCACGTCGAGGAGGGATCCCTCCTCCTGCGTGGCCAGACGGGCGGTCACGCTGCCCGAGGCCCGGCCCATGGTGCGTCCCAGGCGCCCCAGCGCCTCATGGAGCGAGCCCTTCTCCAGGTCGGCCTCCAACACCCCCTGGAACTCCTGGGGGAGGGCCGTGCGCTCAATGGCTATCGGGGTGCCGGAGGCAAGGCGGACGCGTTCAATGAGCACTAGCCACGCGTCCGGGGGGAGGCCGAGCTCGGCGGCGCTGGCGGGCCGTCTGGACATCTCCGCCCGGAGCACCTGCGAGGACGGGACGAGGCCGCGCGAGCGCATGTCTTGGGAGAAGGGGCGCAGGACCGAGTCCGGCCGGTGCAGGGCGGGGGCCTCGACGAAGGTTCCGGCGCCGCTGCGACGTCGGGCCAAGCCCTCGTCAACAATGACGTCCACGGCGTGGCGCGCCGTCATGCGGGACACCGAGAAGCGGGCGGCGAGGTCGTTCTCAGCCGGCAGGGCACTGCCCGGGGGCAGGGCCGCGCATTGCTCGCGCAGCCATGTTGCGATCTCCTGGTATCGGGGCGTAGGGCGGGGTGCCATGACGGCAGTGTGGCATGGCGTCCCCGTATCGCGGGCGCCCGCCTCCAGGGCGCTGAGCAGTGCCGCCGAGCCGCATGGCGTCCCCGTATCGCGGGCGCCCGGCAAAAGGCCCTCGCGCGCCGGCGCCCGCCCGCGCCCTTAAGTCCAGGTCGCCGGATCGGCGACGATTTCCTCCAGGAGGGACCAGGTCGCGCCGGTGGCCCCGGGGGCCTCGTCGTCCGGCGCCGCCAGGACGGCAACCGGAGTCCACTTGGAGGCCAGAACCCGGTGCTCCAACTCCTCCTCCAGGGCGGGGCGCAGCGCCTCGGCCAGAGGGGCCAAATGTCCGCCGAGCACGACATCCGCCCGCGAGACGGGTTCAGGGGCGGCGAAGACGTGCCGGGTCACGAGGGCGAGGTTCGTGGCGCGCAGGGTGGCCTGGCGCACTCCGGGCCGGCCGTAACCCTGCGGTCCAACCCCTGCGGCAACGGTTGACACTGTTCGGCGAGAACGGCGCCCGGGCGCCGCGCGCTCAGCGGCCGCGGCGCCCCTGCAACAGTGGTTGACACCGCGGCCAGCAGCGGGCTAACCTTCACTTTGTCGATTCATTCGTTGTTGAATGAATATTCTAGCCTTAAGGAGGCGTCGTCATGCTCAATCCCCTGAGCGCCGCCGACTGCTCAACGCCTTCATTGTCTTCAGCATTATGGCGGCGGCCCCGGTCTCCGTTGTCCACGTTGCCCGCATCGTTCACGGTGCGCGCGTTGCCCACCCGCTGTTCCGCCGCTTCGTCTCCGGAGCCCTGGCCGGGGACGCTAAGGGGTGACAGGGGATGAAGAGGACCGTGGCCGCACCCGACTATGTTTTGGCCCTGGACGAGGGCACCACCAACGCCAAAGCCCTTGCCATTGCCCCCGACGGCACTGTCCTGGCCTCAGGAAGCGCCCCGGTGCCCGTAAGCCACCCCCGGCCCGGCTGGGTTGAGCAGGACGCTGAGGCCATCTGGCAGGCTCAAGCGCGCGCCATTGCCGCCTGCCTGGATGGCGTGGGCGGGGCGACGCCGGCGGGCATCGCTATTTCCAACCAGCGTGAGTCCGTGGTCGCCTGGGACGCGGGCGACGGCCGGCCCCTGGGCCCAGTACTGGGCTGGCAGGACTCGCGCACGGCCGAATTCTGCGACTGGCTGCGCTCCCCGGAGCGCGAATTCGCCGTCAGCGCCACCACCGGCCTGAGCCTGGACCCCATGTTCTCCGCCCCTAAGATGCGCTACCTGCTCGATATGGTCGACGCCGCCCCGGCCGGCGCCTTCCGGGCCCGCATTGGCACCATTGACTCCTGGCTGGTGGCGCGCCTGACCGGGCAGGAGTCCTACGTCATTGAGGCCGGCAACGCTTCACGCACTCTGCTGCTGGACCTGGCCACCACGAGTTGGTCGGAGGAAATGTGCGCCCTCTTCGGCGTCGACGCCGCCCGCCTTCCCCGCGTGGTGCGCTCCGACGCGCACTTCGGCACCACCCGCGCCCTGGGCCTGCTGCCCGACGGCATCCCGGTGGTCGGCGTCCTGGGCGACTCCCACGCCGCCCTTTTCGGGCACGGCTGCCGCAGCTCGCGCCAAGCCAAGGCCACTTACGGCACCGGCTCCTCGGTCATGGTGCCCACGGGCGCGAACCGGGAGGTGCGCCCCGGCGTGGCCACCACCCTGGCCTGGCTCACCGAGACCCCCATGTACGGCCGGGAGGGCAATATTGTCGCCTCCGGCGCGGCCATGGACTGGGTTGCCCGCCTCCTGGGCGCAGGCGGCGGCAAGGGCCTGGACGCCCTGGCCGCCGACGCCGCCTCCAGCGAGGGCGTCCACCTGGTCCCGGCCTTCACCGGCCTGGGCGCCCCCTGGTGGGATCGGCGAGCCACCGGCCTCATTACCGGCGTCACCGCCGGCACCACGCCCGCCCACCTCGCCCGCGCCGCCCTGGAGGCCGTGGCCCACCAGGTTGCCGACGTCGTTGAGGCCATGACCGCAGGACCGGCCGGCAGCGACCTGGAGGTCCTGCACGCCGACGGCGGCGCCAGCTCATCGCGCCTGCTCATGCAGATCCAGGCCGACCTGCTGGGCCGTGAGGTCCTGGTGTCGGCCAACGCCGAGGTCTCCGCCTTAGGGGCCGCCCTCATGGGCTTCGCCCGCCTGGGCTGGGAGCTGCCCGACCCGGCCGCCGACCCCGCGGTGGTCTACCGGCCCCAGGTGACCGCCCCCCTCCGGCAGGCCGCCCGCGCGCAATGGGGCAGGGCCATAGCGCGCTCGCGGTTCCGACCCTGAGAAGGCCGACCGGGCCCCGGCCGCTCCACCGAGGCGCACTGCTCCACCGAGGCGCGGACGGCCGACCGTCTGGCCGACCCGCATCCACGCGCCCACCGTTTTCCACGCGCCCGCCCTCGCCCGGACAGCACCAGCCCAGCACCCACCACAGATCGAAGATCGGAGTTGAATAGAAATGCAACAAATGTCGGGGGCCACTCCGCCCTCCTCGCGCACCACTCCAGAGCCCGTCTTCGGGGCCGGATTGTGGAACTTCGCCACCTACGTCGACCGCTATGCCACCGACGGCTACGGCGACCCCCGCTCCACCATTGAGCAGATTGAGCTGGCCGCCCAGGTCGGCGACATTAGCTACGTCGACCTCAACTACCCCTTCACCCCCGCGGTCGGCCTTCAAGACGTCAAGGAGGCCCTGGCGCGCACCGGCATGAAGGCCATTGGCGTGACCCCGGACATCTACCTGCGTGAGCACCGCATGGGCGCCTTCACCAACCCGGACCCCGCCAAGCGGGCCTCGGCCCTGGAGATAATGCACGGCGCCGCGGCCGCGGTGCGCGAACTGGGCGCCAGGTACGTCAAGATCTGGCCGGGCCAGGACGGCTTCGACTACCCCTTCCAAGTCGATTACAAGGAGCTCAACCGCCTGGCCGTCGAGGGGATGAGGGAGCTGGCCAGCGCCCACCCCGATCTCAGATTCGTCATCGAATACAAGCCCCGTGAGCCCCGCACCCACATGTTCTGGGGGTCGGCCGCTAAGACCATCCTGGGTATTCAAGCCATGGGCGTGGACAACGTCGGCGTGCTCCTGGACTTCGGCCACGCCTTGTTCGGCGGTGAGTCCCCGGCCGAATCGGCCCAGATGCTCATCGACCACGGCCTGTTGTGGGGCATGGACGTCAACGACAACTACCGCGGCTGGGATGACGACATGGTTGTGGGCAGCCTCCACCTCACCGAGCTCTTCGAGTTCTTCCACACCCTGCGCGTCAACAGTTGGGAGGGGGTCTGGCAACTCGACCAGTTCCCCTTCCGGGAGGACGTCGTGGACAACGCCCGCACCTCCATCCGCCTGCTCAAGGCCATTCACCGGGCGCTGGACAGCCTCGACGAGGAGGCCCTGGCCGCCGCGCAGGCCCGCCAGGACCCGCTGGCCGCCCAGCGCATTGTCCAGGACGCACTGCTGACCTCCATGGTGGGTGCGTGACCATGGCCCAGACCACGACCTGGTCCGTGGACCTGCCCGTCATTGGACGCACCACCCCGGATATGAGCCGCCAGGAGGTTGTCGCCCACATTCGCCGGGGCGCCCGCCTCATTCGGCGCAAAGACCTCACCCTGGTGGCCAAGGCCCGCATGGGCCACCTCGGCGGCGAGTTCTCCATCACCGATGTCCTGGCCACCCTCTACCTCCACGTGCTGAACCTGACCGTGGACAACCTGGAGGACCCCGAGCGCGACCGCCTCATTCTGTCCAAGGGGCACGCCGCCTGCGCCCTCTACACCACACTCGCGGCGGCCGGATTAATGGACGTTGAGGAGTTGGAGACTTTCGTCCAGCCCGACTCCCGCCTCAATGGGCACCCCAACCGGCTCAAGGTCAAGGGCGTAGAGGCCAACACCGGGCCGCTGGGCCACGGCCTGCCGATCGCCGTCGGCGAGGCGGTGGCCGGCCAAATGGACGGCTCGATGCGCCGCGTCTTCGTCCTGACCGGGGACGGGGAACTCCAGGAGGGCTCTAACTGGGAGGCCCTGATGCTCGCCTCCCAGCGGCGCCTGGCCAACCTGTGCGCGGTCGCCGACCGCAACCATCTTCAGCAGGGCGCCACCACCGAGGCCACCAACGACCTCTCCCCCCTGGACGCCAAAGCGCGGGCCTTCGGATGGGAGGTCATTGACGTCGACGCCCACGACATCGACGCTCTCCTGGACGCCTTTGCCGCCGTCCCCGCCTCAAGCGGCAAGCCCACCTTCATTATCGCCCACTCCCACAAGGGGCACCCGATCTCCTTCATGTCCGACGTCGTGGCCTGGCACCACAAGCTGCCCACTGACGCCGAGGTCGAGCGGGCCCTGGCAGAACTGGAGGCCTCCAAGTGAGCACCACTGAGACCACTGAGACGACCGCCCTGTACGACTGCCGCGACGCCTTCGCCACCACCGTGGAGCAGATCGCCGCTACTGACGAGCGGGTCGTTGCCGTCGTCAACGACTCGGTGGGGTCGGCCAAGCTCGGCGCCTTCGCCGCGCGCTTCCCCGAGCGCCTCATTAATGTCGGCATTGCCGAGCAGAACCAGGTGGGTGTGGCCGCCGGCCTGGAGGGGGGAGGGCGGATTCCGGTGGTCTCGTGCGCCGGATCCTTCCTCTCGGCGCGCGCCATGGAGCAGGTCAAGATTGATGCCGCCTACTCCTACCGGCATATGGTCCTGGCCGCCCAGAGCCCGGGCCTGGCCTACGGCCAACTCGGAAGCACCCACCACAGTGCCGAGGACGTCGCCTGGATGCGCGTCATCCCCGGCATGACCGTCATTGTTCCGGCCGACCCGGTCCAGACCGCCGCCGCCGTGCGCTGGGCCATTGCCGAGCACGACGGCCCCACCTACATTCGCATCTCCCGAATGAAGGTCCCCGCCGTCCACGCCCCGGACTACTCCTTCACTCCCGGCAAGGCCACCGTTTTGCGCCAGGGCCAGGACCTGACCATTGTCTCCAACGGCACCGCGCTGCACCGGGCCCTGGCGGCGGCCGCGGCCCTGGAGGGTCAGGGCGTGAGTGTCCGGGTGCTATCCATGGCCAGCGTCAAGCCCCTGGATGAGCAGGCGGTTATGGACGCAGCCCGCCAGACCGGCCGCATTGTCGTCGCCGAGGAGGGCATGGCCGCCGGGGGCCTGGGCGGGGCCGTGGCCGAGCTCGTCAGCGCCGGCCATCCGGTGCCGGTAACCCGGATCGGCGTTCCCGACGTCTTCGCCCCCACCGGCTCCGAGGAATGGCTCATGGACCGCTTCGGCATAAGTGCCGGCGGCATTGCCGCCGCCGCGCGCGATCTTCTGAAGCGGGGCTGAGCCGGGGCGTCGCGGTGGGCGGCGCTCCGGGGCCTGTGGGATCCGGAGCGACAGGCTGCGCCCGCGGCGGGCCGCATCAGCGGCGCCCCGGGGCTTGTGGGATCCGGCGGCGCCCGCCGCCTCGCGCCGCTCCCGGGGTCCAGGGGAGTCCGGGAAAAGGGCGGGGAAAGGGCTTCGGCTCGGCCGGTATTGCGCTGGAGTCCACGGGGCGCGGCCCAGGCGGGGTAGGTTTGAATCGTCTATTCGCGCCTCATGCGTGAGCACCCCTGCCCCAGGAGACCCCCGATGGTTCTCGCCGACGATTCTCAGACACGCCTCATGGCGCGCATCGCCCGCATGTACCACGAGCACGGCATGAAGCAGGCCCAGATCGCCTCCGAGCTGCACGTCTCCCAGCCTCGCGTCTCCCGCCTCCTCAAGCGCGCCGCGGATGAGGGGATCGTCCGCACCGTTGTGACCCTGCCCCCCGGCGCTTTCACCTCCCTGGAGGAGGAGATCGAGAAGCGCCACCACGTCGAGGAGTGCGTCGTCGTGGACGCCGGGGTAGACGAGGTCGCGGTTCAGACGGCGTTGGCCACGGCTGCCGCAACCTACCTGGAGACGACCCTCACCGGCGGGGAGGTTATTGGCCTGTCCTCCTGGAGTGCGACCTGGCTCGCCGCCGTCGAGCGCCTTCAGCCCTTCCGCACCCAGGTCGCCACCACCGTGGTCCAGCTCTTCGGCGGCATAGGCAACCCGACCGTGCAGGTCAAGGCGACGCGGTTGATCGACCTGCTGGCCCGGGCCACTGGCGCCTCCCCGGTGTTCTTCCCCTCCCCGGCGGTCCTGGGGACGGAGTCGGCCGCCGTCGAACTGCGCAACGACCCCTCCGTGGCCCGTGTGGCCGGCCTCCTACCGGACGTCACGACCGCATTGGTGGGAATCGGCAGCCTGGAGCCCTCTGAGCTCCTGCGCGAGTCGGGGAACATCTCCTCGGAGGTGGACCGTGAGGAGCTGCGACGGGCCGGGGCGGTGGGTGACGTCTGCCTGCGCTTCTTCGACGCCGATGGCGAGCACGTGGACTCCGGTTTCGACCGCCGCGTGGTGGGGGCCGACGCCTCCGAGTTGCACGCCATCCCGCGCACCGTGGCCGCCGCCGGCGGGGCGCGCAAGCATGCGGCCATTCGGGCGGCTCTGCGGGGCGGCTGGCTCACGGTCCTCATTACCGACGTCACCACCGCCCGGGCCCTGCTGGCCGACTGAGTCACCGGCCGGCTGCGCCGCGCACAAACCCCGGGATCATGCGGGTTGTGCGCGACCGGTCGGCGCACGGCAGGCGCCGGGCCCGCCCGGTGGGCACCACCGGGCGGGCAGGGGCCGACGACGCGGTATGCGCTACGCCGTCGGCCCCGCGCTTGAGCCCGAATGCGCGGACTGTGAGCCGTATGGTGGGACCATGCCCTCCACAACCGGCCCCCGGCCGACCTCGCCCAAACGCCGTACGCGCCTGACCGCCGCCCAGCGTCGTGAGCAGATTGTGGAGGTGGCCACCACGCTGATGGCCCAACACGGCTACAACGGATTGTCCTTACAGGAGGTCGCCGATGGGGTGGGCATCTCCCAGGCCGGACTGCTGCACTACATTGACAACAAACCGGGCCTGTTGACCCTGCTGCTTGACGAGCGCTACGACCGTCGGGGCACTCCTCAGGACTTCATCGACTCCGGGGACCCTGCGGCCACCCACCCCGAGGGCATTAGCCTGCCCGCCTACTTCCGCTACCTCGTCCACCTTAACGTGCAGCGCCCTGAGCTCATGCGCCTGCACATGCTCCTGGGGGCCGAGGCGGTGGACCCCGCTCACCCCGCTCACGCGCATTTCATCAACCGCCCCGACGAGATCTGGGGCCTCTACATGCAGTTCACCTGGCGCCTGCCCCCCGAAATCAAGGAACAGGGCGGTTTTGAGAGCATCCGTCAGAGGGTGGGCATGGCCCTGGAGGTCATGGACGGCATTCAAGTTCGCTACTTCCGTCAGCCCGCCGTTAGCTTGGAGGAGGAGTGGGCCCGCTTTGAACCGCTCCTGTTCCCCTCCCCCCTGTGGGACGGTTACCGCTGAATCCCCGCCGCGGGCGCCCCGCCCCCGGGGCGGGTGAACTGGTCGGCCACGAGCTCGCACTGGAGTGCCGCCCGGGAGGGGCGCAGGCCAAAAGGGGTGACGTAGGACACGTTGACGCGGTAGCGTCGCGGTATGAAGAAACTCATGAACTCCGCTGACACCATTGTTGCGGACGCCCTGGCGGGCATGGCGGCCGCCCACCCCCGGAGCCTGCGCGTGGACCTGGACCAGCGCGTCGTCTACCGCGCCCGCCCCAAGGGCCCCGGCAAAGTCGCCATTGTCTCGGGCGGCGGCAGTGGGCACGAGCCCCTTCACGCCGGCTACGTCGGCCACGGCATGCTCGACGCCGCCTGCGCCGGGGAGATCTTCACCTCGCCGGTCCCCGACCAGGTCGTCGCCGCCACCTCCGCTGTAGACACCGGCGCCGGGGTCCTCCACATTGTCAAGAACTACACCGGCGACGTCATGAACTTCGAGATTGCCGCGGAAATGGTCCTCGCCTCCGGCGGTACCCAGGTGGCCACCGTGGTCACCAACGACGACGTCGCCGTCGAGGACTCCCTCTACACGGCCGGACGGCGCGGGGTGGGAGTGAGCGTCATCGTTGAGAAGATCGCCGGCGCGGCCGCCGAGGAAGGGCGGGCCCTGGCCGAAGTCGCTGAAATCGCGGCCCGCGTCAATGCCGCCGGCCGCTCCATGGGCGTCGCCCTGACCTCCTGCACCGTACCGGCCCGGGGCCGGCCCTCCTTCGACCTGCCCGAGGACGAGGTGGAGATTGGCATTGGCATTCACGGCGAGCCCGGCCGCCGACGGGAAAAACTCGCCTCCGCCCGTGAGATGGCCCAGCGCCTGGTCGAGCCGGTCGTGGCCGAGTTGCCCGACGCCGAAGGGGCCGACCAGGGCGTCATAGCCATGCTCAACGGCATGGGTGCCAGCCCCCTGCTCGAGCTCTACCTCATGCATGGCGAAGTCGCCCGCCTGCTGGAGGCCTCCGGGGTGCGCCTGGCGCGCAGCCTGGTGGGCAACCACATCACCAGCCTGGACATGGCCGGCTGCTCCCTGACCCTGGTGCGCGCTGACGCCGAAATGCTCCACCTGTGGGACGCCCCGGTGTCCACCCCCGGCCTGCGCTGGGGGATGTGACATGACCACCGCCGTGGCGGCTGGAGCCGCTCGTGAGCCCAGCACCGCCTGCGCCGGGGCTGACGCGGCCGCGCAGACAGCAGCCGGGGACGCATCGGGCAGTGACCGGGGGAGCGTGGGCATTGTCGTCGTCTCGCACTCGCCCGCCCTGGCTCAGGCCGCTGTCGCTTTGGCCCGTGGCCTGGTGGCCGGCATCAGGGCGCCGGTAGGCGTCGCCGCCGGGGCGCCCGGGGGAGGGCTGGGCACTGACGCCACAGCCATTGCCGCGGCCATTGAGGAGATCGGCTCTCGGAGCAGCGGCGTTCTGGTCCTCATGGACCTGGGCAGCGCCGTCATGAGCGCACAGGTGGCCCTGGAACTACTCGACGACGACCTCGCCGCCCGCACGCGTCTGAGCACGGCGCCCCTGGTCGAGGGCCTGATCGGGGCCTACTGCTCGGCCGGCATAGGGGCGGACCTGGAGGCCGTCGCCGCACAGGCGCTGGCCGCCGCCACCGTCAAAAGTGAGCATATGACTCCAAGGCCCTGACTGCGCGGCCCCGAAGGAGGAGGATAGGACCATGATCAATGGAGAGCTCATCGACCTGCACGCAGGGCGCTACCAGGCGCGCATTGCCACCTGCGGCGCCACACTAGTCCACCTGCGCCGCGACGGCCGCGACCTGGTGGTCCCCTTCGACGCCGAGAGCACTCTGCCGGCCGGGTGGCAGGGCAAGACCCTCATGCCCTGGCCCAATCGCATTACCGGCGCCTCCTACACCTATGGCGGGCAGACCTACCAGGTGGCCTGCAACGAGCCCGAGACCGGTGCCGCCCTCCACGGCATGGTCGGCTGGATGGACTGGCAGGTCACCGAGGTGGCGGACAGCGCCCTGACCCTCGGGCTGAACCTGCCCGCCTCCTACGGCTACCCCTGGAGCCTGGAGCTCGCGGTGCGCTTCACCCTGGACGCCGACTCCGGCCTGAAGACCACCGCCACCGCCACCTGCGTGGGCGCTGCCCAGCCCGCCACCAACACGCCGGGAGCCGCCGACCGGGACGGGCGCCTCCTCCCCGCCCCCTGCGGGATTGCCTTCCACCCGTACCTGACCCGTTCGGTCCCCCTGGACCAGTGCGAGCTCACCGCCCCGGCCCCCCAAGTGCTGGAGGCCGACGAGAACCTGGCGCCCCTGGGGCTGCGGGAGGTCGAGGGCAGCGACTGGGACTGGCGCGCCGGCCGGCTCGTGGGTGCGAGCACCAGCGATAACACGTACACGGGCATGCCGGAGGGAACCTGGGAGGTGCGCCTGAGCGGCGGGGAGCACGGAGGCGCCGTGGTGCTGGCCTCCGACGCCCCCTGGGTGCACCTCTACACCGCCGAGCACCTTCTGCGGCGGGGCGTGGCTGTGGAGCCCATGACCTGCCCGCCGAACGCCTTCAGCACCGGCCAGGATCTGGTGGCCCTGGAGATCGGCCAGTCTCACGCCCTGAGCTACTTCCTGCGCGAGGACGACTGAGCCCTCCCCCGGGCGAGGGCGCAAGCGCGGACCGGCGCTCGGCCCCGGGGGCAGGGCCGCCGGCCCGGCGCCCGGGGCCGCGCCTTCAGGCGCGGTTGGCGAAGCGCTCCAGCAAAGCGGCGTCTCCTCCGACCACGAGCACGTCGTCGGAGGAGACGAGCGTGTCGGAGGTGGCGTATTCGAAGGGCTCTCCCGGGCTCATGAGGCCGAAGATGGTGACCCCGTAGCGGGAGCGGACCCTGGCCTCGCCAATGGTGAAGCCATGGAGTTCAGCCGGCGGGCGCATTTTGACAATGGTGAAGCCCCCCTTCTCCATTTCAATGTAGTCCAGCATGCGGCCCGAGACCAGGTGGGCGGCGCGCTGCCCGGCGTCGAACTCGGGGTAGACCACGTGGTGAGCGCCAATGCGCCGCAGGATGCGCCCGTGTGCGCGGGAAACGGCTTTGGCCCAAATCTGCGGGGTTTCCAGGTCCACCAGGTTCCCGGTGACCAGTACGGAGGCCTCCAGGGAGGTGGCGACTCCGACCACGGCAGTGCCGAACTCGGTGGCGCCGAGCTGCTCCAGGGCCTCCATGTCGGTGGCGTCGGCCTCGACCAGGGGAATGCGCCCGGCCCACTGGCGCACAATGATCGGGTCGGACTCCACGGCCAGGACCTCGCGCCCGAGCCGGTCCAGCGTGGCCGCCACCGCCGAGCCGAAGCGGCCCAGGCCAATGACGAGTGTGGAGTCGGTGCGCGAGATGGGGGCGGCCATGGTCGGTTCTCCTGGTGGGCGATGAGGGGCCGCAAGGGAGCGGCTGGCGCCACCGCCCCTGCGGCACCACCACCGTAGTCCAGCTCCCCGCCCACCACCCCGCCCCCGGGCCGCCTGCCCTTCGGCCCGGGGCATCGGGCGCCCGCCGGCAAGGTAGACCGGCAAGGTAGAAGCGCCCCGGCCCCATGGGGGAGCGCATGGCCTTAACCGATCAGCGGGCGCTCCTCGGGCATGCGGATGACTCGACGCCGCTCGCGCATGGCCAGGGCCGAGGCGGCGGTCATGGTGCCCACCCGCCCCACGAACATGAGGGCGATAATGACGTATTTGGCGCTTGTGGGCAGAATCGGGGTAATGCCCGTGGACAGGCCCACCGTGGCGAAAGCCGAGATCACTTCGAAGAGAATCCGGTCCAAGGACAGATTGGTCATCTCCAGTAATAGCAGCGTGGCCACCCCGGTAATAGTGGCCCCGATGAAGGCCACCGCCACGCTCAGCCGCACAGTGGACAGGGTAATGCGCCGACCGAAGGCCTCAATGTCCTGGTCGCCGCGCGCCTCGGCGAGGATTGCCAGAACCAGCACGGCGAAGGTCGAGACTTTAATGCCGCCCGCGGTCGAGGCCGACCCGCCGCCGACGAACATGAGGGCGTCCTGGAGGAACCAGGTGGCCTCGTGCATGTGTTCTGGCGCGATTGTGGATAGGCCCGAGGAGCGGGCGTTGACTCCGTTAATCAGCGCGGTGAGGATCTTCCCCGACACGGGCAGTGCCCCGTAGGTGTTGGGGTTGGTCCACTCGAAGGCGGCGATCGTCAGGGAGGAGAGCACGGTCAGGAAGGTGTAGGTGGTCAGGGTGAGCTTGGTGTGCAGGGTCCACAGCCGTGGCCTGGAGCGGTTGCGCACGACGTCCAGGATGACGGGGAAGCCGACGGCGCCCACGAAGGTTCCCAGCACAATGGGCAGGCCCATCCACCAGTCGCTGGCGTAGGGCGCCAGCCCCTCGGGGAGGATGACGAACCCGGCGTTGTTGAAGATCGACAGCGCCATGAACACCCCATACCACAGGGCGTGCCAGAAATCGAGCCCGAGGGTGAGGAAACGCGGCAGGAGCACCATGGTGAGGACCGCCTCGACGCCCACGGCGGTGAAGATAACGGCGCGTAGGAGGGAGACGACGTCGCCCAGCCGTGACTGGTTCTCGCTGGCCGCCAGCATCCGCTGCGTGAGGCCGACGTGGCGGGACACCGCGAAGGACAGCAGGGAGGCCAGCGTCATAATGCCCAGCCCCCCTACGGCCGCCCCCAGGATAATGACGAACTGGCCGAAGGTCGACCAGTAGGTGGCGGTGTCCACCGTGGTCAGCCCGGTGACGCATACCGCTGCGGTAGCGGTGAACAGGGCGTCCACCAGGGGGGTCGGCTCGCCGTCGGCGGTGGACATGGGCAGGCTCAGCAGGAAGGTGACCACCGCAATAATGCCGGCGAAGATCACCACGGCCAGGCGCGCGGGGCTGAAGCGGGCGGCTCGTTCCAGCTTGGTGCGCACCCCCCAGTGCGCGAGCGCCCCGCGCAGCCCGGTAGGCTCAGCGATTGGGGGAGGGGACTGCTGTCGATTGTGCGATCGGGCGGCTCGCTCGGAGCGGCGCGCCCGCAATACCGTCAATACGGTGCGCACCGCTTCCAGGGGTGGAAGCGCGTACCGGCGCCGCGCCCGGCCGCTGGGGCGGGCAGGTGCGGGGCGCTGGGAGGAAGGCACAGAGACATTCTTGCTCGATCTTGCTCGATGGTGGGCTTCGCGGCGCCCGGCGGCGGTCGTTGTGCGTGCCCAGGACGCCGGCGGCGCGAATCGCCGAGGAACTGCGGCGCGAATCGCCGAGAAATGCGCGCGAAGCAACCTCTGTGACAGGTGGGTCACGAAGGGCCTGTGCGTTTGGTGTGGCAGGGGATATATTGGGCCTGTCCGCTCCCTGAGCGGACCGGTCGTGCCTGGCAGCAGGCGAGCCGTACCCATGACGACGACGGGACCTCATCACCCATGGCACCGGGCACCCCTACTCCGACCGGCGCGTCGAGCGCCCCCTCCTTCCTGACAGTGGCCGAGGTGGCCGCTATGTTGCGCGTATCCAAAATGACCGTGTATCGCATGGTTCACTCCGGTGACCTCCCGGCAATGCAGGTCGGGCGCTCCTTCAGGGTCCCCGCGCGGGCGGTGGACCAGTACCTCGCCGCCAGCCTTGGTGACTGGGGACACGAGGAGCGGGGAGCATCAGGGACCTGAGACCCGCTAGAATCGCCCGGTCACATGTGTGGCCAGCGTGGTCTGTCGCCAGCCCGGCCACTGCGAATTAACTCGATTCACTCGGTCACGGCGCCGACTCGTCGCCGGTTGACCGACAGGCGCGCGTGAGCGCCGGCAAGCAAGACTGCGAGGAGGTCCTATGGGATCTGTCATTAAGAAGCGCCGCAAGCGCATGGCCAAGAAGAAGCACCGCAAGCTTCTGCGCAAGACGCGTCACCAGCGCCGCAATAAGAAGTGACGCGTCTTTCAGCGTGACTCACGGGCCCCGCTCGCACACCGTGCGTGCGGGGCCTTGATGCCCGCCCGGCCCCTGCCCGCCCCAGTGCCGGTCCTGCACTGGAGTGCGGCAGGAGCAGCCCGCCACTGCCCCCGCCCGCCACCCAGGAGCACCCATGAGCGAGACCAACCGCTTTGGACTGCCGGCCCCCGAGCCGACCGACCAGACCGCCCAGTGCGCCACCGCCCTGTCCGTGGACGCCCCCGCGACCGACTGGCCGCCCGCCGTCCAGGCCCTGGCCCGGCCCCTGGGAGGGCCCGCTCCCTCCACGCTGGCCGAACTCACGACTTTGCGCGTGGGAGGGCCACTGGCCACCTACCTCGAAGCCGATTCCGAGGCCGAGATCATCGAGTCCGTTCGCCGGGCCGACGCCGAAGGAACCCCCGTCCTCATTGTGGGCGGCGGCTCGAACATTCTGGCCTCCGACGCCGGCTTCGACGGCCTGGTCATTCGCGACCGTCGCCAGCAGGTGACCCTGACCCGTGACGACGCCTGCGGGGGCGTGGACATTACGGCCACCGCCGGCACCACCTGGGACGACCTGGTGCGTCAGGCCATCGCCTCCCACTGGGGCGGTTTCGCTCCCCTATCGGGCATCCCCGGGACGGTTGGCGCCGCGCCGGTGCAGAACATTGGCGCCTACGGCACCGAGGTCGCCGAGCTGCTGGCCTCGGTGCGCGCCTGGGACCGCGCCCAGGGGCGCACCGTCCACCTGGCGCTGACCGAGCTGGGTCTGGCCTACCGCGACTCCAACCTCAAGCGCTCCCTGACCGACCCCGTCCACGGCCGCGGCCGCACCTGGGGCCCCACCGGCCGTTGGGTGGTGCTGTCGGTGTCCTTCACCGTCCGCCAGGCCTCCCTGTCGGCCCCCATCGCCTACAGCCAACTCGCCCGCACCCTGGGCGTCGAGCTCGGTGAGCGGGTCCCGGCCACCGATGTGCGCCAGGCGGTCCTGGAGCTGCGACGCTCCAAGGGCATGGTCCTGGACCATGCCGACCACGACACCTGGTCCGCCGGCTCCTTCTTCACCAACCCGATCCTGTCCACGCAGCAGGCCGCGTCCCTGCCCGAGGGCGCCCCCCGCTTCCCGGTCACCGACCACACGCGCGCGGTCGCCGGCACCCGGGCGGCCCCGACCGTGGAGGGCCGGGTCAAGACCAGCGCCGCCTGGCTCATTGACCACGCGGGATTCACCAAGGGGTTCGCCGTGGCCGAGGGCGCCCCGGCCTCTCTATCCACCCGGCACGTCCTGGCCCTGACCAATCGGGGCGGGGCCAGCGCCGCGGACCTGGTGGCCCTGCGCGAAGCGGTGGTGGCCGGGGTGCGCGAGCGCTTCGGGGTCACCCTGGTGCCCGAGCCGGTCGCCGTCGGCTTCTGAGCACTTTCTGAGCACTCACCGCGCTCACCCGGGGTCGGGCGCCGCCAGCCAGGAGTCGACCTCCGCCAGCCACCGCCGCTTGGAGGTCGGTGAGGCCAGGCTGGCCCGGATCGAACTGCGCGCCAGCTCGGCCAGGGCGCCATCGTCGAAGCCCAGGTCCCGGGCGATCCGGTACTGGTCGACCAGTCGGGACTGGAAGAGCAGAGGGTCATCAGCGCCCAGCGCCACCTGCGCGCCGTGGTCCGTGAGGCGCCGCAGGGGCACCTCGGCGGCCTCGCGGTAGACCCCCAGGCACACATTGGAGGCCGGGCACACCTCGAGGCTGATCCCGGCCCCCACAACCGCGTCGAGCAGAGCAGGGTCCTCACTGGTGCGCACCCCGTGGCCCAGGCGCGTGGGCCCCAGGGCCCCGACCACGTCGCGCACATGCTCGGGCCCCAGCAGCTCCCCGCCGTGGGGCAGGGAGGCCAGCCCGCCGCGCCGGGCGATGGCGAAGGCCCGCCCCCAGGAGCTGGTGCGCCCGGCGCGCTCATCATTGCTCAGCCCGAATCCCACCACCGTGCCCGGCTGGTCCCCGGCGTAGCGCACCGCCAGGCGCGCCAGGGTGCGGGCGTCCAGCGGGTGGCGCATGCGGGAGGCGGCAACAATGACGGCCACCTCCACCCCGGTGAGGATGGTGGCCTGGTCGGCGGCATCCAGAATGATCTCCAGAGCCGGAGTGATTCCGCCGACGAAGGGCGCATAGGAGGTGGGGTCCACCTGGATCTCCAGGCGGCGCGAGCCCTCGGCGGCGTCATCCATAGCGGCCTCCAGCACAATGCGCCGCATGGTCTCCTCGCTGGTCACCAGGTGGCGGGCGGTGTCGTAGGCGCGCTGGAAGCGGAACCAGCCCCGGTGGCCGGCGGGAACGTGAAGGGGGTCTCCGTCCAGGAAGGAGGCGGGCAGGCGGGTGCGCGCGGAAACGGAGAGCTCGGTGAGCGTGTCCAAGCGCATAGACCCCGTGAAGTGCAGATGAAGGTGCGCCTTGGGCAGGGCGGCGAGGTCGCGCATGGCCGGATTCTTCCACGCCCGCCCCGTCCGGCCCCGTCCGGTACCGGCGTCAGCCCCCCGTGGGCGCCGAATCCGTCGCCCGCTGCGGGACCGGCCGCTCCGTTGGGGGCCTCAGCCCCCCGTGGGCGCCGAACCCGCCTCAAGATCGAGCAGGCCGTGGCGCAGGGCCGCGGTGACGGCGGCGGTGCGCGAGTCCACGTCGAGCTTGCCGTAGATGCGCATGAGATGGGTCTTGACGGTGGCCTCAGTAATGTAAAGGGCCCCGCCTATCTCGGAGTTGGACAGGCCGCGCGCCACCGCCGCCAAGACCTCCTGCTCCCTGGGCGACAGCCGTGCGGGGGCGCCGCTGGATTTTCCGGCACGCCGCCCCGTGCCGGCCCCCGGCGCGGGGCGGCCACCGGAGCGGCCCCGCGCTGCGCCCACCAGACGGGTGGTCACGGTGGGGCTCAGCGTGCTCTGGCCGACGGCGGCGGTGCGGATGGCGGCCACGATCTCCTCCCGGGGCGCGTCCTTGAGCAGGTACCCAATGGCTCCCGCCTCGACGGCGCGCAGAATGTCGCCATCGGTGTCGTAGGTGGTCAGGACCACAATGTGCGGGGGTTGCGGCGCGGCCAGGAGCGCCTCGGTGGCCGCCACTCCGTCCATGACCGGCATGCGCAGATCCATGAGGACGACCTGCGGCGACAGGGCCGCGGCCAACTCGACCGCCTCGCGGCCGTTGGCGGCCTGGCCGACGACCTCCAGGCCCGCCTCACGGTCCAGCATGCCGACGATCCCCGAGCGCACCACTGGGTGGTCGTCGACGACGAGCAGGCGGACCGGGTCGGGTGACATTGTGCTCATAGCGGCATCCTCGCTTCTAGAACGGTCCCGGTGTGACCGCGCGCGTCCGGGGCATGGGCCGGGTCGACGGTCAGACTTCCCCCGGCGGCCTCGAGCCGGGAGCGCATGCCGGTCAGGCCGGTGCCCTCCTGGGCGCCGCCGGTGCCAGTGCCGTTGTCGGTAATGGTCACGACCAGCTCGCTCGTCCCCCCGGTGTCCTCGCTGCGCGCCTCAACCCGCACCGAATCGGCTCGGGCATGACGGCGCACGTTGGACAGGGCCTCCTGGACGGTGCGCAGGGCGGTGATCTCAATAATGGCGGGCAGGGGCCCGGGCAGCTCCAGTGACAGCACGGGGACAACACCCCCGTGCGCGGCCTCGGCGTCAGCGAGCCGGGTCAGGGCCTGCGCCAGATCGGTGCCCTGGAGGGCCGTGGGCCCCTCGCCGGCGACCAGGGCCCGCGCCTCGGCGAGGTTGTCCCGGGCGACGGTTTCGATCTGGCTCAGCCGCCGCCCCAGATCCTCCTCATCGCCCCGCTCCTGGGAGCCGGCGGCGGCCTGGGCCAGGGTAATGACCGAGACGAAGCCCTGCGCCAGGGTGTCATGGACTTCCCGGGCCCAGCGGCGCCGCTCGGCGTCGGCGCCGGCGCTGCGCTCGGCGGTGGCCAGCTCGGCCTGCGCCCGGGCCAGCGCCGCCAGGGCCTCCTCCTTAGCGGCCAGGGCCTCCACGGCATGGGCCCGCACCTCATGGAGCTGCCACATCCGCAGCCCCATGCTCAGGGAGAAGAGCGTGCTGACCAGGCCCGTGGACACGCCCTCCATGCCCGACGTGGCCGGGAAGGCGAGTGCGATCCCGGCACCGAAGAGAACAGTGGCCCCAATGCCGCCCAGCCGGGTGGCGTGCACCGACCAGAGCATGGGGAAGACGATGAAGAACCCCACGAAGGCGAAGATGTGGTGGTGCAGGAGGGCCAGGTTCGCACCGGCCAGGATCCAGGCGGCGACCTTCCAGGCCGGGGTCGGCGCGGGACCGATTCTCGGGTGTGAGCGTCTCACGGGCTCATCCTCTCGTAACGGCGTGCACGGCGCGCGCCGGTAACCCGACGTCTTCTCGGCGTCTCGGCGCGCCGGCCGCCGTCAGCTGCTGGCGCCGCCGGCGTTGTGCTCACGGCCCTGGTGTTCGCGGTGGGCCAACGGCCCACCTGCAGGGGATCGGACCATGCGGCGCCCATCGGCCGGTTGCTACCCGGGTGCCGGGGAATACTCGAACCTCGCGCCATAGCACGTGTTCGCCGGGCCGTGGCCGCGGCCCGAACCGGCCCGGCTGAAGCGCGGGCCGGGCACGGGCAGAACGGGTGAATAAGGGGTAATTAAGGGGTAATAAGGGGTCGGGGGGATCAATGGGTGGCGGGACTCGGTGCGAGCAGCGCCCTGACCAGGCAGACTGTGGCCATGAATCACGCGCCCGCGTCACGGGAGCCCGGCGAGGTCGCCCTTCTGACCGGACCCCGTGCTGCCTCCGTCCTGGCTGCCGCGCTTGCGCCCGCGGGGCAGCGCCTGGAGAGCTGGGAGGTTCACTCGGTCCACCACCGGCCCGGGGCGGGGGTATCCGTGGGCTATACGGCCGTGGTGGTGTCCATGAGCGGACGACGCTCCACGGAGTACCTGTGCGCCACGACGGCGCGCCTGTCCAACCCACAGGCCCCCGGGCTTACGCGGGTGGCCCCCACCGGCGGGGACGGGCCGCCGGTGTACGTGTGGCGCCACCCCGCCGACCCGGAGCTGCCGGCGCTGCCGGTGGCCTGCACGCCGTCGTTGCTCTCCAAGCGCCTGGGCATGCCGGTCAAGGCGACCATGGTCGCCTACCGGCCCACACGGCGCGCAGTGGTGCGCGTGACCCTGCCGGACTCCTCGACCGCCTATGCCAAGGTGCTGCGCCCTTCCCAGTCGGCCGCCTTCGCCCATCGGCACCGCATGCTCGCGGCGGCCGGGGTGCCGGCGCCCGAGGTGCTTCGAGAGGACGGTGACGGCCTGGTGCTCCTGTCGACCGGGCGGGGGGTGGCGCTGTCGGGACTATTGTCGCGGGGCATGGACGACGCCCAGGCGAAGCGGGTGTTCTCCGGGCTCGCCGGGCTGTTGGACTCCCTGCCCGCCTCCGCCGTGGATCTTCCCGCCCACCCGGCCTGGTCGGAGCGGGCCCGCCACTACGCGCATGCCGCTGCCACAGTCCTGCCGGAGCACGCCAGCCGCGCCCGGGCGGTGGCCACGGGTGTCGAGCAGCTCATGGCCGCCTCCAATGCCGGCCCCGTGGTGCCGGTCCACGGGGACTTCTACGAGGCCAATGTGCTCATGGACGGGGAGGCGGTGGCCTGCCTGTTGGACGTGGACTCGCTGGGGCCGGGGCGGCGCGTGGACGACCTGGCCTGCCTGCTGGGGCACGTCAGCGTTCTGGACCACCTGGCGCCCGCCTCCTACCCGCACTTGCGTCCGGTTCTGGACACCTGGACGGCCCTGGCCGACCGGCAGGTCGACTCAGTGGCGTTGCGGGCCCGCTGCGCCGGAGTGGTGCTCTCCTTAGTGGCCGGGGCGCGCCGGGAGGACGGCGGGCCGTGGCGGGCCGACGCCGAGGGGCGCCTGGCCCGGGCCGAGACCTGGCTGGCCCAGGGCCGCGAGCTCCAGGCGCGTCGCGGCGCCCACTAGGGCCGTGCCCACGGGTTCCCACTAGGGCCGTGCCCACGGGGGCCGGTGGCGCCCCCCGCCGACCTTCACCCGGATGTCCTGCGGCTGTCTGGCGGGGCCGTGCCGACTCGGTGAACGGATGTCACAACGCTGTCACATGGCCTGCGCCTAGCCTGCCCCACGAGCCTGGGACCCGACCCGGGCGGGAAGGCCACTTATGTATCCCACCTCCCTCATATCGACGTCCTTCGGCGATATTCTCGCCAAGATCGACGAATTCATCTGGGGCCCCTGGCTCCTCATCCCCCTGCTGCTGGGCACCGGCATTATCCTCACTGTGCGCTTGCGCGGCGTGCAGTTCCTCAAGCTCGGACCGGCTCTGCGCTTCGTCTTCTTCCAGCGCGACGGGGGCGGCGAGTCCGCCAGTGCCGAGGGGGATATCTCGCACTACCAGGCCCTGACCACCGCCTTGGCCGCAACTGTCGGCGTCGGCAACATTGTCGGTGTGGCCACGGCCATCCACCTCGGCGGCCCGGGCGCCCTGTTCTGGATGTGGGTGACCGCCCTGTTCGGCATGGCGTCGAAGTACTCCGAGGCCTTCCTGGCCGTGCGCTTCCGCACCACCGACGCCAAGGGCCAGCAGTCCGGCGGCCCCCAGTACTATCTCAAGCACGCCATTAAGGGCCGCTGGGGCGCCTTCTTGTCCGTCTTCTTCGCCATTGCCGCCGTCCTGGCCTCCTTCGGCATTGGCTCCATGACTCAGTCCAATGCGGTGGCCGCCCAGTTGGAGCACTCCTTCGGCTGGGACCCCGTGGTGGTCGGTATTGTCCTGGCCGTCGCCGTCGGCGCCGTCCTCCTGGGCGGCATTGAATCCATTGGCAAGGTGACCGCCGCCTTCGTGCCCATGATGATCGTCTTCTACGTCGGCGGCTGCATTTACATCCTGGCGGCCAACATTGCGGATATCCCTGCGGCGCTGTGGCTGGTCGTCTCCAACGCCTTCACCGGCTCCAGCGCCGTCGGCGGATTTCTGGGCTCTACTTTTATAATGGCGATCCAGTACGGAGTGGCCCGCGGCATCTTCTCCAACGAGTCCGGCATGGGCTCGGCCGCCATTGCCGCGGCAGCCGCCAAGACCCACCACCCGGCGCGCCAGGGCCTGGTCTCCATGACCCAGACCTTTATTGACACCATAATCGTGGTCACCTGCACCGGCCTGGTCATTCTGTCCACGGGCACCTGGCAGGAGGAGAACCCGGACGTCATGACCGGTAACGCCTTCAGCCACGGCCTGCCCGGGCAGTGGGGGCACTACATCGTGTCTGTGGCCATCGTATTCCTGGCCGGCTCCACCATTCTGGGATGGTCCTACTACGGTGAGCGCTGCGTAGAGCGCCTTATCGGCGTTCATGGCGTGCTGCCCTACCGCATCCTGTTCACGGTCGTGGTTTTCGTGGGCACAGTCACCAAGCTCAAGGACGTGTGGACCTTCGCAGACATTGCGAACGGCCTCATGGCCATCCCCAATCTCATTGGCCTGCTGGTGCTTTCGGGGCTCATCTCCCGGGAGACCAAGGCCTACCTGGAGCAGGACCCGCACCTGCGCCGCTCCGGCGAGGAGTTCTCGTCAGTGCCCCAGGAGGAGCTGCCGGCCGGCAGCTGACGGCGCTTCGGCCCCGAGTCACGGGCCACGAATCCTGGCGGCTGGACCCGCAGCGCAGCGGTGGGCCACCAGCCGCCAGGATCAGGCGGGATCAGTTCTGCCCGGGGATTCGCCCCTGGCCCGCCCGCCGGCGCGGGCCCGGACTCAAGCTCGTTAATCCAAGCCTCGGCTACGGCACCCTGGCTCGCCCGCCGGCGCGGGCCCGACGCGCCGGCGGGGCTATGACCGAGTGTTGTTGTGTGCTGTTACTGGACCTCGGCCAGGAGCCCTTGAATGCGGCCCACGCCCTCGGCCAGGTCCTCGTCGCCCAGCGCGTAGGACAGGCGCACGAAGCCGGAGGGGCCGAAGGCCTCCCCGGGGACGACTGCCACCTCGGCGTGCTCCAGGATGAGGGCCGCCAGGGTGGCCGAGGAGTCGATCACGGTGCCGCGCAGACTGCGCCCCAGGAGCCCTTCAATGCTGGGGTAGGCGTAGAAGGCGCCCAGCGGTGTGGGGACGTTCAGCCCTTCAATCTCGCGGAGCATGGAGACCATGGTGCGCCGGCGCCGGTCGAAGGCCTCGCGCATGCGCTCCACCGCGCTCAAGTCCCCGCTGACGGCGGCGAGGGCGGCGCGCTGGGCGACGTTGCAGACGTTCGAGGTCAGGTGCGACTGGAAGTTGGTGGCCGCCTTCACGACGTCGGTGGGGGCGATCATCCAGCCCACGCGCCAGCCGGTCATGGCGTAGGTCTTGGCCACACCATTGAGAACAATGGCGGTGTCCGCCAGCCCGGGGACCAGGCCGACAATGTGGCTTGCCGCGGCGCCGTCGTAGGTCAGGTGCTCGTAGATCTCATCGGTGATGACCCACACGCCGTGCTCCAGGGCCCACTGGCCGATGGCCGCGGTCTCCTCGGCGGTGTAGACCGTGCCGGTGGGGTTGGACGGTGAGCAGAACAGGAGGGCCTTGGTGCGGGGGGTGCGGGCGGCCTCAAGCTGCTCAACGGTGACCTTGTAGTCGGCCCCGGCCCCGGCGAAGACCTCGACGGCGACGCCGCCGGCCAGGGCAATGGCCTCGGGGTAGGTGGTCCAGTAGGGCGCCGGCAGGAGGACTTCGTCGCCGGGGTCGACAATGGCGGCGAAGGCCTGGAAGACGGCCTGCTTGCCCCCGTTGGTCACCACAATGTCCTCGGGGCTGACCTCATAGCCGGAGTCCCGCCGTGTCTTGGCGGCGAGAGCCTGGCGCAGGGCCGGCAGTCCCTTGGCGGGGGAGTACTTGTGGTTGGCGGGATCCTTGGCGGCGGCGACGGCGGCCTCGACAATGTAGTCGGGGGTGGGGAAGTCGGGCTCGCCGGCACCGAAGCCAATGACGGGCCGCCCTGCGGCCTTGAGCGCCTTGGCCTTGGCGTCGACGGCAAGAGTGGCGGACGGGGCGATGGCGGCGAGACGGGCTGAGACTCGGCTCTTGGGTGCAGTACTCACGGCGCCCATGGTCCCACGGACGGCCGTGTCATGCGTGTTACATCTCGCCACCGGGCCGGCCCCGTCACCTCGCCGCCGGCCCTGTCACCGCCGAGCCCGTGACGCCCAGCGCCACCGGGCCGGTTCGGGGCGGCCTCGGGGGCCCTTCACGCCTCCTCACGCCTCCTCACGGTGGATGCGCGTCGGAGGGCGCCCCGCTGGGTGCCCCGCTCGGCTCAGGCGAGGACGCCAGTCGCCTCCAGAATGTGGGCCAGTATAGTCGCCCGCTCGCTGAGGGAGGCCTCGGCCGGCACCTGGCACTTGGCGCCCAGGTACGCCGCCGGTGCGCCGTCAACCTTGGTGCTCTTGGGCTCCAGGGCCGCTTCGGAGCAGGCGCGCACGCGCTCGGCCGACATCACCGAAGCGGGCTCATCAACGTCCAGAGGCAGGTGGCCATCCATCCAGGCCTTGGCGTAGCGGGTGTCGGCGGGCCCCGCACCGGAGAAGATGACCCCCTCCAGCGCCTCGGCGCCGCGAGCCAGGTGAATGTGCTGCAAGGGCGCGTCGGCGTCGCGGGCCTCCAGGGCGCTGCGCCCCCAGTTCAGGCTCACGCGCACCTGGGGACGGTTCAGCGCCCGCACCACATCGAGTTCCTCCTCCAGGTCGAGCAGGCGCTTCTCGCCCAGTTCGGGGGCCACGTAGGCGTCGCAGTGCTCGACCAGGATCGTTGCACCGCCCCAGTCCCAGTTGACCAGCTCGGCCAGGGACTCCCCGAAGGCCTCAGCGTCATGGTCAACGCCCGGGGCCCCCGAGGGCGCGGAGTGCAGCTCAACGGCGGCCACGACGTCCGCGCCGGCGGCCTCGCGCAGGGATTCAATGCCGTCGCGCACGCCTCGAGTGAAGTCGAGAGCCGCGCGGCGCCCGTCGGCGTTGGTGGAGGCCAGGCCGAAAACACCGGTTTCCCGGACCCGCGTCATGGTGCCGGGGATGGTGGTGACCACATTGCGGTCCCAGTGCGGGGCCAGGCGCGCCACCAGCCAGTCGATCCCGTACTCGCCGCCCAGATCGCTGCGGTAGGGCAGCTCGAGCCCGCGCACGTTCGGCAGTTCGGCCAGAAGGCGGTAGTAGTCCTCCTGCTCCTCGCGGGTGTCGGGCAGGGACGCGTAGGCGCCCAGGACTGCATAAGCGGCGTTGGTGGACATGCGCTCTCCTCTCCCTAAGAAAAAAGCGGCACCAGGCCGTGCGGAGCACTCCCGCCCCTGGGGCGGAGGGCCGGCTCGCCTCCTCGAGCCGCTCTATGATGGGGAAAGCGCACCGTACGTATCTGATGCCAGACCCAGCACATGGTAGCGCGCATCCTCATCGCACGCCCGTTGAGGCATGGGCGGGAGGCGGGGCGCCCCAGCGCCAATAGATGAGGGCTATGGGTATGGCTGATTGGGAGGGTTCGCTTGGTTCACTTGGTCCAATGGCGGGGCTGTGGTGGCCGTTGGTGTGGGACAACCCACCGTTCGAGATTTCCGCAACTGGCCCGTCCTGTGGCAGGATGGGACACCGCTGAAGGGCAGTGGCGCAATTGGTAGCGCACCGGTCTCCAAAACCGGCGGTTGTGGGTTCGAGTCCCGCCTGCCCTGCTGAGAACGGCGGATCTGCCGGGAAGATCCCGTCGGCTCCGTCCTCCCGCCCCGACTCAAGGGCGCTGACCGAACCGACGAACCCCGAGGATCCAGAGCATGAGCGCAAGCGCCGCCAAGGGCAAGCAGACCAAGAGACGTGGCTTCTTCGGTCGTATTGCCCAGTTCTTCCGTGAGGTTGTTCAAGAACTGCGCAAGGTCGTCTGGCCCACCAGGAATGAGATGTCGACCTTCTTCGTGGTGGTGGTCGTCTTCATTATTGTGATCATGGCCTTCACGGGCGTGCTCGACTTCGTCTTCGACCGCCTCATCATGTGGGTCCTGGGGTCCGCCCCCAAAACCTCCTAACCGTCCTTACCATCCTTGAAGCCTCTCGAAAGCAGGTGCATCGTGTCCGAGGAGAACATCGAGGAGACCGTCGCCAGCGTGCCCGCTGAGCCCGCCGAGGTCGAGGCCGCCATCGACCCCATTGAGGACTTCCGCAAGCACATGTCCACACTGCCCGGCGAGTGGTACGTCCTGCACACCTACTCCGGCTACGAGCGCCGGGTGGCCGCGGACATTATGGCCCGCGCCGAGAACTTCGAGGTGCAGGACTATGTCTTCGACGCCGTCGTCCCCATGGAGACGGTGATCGAGATTAAGAACGGCAACAAGAAGAAGGAGGTCTCCCGCGTCCGTCTGCCCGGCTACGTGTTCGTGCGCATGGACCTGGACGACCCGGAGACCTCCGACCGCGTGTGGCGCACTATTAAAGACACTCCCGCCGTCACCGGCTTCGTGGGCGACCGCTACAACCCCGTCTCCCTGCCCTTCGAGGAGGCCGTCTCCCAGCTCGGCCCCACCCCCGAGGAGATCGCCGCCAAGCAGGCGGCCGCCAAGCAGGCCACCCTCGAGGCCGGTTCGGGCACGCAGGTCACCGCCGGCGGCCAAGTCTTCGAGGTCGCCTTCGAGGCCGGCGAGTCCGTTATTGTCACCGAGGGGCCCTTCGAGTCCCTGCCCGCCACCATTTCCGAAATCCATCCCGAGACGCAGAAGCTCCAGGTGCTCATTTCGCTATTCGGCCGCGATACCCCCGCGGAGCTCTCTTTCTCCCAGGTCGCCAAGATCTGACCCATTGCCGCGCCCGCCATCGGCCCCGTACCCGCGGGGTACGACGGCGGGCGTCGCGTCTCACAGGGCCGTCCCCTGTGATCCCGCGCACCGGGCGCTCTGAGGTCTTCTCCAGGGGCTACGATGTGCGTTTGTGCGTGCTCATTGCATTCACGTGTCGTACGGCAGGCGTGCGACGCATCCGGACAAGAAGGACCCATACACATGGCCCCCAAGAAGAAGGTCGCCGGGCTGATTAAGCTCCAGATCCAGGCCGGCGCCGCCAACCCCGCCCCGCCGATCGGCCCCGCGCTCGGTCAGCACGGCGTCAACATCATGGAGTTCTGCAAGGCGTACAACGCGGCGACCGAGTCGCAGCGCGGCAATGTCATCCCCGTAGAGATCACCGTCTACGAGGACCGCTCCTTCACCTTCGTCACCAAGACGCCCCCGGCCGCCGAGCTGATTAAGAAGGCCGCCGGCGTGGCCAAGGGCTCCGCGACCCCGCACTCAGTCAAGGTCGCCACCCTGTCCGCCGCCCAGGTCCGTGAGATCGCCGAGACCAAGATGGCCGATCTCAACGCCAACGACGTCGAGGCCGCCTCCAAGATTATTGCCGGCACCGCCCGCTCCATGGGCATTACCGTCGAGGCCTGACCCCGGCCGTGGGCCGCGAGCCCGCACCCTGATGAACCCCGATGACCGGGGCCTCCGCTGCGAGGAGGACGGGCCGGTCGGGAACGTAAGACAAATCAAAACTGTGGAAGGGCCTCGCGCGGCCCGTTCACCACAACTGCCAAGGAGAAGCAGATGACCAAGCGCAGTAAGGCCTACCGCGCCGCCGCCGAGAAGATCCAGTCCGGGATCCTCTACGCCCCGGCCGAGGCCGTGAAGCTGGCCAAGGCCACGAACGTCATGAAGATCGACTCCACCGTGGAGGTCGCCCTGCGTCTGGGCGTGGATCCCCGCAAGGCCGATCAGATGGTGCGTGGCACCGTGTCCCTGCCGCACGGTACTGGCAAGATCGCCCGCGTCATTGTCTTCGCCCAGGGTGAGAGGGCCCAGCAGGCCCTGGCCGCGGGCGCTGACGAGGTCGGTAGCGACGAGCTCATTGAGAAGGTCTCCAAGGGTTACACCGACTTCGACGCGGCCGTGGCCACCCCGGACCTCATGGGCAAGGTCGGCCGCCTGGGCCGTGTGCTCGGCCCCCGTGGCCTCATGCCCAACCCCAAGACCGGCACCGTGACCATGGACGTGGCCAAGGCCGTCACTGACATTAAGGGCGGCCGCATTGAGTTCCGTGTGGATCGCGCCGGCAACCTGAACTTCATTATTGGCAAGACCTCCTTCACCGAGGAGCAGCTGGAGGAGAACTTCCAGACCGCCCTGGAGGAGATTCAGCGGCTCAAGCCGTCCACCGCCAAGGGGCGCTACATTCTCAGGGCCACCATGGCCACCACCATGGGCCCCGGCGTCCCCATGGATATCGCCAAGCTCTGAGCCGCGCCAGGTGCTGCGCCCGATCCGGGCCCACAGTCGTGGGCGGGCCGTGTCACGCCCCCATTGCTCCTGCGGGAGCACCCGACCGGTCCGCCCACATCGACGACGGCGCCCCTCACCGGGGAGGTGAGGGGCGCCGTCGTCATCCTTCAGGCCCTGAGGCCCCCCGCCCAGGTCAACCACGCCCCCAGCGTTAAGGCCGGGCCCAGGGGGATTAAGGTCCGCAAATTGGCCCGTCCCAATATTATGAGGGCCAGTGAGGGCAGACCGGCCAGGACCAGCCCCAGGAACAGGCCCACGAAGGGCGCCTGCCAGGAGATCGTCGTGAGCCACAGTGAGGTGATCACCGCCAATTTGGCGTCCCCCAGGCCCAGACCCGCCCGGACCAGCACCAGCGCCAGCATAATGGTCCCAATGACGGCCGCGGGCCACAGCAGCCCCCCAACGGCCTTCAACCATTCCATGAGCTCCTCCCCGGTCGAGTGGGGGACGCTGCCCCCGCCCAGGGAGTTGACCAGGCCTCTGACGACCCAGGTCTGAAAGAGGCTGAATGCGGCGCACAATGTGCCCCACGCCGCCGCCCCGGCGAGCAGAACATTGGGCAGGCGATGGCAGACCAAATCCGTTAAGCAGGCGGGCACCAGGAAGACCACCAGTCCCAGGACCAGGGCCGAGGGCGACGACCCGGTATGAAATACGCTGACGACCACCGTGGCCAGGCCGAAGACAATGGTGAAGAGCAGAGCCGTTCTGAATGTGAGTGGCCAATGCCGAATCCGGGGGACCTCCTCAGGTAGCGACGCCACGTACTCCCGCGCCCAGTAGACGGCGCTCAACGCGACCAGCACCCAGACAACGAAGCCTGTGATGAGGAGCGGGCTGGGTTGCAAGGTCTCCATGGGCAACACTGTGGCAGAGGGGGCGAGCCTGGGCCAGGACGCGCCGACCCGCCGGCGGCTCCCGGCAGCGGCCCGCCCGGCCGGCATTCGATGCTGGGGCGCGGCCGCCGGCGGCGGCGAGCTGCCCTGACGTGACCGATTGCACCATTGCGGTTGAGCGGCGTGCCTTGTGAGAGGCGCGCCGCCTGCGTAGCCTGGCTGCTGCCAAAGACCGCAGGTTTCCCGCGTCAGCGGGACCAAGTCCGCATGAGCGGGGCCCGCGCAGGTGAAACGAGACCGTTCCGGGTCGCCCCCGGTTTGCGAGCCCCGTGCCACCGGCGCGGGGCTCTTTCCCATGGGCCCTGCGGCAGACCACGGAAGGAGGGCCCATGGCACGGCCTGACAAGGAGGCAGCGGTTGCCGACCTCGCGAACAAACTTCGCGAGTCCGACGCCGTCCTGCTGACTGAGTACCGGGGCATGAGCGTCGCCCAGCTCAAGGAGCTGCGCCGTTCCCTCGTCGGCAATGCCGAGTACGCCGTGGTGAAGAACACGCTTGCCGCGATTGCTGCCCGCCAGGTCGGGCTCGACGCCCTCGTGGAGGACCTCAAGGGCCCCTCGGCCCTGACCTTCGTCACCGGCGAGCCGGTTGAGGCCGCCAAGGCGCTGCGTGACTTCGCCAAGGACAATAAGCAGCTGGTCATTAAGGGCGGTGTCATGGACGGCGAGCTGCTGTCCGCCGAGGCCGTCGACAAGCTCGCTTCTCTGGAGTCCCGTGAGGTGCTCCTCGCCAAGGCCGCCGGCGCCATGAAGGCGTCACTGGCCAAGGCCGCGCACCTCTTCGCCGCACCGGCCTCCAAGGCCGTGCGCACCGTCGACGCCCTGCGCGAGAAGCAGGAGACCGCGGCCTGAGGCCGCCCGCGTCATCCACCATCCCTGCCGCGCAGGAACCACGTAAAACCAGGAAGGAACGCCCATTATGGCGAAGCTGACCACCGACGAGCTCATTGAGGCCTTCAAGGAGCTCACCCTCATCGAGCTGTCCGAGTTCGTCAAGGTCTTCGAGGAGACCTTCGACGTCACCGCCGCTGCTCCGGCCGCCGTCGCCGTTGCCGCCGCCCCCGGCGCCGGCGCCCCCGCCGAGGAGGAGGAGAAGGACGAGTTCGACGTCGTCCTGGAGTCCGTCGGCGACAAGAAGATCCAGGTCATTAAGGAGGTGCGCGCCCTGACCTCCCTCGGCCTGAAGGAGGCCAAGGCCGTCGTCGACTCCGCCCCCAAGGCCGTCCTGGAGGGCGTCAACAAGGAGGCCGCCGAGAAGGCCAAGGCCCAGCTCGAGGGCGTCGGCGCCACCGTCACCCTCAAGTGAGCCCGGCCCCGGAGACCGGGGGCGCGCCCGCCGCGCGACCCGCGAGGGGACCGCATGACGTGCTGAGCATTGCTGAGCATTGCTGAGCATTCCGGCCCCGTCCACCTGTGGTGGGCGGGGCCGGGTCGTGTCGGCGCGGCGCAGCAGTGGGCGGTGGCGGGGCGCGGCGGGCCGTAGCCGCAGCACAGCAGCCGGCATGGCGGGGCGCGGCGGGCGGGCGAAAGCGGCCAATCGGGGCAGTATGCGCGGCTGTGGCGGGAATCGCAAGGACGAATGCCTCCTCATCGTGGATCCAGTCATGGCGGGCGTGTACGCTAGCGCTTTGCGTCCAATGTGTGTACTGGGCTGGGTGACGTGGTCTGTCGGTCGGTCGGTTGCGCGAAGGACGCAGAGTGATCCCCGATCTGAGGGAAGGATCCCCTTTTGGCTGCCTCGCGCACCTCTGCACCCACTGCTGCTGACATCGCCGCGCGCACCGCGTCGCGACGGATCAATTTCGCGAAGATCGCCGAGCCCATGCAGGCTCCCAACCTTCTCGCCCTCCAGACCGAGAGCTTCGACTGGCTGGTCGGCAACGAGAAGTGGCGTGAGCGCGTTAACGCCGCTAATGCGGTCCGCCCCGGCTCCCTGCCTGAGACCTCCGGCCTGGAGGAGATCTTCGACGAGATCTCCCCAATCGAGGACTTCGCCGAGACCATGGCGCTGTCCTTCCACGATCACCGCTTCGAGGAGCCGAAGTACACGGCCGAGGAATGTCAGGAGAAGGACTTGACCTACTCCGCACCACTGTACGTGGTGGCGGACTTCGAGAACTTCCAGACCGGTGAGATCAAGTCCCAGACCGTCTTCATGGGGGACTTCCCCCTCATGACCGAGCGGGGCACCTTTATCGTCAACGGTTCTGAGCGCGTTGTGGTCTCTCAGCTCGTGCGCTCCCCGGGCGTGTATTTCGAGCGCACCACCGAGAAGGCCACGGACAAGTACGTCTACAACGTCAAGTTCATCCCCTCGCGCGGCGCTTGGCTGGAGTTCGAGGTGGACAAGGCCGACCGCGTGGCGGTGCGCGTGGACCGCAAGCGCAAGCAGGACATCACCGTCTTCCTGCTGGCCCTGGGCATGGATGAGGCCGAGATCCGCAAGGAGTTCGCCGACTACCCGGCCCTGACCTCCGCCCTGGACGAGGACCGCAAGGTCACCACCCAGGATGAGGCCCTCCTGGACATCTACAAGAAGATTCGCCCCGGCGAGCCGCCCAGCGTCGAGGCCGGCCGCACCCTGCTGGAGAACTTCTACTTCAACGCCAAGCGCTACGACCTGGCCAAGGTCGGCCGCTACAAGATCAATAAGAAGCTGGGCCTGGCCGGCGACCTGACCGAGTCGGTGCTGCGCATTGAGGACGTTGTCGCGGCTATTAAGTACCTGCTGGCCCTCCACGCCGGCAAGGAGACCGTCGAGGGGATCCGCAATGGCGAGATCACCGACATCCCCGTGGAGTACGACGACATTGACCACCTGGGCAACCGTCGTATCCGCGCCGTCGGCGAGCTCATCCAGTCCCAGGTGCGCACGGGCATGAGCCGCATGGAGCGTCAGGTGCGCGAGCGCATGACCACCCAGGACGTGGAGGCCATCACCCCCAACACCCTGATCAATATCCGGCCCGTCACCGCCGCGATCAAGGAGTTCTTCGGAACCTCCCAGCTGTCCCAGTTCATGGGCCAGAACAACCCGCTGGCCGGCCTGACTCACAAGCGCCGCCTGAGCGCCCTGGGCCCCGGCGGCCTGTCGCGCGAGCGCGCCTCCATGGAGGTGCGCGACGTCCACACCTCCCACTACGGGCGCATGTGCCCCATTGAGTCCCCCGAGGGCCCCAACATCGGTCTCATCGGCTCCTTGGCCACTTTCGGGCGCATTAACCCCTTCGGTTTTGTGGAGACCCCCTACCGTGTCGTCATCGACGGCCAGGTCACCGACGAAACCCACTATCTGACCGCCGATGACGAGGACCGCCACGTCATTGCCCAGGCCAACGTCACCCTCACCCCTGACGGCCACTTCGCCGAGGACCACGTCCTGTGCCGCGTCACCGGGGGCGAGCCGGCGCTGGTGCCCTCCAGCCAGGTGGACCTCATGGACGTCTCCCCGCGCCAGATGGTCTCGGTGGGCACCTCGCTCATCCCCTTCCTGGAGCACGACGACGCCAACCGCGCCCTCATGGGCGCCAATATGCAGCGCCAGGCGGTGCCGCTCATTCGCCCCGACGCCCCCCTGGTGGGCACGGGCATGGAGCGGCGCACCGCCGTGGACGCCGGCGACGTGCTGGTGGCGGCCAAGGCCGGCGTGGTCACCGAGGTCTGCGCGGACTTCGTGCGCGTGGCGGCCGACGACGGCACCGAAACCGTCTACAAGGTCGCCAAGTTCCGCCGCTCCAACCAGGGCAACTGCTACAACCAGCGGGTCGTGGCCACCGAGGGCGAGCGCGTGGAGGTCGGCAGCGTCCTGGCCGACGGCCCGGCCACCGCCGAGGGCGACCTGGCCCTGGGGCAGAACCTGCTGGTCGCCTTCATGACCTGGGAGGGCCTGAACTACGAGGACGCCATTATTGTCTCCCAGCGCGTGGTGGCCGAGGACGTCCTGACCTCCATCCATATTGAGGAGCACGAGGTCGACGCCCGCGACACCAAGCTGGGCGCCGAGGAGATCACCCGGGACATCCCCAACGTCTCCGAGGAGACCCTGGCCAACCTCGACGAGCGCGGCATTATCCGCATTGGCGCCGAAGTCCGCAGCGGCGACATTCTGGTGGGCAAGGTCACTCCCAAGGGGGAGACCGAGTTGACCAGTGAGGAGCGCCTCCTGCGCGCCATCTTCGGGGAGAAGGCCCGCGAGGTGCGCGACACCTCCCTGCGGGTGCCCCACGGCGAGTACGGCATTGTCACCGGCGTGCGCGAGTTCGACGCCGCCAGCGAGGACGCCGAGCTGCCCGCCGGTGTCAACCGCATGGTGCGCGTTTACATCGCCCAGCGCCGCAAGATCACCGTGGGGGACAAGCTCTCCGGCCGCCACGGCAATAAGGGCGTCATCTCCAAGATCCTGCCCGTGGAGGACATGCCCTTCCTGGCCGACGGAACCCCCGTGGACGTCATCCTCAACCCGCTGGGCGTGCCCAGCCGCATGAACGTCGGCCAGGTGCTCGAGCTGCACCTGGGCTGGGTCGCCTCCCGCGGCTGGGACGCCACTGGGGCGCGCGAGGCCGGCGAGGAATGGGCGCTGCGCCTGCCCGACAACGGTGTGAGCGCCGAGCCCCGCACCCCGGTGGCCACCCCGGTGTTCGACGGCGTGCGCGACGACGAGCTCATGGGCCTGCTGGATTCCACGCTGCCCAACCCCGAGGGCCTGGAGCTGGTTCAGCCCAATGGCAAGGCGCGCCTTTTCGACGGCCGCTCCGGCGAGCCCTTCCCGTACCCCATTTCCGTGGGCTACATGTACATCCTCAAACTCCACCACCTGGTGGATGACAAGATCCACGCCCGCTCCACCGGCCCCTACTCCATGATCACCCAGCAGCCGCTGGGCGGTAAGGCGCAGTTCGGCGGTCAGCGCTTCGGCGAGATGGAGGTGTGGGCCATGGAGGCCTATGGCGCCGCCCACGCCCTCCAGGAGCTCCTTACCGTGAAGTCCGATGACGTCAACGGCCGTGTCAAGGTCTATGAGGCCATTGTCAAGGGCGAGGACATTCCCGAGCCCGGCATTCCCGAGTCCTTCAAGGTGCTCATGAAGGAGATGCAGTCGCTGTGCCTGAACGTCGAGGCTCTTGACGCCGAGGGCGGGACTATTGCCCTGGACGACACCGACGACGACTCCCGCCGCGCCTCCGAGGAGCTCGGCTTCAACCTGGGCCGTCGCCCAGGGGGTGCCATGGCCGCCACGGTCGACGAGATCTGATCCACGGGCCCCTGGTCGAGGGGCGGGCACTGCGTCCGCCCCTCCCGGACGGGCCCACCAGGCACCGTCGTCGTCGTGGAACCGCGATGACGGGCCCGCCAGACAAGACACATGAGCTGACACATCGGAAGTAGGAACTGTGCTCGACGCCAATGTCTTCGATCGCATCCAGCTCGGCCTGGCCACCGCCGAGGACATCAAGTCCTGGTCGCACGGCGAGGTCAAGAAGCCGGAGACCATTAACTACCGCACGCTCAAGCCGGAGAAGGACGGCTTGTTCTGCGAGAAGATCTTCGGCCCCACCCGCGACTGGGAGTGCGCCTGCGGCAAGTACAAGCGCGTGCGCTACAAGGGCATTGTCTGCGAGCGCTGCGGGGTGGAGGTCACCCGCTCCAAGGTCCGCCGTGAGCGCATGGCCCACATTAAGCTGGCCGCACCGGTCACCCACATCTGGTATTTCAAGGGCGTGCCCTCGCGCCTGGGCTATCTGCTGAACCTGGCCCCCAAGGACCTGGAGAAGGTCATCTACTTCGCCGCCTACATGGTCACCCAGGTCGATGAGGCGGCCCGCCACGACGACCTGCCCTCCCTGCGCGCCGAGCTGGAGGTGAAGAAGAAGCACGTTGAAGAGGCCGGTCTGGCGGACATTGAGGCCCGTCAGCGCCGCATGGAGGAGGACATTGCCCAGCTCCAGGCCGAGGGCGCCGAGGCCTCCCAGATGGAGAAGGTTCGCAAGACCGCCGAGCGGGAGATGGGCGCCCTGCGCCGCAAGAACACCCGCACCTTGGAGCACATGGACAAGGTGTGGGACCGTTTCGTGTCCCTCAAGGTCGGTGACCTGGAGGGCGATGAAGTTCTTTACCGCGACATGGTGACCGACTACGGCATCTACTTCTCCGGGGCCATGGGCGCTGAGGCCATTCAGGCCCGCCTGCGCTCCTTTGATCTGGACGCCGAGGCCAACTCCCTGTCCGAGATCGTCGCCAGCGGCGCCGGCCAGCGCAAGACCCGCGCCATTAAGCGCTTGAAGGTCATTAACGCCTTCCGCCTGACCGGCACCGCCCCTGAGGCCATGGTTCTGGACAATATTCCGGTGATCCCCCCGGACCTGCGCCCCATGGTCCAGCTCGATGGCGGCCGCTTCGCCACCTCCGACCTCAACGACCTTTACCGCCGCGTCATTAACCGCAATAACCGCCTCAAGCGGCTCATGGACTTGGGCGCCCCGACGATCATCGTCAACAACGAGAAGCGCATGCTCCAAGACGCCGTCGACGCCCTGTTCGACAACGGCCGCCGCGGTCGTCCGGTCACCGGTGTGGGCAACCGCCCGCTGAAGTCCCTGTCCGACATGCTCAAGGGCAAGCAGGGGCGCTTCCGGCAGAACCTGCTGGGTAAGCGCGTGGACTACTCGGGCCGTTCAGTCATTGTGGTGGGCCCCCAGCTCAAGTTGCACCAGTGCGGCCTGCCCAGCCAGATGGCCCTGGAGCTGTTCAAGCCCTTCGTCATGAAGCGCCTCGTGGAGCTCAAGGAGGCCCAGAACGTCAAGGCCGCCAAGCGCATGGTGGAGCGGGCCAATCCCAAGGTCTGGGACGTCCTGGCCGAGGTTATTCGCGAGCACCCGGTGCTGCTCAACCGCGCCCCCACCCTGCATCGCCTGGGTATTCAGGCCTTCGAGCCCCAGCTCATTGAGGGCAAGGCCATTCAGCTCCACCCGCTGGTGTGCGGCGCCTTCAACGCCGACTTCGACGGCGACCAGATGGCCGTCCACCTGCCCCTGGGCGCTGAGGCGCAGGCCGAGGCCCGCATTCTCATGCTCTCAAGCAATAACATCCTCAAGCCCTCCGACGGGCGCCCGGTGACCATGCCCAGTCAGGACATGATCATTGGCACCTACTACCTCACCAGCGAGCCGGATCCGGCGGTCGCAGTTGAGGTCGATGCCCAGGGCAATCCGGTGGTGCCCTCCTTCTCCTCCTTCGCCGAGGCCGTCATGGCCTACGACTTCGGGCAGCTGCATCCCAATGCGACCTGCGACATCCGCTTCGAGGAGGGCATTGTGCCCCCCGAGGACTGGACGGCCCCTGAGGGATGGGGCCAGGGGGACCCGATTACTCTGCGCACCTCGCTGGGGCGGGCCCTGTTCAATACGGCGCTGCCCGAGGCCTTCCCCTACATCAACTACGTGGTGGACAAGAAGGCCCTGGGCAATATTGTCAATATGCTCGCCGAGTCCTTCCCGCGCGTGGAAGTGGCCGCCTCCCTGGACGCTCTGAAGGCCAATGGGTTCTACTGGTCGACCTGGTCGGGGATTACCGTCGCCTTCGACGACGTCGTCTCCCCGGCGTCCAAGCCGGAGATCCTGGCCCGCTATGAGGCCGAGGCCGCCGAGATCGAGGAGCAGTTCGACCTGGGCGCCCTGACCGAGGAGGACCGCTACACCTCGCTGATCGACATTTGGACTAAGGCCACCGCCGAGGTCGCTCAGGCGATGCGCGAGAACTTCCCGGCCCGCAACACCGTCTACCAGATGGTGGTCTCCGGGGCACGGGGCAACTGGGACCAGATCCGCCAGCTCGCCGGCATGCGCGGCTTGGTGGCCGACCCCAAGCAGCGCCTCATTGAGCGCCCGATCAAGTCCAACTACCGCGAGGGCCTGAGCGTCCTGGAGTACTTCATCGCCACCCACGGCGCCCGCAAGGGCCTGGCGGACACGGCCCTGCGCACCGCCGACTCCGGGTACCTGACCCGCCGCCTGGTGGACGTCTCCCAGGACGTCATTGTCCGTGAGGAGGACTGCGGCACCCGTAAGGGCCTGACCAAGCCCATCTTCTCCTGGGAGGACACCGAGGCGGGGCGCGTCAAGGAGCCCAGTGAGATCCTCGGCACCACGGTCTTCGGCACCACATTGGCCCGCGACGCCATTGACGCCGAGGGCAATGTGGTTGTGGCCGCCGGCACCGACCTGGGTGACGAGGAGATCCAGGCGGCCATTGACGCGGGCATTGAGCAGATCACAGTGCGCTCGGTGCTGACCTGCGACTCCGCCGTGGGCACTTGCGCCGCCTGCTACGGCCGTTCTCTGGCCACCGGCAAGCGCGTGGACATTGGTGAGGCCGTGGGCATTATCGCCGCCCAGTCCATTGGTGAGCCGGGCACCCAGTTGACCATGCGCACCTTCCACACCGGTGGCGCCGCCGGCGCCGCCGACATCACTCAGGGTCTTCCCCGCGTCCAGGAGCTCTTCGAGGCCCGCACCCCCAAGGGTGAGGCGGCCGTCGCCGAGGCGGCCGGCACCTTCAAGATCGAGGACGACGCCGACGGCAAGCGCCTGATCATTACCCGCGACGACGGCGAGGAAGACCTCATTGTCCCGGTCTCGCGCCGCCAGCGGCTGCTGGTGGTCGACGGCGAGCACGTCGAGCCCGGCCAGGCGCTCACCGAGGGGCCGATCGACCCCAAGAAGGTGCTGCGCCTGCGCTCGGTGGGCGCCACTCAGCGCCACCTGGTCGATGAGGTGCAAGAGGTCTACCGTTCCCAGGGCGTGGACATCCACTCCAAGCACATTGAGGTGATCGTGCGCCAGATGCTGCGCCGCGTGACCGTGCTGGATCCGGGGGACACCACCCTGCTTCAGGGGGACCTGGTGGACGTCATGCACTACCGCGAGGAGAACCGCCGCGTTATGGCCGAGGGCGGCAAGACGGCGTCGGGCCGTACCGAGCTCATGGGCATTACCAAGGCCTCGCTGGCCACGGACTCCTGGCTGAGCGCCGCCTCCTTCCAGGAGACCACGCGCGTGCTCACCGAGGCCGCCATGAACGGCAAGTCGGACCCGCTGCTGGGCCTGAAGGAGAACGTCATCCTGGGTAAGCTCATCCCCGCCGGCACGGGCCTGGCCCGCTACTCCGACATTGAGGTTGAGCCCACCGAGGAGGTCAAGGCCGAGGTCTTCTCCCGCACCGGCTTCACCGAGGACATGTTCGGCGTGGGTGAGGCCGTGGCCTTGGACGACTACTCCTTCGCCGGCGACTTCAGGGCTGATTTCTCCGACGACTTCCGCACCGGATTCAACAGCCCCAATACGGAGGACTTCCAGTTCTAGGCGGGCCCGCTAGCCGCACCGCCTCGTCCTCACCGCCTCCATCTGCGCCCTTGGTGGGGGGGGGCCGCCCCGCACAGGGGGGGGGGCCCCACCCCGGGGGGGGGGGGGGGTGTGGGCGGGGGGGGGCGCGGCGGGGGGGGCGGGGGGGGCGGCGCGGGCCCCGGGGCGGGGGCGGGCCGCGGCGCCATGGTCTCAGGACTGGTCCTGGCCCGGGTCTCAGAAGTGGTCCCCGTGGCCCGGGGCCGGGGTCCGTCTTATGCTCGTTTTGTCTTCGCCGGGCGCCGAAACGGCGTTTTGAATCGGTTTATGCTGGTTCAGCAGAGCATTGGCGCCGGGTCCTCAAGGAGGGGACGGGGCAGGAAATATACCGTCGGCGAAGGCGATTTGGGCGGGAACCTGTCCCGCGGGAATAGACGTTCTCGCGTCCGGACCGGTGTGGAATGGAGGGGTTAGAAACCCGGCCTCCCCAGCCGTGGCCGAAATGAAACAAAACCGTATTCCAGTGCGTTCTTAGGTGGAGATTAGTGTGGGTGCGGTATAGAATGGGTGCATGCGGGTTGATGTGACACGGGAAGAACGCGATGTCCTTTTGAGGTGGAAGAAGCGCAACGACACGCTGATTCTGGTCAGATTGAAAGCCGAAGCGATCCTCTACGCGTCCCGCGGCGTTAATACGGACATCATCGCTGAAATGGTCGACAGATGCGAGAAAACGGTGAAGGAATGGTTCTCGGAGTGGCGGCGCACCAGGTTACATTCGGTGGTGACCGGTCATGCCGGCAATCAGAACGCCGCGAAACTCACCCGCACCCAAAAAGAACAGCTCAAGGAAGTGCTAAGTCTGCCACCATCCGAATCCGGCATCAGAGCTGACTTCTGGGACGTGCCCGCCCTACGCGATGTGGTGAAGGCGAGGTTCGGTGTGGAGTACGAGTCCGACTCCTCCTACCAGTTGCTCCTGCGCTTCGTCGGCATGAGCTTCAAGCTGCCCGACCCCT
>NZ_RYFV01000060.1 GCF_004104015.1 Actinomyces oricola | reverse complement strand
GCAACCAACGCCCAAGCTCCTCACCATCACCATCACGAAGCACAAGACCAGGAGCACCAGGATGAGCCATACCCACATACTCCCAAACACCCAACCGTCTAGACACTAACGACACGCGACACTAGGTTCATGGTGCGGTAGTGGCGCTCGCCGCTCTGGGCCGGCCAAGGCGGGTCAGCCAGGATGGTGCGGAAGCCGCCGGCCGGAAGGCCGGCGATCTGCTGGCTAGTGGGATGAGTGGCGTTTGTTGTGCTTGTTATGTTTGCCATGGTTTCTTGTCTCCTTTCGTGTGAACTGCTTTGCCCCATATTTCACATAGCCGCCGGGTTTCGGGCAAGAACCGTCTAGGCGCAGCTAAAAACGATGCGACAATGCAGCCAGCACGCGGCCCAACAAGCATGGTTGCGGCTAGTGGGGCTTGAGGCGGCCGTGGGTCAGGGTCTGGCGGGGTGCGGAGAGCTCTGGGGGTCTGGTGGTTTGGCGGTTGAGGGACCCCCGAGTCTGGTGACTCGGGTGCTGCTTGTTGATGGCGGTGATTGTGTCTGCTGTGTTTTACACAACGATAGTGATTGGAAACAGGGCGCACGCCCGCTTCGATAGCGTCTCGATGGTGTTTTATTCTTGTCGGTAGAGCCGCGCTATTTCCAGCATGGTTCGGGCGGCTGCCAGGGCGGCGGCGTCTTGTTCTAGCTTGAGACGAGCGGCTTGGCGGATGATGTCCTCGTGGCTTTCTAGTGTCTGGTGTCTGGTTGGTGCCTGGTTTGGTGGTTGTGGGTGTGGAGTCTCGTCGTCTGGGTCGTCCTGCAATAGCCAGATAACCAGAGCCAGGAATAGGAGTAATATGGCCGGCTTTAAACAAAACCGTATTCCAGTGCGTTCTTAGGTGGAGATTAGTGTGGGCGGGGTATAGAATGGGCGCATGCAGGTTGATGTAACACTGGAAGAACGCGATGTTCTATTGAGGTGGAAGAAGCGCAACGACACGCTGATTCTGGTCAGATTGAAAGCCGAAGCGATCCTCTACGCGTCCCGCGGCGTTAATACGGACATTATTGCGGAGATGGTTGACCGGTGTGAGAGGACCGTGAAGGAATGGTTCTCGGAGTGGCGGCGCACCAGGTTACATTCGGTGGTGACTGGTCATGCCGGCAATGAGAACGCCGCGAAACTCACCCGCACCCAAAAAGAACAGCTCAAGGAAGTGCTAAGTCTGCCACCATCGCAGTCCGGCATCAGAGCTGACTTCTGGGACGTACCCGCTGTGCGGGACGTGGTGAAGGCGCGGTTCGGTGTGGAGTATGAGTCCGACTTTTCCTACCAGCTGCTCCTGCGCTTCGTCGGCATGAGCTTCAAGCTGCCCGATCCCTTTGACAAGCGCCGCGATGAGAAGGCCATCACCGAGCGGATGGCGCAGATCCGCCAGGAAGTCGCCGACCTGCTGGCCGGCGGCTGGGAGGTCTACACCGTCGACGAAGTCCGCGTCGAGCACGAGGCCGAGACCCGCCGCATGTGGCTGCCCAAGGGCAAGCGCACCAAGATCTACGTCGACCGGAACCGTTCTTCATGCTCGTTCTTCGGTGCCCTGAGCCTGACCACCAAGAAGATGCGCATCTACCCCATTGAGGGCAGCCAGAACACCGAGCAGATTATCCTGGCTATG
>NZ_RYFV01000059.1 GCF_004104015.1 Actinomyces oricola | reverse complement strand
GGCTCATCGCATTTGAGGGTGTAGGTGGGGTCTGAATCCGCCGGTTTCTAGCAGGCTGCGGGCGATGTAGTGGGTGAGGTTCCGGAAGCCGAGGGCGGAGCCGCGGAGGTGTTCGAGGCGGCCGTTTATGGCTTCGGTGGGTCCGTTGCTGGTGCCGGGCCGGTCGAAGAACGCGAGGATGTCGTTGGCGCGTTGTTTGAGTGTTCGGCCCAGGCGCCGGGCCTCGACCAGCGGTATTGGGACGCCGCTGGTGAGGGCGTTGATGACGGTTTGCATGACGAACTTCCCCAGTCGCCGGTCGGGTTCTCGGTAGGCGGTGACTAGCTGCTGGTAGACGCCCCAGGTCGCTTGGACTGGGGCGTGGTCTTCGTCGGCGAACAGGTTCTCCAGGCGGGTCTGCTGCTTGGCGGTGAGGAGCCCAGCACCGGTGTGCAGGGTCAATCGAGCCTGGTAGAGCGGATCGTGTTTACGGCCGCGTCGCCCGTGTAGTTCTTGTTGGACGCGGCGGCGGCACTCATCGAGCGCGTCCCCGGCCAATCTGATGACGTGGAAGGGGTCCATCACCGTGACTGCTTGGGGTAGTTCCTCGTTAGCGGCGGTCTTGAAGCCGGTGAACCCGTCCATCGCGACTACCTCGACCCGGCCGCGCCAGGACTTGGGGCGAGCGGCGAGCCAGGCCTTGAACGCGGCCTTGGAGCGGCCCTCGATCATGTCGAGCAGCCGCGCTGGCCCGGTCTTGTCCTGCACGGGGGTCAGATCGATGATCACGGTTACGTACTTGTCCCCACCCCTGGTGTGCCGCCAGTTGGGTCGGCTTGGGGCGCGGTGCCGGGATTGCTCCTGGGTCCGTTTCCCCAAGCCGCCCGCCGAACCGGACGTGCGATTCTCACCGCATCCGGCTCTCCATGAGAGATGGTTGGTCAGCTGGTGGTCGCTGCTGTTTGGTGCCATGGGGTTGGGATGTTGTATCCGCGGTAGCGGTACCTGGTTACGGTGACGCTTGCGGCGCCGGTGAACCTTTTCCCGTTGTGGGCGAGCCGCCAGGTTCCGGGCAGGCAGTACCTGCGGCGGAGTTCTGGCCATCCGATCTTGCGGTGTTTCTTGCGGAGCCAGGACGTGATTCGTTCCCATGCGTAGGAGTCGATCGCGTTGAAGATCCGTTTCGATACACCGTGACGGAAGTAGGTCGCCCATCCCCTCAGCACTCGCCCGAGATATTCCATGAGGTATCCCGGGTCCCGGTGCAGAGTGTGCCTGTAGGTCATGGTCCGCACCCGGTCCTTGATGGAGGCGATCGCCTTCTTCGAGGGCTGGGTGTAGATGAAGTGTTTGTGGCTTCCTCGTTTCCGCATCCGTCGGATATTGAACCCGAGGAAGTCGAATCCTTCATCGATGTGGACCACTTGGGTCTTCTCCGGTGACAGCCTCAGTCCCATCGGGGCCAGCACTTGTGTCACCTCGTCGCGCAATTGTTCGGCGTGTTCCCGCTGACCCGTGACCACCACGACAAAGTCGTCGGCGTAGCGGATCAGTCGGTAGTTCGCCGCGCCATGACGGCGACGTTTCTGACGCTGCTGAACCGTGTTCATCGTTTGCTGCCACGTGCCCATGAAGTGATCATCCAGCACGGACAGCGCGATGTTGGCCAGCAACGGCGACAAGATCCCTCCTTGCGGGGTGCCGGTGATGGTTCCTTCCCGGGTCCCTACCGTGGTGAGGACTCCGGCCTTCAGGAACGCCTTCGTCAGCGCGAGCACCCGCTTGTCGCCGATCCTGAGCCGGAGCCGGTCCATCAAGGGCGCATGTTCGATGTTGTCGAAACATGCCTCGATGTCGGCCTCCAGCACCCATT
>NZ_RYFV01000058.1 GCF_004104015.1 Actinomyces oricola | reverse complement strand
ACGCAACCAACGCCCAAGCTCCTCACCATCACCATCACGAAGCACAAGACCAGGAGCACCAGGATGAGCCATACCCACATACTCCCAAACACCCAACCGTCTAGACACTAACGACACGCGACACTAGAACGACCAGAGTTAGTAATTTTAATACCGAGTAGCTCCATCTCAGGTACTACGTCTCCCAGCAGAAAACTGGAGACGCAGGACACCTTCAGTCGCGCTCCAGAAGCACGCCATGAACGTACTTGCCAAGTCAACGAAACGACGGACAGGATGGTACCAGTAAGCCCAAGGATAGAATCTACCGTCATTCCGTGTCCCTATAGAAAATTGAAGTAGTCGAAGTTGGCATAATGTATAACATTCACTGAAATTCGCAGTAGGGGTGCTTGTGATACTTTTCATTCCCGCCAGTTGCGCTCAATAGGCTTCTCCGGCATGGTCGATGGTCTAAACAGCTTGGAATTGTTCGCTTCTGCAAACCAGCCAATCCATCGATCGACAAACTCCTGCGGGTCTGCGCGGTCAAGTTGCTCGAGAGGCCAGGCAAGTTGTGCAGTACCAATTACTCTCTCGAAGGCTATTGAGATCTGTTCTGGCTGCGCAGCGTATGGCTCCATACGCTGCCGACCACCGAATAGCGGAGAATCCATAAACGCAAGTTCAAACCAGTCAAACCGCCCCTCATGCAGTGCGTCGCAGTACCATAGGGAATGTGAACGGCCAGGATAATCGTTGTGAGTCGAGGTTTGATCCAACTCGATACTGGCGCAAGCGATCACCTCAAATGGTCCGCTCCATCGCTCCGGTTCGACTATTCGTGGGCCCACAAACTCGAGACGCGCCGCAACCAACGTCACGCTTGAGATCGTGATCTTGTCACCGAGATTCGTCTGCTCACGCCGTTCTTCATACTCCGCGAACGGCGTGTTATCGACGATCGTGTTCTGTACCGTCGCGCGGAGATGCTCGAATGACCGACATGCGTCTTGGAATAATTCCTTACGTCGTTCTCGCAACGTCCTGCGTTGCTCGTCTTCGGCTAGCGCTTGCGACCGCAGCGCCGAAAACTGTTGCGAGACTTGCTGTAACTGTTGTATGCCAGGACTTGCAGGAGCGTCTGCAGCGTGGGCGAGTTGCTGCAGAACCCAATCGGCGGTGGGGCGTGCTTCGGCCGCTTTATTGAGACACTCACAGATCATGACCTGTAGTCGAGGTACTTCGATGCTCATATCCGGTGGAGTGGTGTGAAGGTGCTGCTCTCGTAGCGCTTCGGCGGTCTGTCCCTGAAACGGCAGGTGGCCTTCCAGCAGTTCATAGGCCATGACCCCGAAGGCGTACATGTCGGTGGCTGAAGTTGCCCGCTCACTCCGCCACTGCTCTGGAGCCGCATACAGCGCGGTAAAGCTATACTTGCGCGTCGCAGCATCCGTTGAGGCATCTCGGTAGCGGGCGATGCCAAAGTCGCATAACTTCCAGGCGCTGTCCGTATACAGCACGTTCTCTGGCTTCAGGTCGCGATGAACCAGACCTGCTTGTTCAATCTCATTCAGCCCATGCGCAACATCGGCGAGGATGGCAATCTTCTCCTCAAGGCTCAACACATTATCCGCAATGTACTGGCGGAGAGAATAATCGGCACGCGGCATGATCAGGACGTACATGCCGTCATACTCGCCACTGTCCAGCACTGGCACGACGTGGGGTAAATCCGTTGAGGTTCCGATCAGGAGCTCACGCTGAGCACCCGGCTCGATTGGGACCAACTTCGCCACCGCGCGCTTGACGCCGTCCCGCCACGCCTCTCGCACCAATCCATACCCACCAGCACCGAGCTTGTCGCCGACTTCCCACGCGTGCTGCTCAAGGTTCACCGTCACCATGGCTGAATGTTACCTGGACGGCGTAGCTATGACGGCTCTTCGCGGTTGAGGGGGTGGGTTTGGGCGTGTGGGTGCCAGGGTGGGGGTCGAGGCCCTCTGATGATGGGAGTTGCTACACAACCAACTGCCGGAAGGCCTCGACGTGGACCACGCTATCTTTGCTAGCCCTGA
>NZ_RYFV01000057.1 GCF_004104015.1 Actinomyces oricola | reverse complement strand
CCCAGCCGAAAGAGCCAACGCCATGCTCAAGCACCTCAAAGCCCTCCAGAGAGTCACCCTCGACCCCAAGGCCATCACCACCATCACCGCCACCGCACTCGTCATCATCAACCTCAATAAAGACACCTGGTGAGAAAGGCTCAGTAGCCCACGACCTTCTTCGTGCAACAGTCCAGAACGGTTGCCGGGTAGACGAGCCCCGGCCCAGGTGCGGATATAGGTGATGTCGCCCACCCACTTCACACCAGGGGCAGGGGGTGCTGAAGTCTCGCTTGACCAGGTCTGGACGATCATCCAGGTCCTCGGGCGGGCACAGTGGTGCGGACTTCTCAGTGCGTGTAGTGCAGCGGGGCCCAGGTCGTGCATGATCGACCAGGCCGTGCCTGGGGCAGACGATCGTGCCTTTCCGACTCAAAATAGCGGCGATTCTCCGATAACCGCACCGGCCGTCTTGGCTCATCGAATTCGGCCTTGATGAGCACGCCGAGCTCTTTTTTCCTTGATGCCGACTGTGAGTCCCTTCGGTCACGCCATGAGTAGTAGCCGGACTCCCGGTACGCCTGCCCACCGGACTCATCGAAGCAATCGGATATCTGCCTTCTTCGCGATTGATAAGCTCGTACCGCTGACTCACCGCTGTTCTTTCGCAAGCCAGGCGGCTGCTTTTTTAGGAACTCGCATCCCTGACGCAGCTCGCGCAGTTCGTTCTTCAACCTCGCGATCTCAGCTGATTCTAAAGCAGCCTTGCTGTCTTCCTCGGTGGCATGTTCCCGTTTGTACTTGCCGATCCAGTTGCGCACTGTTTGCGGCACCAAATCATAAGACGAGGCAACCTCTGTCACCGACCGCCCCTTCTCGATGACCTCGAGCACGACCTGCTCCTAGCAGCTCACCAGAATACTTCGCCCTAGACATGACTCCATCCCATCGGATCAAAGGAGAACAAAATCTCCCAGTGTCCGAAAAACGCCACTCACCCCAGAGAACAAAATACTGGACGCATTCGACCAGGTAATCCCATTCGCTGCGACAGCCAAATTTCGTGTCACACAATAAATAAAACGCAGGCTCTCGCCTAATATGCATACATATCATCCGCACGGGGTATGATAGATTCATGACACAGGACGCCGTGCCACCAAATCGCCCAGACAAACTCATTCGCAACTCAACCGCCGAGTTCCTCATCTTCATCGCCCAAGAGGGCGCTGATTCGATCCAGGCGCGCTACGAAGATGAGACACTCTGGTTAACCAAGCAGCTCATGGCGGAACTGTTCGGCACGACCCGAGCCAATGTCTCGATCCACCTCCGCAACATCTATGAGTCCGGAGAATTGACGGAAGTGGCAACCTGTAAAGAATTTTTACAGGTTCGAACCGAAGGCTCACGTCAAGTCAACAGGCGCGTCCCTCACTACAATCTTGATGCCATCATATCTGTCGGCTACCGTGTCAACTCGGTCCGAGCCACCCAGTTCCGCCAGTGGGCAACACGAGTGCTGCGCGACTTCGCCATCCGTGGTTACGTTATCGACCGAGAGCGCATGGCCAATGGCACATTCCTGAGTGAGGACTACTTCGAGCGACTCCTGGAAGAGCTCCGCGAGATACGGCTGTCTGAACGACGTTTCTACCAGAAGGTCACGGACATCTACGCCACCAGCGTGGACTACAACCGCGATGCTCCCACTACAAAACGCTTCTTTGCCACTGTCCAGAACAAGCTGCACTACGCAGTCCACGGGCACACCGCCGCCGAACTGATCCGTGAGCGCGCTGACGCCGACCGCCCTCACATGGGACTGACCACTTGGGGTAGTAGCCCAGACGGAAAGATCCTGCGAGGTGACGTCACGATAGGCAAGAACTACTTGACCCGCGAGGAACTTGAGGATCTTGGCCGACTCGTCAACTCCTTCCTTGATCTCGCCGAATCGCGTGCTCGACGCCACATCCCCATGACCATGGAAGACTGGGCCAAGCGGTTAGATGCCTTCCTCGATCTCGACGATCGCCAGGTTTTAGAAGGCGCCGGCCATATCTCGAAGGCCCAAGCTGACGACTACGCCTTGAGCGAGTTCGAGCGATTCCGTCTCATCCAAGACCGCCGCTACGTCAGCGATTTCGACCGGCTTCAAGAGGATGCGGCTGGCGGGACCGCTCGTTCAGCCATCTCTGATACACCAGAAGGAGACTGAGGGAAAGTATGCCCAAAGGCGACGACGTTGACAACGAGATTGAGCGTATTGAATCACGCTTACTGCAGGAACATCTGATTCGATCGAACTGCTCGAATGGAGACGGCCCGTGGACTATGGCCGGCTTTAAACAAGATCGTTGTCGGGGGGCGTTGTTGGTAGGTGTTCGAAGTCGTAGTCAAAGGTGCGGCTGGTGATGTAGTCAAGGAACGCGTCGTATGTTTGTTCGGGGGTGTCGCGCTGG
>NZ_RYFV01000056.1 GCF_004104015.1 Actinomyces oricola | reverse complement strand
AGCCTCATACGCCTGACCTACGGACCCCACGCATCCATAGCCGAACGACTACGACACCTCACCTACGAACCATCAGAAGCAACACGCCTGGTCACAGCACCATAGAAACAACTTTGCCGAGCCCCTGATGAGTCAATGGTCTTGGTGGCGCTCGTGGTGAATTCCTGATAATTCGCCTGGAATGCACCTGAGGCGCTGTCCGTGACGAACCCGGAAGAAACCAGATTGTCCACCTGCATGCGCGCCTGCTGGAGCATCTGTTGGATGTTGTCCCGAGTCGAGCGCAGCGAGGCGGCCTGCTGGTTCATCTCGTCATAGGAGGCGGAAATATTCGCCATGGTCATGGTTCCCTTCTCGATGGGCGCCCGGGAGCCCGGGCTTCTTCTACTAGGATTTGGGTGTGCTCTGCGGTGGCGGGCCGGGCGGTCGGGCCCCGGCCCCGTGCTGTTGGGCAGCTGTTAGGGAAGGTCTCCCACCTCCTCGCCTATTCGAATTGAGCGAACAATCTGGTCGAGCAGGTCGGTGGCGACGCTGAGGAACTCGTCCCCCTCTTTACCTTCGACTATGGGCAGTCCGGCCACGCAGCAAACCCAGTCCGCGTCGGAGTCGGCCGCGCCCGCGAAGTAAAGATACTCACCGCCCTTCAGAACGTCCTCCAGTTGGCGCATGATCTTCACGGCCCCCTCCGGGTCCTCCATTTCGGGAAGGGTGACAGCGCGAAGCTCATCTCGCAGGGGTGCGGATGAGAAGAAGCGCACCACGATGCGGTCATTGTCGGAGACTATGTGGGCGCTGGAGTCCTGAGTGGCCAATGCCAGCACCGCCTCAATGGGGCGCGCCCCCGCGAAGCCCGGCATGGGAAGCACCGCTATGCTCGTCCCCATGCGGACGTCATTCACCGGTTCTGCCTCATAAAGCCACGCCTGGACACCGGCGCCCGCCATGGCCGCAATCGACTCGCGCATCGCCAGCTCAATCTTGATGCGCAAGGGCGTCACATTAACGCCCGCAACATCGGGGATCATTCTCGACGCGGCCCGTGCTACCGCCTCGGGGCCGTCGCGCTCCGGGTACAGGACGCCCCACCAGGGCGGAAGGAGGCAGACGACCGGGCGGTCCGCGCCATCGTCCTCACTGCTAATCATACTTCCCCTTCACTTTGGTGTCTGGGCCGATATATTTTGCGATCTCCCGACGATGCTTGTTATACGCCGGGTCCGTCGATGCCGAGGACTGCCGGGCGATTATCTTGTGAGCGTCCGAATCGGCATGCGCGCCGAACAGGGGTTCCCCCTTCCTGTTCGAATCGCCATAGAAGTCATCGCCATTAAAATGCGACAGCCCTTGAATATTGCCTATAATATAATCCTGCTCATCTTTGAGATTCAAAATATTCGCCCCATGGGTGTTGATGGGGAGTGCCCTGTCAGGGGCGTCGACAGTCACCATTTGAGTAATGTTGAATTTACCCGAATTGATGAGGTGAAGCCCGTGCAGGGCCCCCTGACTGTAAGCGTTCACCATAATCTCGGAGCCCTTCGGCGTTACCTTCGACTCCAGCAGTCGTCGGATGCGCACGTCCGTGGCCGTCTCGAACCCCAGGTAACTCGGCACATTCTCTAAGGCGCCCATCGAATCGGAGTACCTTCCAGCACCGGCGAACGTGCCCCCAATATATAGAACATAACGAGTAACGCCATCGGCGCACTTAATCTCCTCCAGCTGGAGGCCGTCATCCTCGTCCATGTTACCAAGACTCTCAATCATTGACGTAAGATCCTCGTGCCGCTCCTTTTTCTCACGACACCCTTCGGCCGGTTCCGTGTTATCCGCATCCCGGGGAAACAGTTCTTCAATCACCCGTTGGATTTCATATGACCGAACAATGTCGCCGATTATCAAACCAAGAGGACTGAGCAGGTTAACAAGGGCGTAGAGGATGAGTATGGCCGGCTTTAAACAAAACCGTATTCCAGTGCGTTCTTAGGTGGAGATTAGTGTGGGCGGGGTATAGAATGGGCGCATGCAGGTTGATGTAACACTGGAAGAACGCGATGTTCTATTGAGGTGGAAGAAGCGCAACGACACGCTGATTCTGGTCAGATTGAAAGCCGAAGCGATCCTCTACGCGTCCCGCGGCGTTAATACGGACATTATTGCGGAGATGGTTGACCGGTGTGAGAGGACCGTGAAGGAATGGTTCTCGGAGTGGCGGCGCACCAGGTTACATTCGGTGGTGACCGGTCATGCCAGCAATCAGAACGCCGCGAAACTCACCCGCACCCAAAAGGAACAGCTCAAGGAAGTCCTGAGCCTGCCACCATCACAATCCGGCATCCAAGCCGACTTCTGGGACGTGCCCGCCCTACGGGACGTGGTGAAGGCGAGGTTCGGTGTGGAGTATGAGTCGGACTCCTCCTACCAGCTGCTCCTGCGCTTCGTCGGCATGAGCATGGGGCTGCCCGACCCCTTCGACAAGCGCCGTGATGAGAAGGCCATCACCCAGCGCATGGCCCAGGTACGCAGGGAAGTCGCCGACCTGCTGGCCGGCGGCTGGGAGGTTTACACCGTCGACGAGGTCCGTGTGGAGCACGAGGCCGAGACCCGCCGCATGTGGCTGCCCAAGGGCAAGCGCACCAAGATCTACGTCAACCGGAACCGTTCTTCATGCTCGTTCTTCGGTGCCCTGAGCCTGACCACCAAGAAGATGCGCATCTACCCCATTGAGGGCAGCCAGAACACCGAGCAGATTATCCTGGCTATGAGCCGCCTGGCACG
>NZ_RYFV01000055.1 GCF_004104015.1 Actinomyces oricola | reverse complement strand
ATCGGCTTCCCCGTCTCCTCAACGATCCGGACAGCTCCCTCACGGAACTCCCGGTCGTACTTCTTCCGCTTCTCTGACATCACCACTCCTTATAGCTGATGCCTCTACGGTCCGGGGGGAACCTCAGGCGCGTCGCCGGATCTGATGCGGCACCTGCTCGCGACGGTGATCAATGCGCTGCTGTGGGCCGAGGCCGACGCGGTGTGCGGCGCCGAGTAGGGCCAGGCCAGCCCGGACCGGGTCAACCAGCGCAACGGCTACCGACACCGCGAGCTGGACACAGGGTCGGCACCCTCGACGTGGCGATCTCCAAGCTCCGCGAGGGGACCTACTTCCCCGAGTGGCTGCTCGAGCGCCGCAAGCGCGCGGAGGGGGCGCTGATCTCGGTGGTGGCGACCTGCTACCTGCTCGGCGTCTCGACCCACCGCGTGGACAAGCTGGTCCAGACCCTGGGGATCACCTCGCTGTCGAAGTCGCAGGTCTCCCGGATGGCCGCCGACCTCGACGAGCAGCACCACCGGGGTGAACGCCGATGGCCACCGCGAGGTGCTCGGGGTCAAGGTCGCCACCTGTGAGACCGCCGCGGCGTGGAATGCGTTCTTCGCCGACCTGGTCGCCCGCGGCCTGACCAGCGGCCCCGACGGCGTTGTGCTGGTCACCTCCGACGCCCACGCCGGGCTGGTCGAGGCGATCGCGGCCAACCTGCCCGGCACCGCGCGCTGCCGGACCCACTACGCGGCGAACCTCATGGACGTGTGCCCGAAGTCGTCGTGGGGGTGGGTGGGGGCGCTGCTCCACTCGGTCTACGACCAGCCCGACGCCCAAGCCGTACACGCCCAGTACGACCGAATCCTCGACGCCCTGGCCGACAAGCTCCCCGATGTGGCCGACCGCCTCGACACCGCTCGCGCCGACGTGCTCGCGTTCACCGCCTTCGGCCGCGAGGTCTGGCGCCAGATCTGGTCCGATCGACCCCAACGAGCGCCTCAACCGCGAGATCCGCCGCCGCACCGACGTCGTCGGCATCTTCCCCGACCGCGACTCCGTGACCCGCCTGGTCGGAGCCGTCCTGGCCGAGCAGCACGACCAGTGGGCCGAAGGCCGCCGCTACCCCGGGCTCGACATCCTCGCGCGAGCCCGCGCCAGCGCCCGACAAGCCGCCACCGATACCCAGCCCGCCGACAGCGAACTGCCCGAACTGGAACCAGCGGCATGAGCAACAACACCAGCCAACGCGACCTCGACCTCGCCATCCTCGCCACCGGCGGCCACACCATCTGGTGGGACGAGACCGGCCAGCCAGCACCCCGGCCCGACGACTTCTTCGACCCCGACAACAAATGAAGGCCCAACATCCAGCTCGTCACCCACGAACCCAACAAGCACCCCTTCTAACCCACCCAACTCGAAGACCAGCCGTTACACCACCTCCAGGGACTTGACCTGGCCTGCGCAGAAGGCCCTGCTGACACCCTGGACACCAACCGGATCTACGGCACCCCGGGGAGTGGACAGGTGCGCGCAGACTGTAACCGTCGATCACACAGCCACCTCACGACCATCTCGACGTGGCCACTCAGGGCCGCTACCTGCTGGAGCAGGCCGCATCGCACCCTCTCGCCGTGCCGACATGACATCGCTAACGGAGTATCATGACTGACATGACAGTCACTCCTTCCTCCCAGACGATCACCTCTCGGGAGCTCAGTCGCCGAACCGGTGAGGTCCTCAACACTGTGGCAACGACAGGCACCCCCGTCACCGTGACGCTAAATGGCACACCTCGAGCAACGATCGTCCCAGTCCCTCAGCGGGAGTCACGTATCGACCAGATGATCCGCCAGGGACGGATCCGCCTTCCACGCACTCAGCGCGCCAAGGGAGAACCACTGCCACGCCTCAGCCTGCCTGACGGTGTGACCACGGACCAGATTCTGGCCGACGACCGAGCGGATAGTTTCTGATGCCGCACTACCTCGACACCTCGTTCGCCGGGATCGCCCTCTTTCCTTATCAGGGCCCCCCACACCGGCGCACGGCCTACGCGGCGCTAGGTGATCAAGCGGCGCGCCGCGTTGTCCGTGCACTCGATGACGAGGACCTGTATGCCTCGGAGCTTCTTGAGGTGGAGCTCACCCGCATCGCGCACCGGGCCGGAGCGCCTCTGGCCGACATCGACGAGTTCCTCAGCTATCTGCGACTGGTCCAGATCGATCGAGACGTCATCCAGCGAGCCCGCACCTTGACCAAAGCCCTGCGCTCGCTCGACGCCATTCATCTGGCGACGGCTTTGAGCTTGGATTCTCCTGACCAGCCAACCATCCTTCTGACACACGACCGAAAAATGTCCATTGCAGGAGCCGCGCACGGCCTGAACGTCATCGACCTGCTCGATATCGACCGCCCTTGAAGGAAGACGCTACGCTGGCGGCACGTCCAGGCAGAACTGATTATGGCCGGGATTAAACAAGATCGTGTGCTGGCGTGGGGTTTGGGAGGTGCTCGAAGTCGTAGTCGAAGGTGCGATTGTTAATGTAGCCCATGAATGCGGTGTAGGTTTCCTCAGGCGTGTCACGCTGAATGTTCACGATTGCGCTTTTAGCGGTGCTCCAGACATGCTCGACCGGATTATGGTCGGGTGCGTAGGGTGGTAGGTAGATGAGTTTGAGGTTCTCGAGCCGACCTCCGGGTTGAAGCTGCTCTCTTAGCGCTTTGGCGTGGTGGAACCCGGCATTGTCGAGAACCACAGCGATCTTCTCATTATCAATTTCGCGCACCGAGCGATCAAGACAGGACATGATCTGCTCAGTGTTCTGTGGCCGAAATGAAACAAAATTGTATTCTGTGGTTTAGTGGCCTGGAAATGACGTGCCACCCGTTGTAGAATACCTGCATGCAAGTGGATGTGACGCAGAAGGAACACGATGTTTTTTTGAGGTGGAAGAAGCGCAGTGACACTCTTGTTTTAGTGAGGCTGAAGGCGGAGGCGGTTCTTTACGCTTCGCACGGCGTTGATGTGGACATTA
>NZ_RYFV01000054.1 GCF_004104015.1 Actinomyces oricola | reverse complement strand
ACCACCACCATCCGACGCTTCATCGACACCTACAACAAGACCTGCAAACCCTTCTCCTGGACCAAGCCCGCCGACCAGATACTCAAGAAAGCCAAGCGCCCAACTACTTCAGAAACACGACACTAGAACGGATCAAGACGATGCCAGTAAGCGACCTAGCCGCCCGGGACGCCCACCTGTGGCTGTGGACAACCAACGCCATGCTGCCCACCGCCTACGAAATCGCCGGGGCCTGGGGCTTCACCGTACGCAGCCCATTGACCTGGATCAAATTCCGCCTCGGTCTATCCGGCCGCTACCAACTACGCAACGCCACCGAACAACTACTGTTCTGCACCCGCGGCCACGCACCTCTAGGCAACCGCTCCCAACCCACCTGGTTCAACGCACCCGTAACCGAGCACTCACGCAAACCAGCCGAACAATTCGCCATCATCGAACGCATCAGCTCCGGCCCCTACCTAGAACTATTCGCCCGCCGACACCCAGAATCCAACCAACCCTGGGCCATCTGGGGCAACGAAGTCAACTCCGACATACAAATCCCCGGATACCCGGTACCGAGATACAGCGGAAGAGTGGTTCGGGATAGTGGTGGCTGCAAGATGGAACGAGGGATAGGGCTATGAGAGGGGTTAAGCATGTTGGACGGTGGCGGGATGCGCTCGCCCGCGGCGAGGTTTTGGAAGAGCTGCCTGTACGTGTTCGGCGGCGTCGTGCTGCTGGTCTGGGCGGTGGAATTGGTCTGGCGGTATCGGTGGGCGGTCGTGGTAGCGGGCGTCGTCGCCGGCATCGTGGCCGGGGTGCGCTGGTATCTGCGGCGCTGGTGAAAAGAGATAAACGGAGGCGAGCGTCATGACATACCGGAATAATCGCGCTCGTCGGCCGCGGTATCGGGCTGTGGCGTCGTGGTGCCAGCGGATTGATATTGAAGCACTGGCTCGGGTGCTGTTGATACTGGCTCTGTACCGGGCCGAGCAGAATCCCGGTACAGAGCCCACCCAGGCAGGTAAAAACGGTAAACCGGTAGACGACGGTGCTGACGGTTCTGCCCGGGCGAGTGACACCCAGACGGGCCGGATTGGGGGTGGGTCATGAGCCGGGTCTGGCAGTGGCAAGAACTAGCGTGGCGCAGCCCGGTGACGCCCGCGGTAGCGGCTACAGCCCTGGAACGTCTGGCTACAGCCATGGAGGTGGGACCGGTAGTGCTGGAGGTGCACGCCTGGGCCGGCGGAGTGTGTTGGCTGGTGGGCTGTCAACCAGGCCGGGTCACTGAGGTGAAGCGCCTACTAGCGCATCACCTGCCGGTACAGGTATTTCAGCCCGAACACGAGCGTACTGCGGTCAGCCGGGCTGTGCGGCTACAGGCTGGTCGCAGCGGCGTCAGCGCTGTCAATGAGCGGATCGTTGCGGCGACCCGGGCCTTGTACGCCACTGTCAGTGGTCTGAGTGGGGATCAGCGGGTGGTGGCACAGCTGGTGATCGGCCGTCGTCTGCCGTCATCGTTCTTCACCGCACCGCCGGCTCCGGGCTGGCGTGAGCTGTTCCTGGGCAGTCCTGTCCCGAGGACGTCGGAGCGCACGGCACGGACAACCGGCGAGCAGCACGGCGCTGTGGCCTGTATGCGCCTGGGGTACGCGGGCGAAGTGAGGCAAGCGCATCAGCTGTTCTCCCAGCTATTAGGGGCGCTGCGCACCGTTGAGACAACCGAGGCCCGGTTTCGCCTCAGCGCTGAGACTCCGGACAATCTGGAGCGGGCGACCCTGCCGTGGCGCTGGCCCTTGCGTCTGCGTTCAGGGCAACTGACGGCCTTGTGCGGGTGGCCGATCGGCGAGCCGACACTGCCGCTACTGGGTGATCTGCACCCGCGCCAGCTGCCGCCGCCAGGTGATCTGACCGCCTCGGAGCGGGTAATCGGCGTGGTCAGCGCACCAGGACGCAGACAGCCCGTCTCGATCTCAATCCGTGACGCGGTCTTTCACACGCATCTGCTGGGCCCTACTGGTACCGGTAAATCAACGGTTCTGCTCTCGCTGACCCTGGCCGACATCGAGGCGGGCCGTGGAGTGCTACTGATCGACCCCAAGGGCGACCTGGCTATCGACCTGCTGGCTCGCATACCGGCTAAGCGGCACGGCGACGTGGTGGTGATCGACCCAACCAATCCAGCACCAGTGGGGTTGAACCCGCTGACCGGCCCCGTTGACCTGGCGCCAGTGACAGCCGATGGACTATTGGGGACGCTGGCGGCCTTGTTCCGCGAGCACTGGGGAATCCGTAGCGCCGACATTCTTGGTGCCTCTTTGTTGACACTGGCGCGCACTCCGGGAGCCAACCTGCTGTGGCTGCCGCCGCTGCTGACCGACCCGGCTTTCCGGCGCCGGATCCTGGCTGGACAGGACGACCCGCTGGGCACCGGTGCCTTCTGGGCTGCCTACGAGTCCAAGAAACCGCAGGCGCAGGCCACGGAGATCGCCCCGGTGCTCAACAAGCTGCGCAAGCTCATTGTGCGACCGCATTTGCGCGCCGTCCTGGGCCAATCCTCGCCGCGCTTCTCCATGACCGACCTGTTCACCCAGCGGCGGATCGTGGTCGTCAACCTCAACCGCGGCCTGCTCGGCGCGGAGGCCGCTCGACTGCTGGGGAGTCTGCTGGTTGGCCAGTTGTGGACGCAGCTGCTGTCCCGGCAGACACTGCCAGCCGAGCGTCGTCATATTGTCGGCGTCTACATTGACGAGGTTCACGACTTCATTAACGGGCTACCGGGCGACTTGTCCCAGGCTCTAGCGCAAGCCCGCTCACTGGGCGGCGCCTTCCACCTGGCGCACCAGTACCGCGCTCAACTTACCCCGGCCATGGTGCAGGCCATTGAGACCAACGCCCGCAACAAGATCTACTTCGGCCTATCCGGCACCTGAATCGTTCCGGGTTTAATGGAGGCGGTGATGATAGGAAGGATCACTGCTATGGGACGACGGAAGTACCCCCTGGAGTTGCGCGAACGGGCGACTCGGATGGCGCTGGAGGCTATGGAGGATCCGG
>NZ_RYFV01000053.1 GCF_004104015.1 Actinomyces oricola | reverse complement strand
CCAGCGCGACACCCCCGAACAAACATACACCGCGTTCCTTGACTACATCACCAGCCGCACCTTCGACTACGACTTCGAACACCTACCAACAACACCCCCCGACAACGATCTTGTTTAAAGCCGGCCACAGCCCTGTAGCGAAAGCTCGTACGGAATCCCGTAGCCGTGTAAGTCGTTCCGTCGTGATAATGCGGCAGCCTATCGGTATTGCGGCATGTGAGTCGAACTTTTCCTCTGGGTGGATCAGCACTGGCGTTGCTTCGCTGCTAGGGTACTGCTGCCGAAACCAGTCCATGGCGTTTGACAGTTGCTCGGCATCTTTCTTATACACAGGGTGGCCGGAGGCGGCCCCGCTCTTCGCTTCGATGATGTAAAACGATCCGTCGCAAAGTGCCCAGAGATTGTCTGGCCCACGTCCGAGCGTGTCTTCTGGCCGCTGCCCTGTGTGGCCGATATGCAAGGCGAGATCATGCATGGCCTGTTCGAACTGTGCAGTGCGCGGTCCCCAATCGAGATCCTGCAATACAGCCTCAAACCCAAGTAAGAGGTCATTACCGGAGGCGTATCTCTTTTGCAACCAGGAGGAAGCCTGCTCGCCCTGAAGGCGGCTTGCCGCCTTGAGTTTCTCGTATTGCACTCCCTCCAAAGGGCGAAGGAGTCGCCTGTTCGCAAGGTTCGCTGTCTTCTGGATCTGTTGAGCCTCGGAAGGGTCGAAGAAATTAGTGTAGGCAGCGAGCTGCTGTCTATAGATAGCCTGTGTAACGATTTCATCCCCAAGACGACTCACGGCTCTTTGCTGTGCTCTGACTGCGGCCGCATAGTCTCTACGCTGAGCGGCGTCGAATGCTTCTCGCTCAGCACTGGCGGTGTCGGTAATTCCAGACGTGTCGTACCGGACCGGGGCCAGCGCAGCCTTACTATAGGCCACCCATTCTTTATCACGTTCGAGGCATTGCTCCATGATTTCGTGGAGGTCGTCTAGCGAGTCGGCCTCGATCTCATTGGCAATCTCCAATGCGAGGTCCAATTGTGCCTTTGTTGCGGGTGAAAAGTAGTCGCGTGCCTCCGGTGAATTGAGCCGCTCAGCCAGCTGCGCTCCCAGAAGAAGGACCACAGCATAGTCCTCGTTCGAACGGGTAGCTCGCCCCATACCCTGCTCCAAGCGTTGAACCTGTCGACCAAGGAGCCTTGTTGACCCGATCAACCGGGCCTGTTCCAGCCGCTCCCGTCCGTCGAGTGCTTCTGGCAGGCCATCCAACACCAATACGTGGCAGGCGTTGTCGGGCAAGTCAATCCCGTCGTAGCGGTTGATGAGCACTATCAGACCCAATTTTGGGTTGTTGCGTAGTTGCTCGATGCCCTGATCGATGTTCTCACGGTCCAGCACGTCGGCTGCGTAGTCCTGCCACCAGTCGGCTCGGCTGCGGCTCGGCACGATAACCACGACGTTCTGCTTCTTAGCTAAATCGAGGACGAGATCACGTACCTCTTCGTTCGTCGCGCTAGGTACAAGTTGCTGTGGCACGAGGATCATTCGATCCCCGATATCGCCCGCGCTCGAGGGAGAAATCGGCCGTGAGACTGACTCCGGTGCCGCACCGAAGTGCCGAATCAGCACCGAGTCGTCAGCAAGGGTGGCGGTGAGGTAGACGCGCCGCCGTGCCTGTGAAAAGCCAAGGAGCATCTCTGTGGGGTGACAAGGGGGATAGATCTCGAAAGCATCGCTGGTGACCACGGCAGTGCAGAGGGGGAGGCTATCTACGACAAGCGGCCAGCCCCACTTCAGTACCTCGCCTTCTGAGATCGGATGGAGGATCGACAAGACCCGATCCTGCTTGTCCTGCCATGCCCAAAATGGGACCTCCTGAATCGCTGATTGACGTCGCGCTTTTAGGTCTAGTAGACCATTAGGAGACTGCACCCTCAGATCATCAGCAAACAGGTCCAGCAGATCGCTGTACGCCTCCGAGCCGTACTCGATGCGGAGCCGGAATACATGATCCGCTTGAGCGATGCAGGCATGAGCATCATCAATGATCACTCCGCCGAGACTGTGGGAGGGAGGCTTTGACACACTACCGCCGACACCGAAGATGGACAGGCCATTGAAGAGTTTCGCGAACGTCCCGACGAGCACGGCGCGTCCCTGTTGGTACTCGGGTGCCTTGGAATCCTTCGTGGTCGCGATCCCGATCCGGCCCGCCTCATCTACGACCTGCTCAAGCAAAAAACCATCAGGCACGAGATATGCGACGGGTCGGACACCCTCATTGAGCCAGCTGCGCGCGATGAGGAGCCCGACCAGCGTCTTGCCGCCACCTGTGTTCATCTTGATTACAAGGTCTTGCTCGTCGCGACGGTCATACCAGGCGGCCAGAACTTGATCCTGAGGACCTCGCAGATAGTCTAGACCAGCAACCTTCTCAGGTAAGGCGTTGAACAGGTCTCGAGGATCGGTAATCGTGTTGACTGAAGCCGAGGCCCCCTGGCTTAGTCGCCTGAAGTTGATCTTGGCCATTGTGCTATCTATCCTTCCCAGGTGCTTTCATTGTCGCCCATGCCTCCAACCAGTTATGAGGGGTACGCCACCACTCCTGTCGTCAGGACTCGATGTTCTTTTAAAACCATTTCTGAAGTTTGATTTACAGGTGGAATTTAGGGCGTTGTATCGAAAATAGCGTGCACACCACCTAACATTAACCCTTTTTATCGAATAGTTGAGGACGCTGCTACAGTTTCATTAAATTCACGACGACATTTAATGGCCATTCTCTAGATACGCCGCAATTTGTTTTACTCCCTCTTCAAGTACAGACAACCTACAATCTTTCATGGTATAGAGCATTTTTGCGGGAATGTTACCCTCACCAAATATTTCGGCGGCCGCACTGTTGGTGTTATGGCCGGAATTAAACAAGATCGTTGTCGGGTGGCGTGAGATTTGGGAGGTGCGCGAAGTCGTAGTCGAAGGTGTGATTGTTAATGTAGCCCATGAATGCGGTGTAGGTTTCCTCAGACGTGTCACGCTGAATGTTCACGATTGCGCTTTTGGCCGTGTTCCAACCATGCTCGACCGGATTATGGTCGGGTGCGTAGGGTGGTAGATATGGCCGGCTTTAAACAAGATCGTTGTCGGGGGGTGTTGTTGGTAGGTGTTCGAAGTCGTAGTCGAAGGTGCGGCTGGTGATGTAGTCAAGGAACGCGGTGTATGTTTGTTCGGGGGTGTCGCGCTGG
>NZ_RYFV01000052.1 GCF_004104015.1 Actinomyces oricola | reverse complement strand
TTCTACAACCACGACCGCCGACACAGCACAGCCGACATGCAGAGCCCCATCGACTACGAGACCAACACGGCCCAGGGCCTGCCCAAAACCGCATAAGGAAGCCCTCCACGATTCGGGGGGAACCACATGGACGCCTCCCCCGAGCAGCCCTACGCGTCCCTGGCGCCGGCCGGCTCCGTCACCGACGACACCGAGCAGGCCTGGCTTCTGGCCGAGCAACTCCTCGACCCGTCCCCCGACAGCGGCGGGGCCGGTCATATTGAGCCCAGGGCACTAGCTCAAGCCCTCATGAACTGGGAGGAGGACATGATCGGCCGCGGCTCCCTGGATCTCCTGGGTCCTTCCACGAAGGCCGCCCTGGAGGAACTGCGCGCGGGCGCCGAACCTGGAACCACCGGTCGCACCGGGACCACCAACGGCGCCGCCATGCGGGTGACCCCGGTCGGGATCGCCTACACCACCGGGACCCCAGCCGCCTGGGAACCGCTCTTCGGCACCGGCGGGCACGCCTGCCTGACGGCCTTCGGCCAAGCCGTGCGTGAATCCTGCTTGGTCACCCACAACACCATCCAAGGGTTCCAGGCTGCCGGTTTGGTGGCGGCCGCCGTCAGCCACGGCATTGACGGCGCCGACACCCTCACCGCCGTGCACCTGGCCCGGGCAACTGTTGCCTCCCTGCCTGCTCAGGGCACTTGGGCGCCCAATGCCTCAGTCCTGGCGGTTGCCGGCAGCGCCGTCGAGTACGCCGCCGATCATGCGGGTGATGATGCCTCCTTCCTCATGTGGGTACGTGATCATGTGGGTACCTGCGTAGAGTCCACCGAATCTATTCCAGCCGCCCTGGCCCTGGCCGTCCGCTACCGCCACCGCCCCTGGGAGGGGCTACTGGCCGCCGCCAACCTCGGCGGGGACACCGACACCATTGGGGCCATTACCGGAGCCATCCTGGGGGCGACCCACGGCGTGCGCGCCTTCCCCGCTCAGGCCCTGGCGCGCGTGCAGGCCGTCTCCGACCTGGACCCCGGTGCTCTTGCAGCGCAACTCCTCCGCCTGCGCCGCCGCAATGACCCGGTCGAGGTTTCACAGAAGGCCGGCGCCGGTCGGCCGGCCCACCCGAGCGGGGCAGCCGACCCCGCGGACCACCCGGGCGGGGACACCGACCCCGCGGCCCTCCCGGGCGGGCAGGTCGGCTCCGCCGGCCCGTCAGCCGGCCCCGCCCAGCCGGTTGGACGTGTCCTGCACCTGGGTGAAGTTCTCATCGACCTATCCATGCGGGTACCCAATCTGCCGCCGCGGGGCGGGGATGTCTTCGCCACCAGCCACGACATGAGCCCCGGCGGCGGGTTCAATGTCCTGGCCGCGGTGCGCCAGTGGGGATGCGACGCCGTGTACTGCGGAGCCCTGGGCACCGGCCCCATGGCGCGAATGGCCCGCGCCGCCCTGGACTCCATAGGCGTGCTCCACGCCGGACCGACACTGTCCACGCACGACACCGGCGTAAGCGTGGCCCTGACTGAGGTCGATGGCGAGCGCAGCTTTATCTCCACTGCGGGCGCCGAGACGCTCACCCCACCGGAGTGCTACCAGCACCTGACGGTGGGGGAGCAGGACCTGGTTTACCTGTCGGGCTACTCCCTGTGCGCGCCCGCCACTCGCGAAGGCCTGCTGCGCTTCGCCTCCAGCCACGCCGGCCTGCCCCCACGGCCCGACGGCGTCCCGCGCGTCCTGGTTGATGCCTCGCCCATGGTGGGGGAATTAGACCTGGCCGACCTCCAGGCGTTGGGGGCCCTGCGACCCCTGTGGTCCCTCAGCGAGCGTGAGGCCCACATTCTCACTGGACGACTGGGCGGCCAGGGAGACGCCGGAGCCTCCAGTCCGGATGGCCCGCGGGAGGCGGCCGGTGCGCTCGCGAAGTACCTGGGTTCCCCGGTGCTGGTGCGGGCGGGGGCCCAGGGTGCCTGGTTCGTTGACATGTTGGACGGCACGCCCCCCGCGGATCCAGTCCATGTGCCCACGGTGCCGGTGACGCCCGTGGACACCAATGGGGCAGGGGACGCGCATGCCGGTGTGCTCGCCGCCGCGCTAGTCCAGGGCGCGCCCCTGCGCCGGGCACTGGTCTTAGCCAATTGCGCCGGCGCGTTGTCGACGCTCACCGCCGGTCCGGCCACCTGCCCCGAGCGGCATAGTATTGAGCAGGCGGCCAGCGCTTTGAGCAAGCGAATGAGTGTCATGACACTGCGCTAGGGTGGCATGACGGCGAGCCAATGATGGTTCTTCACCGCCGGCGCCTCCCATCCGAGGGCGCCCCTAGTGGTGTGGGCGCCCTCTTCTCTTACGAACAGGAGTTCCATGAGCAATCCCACCACTGGAACCGACGCCGCGGCGCCCAACACCCTGTTGGAAAACGCCGGGCTCGACGTCATCGCTGAGTCCGAGCGCAAGGGCCGCCCTCGCGACCTCTTCATGCCCTGGTTTGCCGCCAACATCTCCGTACTGGGCCTGTCCTGGGGCGCGTGGGTGCTGAGTTTCGGCCTCAATGCCGTCCAGGCGATTATCGCCGGGACCATTGGCATCACCTTCTCCTTCTTCCTGTGCGGGGTCATGGCCGTCCTGGGCAAACGGGGCAGCGCTCCCACGCTCGCCCTGTCGCGGGCCGCTTTTGGCTACAACGGCAACCGGCTCTCGGCAGTGATCTCCTGGATGCTCACCGTGGGGTGGGAGACTGTCCTGTGCATCTTGGCGACACTGGCCTCAGCCACAGTCCTGGAGGCCCTGGGCTGGCACAACACCGTCGGGGCGCAGATCGTCGGCTTCCTCATGACCGTGGGACTGGCCGCGAGCGCCGGCATTCTGGGCTTCGACACCATTATGAAGGTCCAGACCTGGATCACCTGGGCCACCGGCGTCCTGACCGTCATCTACCTCATCCTGGTGGCGGGGAGGATTGACTGGACGGCCCTGGGCTCCCTGCCCGCAGGCAACGCTGCCGCTTTCATTGGCGCCCTGGTCATGGTCGCCACTGGCTTCGGCCTGGGCTGGGTCAACGCGGCGGCCGACTACTCGCGTTACCTGCCGCGTACCGCCTCCACTGTCGGCGTGGTGGGCTGGACCACCACTGGTGCGGCTCTGCCCTGTGTCATTCTCATCATTGCTGGAACACTGCTGGTGGGCAGCGATGCCGAACTCGGCGAGGCCATTAACGCCGACCCCATTGGAGCCCTCACCACCATCTTGCCCACCTGGTTCCTCATCCCCTTCGCCATTGTGGCGATCCTGGGCCTGGTGGGCGGCATCATTATGGACCTGTACTCCTCGGGCCTTTCGCTTCTGGCCACCGGGGTGCCGGTGCGCCGTCACGTGGCTACGAGCATTGATGCCACGATTATGACCCTGGGTACCATTGCGGTCATTGCCGGCGCCGACGGTTTCCTCGGTCCATTCCAGGGCTTCCTGACCACTCTTGGTGTTGTGATTGCTGCCTGGGCCGGTGTCATGCTCGCCGAGGTGGTGATGCGTCGGCGCGACTACGACGAGAAAGCGCTGTTCACCCCCGACGGCGTTTACGGTTCGGTCAACTGGGAGGCCGTGGCCCTGGTCCTGGTCGGCTCCATTGTCGGTTGGGGCCTGGTGGTCAACTCCGCCGCCTCCTGGCTCACCTGGCAGGGGTATCTGCTGGGGCCCCTTGAATCGTTCCGGGTTTAATGGAGGCGGTGATGATAGGAAGGATCACTGCTATGGGACGACGGAAGTACCCCCTGGAGTTGCGCGAACGGGCGACTCGGATGGCGCTGGAGGCTATGGAGGATCCGG
>NZ_RYFV01000051.1 GCF_004104015.1 Actinomyces oricola | reverse complement strand
AGCCTCATACGCCTGACCTACGGACCCCACGCATCCATAACCGAACGACTACGACACCTCACCTACGAACCATCAGAAGCAACACGCCTGGTCACAGCACCATAGAAACAACTTTGCCGAGCCCCTGACGTCCTGACCGAGGTGGATATTGGCTCCGAAGTCTGCGGTGAAGGGAGGGAAAAGGCGGAAGGATTCGGGGACTGGGCGCCGGGTGATCCGCTCCATGAGGGCGCGCACCTCTTGGGGCTCGTGGAATCCTGTGTTGAGTTCAGCGGTCAGCCGCTGGGTCTCAATGGCAAAAGCGCTCTGGAAGGCGGCCTCCGGGCTACCGCCGACGATGGGGGCCCGGGCGCCGACGTGGGCGAGGAACTCCTCCAGGGTCATGGTGCCTCCTTTATATATTTTATCTATTTCGTCTATTGGGATTTATCGGAGCGGGTGTGGGGTGGCCGGGCTCTGGAGGCAACTCAGGACCGGGCTCGGCGCCGGGCATTGGGCGCCGCTGGTTGAAGAAGCTGGTGAGGAGTTTCGTGGATTGCTCGGCCCGCAGTCCGGCGATCACCTCGACCTGGTGGTTGGCGCGTGCGTCGCGCACGACGTCGCGCACTGACCCGCAGGCCCCGGTCTTGGGCTCCCAGGCGGCGAAAACCAGCCGCGCCAGGCGGGCCAGCACAATCGCCCCGGCGCACATGGTGCACGGCTCCAGAGTCACCACTAGGGTGCAGCCCTCCAGGTGGGAGTTCCCCAAGGCGGCGCCGGCGGCGCGCAGGGCGCGGATTTCCGCGTGGGCCGTTGGGTCGTGCTCTGTCTGCCGGGCGTTGGCGGCCTGGGCCAGAAGGCGCCCATCGGGTCCCAGGACGACGGCGCCCACCGGGACCTCCCCAGCCCGGCCGGCCGCCGCCGCGAGCACCAGGGCACGGTCCATGGGGGCGGCGTAGAGGTTCTGCGCAACGCCGGACACGAACGGGTGGGGGGGTGGACTCACAGTCCCAGGGTCGCAGATCGCCCGACATCGGGACAGACTTCAGCGGCGCCGAACCGGTGGCCCGGCGCTCCTGCCCGGCGGCCAGGAGCGTCTTTCTAAGGCGGCTCCCTGCGCATCCCCGAAGAGAAACCCGCCCGCACCCGGGGCGTCTCGGCTGGAGCGGGCCTCTCCGCGCAGGTTGACCCGTGGCGGCCCCTGCGCGAAGAAGCGTGGCCGGGGTCCGGGCCGGCAGCGCTACACGAGTTAGTCGGCGTCGGCGGTGAGCCCGCTGAGCATGGCTGCGAACTCGGGGTTCTCGTGATCGCCGAACAGGCTCACTCCACCGTCTAGGGCCGCGATCGCCTCCATGTCAGCGACGTTGAGCTTAAAGCTGAGGATGTCGAGGTTCTCCACCATCCGCTCCCGGTGCACAGACTTGGGAATAATGATGATGTCGCGCTGAACCAGGTAGCGCAGTGCCACCTGGGCGGCGGTCTTGCCGTACTTGGCGCCTACGGCCGCCAGGGTCTCATTGGTGAAGAGGTTGTTCTTGCCCTCGGCCAGCGGACCCCAAGACTCCAGGGCGGTACCGTACTTGCTGTACCAGGGGCGGTTGGCTTTCTGCTGGTTGAAGACGTGAGTCTCCATCTGGTTGACGGCCGGGGGGATCTCGACGTGCTCAGCGAGGTCCACAAAGCGCCCCGGGAAGAAGTTGGAGACTCCAATGGCACGGACCTTGCCCTCGGATAGCGCCCGCTCCATGGCCCGGTAGGTGCCGTAGTAGTCGCCGAAGGGCTGGTGCACTAGGAGCAGGTCGATGTAATCGCTGCGCAGGCGCCGCAGCGAGCCCTCAATGGAGGAGGAGGCGCGCTCCTCGCCGGCGTTAGAGATCCAGACCTTCGTGGTCACGAAGATCTCTTCGCGCGGCAGTCCGGAGGCGGCCATGGCGGCACCAACAGCAGCCTCGTTGCGATAGACCTGAGCGGTGTCCAGGGACCGGTAGCCAACCTCGAGGGCGTCGCGCACTGCGCGCTCGCACTGGTCCGAATCCGGAATCTGGTAGACGCCGAAGCCGATCTGCGGCATGACGACGCCATTGTTGAGTGTGACGGTGGGAACGGGCTCCGTGGCCATGAGTTCTCCTTCGCGGATTGGAATCGCCTCCCAACCTGCAGGGTGACCAGGGGCGGGGACAGTCATAGTTGGGAGCGTCTTGGGTTCGTCCCGAATGCGCGCCGGGCCACGAAGCAGATCAGAAGGCGACGCTGCCCATGATACTGCGCACCCGAGCCGACGGTGGCGAGGATCGTTCCTCCTCATGCGTTTCTTCACAGGCGCCCCTGTGATAGCGGGCGCTCGTGGAGGCCCGTCCTCAGGTGTCGGCGGCGATAAGCTGGGCATTAGAAGTGATCGGACTCTGACGATTCCCGTCCGCACAAGCAGTGCTGTTGGTTTTGGGGTTTCGCCGGCTCGGTGGTTCGGGGGTGTTCGGGTCTTGTGGCCCGCACAGAGGTCGTCGGATGTATGACAAGTTCTCCACAGGTACTTTCGTAGGGGTAGTGCTGAACCACAGGGGTCGCTAGAGTGACCGCTATCACCACATTGTGGCGGTAGTTACATACCTGGTTGCCCTCTCACCCCTGGAGACACCATGGCCCCTCGACCCTGGCCGCGCAGCCCACGCACCTTTCGTGACAGGCGCGAAGATAACCCGGACACCGGCTGCGACAGTCGGGGTGCGCCACGCTACTGGTTGCGTCGAGCCGGCGCAGTGCTGCTCGCCCTATCGGTGTCCGCCCTGGGCGGTCTAGCCTGCTCCGCCGGCCAGACCACCGGGAGTGGGACGGCGACATTCACGGCCATTGCCGGCACCACCACCGCGACCATGAGCGAGGCGGAAGCCTCGGCCTCCGTCCAAGCCTCCCGCGACACCGCCATGGGACCCGAACTGGCCGCCCTGCGCCAGGCCGCCCTGGCCATGGAGCTGCCCACCAAGTCCTCCAATATGGACAACAACGACGCCGACGGCGCCGTCAATAGCGCCTACTACTTCATGGAACTTTATAGGTACGTCTTCGTTACCGGTGACACCACCGAATTCGCCGCCATGAGCGAAGACGACTGCATGTTCTGCCAGGACACCATCGATACCGCGGTAGAAGTTCATGCCAGCGGAGGCTGGGCCGAACCCTGGGAGCAAGACATACCCATTGCCGATTACTACCCGCCCCCAGAGGGGGGCGAATACTCCAAAGTCGAGCTCACAGTAACCATGGGCGAGTCCATCACCTATGACGGCGACGGTACCAAGCACGAATGGCCCGCACCCGCAGACCATGTCTTGGCAGTCATTCTGCACTATGTTGATGGACGCTGGATGGTAGTGGGATGCGACAGCAAAACCGAGAAAGCATCATGATGGTGCGTTCATGGATGGCTATCGCTGTCACTATTTTTATCCCTCTGTGTCCAGGATGTCCGCTTTCAAACAGTTACACAGACCTTGACGTTAGAGCTGTCGACAATGAGGCCACTTTTTCGGGGCAGTGGACTCAGACGATTCCTGCTCCTGAGGGCAGCGCCTCCCAGGGCGAGGACTCGGGCGCCTCAGTGGCCTACACCGAAGAACCCACGGCCAGCCGCTACACCTGCGCCAGCAGCGGACCGGACAACAAATGCCTGGGAACAGGATTCCTCCCCCACACAACCCCCGACAACACACCCACCACCACACCCGACAGCACCCCAATATGTGGTTCCCCCCGAATCGTGGAGGGCTTCCTTATGCGGTTTTGGGCAGGCCCTGGGCCGTGTTGGTCTCGTAGTCGATGGGGCTCTGCATGTCGGCTGTGCTGTGTCGGCGGTCGTGGTTGTAGA